>NZ_BAABJG010000006.1:0-908517 GCF_039543185.1 Paenibacillus vulneris | reverse complement strand
CGAACGTTAAGCCTTCCAGCGTCGATGGTACTTGGACCGAAGGGTCCTGGGAGAGTAGAACGTCGCCAAGCGAATCAAAGCACTCACTTAGTGGGTGCTTTTTTGTTTTATTTGCACCCAGTCAAAGGCATATTTTACGGCAAAGCATTATATCGTCATTGATCTGCCGCTCATTTCGATAAGTTCAAGAGCAAGCCTCTTAACCATTTTCCGTACATAAGAATACAAAGCATCCATCTTGGTCAAAATGACGGAGATGGATGCTTAGTTTTTTGCCAGGGATATCCCTGAGCATCACCATGATTGACGAAGCATGAACAAATCACGCAGCTCATCATTCGACAGCTCGGTAATCCAATTTTCTGAAGTAGAAATAACGTTCTCGCTCAAGCTCATCTTGCTCTCGAGCATCTCATCGATCTTTTCCTCCAGAGTGCCGAGGGAAATGAATTTATGCACTTGGACATTGCGCTTTTGTCCCATCCGGTATGCACGGTCGGTTGCCTGATTCTCCACGGCCGGGTTCCACCAACGGTCGAAATGGAATACGTGATTGGCCGCCGTCAGGTTGAGGCCGACGCCGCCGGCTTTTAAAGACAAAATAAAGATGCCGGGTCCCGACCCGTCTGCAGCTTGGAATTGATCGATCATTTTATCCCGATCCGCCTTGGAGGTGCTGCCGTTCAGGTACAGAACAGGTTCGCCCCGATGCGTCCGCAGCACGTCGGCCAGCATGCGGCCCATGCCTACGTACTGGGTGAAGATCAGGCAGGAGTCGCCTTCGTCCCGAAGCTCGTCGACCATGGCAACAAGCCGTTCCAGCTTCGCGGAACGCGTAATGAACGCTTCGCGATGCTCCTCGGATAGCAGCACCTCTTCAGATAATCCAGTTTCCTTGGTTAACAGAACAGGATGGTCGCATAGCTGCTTAAGCTGAGTTAAGGCTCCTAGGATGGCTCCTTTTCGTTCGATTCCTTCCAGGTTCTTCATACGTTCCATAAGATCCTTCACGGCCTGCTCATAAAGCGCGCCTTGCTCGGGGGTGAGGTTAATATACACCTTCATCTCGAGTTTCTCCGGCAGATCCAGCTGGATGGCGGGATCGTTCTTTTTGCGGCGGAGCATGAACGGCTTCACCAGCTTTTGAAGCTGCTGGGTTCGTACTTCGTCATGATGCTTCTCGATCGGATTGGCGAAGCGATGCTGGAACCCGCGTGAATTCCCCAGATAGCCTGGGTTAAGGAAGTCGTAGATCGACCACAGCTCGGATAAGCGATTTTCAATCGGTGTACCTGTTAGTGCAATACGATGCTGCGCTTTCAGGGAGCGAACAGCGGCGGATTGTTTGTTTTGCGCATTTTTAATATTTTGCGCCTCATCCAGACACAGAGAGCTCCATTGCACTTCTTGAAGCACCTCCTGGTCCAGAAGTGCCGTTGTATAAGAAGTAAGCACAACGTCTGCATCCTGCAATGCGGCATGGAACGCCTCACCGCTTAAGCGGCCTTTGCCGTAGTGGACCTGCACGTTTAATTCGGGTGCAAAGCGGGCTATTTCCTTCTGCCAGTTGCCAAGCACGGAGATGGGGCAGATAAGCAGCGCAGGAGCTTCCGACTCTTCTTTATGGTGCAGCAAGTAGGTAATGAACTGTATCGTTTTGCCGAGGCCCATATCATCGGCCAGGCAGGCGCCTAACCCAAGCTTTCGAAGAAAGCTCAGCCAGGTGAAGCCTTCACGCTGATAGCTCCGGAGCTCAGCCCGCAGTCCCTCTGGCACCGGAAGCTCTGTCAGCTCCGAAGGCTGCCCAAGCTGTCGAACCAGCGCTAATAGATGGGAGTTCAGCTCAATCTCCATCTGGATTCGCTCTTCTTCGTTCTCCTCATCTGCTTCGACATTCCGCCGCCCTTCAGAAGAACGCTCCCCTTGTCCCACCTCGCTTAAGAGGTGAAGCTGAAGGACATCCTGCAGGGACAAGCCTTCTTCCGGATCCATGCTTTCCATAATTCTTCGGATCTGCTCTAGAAGCGCAGGATCCAGGTAGACCCATTCGCCGCGGAAGCGGATCAGCCGTTCCTTGCGGCTTAACAGCTCGGCGAACTCCGCTTCGTTGAGGTCAGCGTTGCCGATAGCTATGCGCCAATCGAAGTCGACGAGGGCGTTCAGCCCGAACAGCGACTGGCCTCTGCCGCCCGCCTCGGCGGAGACCTGCGCACGCAGCCGGGGCTTGCGCTTGGAGGCTGCTTCCCACCATCCGGGAAGCATGACATTCCAGCCGTCGCTCAGCAGCTCGCGGCTGTCCGTGGTTAGAAACCGCCAAGCGGCTTCGTCACTCAGCGGCTCTGCGAAGAGCTCGCTGCCGGTAGTTGCGCTTGGAAGCGCCGCGGCCAGTCTGGCCGCCCACCCGGGAGAGCGCTCCCGGATATAGGGGCTCCATTCACTGGCCCAGGTCCCGAAGGCTTGTCCGTCCAAGGTCAAGCGGATAGGGACAAGCACGGTGTTGTCGCTTTTGTCCTGCAGCACGAGCCTGAGCTGCCAATCGTACTGCTCTTCGTCCGGCTCCAGCAGTTGAAGCGCAGGACGAAAGGGGGCCATATCCGGCTTCCAGCCCAAGGAGGCAAGCCACTCCTCCTCTGTAAATGCGGCAGCCGAAACTGCCGCTGCCGAATCACGCCCCTTGAACAAGGCGGGATAATCCCGGCGCAAGTCGGCCATGGCGGCTTCGCTGACATAATGCTGCGCAGAGACGGCTGCAGAAAAAGCAGAACGAAGACCCGATAGCTCCTCTCCCGAGGTATCAAGGCTTTTTAACGAATCCCAATCGAGCTCCTTCAGCTCCTCCGATCCAAAATCCCATGTCCACTGCAGCTTTCCGCTGCGGAACGAGCTGTAGCTAGGCACAAATCGTCCTTCTATCGCTTCTCTTAATAGAATGGGGGCTGCCTGTAGCAAGCTATTGACGGCATCATTGCCACCCTCCCACCTAAGGATGCCGATAAATTTCGGCTCGGTGAAAAACTCCAGCACCATTTCCGCAGGAAGGACCGTCACTGTAAGCTCACCAGCTTGCTGCAGCTCCAGAGTCGTTCCGTAATAGGACGGTTCGTGCCAAGCAAACAACAGCTTGCGGAATCGATTGCCGGGAACGTCATGGCCATTTTGCTGACCCCATAGCAGCGCATCTCCGCTATCCGTTAATAGTACATGCAACGTCATGTCATACAGTTGTGTGATCATTCCAGCAGCTTTCCTTTCTTCATTTCCTCCTGCAGCGCCCGCAGCCGGCTATGCCGTTCAAGAAAACCGCCAAAAAAACGGTCCCAGCGATCGACCTGCTTCATTTTTTTGTACACCTTCTCCAGCCGTTTCAGCAATTTGACCGCTAATTTGTAATCGTGGCGATTTTTTTGGGCAACATACTGCTCGATCGCTTGATGGTAATAAGGCAGAAGGAGCTCCGGCTCTTCTTTCTCGATAGGCTGCAATACGCTGACTCGATGATAATGAGGGTCATGTCCTTGAACCAGCTGAAGCTCCAGCCAAGGCTTCCATTTCCGCTGTTCGTATAACAAATCCTCCATAATGGATATCGAGTGAGGCAGCATTTCTTCCAGTACAGGCCACAGGTGCTTTTCGGCTTCCGGAACATGGGAGATGGCTGTCTTCCAGATGGAGATATAGAGATCTTGTTCCTTGCTTTGCAGGCCGTAAAAGTACGGAGCAGTTCGGATTAGCCACTCTACCAGGGCGTCCAGTTCACGGACTTTCAAAAGATGGTAGAGGAAGGGGAAAAACAGACTCGACGGCGCCTTTTTTATGGTTTGGATTTCTTCGATAGTCTTCCATGCTTCTTTCGTTTGAGATTGCTGAAGCAGCAGGTAGGCTTTGACCGCTAGCAAATACAATGCACTGGAATGAGCAGGCTGCTCCTCCAGGCTGTTTAATTCTTCAGATGCCCATACTTCAGCTTCAGGCGAACGACCGGCCGCGCATTCCCATAATCTCGTATAGATTCTGAATTCCGGCTCATGTTGATGATTATCCTCAAGCATCTGCTGTCTTAAGTAAGCCAGCGTTTCTTTAAGCCGCTCCCGATTGAGGGTGAAGTCGACCAAAGCGGACTGCTCCTGCAGCCAGGCCAGTATTTTATCGGAATGGCGGTATAACGCAAAAGAAGTATAATAATTTACATTATTTTTGATGGTTTGTTCTTTCATTTTTCGCAAAATAAACAGCTCTCGGTGCAGTTCAAAATACATTCGATCCGTATCCGAAAAGGGGACAGTGTCCAAACGAATCGTTTGCAGCTGGTTACTCAGCATGTCCGAATACATCCCCAAATCATAAGACGGCGTCACATGGGACGTCAGCTGATTCATCATTTCATGCCAGCCACTAATCTTCATACCCGGCAAATTGGCAAGCAGCGTCTCGGGAGTAGGAGTGGCTTTGATTCGTTTGATGTGGTGCTTGGCATTCACAATTTGCGAGGCAGGGTAACCTAGCCGATCCGCGAGCTCCATCATGACGGCCGCCTGGTGCTTGCACGTATCTTGAACCGGACATGTACAGGAGTTGGACGAAAAATGATTTAAATGCAAAGTCACCTTGTACTCCTCCGAGCCCGAGCCGGATACCCAAGCTTGAATCACCCGATCCTCGGAAGCGATCATCCTGACGATGCGCTGTTGTTTAAAATAGGTAAATCCTCGACTAAGCGTGACTTCGTTGAAGCTCTTGGCTACTTGTTCCAGCAGCAGCAGCCACTGCTCATCGTTTAATGCAGTAAACAAGCTCATAGCAAAGCTCCTTGCTTCTCATAAAAGAATAGTATCTACCTATTATAAAACGACGGAGGAACAAATACGATATGTTCATGCTCCTGCCGCCAAAAGATCCACTTCCTTACCCAAAAAAATAGCCCTCACGATATTCGTGCGGGCGCGGGTTGTTAAGATAACTATGTTTAAAGTGAGATATGCTATGAAGGAGGTGGGGTATTCCTCGGAGGAGTTTACGTCCACCTTTGAAAACCGTGAAAATACCACTAAGTCTAATCAAAATTCACGGATTTCAACAGTGGCTGGAGGGGAATACCCCATCGGCATAGTTGCATATTGAACACGTTTTAGGTATCGCAACAAACAAGCCCCCACGAAAACTCGTGAGGGCATCACATCTACTCCAGATTAGCATGACGGCCAAACATCGTACCGGAGCTTAAGCCTTGCTTTTCCATGATTTTAAGGATAACGGCGTCGCAAAAAACTAACAGCGTTTGTTCGAACAAGGCCCCCATCGGTTGAATGGTTTGAGCAGTATAGCTGGATTGATCCTTCGGTGCTCCGGGCAGCTTCACAGTCAGCTCAGCCAGTTTTCCCATAGTAGACTCAGGAAAAATGGTGACAACAGCGACGGACCCGCCCAAGCTTTTCGCTTTCTCGGCCACAGGCACTAAGCTTCGAGTTTCCCCGGAGCCAGATCCTATGATTAGCGTATCTGACGCCTCCATGTTGGGAGTGACCGTCTCTCCTACGACATACGCTTCGGTCCCCATTTGCATCAACCGCATAGCGAAGGCTCGCATCATGAGTCCGGACCGGCCCGCGCCCGCGACGAATACTTTCTTCGATCGAAGAATACGATCGGCCAGTTGCTCGACTTGCTCTTCGGAGATTAAGTCCACCGAACGGCTCAATTCTTTGCTTATCGTATTTAAAGGTGCCGTCTGTATCATAGACATTACCCTTGCTTGATCAGCTTTTGCATTTCAGCTGCAACGGCCTGTTTATTGTCTTCCCCGGTAATTCCGCCGCCTACGATGATTAGATCCGGCTGAGCTTGAATAACCTCTGGCAATGTGCTTAATTTAATGCCGCCGGCGACAGCTGTTTTGGCATTTTTAACTACAGCTTTAATGGTACGCAAGTCCTCGAAGGAGTTTTTGCCTACGGCTTGCAGATCATAGCCTGTATGAACGCAGATGTAGTCTACGCCGAATGCGTCGACCTCTTGGGCACGCTGTGCCAAATCCTTCACGCTGATCATATCGATCAGAATTTTTTTGCCTTGTTTTTTGGCTTCTTCTACGGCGCCTTTAATCGTCATATCTTCAGCAGCTCCAAGGATGGTAACAATATCCGCGCCTGCTTCGGAAGCTTTCATGACCTCATATCCGGCAGCGTCCATGACTTTCAAATCCGCTAATACTTTAAGATGAGGAAAAGCGGCTTTGACTTCTTTTACCGCTCGAAGTCCTTCGTTAATAACAACCGGCGTGCCGATTTCTACGATATCGATGTACGGCTCCACTTCCTTCACCAGTTCAATTGCTTGCGGGATGTCAACCAAGTCTAACGCTAATTGCAGTTCCATCATAGTATCCTCCTAATATGTTTTTTATTAATAGCTTTTCTGTTATAATTTGAATTCCTTTAAAGAACTCACCTTATAGTTTGAGTGAGGTGTTTATCATATTTGTGAAGCTTGGTTTTGGACAGCAATATGGCAAGCACCCCTCTCTATGAATCGGGTTGGTTAATACAAAATACATCTTAACCCCTGTGGAGAGAATAAAGAAGAATGCACTTATTTGTGCGGTGGTACCCAAAAAGTAACTAAGCGTGGGAGGGAATCATGTCGGACCTCAGGCAGGAAATACTGGATAAGATCAAGAACGGAGATTTTAACTGCGAGAAAGAATTGACCTTAGCTATGATCAGCGGAAAATGGAAGATTGTCATTCTGTGGCATTTGGGTACGGAGGGGACCCGCCGGTTCAGTGAGCTTCAGCGGCTGTTTCCCAAAATCACGCACAAAATGCTTACGAGTCAGCTGAAGGAATTGATAGACGACGGGATTGTGCATAGGGAGGTTATTCCCGAGGTGCCCCCGAAGGTCGAATATTCCATAACGGAGCTTGGAAAGACGCTGCTACCGATCATTGAATTGATGTATGAATGGGGCAAGAAGAGAATCGCGGATATTAAAGAAAGCGAAGGAATCGCGCCATAAACCACGAGATAGCATCTAATCTTCACCTGATAAAGGAAACAGAGCGGACCCTTATCGGGATTCAACAAGGTTATCTTTCAAGAGCGATTTAGGCTGTTGAAGGATGACCTTTTTTTAGGCCGGATGGGCCTCCCCTATTTACCAATATGGTACGATAGATTTAAGAATAAGCTTAATAAGAAAGCGAGGGATCAAGCAACGATTTCCCCATACCCCAAAGAGCTCTAGGAGGCCTCTTATGCACAAACGTTACCGCCAAACCATGATCATGCTGATGCTGCTGTCCTTATTTCAAATCTACTGGTCCGCTTATACACTGCTTTTTGATAGAGGGTCTGCTATCCAGGTCATTTCCGGCATCGGACTGCTGCTGCAAAGCTTAACGGTGTTCACCGTAACGGTATTGGAATGGAGCTATTCGGAAAGCCGTTGGTTTCACAGGGCTTACATGGCGGCGACTTACATAGCGGTCGTTGGATTCGGATTATGCGCCAGCATCTTTATACAGCAAGGGATTTTCTCTATCGACAGTATGAAGGTGCTCATATCGGTTGTAACGACGCTCATCCTGATCCAAAAATACAATCTCGTTTACAGGGAATGAGGTTTGAACGCTGTTTTTCATACAGAGTCCACTTACAAAAGATTAACAATTCTTAATCAAACGCCAATTGGAAATGTTGTACAATAGGTAAAACTAACGAGCTGACATGAACAAGGGGCACATCAGGAAATCTACGTGACGTATCGTATCGCTCCTCATCCCCGTGACCGGTTCGTTGGGTTAGTTCAACTATGTGGGAGCGCAGATGGATTATGACGAAAATTATGGTTGTCGACGATGCGGCCTTTATGAGGCAGATGTTAAAGGATATGCTGAGCGCCAGTGGGTTCGAGATTGCGGCGGAAGCGGCTAACGGTGAAGAAGCGGTGCAGCTGTACAAAAAGGTAAAGCCAGATCTCGTGACGATGGATATTACGATGCCTGAGATGGATGGGATTGAGGCGCTGACGGAAATTAGAAAGCACGATCCTCTGGCCAAAGTCATTATGTGCTCCGCGATGGGGCAGCAGGGCATGGTAGTGAATGCGATTAGGGCTGGCGCCAAAGACTTCATTGTGAAGCCGTTCCAGAAGGAGCGGGTGCTGGAGGCCATCAGTAAGGTATTGATGAACTAATCTGCACTGGGAATAGGGGAGAGGACATGGATAGCTGCGTCGGGAAAAAAGTGAAGAATGATATTACGAACTCGTATGGGATGACTCTCATACCTGCGGGAACCACAATGACGGATCTTCATATGGAATTGCTAACTAAGCATAACGTAGACCCCTTATCCATAATCCTCGTATCCGAAGTGGAGGATGTATACAAGCATTCGGTTGATCAAGCGGTTCAAACCTCCGAAGAGCTGTTCCAAACGATCGGCAAATCTCAAAAAATCCCCTTGGCGGAAATTCAAGAAGAGCTCCTCCCAGTGATCCAGCAGGTGTCGGGGCACTCCAATATTTTTCGTTTGTTTCAGGTGGTTCGAGCGACGGACGAATATACGTACCAGCACAATATTGGTGTAGGCATCTTATCCACGCTAATCGGCAAATGGCTGAAGCTTCCGGAACCGGAGCTGTCCATGCTATCGCTGGCGGCTACCCTCCATGATGTTGGTAAGGTGAACGTACCGATCGAAATATTGAATAAGCCGGGCAAATTAACCGGGGAAGAATATGAGCTTATAAAAAAACATACGATTTACGGCTACCACCTTCTCAAAAATACCGAAGGCTTGGATCCGCGTATTCCGCTTATCGCGCTGCAGCATCATGAACGTAACGACGGCAAGGGCTATCCGTTAGGCCTTAAGCATGACCAGGTCGATTACTTCAGTAAAATCGTTGCGGTGGCGGATATTTTTCACGCGATGTCGTCCAAGCGGCCGTACCACGACCCTATCCCATTCCATGAAATTGTCAGCCGTATGAGAAAGGGGCTCTTCGGTGAGCTGGATCCGAACATCGTCTCCGTATTTCTGGATAATATGATCAACCGGTTGATCGGTGAAACGGTCTCGCTATCGGACGGCCGTGAAGGAGAGGTGGTGTACCTGAATCCCCACAGCAGGGAGACCCCTTTAGTCAAAGTCAATGACGAATTCGTGGATTTAAGCAAACGGTATGATATTCGAATTCAGCAGGTTAACGTATAAAAGGAGCTGGAGGTACTTTGCTCAGGAGGTACTTCAAGTCCGAACAAAGGAAAAAAACCTTTACCCTCCACCCATTCGATTTTACCGGTTACCTAACTTAATAAACGTTTACGGATAAGCCTTCATGCTCTCGGCATGGAGGTATTTTTTTTGCATTTGGAAGCTTAGGTTGGCTAGAGGCTTATCGGAGGGAAGGCAGTGAACGTGCTCTCCGTCGTTAGACTCTATTTTGGGCAATAGTTAACTTAAGTTAATATTCAAAATAAAAAAGAATTGGTACTATGGGACCATTCGCATGTCAATATGGCGGCTTGTCCGTCCAAAGGTAAGGAGGAATACCCATTTGATACCCAAAATGCTGCGTGGACTGTTGGGGCTCGCGGTTTTTGTCGTTTGTATGCTTGCAGGCTTGGAACGGACCGTTCATGCGGCGGTGATGGTGGAGCAGCTTCCGGCTGCGGCTAATCCGCCTGAAATACTGCCGGGGGCTTCGGCAAGCGCGCTCTCGGGCCGAGACATTCTGTTAACCGGGGGAGAGGACACAAGTAAATTCAAGTATCCTCAGCATTCCTACATATTCAATACAGCCAGCCAGACTTGGTCCTCCAATGCGCCGCCGTTGAATATAGCCTATCATAAACTATCCAAGCTTCAGGATGGCAAAGTGCTTGTAACGGGCGGTGCTGCTTTTACAAGTGGTGTAGGTTATACGTACAACAACCTTGCAAGGATCTATAATGCCAGCTCAAACACTTGGACTAATGCAGTGAATTTGCCGCAGGTCTCTTTTGGTCATTCGCAAAGTACGCTGCCTGACGGGAGAGTGCTCGTTGCCGGGGGAGCCAATGAGATTTATTCGGTTTATAGCAGCACGTTATATAATAATGCCTACCTATACGATCCTTCCGCTAACCGTTGGGATGAGGTGGCTCCACTTCCGATAGGATTGTACGGTGCCGCACAAAGTACGCTCAAGGACGGCCGGGTCATGGTCACAGGAGGACAGAGCGGTTACATCTATTCCTATAATACTTATATCTATGATCCTTCCCACGATACTTGGACTAAAAAAGCAAGCTTGCCTTATGATGGGGGAAATACTTTTTTTAGACATGCCCAGGTGACGCTTACTAATGGTAAGGTGTTAGTGATGGGCAATAATTATTTTTATCTATATGATCCGGATACCGATACATGGGTAAAAGACAATCCGAATCTGGATAGCTTGGTCAATGCCAGTATGATACCAATAGGAAATGACGTGTATCTTATGGGCGGATACAATAAGGATTACGTGGATAATCGGTCGGTTTATAAGCTGACGTTTGATTTTACCCCTCCGACGGCACCGGTTATTTCAGGAGCTCCAAGTGATTGGACGGCTGCAGATGTCCATTTGACGATAGCTCCCGGTACGGATGCGGAATCCGGCGTCAATCGAACCGAATACAGCTTGTCCGGTGCGACCGCGCAGGACTGGACACCTTATACGGAGGGGACGCCAATAACGATCACCAATTCCGGGCAGACCCAAATCAGCACAAGAACGGTGGACAATGCCGGAAATCTGAGCTCTACCACAACAGCTGCCGTCAAAATAGACCGGGTCTCGCCGACGGCTCCTGCCATCAATCGTTCCTCATCTTCGTGGTCGAGTACGGATGTGACATTTACGCTAACGGGAGCAGCGGATACGGCAGGCTCGGGAGTGAACAGGCTGGAGTTCAGCATGACGGGAGCCACGACACTCGACTGGATAACCTACACAGGAACGGTTACGGTTACGGCGGAGGGGCAAACCACGATCAAGGCCAGGGCCATTGACAATGCAGGCAACATCAGTACGGAAAGCACGGCGGACATCAATATAGATAAAACCGCACCGACAAAGCCGATCGTTACCCCGGCGACGACAGCCTGGAGCAAGAACGACGTTTCCGTCACGATAACTCCCGGAACGGACGGCGGCTCAGGGGTCGGCAAAACGGAGTACAGGCTCTCAGGGGGGAGCTGGACTGCTTATGGAGGTCCGTTCACGATCAGCGCTGAAGGGCAAACGGTTATTGAAGCAAGAAGTATGGATAATGCGGGCAATATCAGTGCGATGGGGACAGCTACGGTTCAAGTAGATAAGACGCTCCCCACCGCTCCAGCCGTGAATCCGGCATCGATAGCATGGTCGAACGGCGCGAGTGTCGATGTAACGATTACAGGCGGAACGGATAGCGGCTCGGGAGTGAATCGTACGGAATACAGCTTGAGCGGAGCGACCGTTGCGGGCTGGACAACCTATGCAGGAACCATAACTGTCACTGCCGAAGGCCAAACGGATATAGCTGCAAGAACTATAGACAAGGCAGGCAATATCAGTGCGGTGAGCAGCAAGACGGTAAAGATCGATCGGACACCGCCTGCCGTTCCTACGATATCCCCGCCAGGCGGCTCGTGGACTTCATCGAATGTGAATGTAACGATAACACCGGGAACAGACAGCCATTCGGGTGTCAACCGGGTGGAGTACAGCTTGTCCGGTGCGACTATGTTGGACTGGACTCCCTATACAGCCCCTATTGCTATCACTTCGGGGGGCACGACGACCGTGTCGGCAAGAACGGTGGATAATGCCGGCAATGTGAGTACGACTAGCACGGCTGCCCAGCTCATTGACAAAATCGCGCCGCAATCGCCGACGCTTACTCCTAGTGTGACGGGCTGGACGTCCGCTGCTGCAGTTACTGTATCGGCAGCAGATGGGGCGGATAGCGGAGGTTCGGGGGTGAAGCGGACGGAGTATAGCTTAACCGGTGCGACGACACTTGCCTGGACAGCGTACACGGCACCCATCGTGATCGATAAAGAAGGTCAGACGACGGTAACGTCCCGAACCGTAGATCATGCGGGCAACGTTAGCAGCCCTACGTCGACGGTGGTCCAAATCGATCGAACGGTGCCGACGTCTCCGACCCTAAGCGCAAGCGCTTCGACCTGGACGCCGGAGAATGTTAACGTTACGGTTACAGCCGGGACGGATAACGGTGGCTCCGGGGTACAGCGTACAGAGTACAGCTTAACGGGAGCAACAGCTTTGGACTGGACTCCCTACACAGGAGCCATCGTCCTGTCGGCTGAGGGCCAGACCACGATTACGGCAAGAACTGTAGACAACGCCGGGAATAGAAGCGTAGCTGCAGCACGAACCGTCTCGATAGATAAGACAGCTCCGACGGCTCCGGTCATTGCCGGAACGACCGACTGGACAGCAGCAGATAGCGTGCCGGTTACGATAACGGCCGGAACGGATGACGGCGGCTCAGGAGTACAAAAGGTGGAGTACAGCCTGAGCGGAGCGGTAACCTTAGGCTGGTCGCCTTATACAGCCGAGCTAAACATAACCGCAGAGGGTCAGACTACGGTCAGTGCAAGAACAGTAGATAAGGCCGGTAATCAAAGCGAGGTTCAGACCCACAGCGTATCAATAGACCGGACGCCGCCGGCGGCACCTGTCGTGACGCCCGGAGTGAGCGGCTGGACGTCGGCCGAGGCGGTGCCCGTAGCCATAACAGCCGGAACGGACGCCGGCGGTTCCGGCGTGGTCCGGACCGAATACAGCTTGTCCGGCGCAGCTGCTTTGGATTGGACGATCTACAGCAGCGAGCTGTCCATTATGGCGGAAGGTCAAACCATCATCAGCGCCAGATCGGTCGATCAAGCGGGTAATGTTGGGCCTGCTTCAACTGCCCAGGTACAGATTGACCGTACGGCACCGGCAGCTCCTATCCTTACCTCACCGGCGTCCGGGGCTGTGACGAGCAATAATAAGCCCGTCATTCGGGGTACGGCAGAAGCAGGGGCGGCGGTCAAGGTCTCTATCGACGGCAATGACATGCCTTTGGCCGCTGCAGATTCCAGCGGACATTGGTCCTATTCGATCTCCGTGCCATTAACGGACTCGGTGCATACGATATCTGCCGTCGCCATAGATGCAGCCGGAAATTCAAGCGAAACGAGTGAAGAGCTCCTCTTCACTGTAGACACTGTGGCCCCGGATGCGCCGGATATCCTGTACCCTGTACAGGACGCCGTAATGGCCGACGCCAAGCCTAACATAACGGGAACGGCGGAAGCCCTTTCTACCGTAACGATTGATGTTGATGCGGTTCCTGCTGGTACGACCGAGGCGAATACCGAAGGGAAATGGACATTCGTCCCGGCCGCCGCTTTATCGGATGGGCTGCATACGCTGAGCGCCAAGGCAGCGGATGCCGCAGGGAATACCAGCCCGGCTTCGGCGGCATTGACTTGGACGGTAGACACCGCAGCGCCTTTGGCGCCGATCGTACTATCGCCCGTGGATGGTACCCTATCCGCGGTCAACAGGCCTGTCATCTCGGGAACCGCTGAAGCGGGTGCCGAGATTCAGATCCGCTTGGACGGCAGCGAAGCTGCGGTCGTGAAGGCAGACGGCAGCGGTCAATGGGCCTATACGCCAACAGCGGCTATCGTTGACGGAACGCACAGCGTGCAAGCAACCGCGAAGGATGCCGCAGGGAATACGAGTCCTGCATCTGCCGCCGTTTCGTGGACCATTGATACAGAGTCCCCTCAGGCCCCTGTTATAGAGGCGCCGGCAGAGGGAGCGGTTCTGAGTACGGCACAGCCTGTCCTTCGAGGAAGCGCTGAGGCTTCCGCATCCATCCGGATTACACTGGATGGTGGAGCGAATGCTTCAATTGCCGCCGATAGCAGCGGAAGCTGGGAATTTACTCCTGCCTCTCCGCTAAGCGAAGGACAGCACTTCGTGAAGGCTCAAGCGATAGATGCGGCTGGCAATATGAGCCCGGTATCGATTGAACATGCCTTTATCGTTGATACGATAGCGCCAGCGGCTCCTGTAGTTCTTCATCCGGTCGACGGCAGCGTGACGAACCGGAGTAAGCCTGAAATTTCGGGAACCTCAGAATCCAGCGTCACTATTAGCGTGTATGTGGATGGGACTCGAACGGCGGATGTGAAGGCGGATACCGAAGGGAAATGGAGCTATGCTCCTGCAGCCGGACTTGCTTTAGGCCTGCATTCGGTTCAGGCTCAAGCTGCTGACGCGGCAGGGAATGTAAGTACGGTGTCTGCGGAAAACCGATTCACCGTAGTTTCGGATAATGCAGGGCTCGGGACGCTGGAGCTGAGCGGCGTGGCCTTGAATGAAACGGTCACAAGTACGACTTACAGCTACACGGCCAAGGCACCGTATGAAACCAAGAGCACGTCAATCATTGCGGCTCCTGCGGATGCTAATGCGACCGTGCAAATCCTGCAAAACGGCCAGTCCGTATCGAACCCGGTCAGCCTTCAAGTAGGATCGCAAACCTTCACGGTACAGGTTACGGCTCAGGATGGAATTACCGTTCAGCCGTATACGGTGACCATAACTAGAGAACCTTCGAATGATACGGGCTTGGCGGAATTAAGCGTGAGTCCTGCAATCCTCAGCCCGCAGTTTGACAAGGGGGTTACCCGATATACCTCGACCGTTACGAATAATGTATACTCTATAACGGTTCAAGCCAGGGCTTCCAGTCCGGCTGCAGCGCTTCAAATCAACGGCGTTTCCGTTACGAACGGCAGCGGCAGCGTGCCGCTTGAATTGAAGGTAGGAAGCAATCCGGTCAAGGTTACTGTGACGGCTCAGGACGGTGTTACGACACAATCCTATGAGGTGGATGTGATACGGATACCGAGCTCGAATGGGTTATTGAACGGCCTTCAGCTCTCCACGGGAGACTTAAGCCCTTCGTTCAACAGCGGCGTCTTCCATTACGAGACGACAGCAGGGAATGAAACGGCCAGCACAACGGTAACAGCTTCCGTATATGACCGCAATGCGACGTTGACCATCAACGGCCAGCCTGCGGCAAGCGGCAAACCGTCGCAGCCGATAGGGTTGAAGGTAGGATCCAATCCGATTACCGTATTGGTTACGGCTCAGGATGGAGTTAGTACGCAGTCCTATACCGTGGATGTCCATCGCCAACCAAGTTCTAAGGTCAGTCTGACGGGGCTAACGTTCTCCGCGGGTGTGTTAACCCCTTCTTTTGACAGCGGAATAACAGCCTATGACGTATATGCAGGCTACGGGGCAGTCCAAACGACGGTGACTGCTTCGGTCTATGAGCCGGATTCGCAAATCACGCTGAATGGCAAGGCAATTCCTAACGGGCAGGCATCGGAAGCGATTCCTCTGCAAATAGGAAATAATGTCATGGACATTCAGGTAACGGCGCAGGATAGGAAGACGAAGCTTTCTTACACGGTTATCGTTCATCGGGCACCGCCTTCGGGTTCCAGGGGAGGATCCTCCGGTTCTTCGCCGGCAGTGATTCTGCCTCCGGAAGAAGGAGCCAAACCGGCAGAAGAGCCAAAGCAGCCCGAGAAGCCTGCTGACGGCAAGGCCCAACGATGCTACGCACCGGCTCCAGCTGTTCATTTTACGGATATGCCGGGGCATTGGGCAGAGCAAAACGTGACGGAGGCCGCGGGCTGCGGTATAGTGAGCGGGTTCGAAGACGGCACGTTCCGCCCGGATGAAGCGGTAACCCGCGCGCAATTCGTCGTCATGCTTATGCAGACGATAGATTCAGCACAAGGACGACTTGGCGCGGAAGCCATTCCGTTTACCGACAGGAATGCCATTCCTGCGTGGGCTGCCCCGGCAGTAGGGGCAGCCGTACAGGGCGGCATCGTGAACGGCTACGAAGACGGCACATTCCGGCCCGACGCGCAAGTGACCCGCGCCGAAATGATGACGATGGCGGCCAAAGCCTTCCGGCTTGCTCCGGCTTCGCCTGAATCAGTGAACGGAATGTTCTCCGATGCGGAGAGCATACCGGCCTGGGCCAGGGGCTACGCTGCCGCGGCACAGCAGAAGGGACTCGTCCAGGGACGGGAGCGGGGGAATTTTGCTCCGAACGACCGCACGACGCGGGCGGAAGCCGTCACCTTGCTGCTGCGTATGCAGAAATAGCAATAGTAATACTTTGTTTCAGCTTTAGCTGCAATGCAGATCAGCGCGGAAAGGGCTTCAGGCCCTGACCGCGCTGTTGCTGCTTTTATTAATGGATGTGATAATTGATACGATCTGGCGATCAAATTCACATCTATTTTTCATGAAACGTCATGGTATCCAGAATTTCTTGGAATTGCTTCATAGAGCTTTTGTATTCACTCTCGTAAGAGGAATGGAGGATATTATAGAAATAAGAATCCGTTTCAAACACGATCATGGTATCGATCCGCTTGTCATAGTCGTCATTGTTCACATAAGTGAGTTGAACTGCGTCGAAGCCGAGCACCTTGATCTTTTTCTCCTCTAGTAAGGTATCCTTAGTAATGCTGTGTACGCCTTTAATCCATTCCAAATAGGAATCCAGCTTATTGCTTTTTGAATCCTCGGCCAACTTGGGATCAGAATATATCAGCAGCATCGTGTAGTTGAAGTAGCGGATCGCCAGCTCAGCCTCGCCGGTATCCATTTCGTCGTTCAAATCTCTCCACAGCCCGTACGCAGTAAACTGAAATTTGCCGTCCTTGCTTTGGTATTGCTTCTTGCTTTGGATGATAATGTCGTTTGTTTGTTCATTCCAGTCTACTTTGGCGCTGGCGGCCTCGGAAATAAACCGGACAGGAACGAAGGTGCTGCCGTCAATAAGAGCGGGGGCTGCGGGGAGCGTAACCGCCTTCCCATTGACCACAGCGACAGGATTATCGATCTGCAGCTGAAGTTGAATTCCATCTTTAGTCCCGTTGATCGTTCGTGTCTTTTCGTCCCATGCGATCTTAATCCCTAAACGGTCAAATATAGGCCGAAATGGAACCATGGCCGTTGAATCGGTAATAAAGGGTGGAGAGCTGAACGGGACGGAATTCGCATCCAAAATGACCCGAATGGCACGGCTTGCGGGCTTGCCTGCTTCCTCTGCTACGGTAACGACTTTAACACCGCGCTCCCGAAGCTTTGAAATAACCGCATCAGCCTGCTCGTCTAACGGATTGCTTGCTAGATGAACCTCTTTTAACTTCGGAAGCTCCAGCAGCACCTCGATATGGCTGATCCGGTTCTGGTCAGCATATAACGTCTGGAGAGTCGGGATATCGCGCAGCGCAGACAAATCCTCGACCTGATTGTTCGACATGCTGATCCAGCGAAGCGGATGGCCCCTCAAGGCGGACAGATCCTGGACACGGTTATTGCTCATAAGCAAATCCGTCAGCTGGTTCAGGCCGGATAGCGGCTCGATGTTCTCAATATCCGAATTATCGATTAGCAGCCGTTTCAACCCGGTATCATTACGAAGGGCTTCCAGGCTTTCCACTTTATTTCCCGCAATAACGAGGAATTCCAGCTGTTTCAAGTTTTGCAGTGGCTCCAGCTGTTGAATCTCGTGCCCAGGGATTATTAGGGTTCGAAGGTTCGGTGCATACTGCAGACCTTCCAGGCTTTTGATTTTTTGGGATGGATCTTGAGGAGACAACGAAATCAGCTGTTCCAGATCTGCTTTGTCCAGAGGCTCCTGCATCCGGGATAGCTGCATGCGAACCGCTGCTTCCAGATTAGCATCCGGAATGAGCGCTTCCTCCGCCTTCAAGCTTCCGGGGGCTATGAAGATCAGACAGATGAACAGCGCTCCTAAGGTAGTGCATAACGATTTTGCCAACAAACTACACATCCTTCATCCAGTTGAATTCTTAACTAACTGGATATATCGTCAGAGGTTCATCTATTTATTAGCAGGAGAATCCGGTTTTACAGGAGAGAGGACAAATTTAATGGCGGGAAGTACCTCGAAGGGAGTTCCATTTGTCTTCGAAACCGGGGGTACGCCGCCAGGCCGCGACCTCATTAAATTGCCAGGTAAACCGAAGAAGAGGTTGACATGAAAAATTCGAATATGGTATATAAAAGGAAGAGTTAGCACTCACAACAAACGAGTGCTAAAATGGAAGGGCAGTTATCCGGCCTATCATCTGTGCAGCAACTTATCCTACTTTGACGATGTTTATTTTGAAAGGAGAACTTTTCGTGGTCAAACAACAGTTTAAAGCAGAATCCAAAAGATTGCTGGAAATGATGATTAACTCCATCTATACGCAGCGTGAGATTTTTCTAAGAGAGCTTATTTCCAATGCCAGCGATGCGATCGACAAAATTTACTATAAAGCGTTAACCGACGATACTTTGGTATTCAACCAGTCCGACTACTTCATTAAAGTGACGGCCGACAAGGCGAACCGTACCCTGACGATTTCCGATACTGGGATCGGGATGACGAGAGACGAGCTTGAAAATAACCTGGGCGTTATTGCCAAGAGCGGCTCGCTCGCTTTCAAAAAAGAGAACGAAGCGAAGGACGGCCACAACATTATCGGCCAGTTCGGTGTCGGCTTCTATGCCGCTTTCATGGTAGCAGATGTTGTGACGGTTATCAGCAAGCCTTTGGGCAGCAATGAAGCTTACAAATGGGAATCCGAGGGAGCCGACGGCTTCACGATCGTTCCTTGCGAGAAGGATTCCGTAGGTACGGAAATTATTTTGAAAATCAAGCAAAATACCGAAGAGGATCAGTATGACGAGTATTTGGAGGAATATCGTCTCAAGGCGATTATCAAAAAGTACTCTGACTTCATCCGTTACCCGATCAAGATGGATGTCAAGGGGCAGCGTCCTAAGGCCGACAACTCGGAGGAGCTTGAGGAATACACCGAGGAACAAACGATCAACAGCATGGTACCGATCTGGCGCAAAAACAAAAGCGAGCTGAAGCAGGAGGATTACGATCAGTTTTATTTTGAAAAGCGCTACGGCTTCGACAAGCCGCTCAAGCATATTCATATCAGCGCCGACGGCGCCGTGGTATACAATGCGATTCTCTTTATTCCGGAGAACACTCCGTTCGACTACTACACGAAGGAATACGAGAAGGGGCTTGAGCTGTACTCCAACGGCGTGCTGATCATGAACAAGTGCTCCGAGCTGCTCCCGGACTATTTCAGCTTCGTGAAAGGGATGGTCGATTCCGAGGACTTGTCGCTGAACATTTCCCGAGAAATGCTGCAGCATGACCGTCAGCTGACCTTGATCGCCAAAAACATCAAGAACAAAATCAAAAGCCAGCTGCAAAGCATGCTGAAGGACGAAAGAGACAACTACGAGAAGTTCTACAAATCGTTCGGCAGACAGCTGAAGTTCGGCGTGTACAACGATTATGGCGCCAACAAAGACGTGCTGCAGGATCTGCTGTTATTCTACTCCTCCAAGGAGAAGAAGCTCGTTACGCTGGAGGAATACGTATCGAGAATGCCGGAAGATCAGAAGTACATCTACTATGCAGCCGGAGAATCGATCGAAAGAATCGAGAAGCTGCCTCAGACCGAGCTGGTGGCGGACAAAGGCTATGAAATCCTCTACTTCACCGACGATATCGACGAGTTCGCGATCAAAATGATCATGAGCTACAAGGAGAAGGAATTCAAATCCGTATCGAGCGGCGACCTAGGCATCGAATCCGAGGATGCGAACGATAAGGCGGCGGAGACGGAGGAGAGCGGCACGAAGGAGCTCTTCGAAGCGATGCAAGGGCTGCTGACGGATAAAGTGAAGAAGGTTAAAGCGTCCAAACGTCTGAAAACCCATCCGGTCTGCTTGTCTACAGAGGGCGAATTGACCATTGAGATGGAAAAAATCCTAAAAGCGATGCCGAACAGCCAGGACGTCAAAGCAGACAAGGTTCTTGAAATCAACGTGAACCATGAGGTGTTCCAATCGTTGAAGGATGCATACAGCAAAGATAAAGAGAAGTTTAATCTGTATACTCAGCTGCTGTACAACCAAGCTCTTCTTATCGAAGGCTTGCCGATTCAGGATCCGGTAGAATTCACGAACGATATTTGCAAAATCATGGTGTAATTAGCCATACTTAATAAGGAAACCCGATATATACTGGTGCGCCGGTTGTATCGGGTTTCTTTGTGTTGTTTTTAGTACGGCCTTTATAATTCATATCCGTTAAGAAAGTCTTAAGAATTGCTTCCACAATCTATTAAGATTCGGGGTCTATACTAAGACCCATAACGAGGCAGTGACAGACATTAGCAATCCGCAGGGATTGAATTTCTTCATCCGGCTTGTTACGTTTATGGATATGTTGTTAACAGGATGAAACGTCTACATGAGCTGACATAGACCGATAACAAATGAAACGGAGGGAGAAGGGACCATGGCCCCATCTACGATACTTCTTGTCGATGACGAGAAGGAAATCATTGACATGCTGGAAATTTATTTGAAAAACGAAGGATACAGGCTGCTTCGCGCTTCTGATGGAGAGCAGGCGCTTCAGGTGCTGCAGAAGGAGGATGTCGATCTGATTGTTCTCGACATCATGATGCCGAGGATGGATGGCATTGAAGCATGTCTCAAAATCCGGGAGCAAAAAAACATGCCGATCATCATGCTCTCCGCCAAGAGCCAGGACATGGACAAAATTTGGGGGCTATCTTCAGGAGCGGACGATTATTTGAGCAAGCCTTTTAACCCGCTGGAGCTGATTGCCCGGATTAAATCCCAGCTGCGCCGGTACACCCGGCTGAACGTGCCCCATGCAAAGAAGGAGCATGAGATTGAAGTCGATGAGCTGACGATCAACACCCTGACGTATGAAGTGAAGGTGCAGGGACAGGAAGTGAAGCTTACCCCGCGGGAATTCGCCATACTTGAGCTGTTGGCCCGCAATCGGGGAATGGTGTGGAGCATCGAGAAGATCTACGAGGCGGTTTGGAAGGAGGCGTATTTTGACTCGGACAATACCGTCATGGTACATATCCGCAAAATTCGCGAGAAAATCGAGCAAAATCCGCGTAAGCCGAAATTTATAAAAACCGTATGGGGGGTTGGCTATAAAGTTGATTAGAAGATATGAATTGGACCCGTCCTCCAGGCTAAACCGGTTTCCGTTTACCTGGTTTCCCTTTAACCTTTTCCGCAAGCTTATCGTATTTGCCCGTAGATTGTATCTGACTCTGATGGGGCATGTAACCCGCAGCATACGTCTGCAGCTGATATTAACCTTCTGTATTTGTCTGCTGGCTTCCTCGCTGACCTATGCACTTAGCTACCAGGCGTTCGGAGAAATGCGCAGCGAGGCTGTCATTGACTATCAATCCGGTATTGAACATATTGACAACGAAGCCCGCAGTCTCGCCAGGGAATTAAATTCGCCGGACCCCCATTTGGAAGAAATACCTGAGGTGGACGTTCCTACTGCTGCCTCAAGACAAGCCGAATTTGAAGAGTGTGTAAAAACGATGTCGCAAGGTTGGAAATTCAAGATTCTCATCACCGATCTGGAAGGAAAAGTCATCTTCCGCAGCAGCAATGTGGCGGAGACAAATGTCGACATCCACAATGTCATCAGCAATGCGATGAATGCCAGAACGGACAATGATTACAACCGAAAAGAGTTTTCCAGCTTTTATCCTGTCAATTATAAAGGCCAAAAATCGTATCTGATTGTTTCTGCCATCCCCGAGCCGCATATCACTTATCGGAAAGGGGAAAGCCCCATGTCGATCTTAAGTGCGATAGCCATGTTCATCTTCCTGTTCTACTTCCTGACACAGCGAAAAATGCGTTACGTAGAAGAGCTGGCGGGGGGATTGCGGATCATCGCTACTGGCAATCTCGATTACCGTGTTATTGAGCGAAGCGAGGATGAGCTCGGCTCCCTGGCCCGGGATATGAATCTCATGGTGGAGGATTTGCAGCGCAGGATCGAGGAGGAGCGGCGTAATGAGCGGCTGAAGAATGAGCTTATTACGAATGTCTCCCACGACTTGCGCACCCCGCTTACGCTGATTATGGGGTATCTCCGACTTCTGCACGACAAAGGCTACGAGACGCCGGAGCAGGCGGCCGGGTATGTCAGCATCGCCTATAGCAAATCCGAGAAGCTGAAGGCTCTCATTGATGATCTGTTCGAATATACGAAGCTGTCCAACCGCGATGTGCCGCTGTTTAAAGAAGGCGTCCCGATCAACGACGTATTGGATCAGCTCCTTGAGGAATTCGTTACGATGGCGGAAGAGCAGCAGCTGACGATCATCCGCAATATTCCGAAGGAAAAGCTGTTTGTCCGAATCGATGTCGACAAGATGATCCGCGTGTTTGAGAACCTGCTTACGAATGCGGTAAAATACAGCCTGAAGCCGGGCGCCGTCACCGTCCAAGTCTCCAGGGATCACCGCTATGTGACCATCCGTTTCAGCAATCGGTCGGACATGCTGACGGATGAGGAGCTGCAGCAGCTGTTCGATCGTTTCTACAGAATCGATGCGTCTCGCTCTTCAAGCACAGGAGGTTCAGGACTGGGATTGGCTATTGCCAAGAGTATTGTGGAATCGCATGACGGCACGATCTGGGCCGAGCAGGACAGCGGTCAGCTGCATTTTTATGTCAAGCTGAAGCTCGCGGCTCCGGAATTTTGACAGATTTCAATAAAAAAAGTCACTAACAACCCGTTACTGGTACAGTCCAGAGCGGGTTGTTTCCATATTTCCGGGGAAATACCTCATTCGACATGAACTTTCATGATGAAGTTTACAAATCATTTCCATATGATAGAATAAACAGATGTATAGGTCCATACTCCTAAATTATGGCGCAAGATGGCAGTTTTTGTCGAACGGTCGTAAGCTGCCATTGTGCAAGGTCCATTCTTAAGCCATGCAGATGCGGTATGGGTTTATTTAACTATGTCCATATTCATGAGGATAGCGAGAGCGAGGGGCAGCGTTGAAATCTCGGTTCAGATTCAAATTAACGGTCACCATGATCGTGTTTGCCGTGTTGATTTCATGTACGATTGCAATAACGGACCATATTCGGCTTAGGGATCAGGCGATTCATAATAAGATGGATCAGGTAGAACAAAATGAGAAGCTGGCTCACCATGCACTTGAGACGGTTGAAAAGGCTTACTTCGTATTCGGAGATCATATAGCCGAGCAGCTGAAAGAGAACACGATCTACCTGCTCGATAAATATGATGAGAATCCTTCCTTTGACCAATGGGATTTCGACGCTCTTAAGAGGCAGCTCTCCTCCGATATTTATATTATTAATGACGAGAACCGGATTATTTACAGCAGCTTCGAGGAAGATGTCGGGCTCGACTTTGGAGCCTGCTGCAGGAAGCTGTCGCAAGTCTTGCAGGAAAGGAGGATATCGGGCGAGTTTTTCCATGACGGCATCGATATCGAACAGAAAACGGGAGCCATCAAGAAATACAGCTACATGGCCACACGGGACAAGAAGTATATCATTCAGCTTGGCTATGCGCTGCAAAATGAAAATATATTTGACCAATTCAGCTTCTTCAGGACGATCGAGGCACTGCTTGAAAAATATCCTTCCATGAATAAGATCAATTTTCTGAATACAGGCGCCTATTCGTTGGGAGAGCCTGCCGACGGCGGCAGGCTTACAGGACCGAGGAGGGAGGCGTTCGACCGTACGCTTCAAACCGGAGAGACGACAGAATGGAGAGGGGAATGGAGGGGCCAGACGGCCATTTACCGGTATGTTCTTTATACCTCCCAGTATGATCAAGGCACGACAAAGAACAAGGTTCTGGAGATCATCTACAACGATAAGGATTTGCAGGCAATCCTCGCTCAAAACAGGGCTACCTTTTTCCTTCAATTAATCAGCGTGCTGGTTATTTCCATTGTGCTCTCGTTTATCATCTCCAGGTGGGTGGCCCGGCCGATGTACCTCGCTTTTCACGACAGCCTGACCGGACTCAGCAATCGTGCGGCCTTCGATGAGCTTCTGACGACGACCTTATCCCGAAATAAGGGGATAACGGCTCTGCTGATGATTGATCTGGATAATTTTAAGCTGGTTAACGATCGCTTGGGGCATGACAAGGGAGATCATTTATTGAAATGCGTAGCCCAATGCCTTCGAACCACGATACGAAAGGAGGATATAGCCATCCGATTGGGAGGGGATGAATTCGTCGTCATCCTGTCTTCCGTTACCAGGGCTCAGACTGAAGCTATAGCCGCAAGGATTATAGCCGGGATAGAGGCTTCCGCAGCAGGGGAAATCAAACTGGATGGGGAGCGGGTAACGGTCAGCATCGGAATCGCGCTGGCTCCGGACCATGGAATGGATCAGGATACCTTGTGCAAATGCGCTGACATTGCGCTGTACCGTTCCAAGGAGAAAGGGAAGAACCGGTATGATATTTATCATTGATATTTTCAATTCATGAATAGAAAGGATCTATTAGACTCCAAGGGCTATACGGTGCTAACATTGAAATGAATAATCCATACTAAACAAGTCGGTTATATATGAATTAGGGTGTTGCTTCGTGGTCTTAGCATAACTGCATTATGCCTTATGTAGGAGGATGGATGCCATGAAATTTGCGCTTTTTACCCTGATGATGAATATTCCGAATGCAGTGACGGGGGAGACATGGACGGCACAGCAGAAATTTCACAATGTTCTTCAGCAAGCGGTTTTTGCCGAGAAGCTTGGCTTTGAAGCTTATGGTGTTGGCGAACGGCACGGGCGGCCTTTTCTCTCCTCCTCGCCTCCGGTTGTGCTGACCGCAATCGCGGCACGGACGTCCAGCATAAGGCTTCTGACTACCGTCACGGTGCTCAGTGTACTGGATCCGGTGCGAGTCGCCGAGGATTATGCGACGCTCGACCATTTATCCGTGGGAAGGCTGGAGCTGATTATCGGTAAAGGGAACGATCCGCGTCATTACCCGCTTTTTGGAGTAAAGGAGGAGGAGCAGTGGGATTCGCTTGCCGAACGGTACGCGCTTCTCAAGCGGTTATGGAACGAGGAGAACGTAACCTGGGAAGGGCGCTACCGTGCGCCGCTTCACCATGTAACGACCGAGCCACGACCCTACCAGTCGTCCATCCCCGTCTGGCACGGCAGTGCATCAAGCACGCGGTCCACGGAGCTGGCTGCACAGTACGGCGAGCCGATTTTCTCGTCGAATACGTTCCATCCGAAAGCCAAATATAAGGCATTGATCGATCATTATCGCGAGCGGCTCGCCTATTACGGTCATGACCCGCAGAAAGCGGTAGTCGGCGCGGGAGCCGGAAGACTTTATTTGGCCGATACCTCGGAGGAAGCGGTCCGGCGGTACCGCCCCTACTATGATGCTTTTACTTCTACAGCCTCCGCTCAGCATAACCAATCCCCCTTCAAGGATCTGGAGGATAATATCAAGAACGGTCCCGCCCTTGTCGGCAGCAAGGATTTCGTCATCGAGAAGATCCTGAACTATCACGCCGCCTATGGGAATCAGGTGCTGAGCATCAGTGTAGACGGCTTGACCGAAGCTGAACAGAAGGAGCAGCTGGAGCGGTTTGCGGAGGACATTATGCCTGTGCTGCGAAGAGAAATTCCAAGCACAGTCTGGAATAAGGATTCACGGAGGCCTCAGCCTGCGATTAATTAAGACTAACGGGCGGGATTCCTTTTCGACTTCGGCAATGATACGATGAAGCTATCAGAAGACGAAAGGAATTCAATGGAAATGAATGGAAATAGAACCATGCTTGTCATTGACGATCAAAATGGAATTAGAGTATTTATGCAGAAGACCTTTACCGAAATGGGCTTCAACGTGCTCCTCGCCGAGAACGGGAGGAAGGGGATAACCCTGTTCACCGAGGCATCCCCGGATATCGTTCTGCTGGACATCAAATTTCCCGGCGGCTTGGACGGCATCGAGACTTTACAGGAGTTGATGACCCTTAACCCACGTGCCAAGGTCATTATGATGACTTCTTACGAGGATCATTATGAAGAATGCATGGCCCTGGGTGCCGTCGATTACTTAGAGAAGCCTTTCGACTTGGAGGATTTGAAGGAGAGGGTTGAGCGCTATTCGGCGGCCGGCGTCGAATAGCGCTCAACCCTCTCAGCCGTAATCGAAGTAATCCGCAGTCACGTGCCGCAACCGCGACCTCTTATCCTTCGCAGCTCATTGGAGTAACGACCGGAGTCTCCACCGGTTATACCATTCGGTGACGCTCCGCTGTAAGGCTGCATCCATCACCATCTTTTTGGAGGTCAGCATCCAATACTGCACCTCCACACTTCCGGCAAAGCCTAGTGTATCATACAGCTTCATCAAGCTGAAATAGCTTGCAGCGTCGTCAGGCAGAAGCTGCTGGATGCGCTGTTGAACCCGAACGGCCTTCCTTATATCCCCCTGCTCCACATAATAGCGGCTTAATCTTCCGGCATGCTCCAGCCAAAGCCGCTTAAGCCGCTCCCGTTCTTGCCGGGCCCATACGTAGTCTGGATTTGCATGGTAATGGCCTGCGTATCGCTTCAGCACATCCTCGTAATCCGCTAAAGACTGAACGGTAAGGTCTCCAAGCTGCTTCAGCTTTCGCTCCCACTCCTCTGTCTCCAGTCGCACGTTCCCAATCGACAGCATACAGCCGCCTTCCGAATCCCCGCATGTTAGGGTGACCCCATCCAATGGACTGCTTCTCAAAGCCTCTCGAACGTGATCCAGCATGATGTACAGCTGTTGAGCCGCTCTGGATGGCTCAAGCTCTGGCCACAGCAGCTGAATCAGCTCGCTTGTACCGGCCACCCGGTTCCGATGATGCAGCAGATAGGCGAACAGCTCCTCCGCTTTATCGTTGCGCCACTCGATGGTCTTGGGGGCTTGTCCGGGCCATTGATAGCGGAGCTTGTTAAAGCAGCAAAGGACCGGCGGCTCCGGTTCACTGAAGCGCTCTTGGTCCCCAGCCTCTCTCTCCTTCAAGCGACTCACGGTTTGCTTCAACCGCTCCAGCCGGACCGGCTTCATAATATAATCCAATGCATGAAGCTCAAAAGCCTCAAGCGCGCAGTGTTCGTATCCCGTTACAAATACGAGCTGGATGCCGGGAACCGACTTTTGCAATTGTGCACCCAGTCGAAGGCCGTCGATTTCGGGCATATGGATATCTAAAAAAGCAGCGTCGGGCTGCAGCATTCGTGCGTTTTCCAATACTTGATACGGATCGGAATAGGCCCCCACGACTTCAACGGTACCTACATCACACTCCAGCATTTTCTTTAAGTATTGGAGCGACAGCCGTTCATCGTCAACCAGTATGGCTCGCATGTCTGAAAAACCCCTTCCTCATGTTTGCAAATACATCTTGAGCAGCTGCCCTATATTCTATCTCATGGAACTGTACAAAAACTGTACAAACGAAGTCTAAAAATAAACATGCATGTCGAATGATATAAGGGGTGGAATATTTTGTGCGGTTACCCAAGTTTTAGGTCTATAGTCCTTTCAATACTGAGACAATCCGATCTTGCGGAAGTCGAATTTTATCTGATATTGTCATTTTTGTTCAGAATTTGTTTAGTGTCCGATGCTATAGTGAAGATCTGCGGCATTCTATGATAATGCCTAAAGGATCGTAAGGGGATGAGGAAGCTTCGTGGAGGTCATGTATGGAACATCTGATAGGGAAACAAGTAAAGCACGATATTATAAACGCCTACGGTGCTACGGTTCTGCCTGCCCGGACTATCATTGATCACGAAGCTTTGACCGTGCTGTCGAATCACAGAATCCCGCTGGAGCATATTGCCGTTGTGGACCTGACCTTGCCCGAAGAGGACGGAGAAGCCGCCGCGCTGTTGGAACAAACGGTAGCCGTATCCAAGGAATTGATAGTATCGATCAAGCGCTCGCGCAAAATTCCCGTGATCGAAATTAGAAAGGAAATCTTGCCGGCGATCCGGCAGATAGCGGAGCGAGATAATCTCTTTCAATTATTTGAGCTGGTCAAGGCCAAGGATGATTATACCTACCAGCATAATATCGGAGTGGGCGTGCTTTCGACCTTGATTGGCCGCTGGATGAATTTAAGCGAGCCGGAGCTTGCGAACCTGTCGCTTGCAGCTACGCTGCATGATATAGGGAAGGTGAAAATCCCTGATGAAATTTTGAACAAGCCCGACAAATTAACGGATGATGAATATGAGCTGGTGAAGAAGCATACGATTTTCGGCTACGAAATGCTTAGGGATACGAGAGGAATAAGCCACCGAATCGCCCTTGTCGCCCTGCAGCATCATGAACGAGAAGACGGAAGAGGCTATCCGTTCGGACTCCAAAAGCCCAAGATCGATCTGCTAAGTTCGATTGTGGCCGTTGCCGACATTTTTCATGCGATGTCCTCAAAACGTCCCTATCATGAACCGCTCCCTTTCTATGAAATCGTCAGTCAAATGCAGCGGGGTAAGTTCGGAGAGCTCGATCCTAAGATCATATCGCTTTTTGTCGATAATATGATCCGACGATTGGTGGGGAAGCAGGTTGTGCTCACGGATGGAAGAGTAGCCGAGGTAGTCTACTTGAATCCGCATCATATGGAGGCCCCCCTCGTAAAGATAGAAGAGGAATTCATCGATTTGAGCAGGGAGAGCAGCTTGCAAATCCGGGAGATTTTAGCTTGGTAACGGAAAAGGATATATAAGGATTGTATTCCTTATTTTACATGATGTCGTCACAGGATATTAGTTTGTTCCGAGAGGTTGGATATGGTAGAATTAGGTCTTAAAGCCTAATTAAATGATATTATCCATTGAAATATCCTATGATTCGACAATATTTTCATTCAGGAGGCAGGCTGTGTCGTTTTTGAAAAAGAGCCTATGGAGTACTAGTGTTGTTCTGGCTGCAATGGCGGTCTACATGCTTTTACCTATCGATAATAAATATAAGGCGGTTCCGGATGTGAACTCTCAAAGCAATGAAGCTGTGGAACGGGTACGGCTGCTTCCCGGAGAGCAGTTCATTCAATCTCATATGTTGAATGAAAACGGGACGCTGCGGACTTATATGAAGGCCAATGAATCCACAAATGCACATACGGCCGCTGGGCACGATGCTTTATCCGAGTCCATGGGGTTCTGGCTTCAATATGCATTGGAGAAGGGGGATCTGAAGCTGTTCCGTCAAAACGCAGAGCTTGTTAAGACCACGTTTATGAAGCCGGACGGCTGGATCGCCTGGAAGGTCGGACCTTCGAATACGCCGGCGACAACGAATGCGCTTGTCGATGATTTGCGGATCGCCTACTCGCTGTACAGTGCAGCCGCCAAATGGCAGGATGCGGATTTCAAGACGATGGCCGATACGATTACGAAAAGCGTGACAAGCAAGCAGGTGGTTAACGGCACCTTCCGGGATTTCTATGATTATGAGAAGAAATGGCCAAGCAATGTCATTACGCTGCCTTACCTGGATGCGACGGCTATCACCAGCCTTTACGAGCACAGCAAGATCAGCGAAGACCTGTTCCAGAAGACGAAGTCCTTCATGGTCGATTTGCCTGTGCAAAACGGTTTTTATCCGTTCAATTACCATATTGATGAGGAGCGGTTTGAATTCCACGATCAGGTGAACCTGCTGGATCAGCTCTTTGTCGAATATTCTCGTGCCAAGTTTGGACAGAAGGATTCGGAATTCTGGGCGTTCCTTAAGGAGGCCTTTGAGAACGATCATGTGCTGTACGGAAAATATGATATAGAGACGAAGCAGCGGTCGGTGGAGTACGAGTCACCTTCGGTGTACGGGTTAGCTATCTTGTGCGCTATGGAGCATAACGACAGTGTGCTTGCGAAGGATCTGTATTACCGTATGATTCGTTTCCAGACGTTAAATCCGGAGAGCGAATACTATGGAGGCTACATAGATTACCAGAAAACGGACACCCATATTTTTGATAACCTTGTTCCCTTGTTAGCAGAAAGGAAGCTTTATAATGCGAGGATTTTACAATAAGCCCAAAACCTTTTTTCTCATGCAGGCCTGCTTCTTTCTGTTCATTATTGCGCTGTGCCTGTATGTAACAGGGTTCAAGCAAATCCCGTGGACGATAATGACGCTGTTCGCCAGTGCCCTTATCATTCTGATGACAAGTCTGCTGGGCGGCCTGTTATTCGGGCTCGGTCTTAGTCTGGCGGCGATGTTCGTGCTAGGAAGCGTACTGCTCTGGGACGCGTTCTTCTCTTCAGCCCTAACCTTCTCGATTCAGGAAATTGTTATTTGGATGATCGCTATCGGGGCGGCTTCTATCATAGGAGGCGTTCTCCACAGATGGGCCACTACGGTAACGAACGAGAATAAGGAAATGAACCGTAAATTCGATGAGCTTGTCACGATTGACGAAGCGACAGGGTTCGACAACAAGAAACGGTTCTACTTCGAGCTTGAGGAAGAATTCAGACGATCCATCCGAACGGGGACGCCGTTCACGCTCTTGCTGATCCGCTTCAAATATTTGGCGGAGTACGAACGGCTCTACGGACAGGAAGAGAAGAAATATTTGATCAAATCGTTATCCGACGTGCTGTGGACGCAGACGCGAATCAGCGACCGCAAGTTCAGGCTGGAGGACGATACGTTCGCCGTCATTTTATTTAATACCGGATCGGAGAACGTCCATTTCGTTCTGGACAAGATGGAGGAGCAGATGAAATCCCATAAGCTGTCGAACGGGAAGAAAGAAGTAACCATTACCATCTCCTTCGGAACGTCGAGCTTTGATAAGGAATTCAATGATTACTCGGAGTTGATTCAGCTTGCATACGAAGAGCTTGAAGCTTACACGCAATAATCTCATACGCAAATTGATTCCCATTTTGCTGTTAGCCGCGATGCTATGCCAGATGATCCCCGCTGCCAAAGCCTTTGCGGACGCCGGAGTACAGCAGGATTCCAAGGTGCTGCTTATTTATTCGACAGAATCCGGCATGGTTAATGACTCGGTCCGATTGCTGGACCTGCTGCTGGGGCAGTTCTCCCGAAGCATTGTCATAAAAGAGGACGATGAGGTAACAAGCAGCGATTTGCAGGGCATAACGCATCTGGCTTATTACGGAGGCACCCCGAAAACCCTATCGCCCGAAGTTGTGCGATGGATTACCGAATTTCAAGGCCCGGTCTTGGCCGTCGGGGCTAATGCGGAGCAGCTTCACAGCCGGTTTTCGTTTATGACGGTAGGATCTGATGTGTATATTAACCGGATATCCAAGATAGATGCTTCCACCGAAGAGCCGGTGTATCAGCTTCTGGAGACCAACTATCCTATTACCCAAGTAACGTTAAGCCGCGGGAAGGCGCTTTTCAACGGCTTGAGAGGCGATGACGCGTTCCCTCTATTCGTTCAGTATGAAAATAGCGCCTATTATGCTGCGGATAACTTCTATGTCCCCTTTGACCGGTTCTTGAGCCGGGGGCTGGCTGATTTATTCGGCAAGCAGCTGACGGAGGACGGGCACACGGCCTACATCCGGCTTGAGGATGTTCACCCCATGTCCGATCCCAAGCTGCTGCAGCAGACCGGGGACTACCTGGCGGATAAAGGGATTCCGTTCATGATAGCTCTCATCCCGATCTATACCAATTCGGAAACGATGCAGCAGGTGCATCTATCCGATTCCCCGGCCATTGTGGAGGTGCTCCGTCACCTTCAAGCACGGGGAGCAAGCATTCTGCTTCACGGATATACGCACCAATACAGGGCATCCGAGACGGGGGAAGGCTTTGAGTTCTGGGATGTCATTAACAATACGCCCATCTGGGGTCCTTCGGACCAGGACACGAAGGTGAAAAAAAGGCACGAATTTTCCTCCAAAGAAGAATACGACCGCTATATGCAGCAGCTTCAAGCTTTTGAAAAGCAGTATATCGATAACCGAATCGTGAGCGGCATTCAGGAGCTGACGGATCTGGGCTTATATCCGCTAGGATTCGAAGCGCCCCACTATGTGATGAGCCAAACCGGCTACGAGATCGTTTCCCACTATTTCAACTATTTGCTCGGGCAAGTACAGATCAGCAACAGCAGCTGGGAGAACATGGGGGAGTCCCCCTACATGTCGACTCCGTCCTTTCTGCATGGAATGACGCTGCTCCCTGAAACCGTCGGATATTACGACGACACTTCCTTTACGCCGGAGACCGACTTTGACCGGAAAATAGAAGGGATGCAGTTCATTGAAGGCAGTATGATGGGCATGTTCTATCACCCTTATCTGGGTCTTGGAAAGCTGCAGGCGTTCATCTCCCATATGGAGCGGGTACCGAATCTGAAGTGGCTGGATTTGAAAAAAATGAACGCTTCCGTCCAAGCGCCGAACATTACTATTACAACGGATGCGGAAGGACAAATTCATTATGTCAATACAGCGCCTCGCTCGGAAGCGAAGCAGGTGGTCAAGACGCTGAAGAAGCTTGGCGGCGTCCAGCTGATTATGTGGGGAGTTGCGATCCTGGTAGCGGTCATGGTTCTGATGTTCTTCCTTTACACCATCAGCATGAGAATGAATTTGCGCAAACAACTATTCGAGGAGCGAAACATCAGTGGCTAATCTACTGTTCTACATCTCATTGACCGTTATTTGGCTTATGCTGCTCTACCACATGTTTCTCATGCAGGGAGGCTATTTGCATTACCTTCGCTTCCGCAAGCCGATTGCGGAGTGGGAGAAGAAGCAGTATGAATGGCCCAAGGTGAGCGTCTTGATTCCGGCGCATAACGAAGAGGTCGTGATCGAACGGACGATTAAAGCGATGCTGAAGCTCGAATATCCGAAGGATTTGCTTGAAATTATCGTTATTGACGACAATTCGAAGGATCGAACCGGCGAGATTGCCGACAGCTACGCAAGCCGTTATGATCGGTTGAAGGTCGTCCATCTGAGACCTCCCAATATCGGGGGCGGCAAATCGGGAGCTTTGAACCATGGCTTCAGGCATGCGACGGGTGACATTATTGTCGTGTATGACGCGGATAATACGCCGGAGCGTAAAGCCGTGTATTACCTGGTGCTCGCGATGCTTAACGATCCGAAGGCCGGTGCCGTCGTCGGCAAGTTCCGTGTCATTAATGCGGCCCAGACGCTGCTGACACGCTTTATCAATATCGAAACGATCTGCTTCCAATGGATGGCGCAGGCCGGGCGGTTTTTCTGGTTCGGGGTCGCTACGATTCCGGGCACGAATTTCGCCATAAGGCGCAGCATCATCGAGGAGCTGGGCGGCTGGGACGAGAAGGCCCTGGCGGAGGATACCGAGCTTACGATCCGGGTCTATAATATGGGCTACCATATCCGGTTCTTCCCTGCGGCGATCACTTGGGAGCAGGAGCCGGAGACGTGGAAGGTATGGTGGAAGCAGCGAACGAGATGGGCCAGGGGCAACCAGTATGTTGTCCTTAAATTTATGTCCAGGCTGTTTACGCTGAAACGGAAAAGCATCGTGTTCGACCTGATTTACTTTTTCTTTACGTACTTTCTGTTCTTCTTCGGCGTTATCGTATCGGACGGCTTATTCGTGGTCAATCTGTTCACGGACCTTCATTTGAAGGTAGGCATGGTCTCGATCATTCTATGGATACTGGCCTACTTCCTGTACATCACAGAAGTGATGATAGCTCTGGGCATTGAGAAAACCGAGCTGAATACAAGGAACTTTTTTATCGTATCTCTTATGTATTTTACGTATTCGCAATTTTGGATCCTTCTCGTGCTTTACGCGCTTTACCTCGAAATGAAGCGGGTCATTTTCAAGCAGGAAACCAAGTGGTACAAAACCGAGCGTTTCCAGCAAAAGAAGAAGCAAGAAGGCGCGACATCCTGATATCACTCTAGAATTGAAAGGTGTTTATATACGAATGAATGCTTATCGCAAGACCGTGTTGTACGGCAGCATCAGTCTTCTGGCTCTTCAGCTCGCTCTGCCGCCTTTGGCGCCTTATGCGGAAGCGGCCGATCCGGCGGGAGCCCCCAGAATCACTATATCGTCGTCCTACGTGAACGACGGAGCAGCGGCTGCGTTCAGCTCCAATATTTCTTCCACCAACTCCGGCTATTTGACGCATCTGTCGAACGATAATATTGCCATGACGCGGGTAGACAGCGTCCAGCAGCTGTATTATACCGTTCCGAGAGCGGATGTAAGCGACGGCAGCTATATCGATCTGGATATCAGCTACTCCGAGCTGCTGCTTCCTGCGACTTCGACCATAACGGTCTCTATCGATGGAAGGCCGCTCAAAAGCATTCCGTTAACGAAGGAGACCAGCTCGCGTCTGACCAGCAGAATTCCGTTGGGCAGCGAAGACGTTACCCCCGGCTTTCATACGATTACAATTGAAAAGCACAGCACCATTTCCAACGATCTGTGCAATGATGAGGAGAACCCCGCGAATTGGTTGAAAATCAACCGGTCCTCGGTTATTTTCCTGAACACGACGACTTCTTACAGGACAACGGATTCATTAAGCAGTTACCCGTATCCGTTTGTAGAGCCGGGGATTCAGGATGAAATGTACGGAGCCGTTCTGGTTCCGGACCATCCTTCCGCCGATATCATCTCTGCAGCGATGAAACTGGCGACCTACTTGACGTCCCGGACGTCGACGAAGCGGGCAGCGCCTGTCCTGACGGAGTCCGAATGGCTCAATCAGAACCGTTTGCTTCCGGCGGTGGCCATGGGAGGCATCGATTCGTGGAACGGACCAGTCAAGCAAATGCTGTCCGAAAGTCCCGTTCAGGTGAGCAATCAGCAGATGAGCCTGGATACGTTCGTCGTTACCAACCAGGCGAATAATGAAAGCCGGCAGGTTCTTCTTGTCTCCGCAGCTGCCGATAAGGTCATTCATGATCAGATTCACGTGTTGACGGAGAAGAACTACGTCGATCAGCTGGCAGGCAATCACTTGTTGATTAACGAACAGCCCAAAGCATCCGATGTATCGAATGCAGCGAAGCCTATCACCTTTGAATCTTTAGGCTTTGCCAATATCAAGCTGGATAAGACAAGTGCTAATTCCGATCGGCTGACTTATTCCATCCCACCCTTCTGGAGCCTGACAGGGGAGAGCCAGCTGCTGCTGAAGGTCAGAGTGTCTCCGCTGCTTCAGAACGAAGCTGTTGATACCTCCGACAAAAACAAAAATGCATCGGTACCAGCGGATAGCGCAGGATTGACAGTAGTGATTAACGACATCCCCAAAACGTTCTCCTTCTCGGAAATCGTCAAAGCCAAGAAAGAGGACGACAGCTATCTACTTCCCATACCGCTCGCGCCGTATTTGAAGGGGAATAACAGCAATGCCTTGAATATGTCGTTCACGGCCCACTTGAATGAGGCGCATAACGTGTGCGGACCCAAGACCGATAACGGCAAATGGATCTTTATAGATAAGAGCAGCTCGCTTCAGCTGCCTCACGAAGTTCAGAAGGAAACGACCTTCAAGCATTGGCCGTCCCCGTTTGTTGGAGATCAAGGTCTGGATCATACCGTATTTTTGCTGCCTAAGGATCCGGACGGGGTTCTGCTAAGCCAACTGGCGGCCATGATTCGGGATATGACGAGCGGCTCGTCCGTGTCGTCTGCCGTTGAAATCGCGCAGGACCAGCAGCCTGATCTGGAGCAAAAGCTCAAAGGAAACAACGTCATTCTCGTTGGCAATCCGGATTCCTTCCAAGCTCTTCAAAGCTATAAGGACCAGCTCTTGATGAGCCCGGGCAACAGCCAGTTCGCTGCAGTCACCTCCAATATTATTAATGAAACGACGGAGTATGCAGCCTGGATTCAAGCTTCCCCTTGGGATAAAGACCGCGTCTTGGCGGTATTCCAGGCCGGGGCAAGCAATAAGCAGGCGAAGGATACGTTTATCCATGCCAATATGCTGAAGTTTTTAAATAACGAGCAGAAGTCCAGTCAGGTCGTTGTCATGAGCAAGTCCAATGAGGTATTATCACTCGACCTCAAGGGGCTGCAGGAAGCCAAGCCTGCATCGAACCCTGCAAGCTCTCCCGGTTCTAACCGTACCTTGTTATGGATGGCTGCTGCGGTCGGCGTAGTGTTCATCGTGGGTCTTATTTTGTTTATTCGTCTGCTTCGCCGTCCTAAATAATCTAGCTCAAAAACCCGATACCCGGCTTGATGCTGATCGGGTTTTTTGCATTATAAAAAATGTAAGAATTCCGGGATTCCCCACATAGTACCTGAATCGGCATTGGATCCAAGGCCCCACGTTATGGGATTATTTTGTCGCTTTTTTTGAAAATTAAGGATAAATGGACCATAAATCGATAGGAAAAGTCGAATCATGGCGATTCTTGTTCAGATTTTGTTTAGTTCTTGCTTGTATAATTTGGAACGATGAACATGCACTTTTCATATTGGTTTTTGAAGGGAGGGAAGTAATAGCGCGATCGGGACATGGTTTACAGAGGGTAGGGTTCAAGAAACGAGGAAATATGAAAAAGGAGTAAAAAAATGAAGCGACAGAAAGCCAAATGGATGTCATGGGTCCTCATGCTATGCATGATGGTCACCATGATGCAGCCGCTCACTTTGAAGGCCAATGCGGCCACGAGTGATACGAAGTGGGTAACGTTTAAGAATGATGATTTTGCAGATGCGAAACAGTTGAATCTCTTTAAGCTAAATGGTAATGCAAAGAACATTACAGACGACAAGGGCAGGAAGGTAATACGTTTAACAGAGAATGTAGGCCCTGTGTTTGGCAGTATGTTCAACAAAAAGATGATCACATCTACAAACAAGTACTCCTTCAGCACGTTCTTTAAATTCCGGTTGAATGCCAACGGCGCGAGTGACAGTCCCGCTGACGGGATTACTTTCGCTCTTCAGGCTCAGGCTAACGATGCAGGAGCTACGGGTGAAGGCATTGGCTACGGCGGAATTAAACCAAGCTTTGCAGTCAAATATGATACTTATCAAAATGGCAATTTGGGGGACCCTTCCAACAACTATATCGGCTTAGCTGTTAATGGCGTCGTTAGTAATACCAAGGCTGGCTGGTATACAAATGCAGCAGACTTAAACACGAAATTCGGTGTGAATCTTTCAGACGGAAATGATTATTATACTTGGATTGATTACGATGGAGATTCTCAAAATGTGAAGGTCTACATCGGCAAAACTGAAACACGGCCGCAAGTGCCAGCGATAAATGCCAGCGGAGTCGATCTGGAAACCATCTTCACAGGCAAACCAGGCGTTTATGCAGGCTTTACAGCTTCAACAGGCGGGTCTACAGAAACGCATGATATTCTGTCCTGGTATTTTGTAAACGAGTTGGATCCTATTGATACAACCACATATCAGTACAAACAAGCTCCAACGACAGTCAAAGTGAATGCAGTACCTACAGGTGAGCCTGGAAAATATAACGTAATCGCAACCATGTATGACGTAGATGGTAAGCCTGTACCTGATGCTCCGCTTACCTTCAAAACTCCCCAAGGAGACGTGCCTGCGCAAGCGGACAACAACGGTCAAGCAAGTATTGTAGTAGACTTCGGAAGCAATCCACCTAGCGACATTACGGCGATTGCTGTCGGCGGTGCTTACGCAACCGTGAAAATTCCTCCTGCACCGACGAACCTTGCTACGGGAACGACGGCTCAAACGGCGAACACGCTGAAGTGGAGCACGGTAACCGGCGCAACTTACTACAACGTATATAAAGACGGTGTTTTGCTTGCGACGAATGTTACAGGAGCTACTTATAATGTAACAGGGCTTACACCAGGAGAATTCGCAACATTTACCGTTACTGCTGTAACGAATAACGCGGAAGGCATTGCTGAATCTCTTCCTTCCAACAGCGTAACGCTGCCTATTCCAGTGGGGGTTGCTATCGATACCCCTCAATATACACTGCCGGTAGGCTCTACACATCAAACGGTAGTTTCCACCGTCTATTCTGACGGAAGCAAGACAGATGTAACGAATCAATCCACCTTTACTTCGACAAACAAAACTGTCGCAACGGTAGGACCGGACGGGCTGGTTACAGCGATCGGAGCAGGAACTACAGTTATCGAAGCCGTATATAACGGTAAGAAGGTTCAAGCAACCGTTACGGTACCTATTGCTGCACCGACTGGAGTTGCTACCAAGGACGTAACTTCCACCGAAGCGACGATTGTATGGAATGCGGTCCCGGGAGCGCAAGCCTACAACATCTACGATAACGGCAAATTAATTGCATCCGGCATCACGGATACTCAGTATAAAGCAATCGGATTGACGCCTGGATCAGAGCACAAATTTACCGTGAGTGCGGTTAGCAATGGCATCGAATCCAAGCCATCCGGCGAATCGGGCGCAACGACAACAACCTTGCGTGATCTGCTCGTGGATCCGGCAAATGCTATTCTCGTAACAGGAACAACTAAACAAACCAAAGCAAGCGCAGTGTATCTGGATGAGAGCGTTAAGGATGTAACGAAGCAAGCAACGTACAGCTCCTCGAATCCGGCTGTTGCTACAGTGGATGCTAATGGCTTGATTACAGCCAAAGCTCCGGGAACAACGACTATTACGGTTACCTTTGACGGCAAGACGACAACTCAAACGATTGTGGTACAAGATCAGGCTCCTGCATTCAACCTGACCTTCAGCACTTCGCCTGAGACTGTTGTAGCCGACGGCAACACCAAGGTGACATTGAACGCCAAAGCAACTTCTCCAAACGGCGAGCCTGTTGCCGGAGTACCGGTTACATTCCATTTTGGCAATGGCTCTACTGGCGATATTACAGTAATGACGAATGATCAAGGTATAGCTTCTGCGGAATATACAGTGCCGGCTCTGCAAGGCATTATCCCTGTTAGCGAAGTTATTACCGCAACGGCAACCGACGCGAAGTCCGGATTGTCTCAACAGCAAAGCGTTAATATGACGTATATGCCTGCTGCCGTAACCGGGTTCGTTATGGACCAAGTGACAGGCAAGCCTGCTGCCGGAGCAACCGTTGCAGTAACAGCTGATTTTGACGGCGACGGCGTAATCGATTTTAACTCGACAGTAACGACAGGACCGGACGGTTCTTATGTCATCCCTGTTCCTCGTGGTGACTTCACGTACACGATGAATATCGAGACACCGGTGCAAATCGGCAACCGAACCGTCACTCTGAAGCAAACACAAACAGCAGTTGTAGGTCCATTAAGCGGCGTTGGCCAAAAGGTTGACTCTGCCAACAAAATCAGTGGTGTATTGTTCGTTGCTTCTTCCGGATCGAACTCGCAGCCAAACGTAGGCAGCCTGTTCGGAAACGGAAATGTAAGCGTGCTGGTAGAAGGCTTGAACGGCAATTCCTTTAAGACTACACTTCCGCTAAATGCAGAAGGTAATTTCGAATTGGCCGACATACCACAAGGCGAATATAAAATTACGTACCAAATTAAAGCACCGAACGGAACATTATTAGCCGGACCATCGACAACAGTGAAAGTAAACAAGAACGGGGAATTGGGCGTTGTCTATTCCTTGATCGACCCATTCGGTGTGGTTACCGATGCGTACACCGGACAAGTTCTTGAAGGGGTTACTACGAAGCTGTACTGGGCGGATACAGAGCTGAACAAACAAAAAGGCCGTACAGCTCATACCGAAGTAAGCTTGCCAGAGCTGCCAGATTTTGCACCGAATAAAAACCATAACCCGCAAATAACGGATGCATTCGGACAGTATGCCTGGATGGTTTATCCGGATGGAGATTACTACATTGTTGCTTCCAAACCGGGTTATATCAATTACAACACTTTGGATGCCAAACCGAACGTAGAGGCAGCTAATGGCTCAACCAGCTATATCAAAGACGGCATCATCCATGTAGGACAAGATGTCATTGGCTTGGATTTCGCTATGCGCAGAATTCCTTCTTCGGATCGCCGTAGCTCCGGAGGCGGCGGCTCCAGCTACGTGCCACCGGTTACACAACCATCCTTAAACCTGACGGTTGACAAAAACATGGTCAAGGAAGGCGAACAATCTACGGTTACGATCGACTATAAAAACCCTACTACTTCTTCGATGAACGGCGTAATCACCTTTAACATCCCTAAAGGGGCGGAAGTGGTGAGCGCTGGCGGTGGTACGGTTAACGGCGACAAGATCACATGGAACATCTCCGATTTGCCTGCCGGACAAGACGGAAGCTTCAAGGTAGTATTGAAATGGGGTCTTCTGACAGCGGCTGACGCAGAGTTCGACCTTTCCGGTCAATTTGCAGTGAACGGAACAACGGATGTAAAAGCAGATTCCGCAGTGAAGGTGAAAGTATTCTCCGACCGCTTCGGTGATCTTAAGCACCAACGTTATATTCTCGGTTACCCAGATGGCAAATTCCATCCGGACAACACGCTGACACGCGCTGAGCTGGCAGCTATCGTTGCGAGATTAACGGAAAATGTGAACGTGAATGACGCTTTGGCTTATAACGATGTTCAAGAGAGCCACTGGGCGGCTAACTACATCAAGATTGCTACGAAGCATGGTTACTTCAGCGGCTTCGAAGACGGAAGCTTCCGTCCGGAAGCTCAGGTGTCCCGCGGAGAGCTGGCGTCCGTTATGGCTCGCTTCCTGAAATTAAGTGCTGCGTCGCCGACGGAGTATCACTTCCAGGATACGGAAGGCCACTGGGCTGCTAATGCTATTGAGCAATTGTACCGTGGTAAGTTCCTTGCAGGCTATCAAGACGGTTCGTTCAAACCGAACGACAGCATCCGCAGGGTTGAAGCGGTAACGATGATTAACCGTATGCTGTACCGCGGTCCTCTCCAAGGTACCGAGGTCGTATTCCCGGATGTTCCGGAAAGCCATTGGGGCTTTGGTGACGTGCAGGAAGCAACGATTTCCCACGAATCCACCCGCAATCAGAACGGAAGCGAAGCTTGGAAGAGCAAGCTTGCAGATGATGTGCAATAAAGAAACAACAAGAAACCGGTCATGCGCTGCATGGCCGGTTTTTGGGCTTTTATTCATTTTATGACGTTAACTATATAGGAGGAATGGTCTGCTAATAGTCGGGGGATTCCTTCGATTTCAGCCATGCTTCCATCTCATCACGTGCCATCGGCTTGCTGTAATAATAGCCCTGCATCACTTTGCAGCCTAATTGCTGAAGCAGCTCCAGATGCTCCTTGTTCTCGACACCTTCGGCGATGACGTCCAATTGCAGGCTCTCGGCCATCAATACGATGGCATGAATAATAGCCCGCTTGCTTGGATTATGCAGATCCATGGTGAACAGCCGGTCCAGCTTCAGGGCATCGATAGGGATTTGATCCAGCAGCCCGATAGACGAGTAACCCGTTCCGAAGTCATCCATGGATACTTTGACGCCGAGTGCGCGGATCGAGCTAAGCTGCCGTACAATGTCCTTGACATCGTAGAGAACCATGGACTCTGTAATCTCCAGCTCGAGCAAGGTGGGGGCGATGCCGGTTTTGGATAATACGGATTGTACGATGTCCAGCAAGCTGTCGCTTTTAAACAATCGTATGGAGAGATTGACGGAGAGCGGCTGGCGCAGCCCTTTTTGCTGAAGTCTCATGCATTGCTCGCAGGCCTCCTCCAGTACCCATCGCGTCAACGGGATGATCAACCCGGTCTCCTCGGCGATAGGGATGAACTCTGTCGGAGCAATGACACCGAGCCGCGGGTGGTTCCAACGAAGCAGCGCTTCAAAGCCATAGGGCCGATTCGTCATCACATTCCATTTGGGCTGATATTCAACGAAAAATTGCTGATGATCCAAAGCTCTGCGCAGATCCTTCTCCAGCTCCATTCGGCGCAGGGCAGCCGTTCCAGCTTCCTCGCTGTAGACAAAATATTGATTTTTGCCGAGGCCCTTGGCCTTGTACATGGCCGTATCGGCTTTTTTCAATAAAACCGAGCGGTCCGTTGGTTCGATACAACCGATGCTGATCCCTACGCTTGCCGTAATGTACAGCTCGTTGTTATCGAGATAGTAGGGCTGCTTGATCTTGTGCAAAATCTGATCGGCGAGCCGCTCGCACAGCTCTTGCTGACAGTCGCGGATAATAATGAGAAATTCGTCTCCGCCCATTCGGAACACCTGTTGTGTGCTCGTAATGAAAGGCCGCAGCCGGTTTCCCATTTCCTTAATAAGCATATCTCCAATGTGATGTCCTAGCGTATCGTTGATGACCTTGAACTGATCCAGATCGAGAAACAAGACCCCCAGGGAATCCTCATCCCGGTACGTATCGAAGAAACGGTTCATTTCATTACGGTTGGGCAATCCGGTAATCGCATCGGTGTAAGCCAGCTTCTCCAGCACATGGCGGTCAAAAAGCACGGCCCCCCAGGAGATCGTTAAAATGATAAGGACGGTAAAAGTGACTCCTGCAAGCAGCAGAGGGTCCATCATATTCAGATCTTCATTGACGAATGCCGGATGGGAAACATCCCGGAATACGGCCGCCTTCATCCCTGTATAATGCATGCCGCAAACAGCGAATCCCATGATCAGGGCAGACAGCCACTTAATCGATCGGGAAGCCGGCAGATTTCGGGAACGAAGCAGCAGTACCAAGGCGATATAAGATCCCGCCAAAGCGACCAAAGCGGACAAGATCCAATAGAATTGGTCGTATTCCAGCTGAAGCGGCATTTGCATGGCCGCCATTCCGGTATAATGCATACAAATGATACCGCTTCCCATAAAAAAACCGCCTACGGCGATCTTGTTCCTGCTCCTATTTTTAGGTATGGTAGTATAGAAGGCAATTAATGAGGCCGCGATGCTGGACGCCATGGATACAAGAGTCCACAGGGCATCGTAATGGACCGGAACGTGAAGGTGAAACGACAGCATTCCGACAAAATGCATGGACCAAATACCGCTGCCCATCACAAAGGAGCCTGCAAATAACCAGAAATGATGGATAGTTCCTTTGGACAGCGAGATTTTGGATGCAATATTTAAAGCCGCATACGAGGTCAGTATCGCAATGACAACGGAAAGCGATGCGATATAATAATTATAGGATCCTTCGATGGGCATAGATGAACCACTCCTTATGTGCGATAGAGGCCTTAGATGACATGGAGAGGGAGATAATGGATGAGCGAATGTATCCAAACATCCTGAAGCCTATTTACTATTAAAATGGTATTGTATCGCAGTACACTAAACAATTTCTGAACAATTTCCGGACACAAGGGCATTTCGTTGAAGCAGATGATATATACGACATCACGGATAAGTAAATGGAATGGGCTCCGCAGAAGGGTAAGGGGATAACGATGAAGGCTATTCTGGTGGATGATGAACGTCTTGCTTTGATGCAGCTGAACAAGCTGCTGGGGGATATGTCGGGAATCGAAGTGATCGGCAGTTATATGGAGCCGAATCAAGCTATAGAGGCGGTTGGAGCATTGCGGCCTGATGTGGTGTTCCTGGACATTAATATGCCGGAGATCTACGGCCTGCGGGCCGCTGAACTGATGCAGGAGGTCTGTCCTGCGGTCGAAATTGTATTCGTAACCGCGTATGACGAATATGCGGTTCAGGCCTTCGAGCTGAATGCGCTGGATTACGTCATGAAGCCTATACAGAGGGATCGATTGGCCCGTACGGTTCAACGGCTTCAGCAATCCGTAGAGGCCGTCCGTAAGCTGGAGGAAGAGCCGCTCCAGAACAGCTCCGTACTTATCCGTTGTCTGCAGACGATGCAAATCGAATTCCCCGGCAAGGAGCCGATTGCCTTGAAATGGCGTACCGCCAAGGCGCAAGAATTGTTCGCCTATTTATTCCACCACAGAGGGCAGTTGGTCCGCAAGGGGGAGCTGTTCGAGATGCTCTGGCCCGACTTTGAGATGGAGAAGGCCAAGACGCATCTGTATACGACGATTTATCAAGTACGGCAAGACTTGAAGCGAATGGGAGCGGACATTGAAATCCGCAGCTTAAGCATCAAGGAAGGGTACATGCTGGATGCTTCCCGGATACGTATCGATGTGGAGGAATGGGAGCAAGCCATCCGAGCGGCAGGAGCCGTGAACGAACAAAATTGGCAGGAGCATCAGCGGTTCTTCGAAATGTACACGGGAGACTATATGGCCGATTTCGATTATTTGTGGGCCGAGAACGAGCGGCAGCGTCTGCGGACGCTTTGGCTTCAGCAGGCGATGCTGCTGGCCGATTATTTTGCCCGCCAGGGGAAGATTACTGATGCAATGATGGTATATCACCGGATGCAGAGGCAATACCCGTATTACGAAGAATGCTACTTTGCCCTGATGCAGCTGTACGGCCTCTTGAAGGAGCGTACGGCGGTTGAAGAGCAGTACAAGCGTCTCGTCTCGGTACTGGAGGAGCTGGATGTAGCTCCGAACGAGAATATTGTGACATGGTACGAGCAGTGGAAGGGCTCAGGCCCCGGTTTGGCGCAGCCCGCCCCATAGAAAGAAGTTTACAAGCAGCTCCTGTCGAAGGGGGCTGTATTTTTTTTGTATATGTAGGCAAGCTACTCCATATTGTTGAGGGAACGCCCGAGGAAACGTTTCCGCTCATGCAACCACAAAAGGCCTTTCTTCCCGGAAAACCAAGCTCCTTAGCCCTGTCCTGACCCCTCCTGTTCATTTTTTGTTCAGAGCGGTTTGGTTAAATTAGAAGCAATGGTCAAAAAGGAGGATAATGACATGACAGCAGTTATGGTGGTAGATGATACGGCATTTATGAGAATGGTGATGCGTGGCATGCTGGAGGAGATGGGGATGAATGTCGTGGCGGAAGCGCGCAATGGCAAGGAGGCTGTGGACCTGTACGATAAGGTCCTGCCTGATCTCGTGACCATGGATATTACGATGCCTGAGATGGACGGTATAGATGCGCTAAAGCATATCAAGGGAAGGCATCCCCAGGCGAAGATTGTGATGTGTTCGGCCATGGGGCAAAGGGACATGGTGCTCGAAGCGATCCGCAACGGAGCCGCAGATTTCGTCGTGAAGCCGGTCCAAAAAGACCGGCTTCAGGAAGCCGTCGTCAAAATATTGGCATAGCTTCTTACTATATAAAGCCGGAAGCAAGTCTTCCGGATTATTCGATTCGGGGTGAAGTACATGTTGGAAGAAAAGCTCAGCAATCCCGACTCTATACATGCTGCCGTATTCGTGGATGGGATAAGGGCGGCCCTGAAGGAAGACCCGTTATTCTTTGTTTTCAAATACCATCTTTCCTTGATTCGCGACATGACGGAAGGATTGGACGAGAACATCACCGACGAGCTTATCACAGAGAGCGTGGCCATTATGCGGGAGGCTTGTCTTGACAGCCTGCAGTGCCCAAAATGCAGGACAGCTTTCCGATTCCGCCATTGCCGAAACCCATGCCCTTCGGGCAGGACGATCCATATCATAGAATTAAGCTGTGCAGGCTGCCGCGATGTATATACGTTAGCGGAGGACAGGGAGCGAGTGTCCTATCTTAGAGGAACATATTATTTGACTAAAAGCATTGTAAGACGCATCTGAAAAGCTGAACCCGCCGTATTCAATAGACTCCGTCCATTCTTCGAACCGGATTTCTCCTGAATATATTCTCCTACTGGTAGTTCTTCCGCTCAAGCTTCTTCTCTCTCAGGCTCTATCCCAACTTTTTTTTTCAAAACGAAATAAGATTCTCTCTTTCCTATGACATGATATACTAGAGAGGTAGGATTTTCCTCTTTTTATAGCATAGGGAAGGGATGGGTCCAGCATGGATTTGCGTCGGCTTCATCACTGCATTGTACATCAGCAGTTAGATGATGCGGAGGTGGCCGTCTTTGTTAAGGACTGGCTGCCGAGGATCGTAGAGCATCAAGCCAGACAAGAGGCAATAGGACAAAATCGGTCCATGGGAAGGAGTGATTACGAGGAAATTACAGATAAGGTACGGGATCTGGTATTTCAGAAAATCGGCTGCATCGAACCGGATAAGCTACGCGCGTGGGTCTGCCAAGCGGCCGCTTATACGACCAAGAATCATTTGAGGAAAAAAAGGCCGATCCTGTACGCGGAAGTGGAGGATGGCATTCTGAACTTAACGGTGCCCAAGGATTCGTCCATCTTAACGGATACGCAGCAGGACATGCTGGAAGAAGCGATCGCACTTCTGCCGCTGAAGCAGAGAAAAGCGTTGATCCTAAAGTACGTACAAGAGTATTCGGCCAAGGAAATCGCGGAGATTCTCGGCAGCAATGAAAATCAAGTAAATCAATGGTGTTTTCTGGCAAGAAAAAACTTGAACGAAAGGTTAGCCCAATATTTTAATAAGCGCAGGTCATCATAAACATTCATTTTGAAAACGATTCTGATGGGAGGGTTAGAACCATAGATTGGTTTTAACCTGCTCCCGGATGATTGATATAAATAGAATTAGATATAAGATTATATTAATAATAATTAAATAATAGATTAATAAATCATTGTATATTCAATATTTTATCATTTCATATTTTGGAGAGTTGATGTATGAATAAATGGAAATCCAATAACATCGATTCCGTACAATATTTTCATCATTTTTTAGAAGAAATGCTGGAGGAATACCCGTTTCATCAACATGAATCAGATCAACAAGCCTATCCTATGCACGAAAAAGATGAGGAATTACCGGAATTTCATCTGGAATCTTATCCGCTGGATTGTATATTGCTTATTCAATTTGCCTTGGAAGACCGTCAAATGAGTATTAAACAGCTTTCAGCTTATGCAGATATAAAAGAAGATCTTATTGAACAATTATTTCATCATTCTTTAATGCCGTGGGAGCTTCCCGACCATTCATTTATTAAACTTATTCAATATTTAAAATTAGATATTCAAGAAGTTATTGAAGGATTGAGATTATTACAAATTCCGCCTGCTCCTATTCTTTGGAATCAAATTAATGATATTAAAATCCAATTTAAAAGAAATACAGAAATGTGCTTTAAGGAGCCTTTGTCTGACTATGCCCGGAACTATAGGGAGCAGCATGAGACAAGTAGAGATCTGCTTATTCAAGAGCTTCAACTATTGAGATAATACCAGGGAAAAACCGCTGTGTTTCAGCGGTTTTTTCTATTTCTTCTTAAGATTTGTTTTCAGGCGGGACATATAAGAATTAGAAACAATTAGAGAAAAGTTATAATTTCAAAAGGAGAGATAGCGCTGATGTTCGCCGTATTTTACAGGAGTAAGAGATTGACCCGGGTGGGGACGGAATATGAAGCACGGATGGAGCTGGTCCGGCTTCAGGAATATTTTCTGAATCTGAAGATTCGAGAATGTGAGCGGAATGGATAGGAGGCTAGAGTCCACCTTGTATGGTGGTCTTTTCTATTTTATTGTGAGATGATGGAAAAATAGGGAGTCAGAACTTTTACATAGAGAAGAGGCAGAAGAATGGGTGGAACGTTAGAAGAAGCAATGCTAAAGGAATTGAAGATGTTAACGAACAAAGTGTATGAGTTGGAAGCGAACCAGCGGAATATGATGAAGCTGCTTAACGAAATGAATGATAGATGGTCTAACATGAGGCCGCCGTTCTCCTCGATGCCTCAATCGTCAGGTCCTTCCGAATCTCCTAAAATAAACGCCATAGTCACTGAAATACAAGGTCTGAAATCAATGATCGGCCAACTGGACAAGAAGCTGATGCAGAAATTGAGTAAGCTGGATGAGATAGGGAAGCCGGTTGTGCTGAATGTTTCGGTAGATTCCCAGCAAGCTGCGGTAGATATCAGTCCCAAACCAATCCTTTCGCGTGCAAGCCTGGCTCCGGATTCTTTTCAGGAAGAGAAAAGGGTTACTCAACTATTGGGTTACTTAGGCGTACCCAATCATATCAAAGGGTTTTCCTATTTAAAGGACGCCATTCTAATCGTGTTACGCGATTCTGAGGCTCATTTGGCGATAACTCGTCATGTTTATCCGGTCATTGCCGAGAAGTATCGAACCACTCCAAGCCGTGTGGAACGGGCCATTCGTCATGCCGTGGGTGTATGCTGGGTTCGGATTGATCCGGAGGTTATCCGAGAGGTTTTTGGGAGTACGAGTACTACAAGAAAGTCCGTGCCGACCAACCTGGATTTTATAACGATGTCTGCACGTTGGTGTCAAGTAATAGACATGAAAAAGTAAAGGTTGTGGAAACTATTTACAAACGGATAGGACACCGGTATAATAATCCAAAATGGCTGAGGAGGATTACCGAAATGAATATGAATTCTTATAGTTATATCATCGAATCCTATAGCCATCATCATAGTTAAGCGTTTGTAATACGGATTAACGAGTCCGTAGGTGCAAACGCTTCTTGGCGTTATACCTGCGGACTTGAAGCATAAGAGTCATGCGGGTATTTTTATTATCCTGCATGGCTCTTTTTTGCATTGTTTGGGGCTTTACTGAAACAGCTTCGAAGCCATTAAAATTATTGGAGGTCGATGAAGGATGTCGAGAATCATGTATGTTTTACCAGAGGACCAAGAGCTAATAAAGGAGAGGCTGGCCTCGCACAAAACGCTGTTTACCCGCGAGGTATTAAATGGGGTTCTGCAAATTTTTGACGAGGTTGCTGCACAAGGGGACGAAGCAATCCGAGATTTGACGCAGAAGTTTGACGGTGTGACAGTAGAGCAGTTATTGCTTACGGAGAGCTATGTTCAGGAGTGTATCACTTCCTTGCCTTCTTCCTTGCTCAATGCGGTGGAGCAGGCGATACGGCATGTGCAGGAGGTAAATCGGGCTTTGCTGCCCTCCTCGTGGGAGCGGGAAATTCGCCCCGGAACGATAGTCGGTGAAAAGGTGACTCCACTGGACCGCGTAGGCATATGGATTCCGGCCAGGAAGGGGCCGCTCCTATCCACCTCCATCATGCTGGTTGCCGCGGCAAAAGCAGCGGGTGTCCCTGAGATTATCGTCGGCATGCCTCCGCTAAAGGACGGCTCTGCCGACCCGGGTACCGTAGCGGCTGCGAAGCTGGCCGGAGCAGACCGGTTCGTCATCGGCAATGGCGTAGCTGTCATCGCAGGCTTAGCCCAAGGAACCGAGTCGATCCCTGAGGCAGACGGTATTTTCGGTCCGGGTCCGGGCGGCATCGCAGCGGCCATGAGCCTAGCTATGACCTGCGGCAAAAGGAGCGCGCTTGGCATCGGTCCTACGGAAAGTAGCATTGTTGCTGATGAAACGGCCGATCCCCGGCTAACCGCTTATGATCTCATCAACGAGGCGGAGCATGGCCCCGACTCCACCTCCATTCTGGTGACGACCTCTGCGGAGCTGGCATCCCAAGTAGAGAAGCAGCTCTATGAATGCATCGAAGAAGTGGAAGGAGCAAGAAAGACTTACTTACGGCAAGTATTCGGCCCTGAGGGCAAAGGAGCCATTATTGTTGCGCCGGATATCGGGCAAGCTTGTGATTTTATCAATGCATTTGCCCCCGAGCACTTGATGATTGTTTGTGCAGAAGAGCAGGAGAAGCGGGTCATGGAGCTGGTGCGCCATGCAGGGGAAATTCTGATCGGCGGCAGTACGCCGTTCTCCGCAGCTAATTACGGGATAGGCATTACAGCCGTGCTGCCTACGAATCATTTTGCCAGGTCATTCTCAGGGGTGACCTCCAAAGATATGGTGAAGGTGTCGACGATCGGGAAGCTGAACCGGGAAGCGCTTCGGGGTCTGTATCCGATGATTCGTGAGCTGGGTGCCTACGAACAGCTGCCTTGCCACGTGAAAGCGGCTGAAATCCGTGTGAGAGATGCGGCTAAGTAAGAAGTGTCCCAAGGAGAGCAACCGTCCATATACACCTTCATCATCGGGAGTAGTCCGCTGTACAGATGGCCTGTCGGCAGTATATTCTTAAGATGTGAGACTCTTATTGAAGGGGGAAACCCGGATGCAGCTTATTGCCATGCTGACCATGCTAATTGATCATATCGGTTTGGTTTTCTTTCAAGATCAAGCGATATGGCGGATGATTGGGCGGATTGCTTTTCCCATCTATGCTTACTTTATTGTGCTGGGATACAGCCGAACAAGGAATTTGAAGCTGTATACGGTTCGTCTCTTTCTCATCGCTCTCATCTCGCAGGTTCCCTTCATGCTGGCGTTTGGTACCCGAGGAGTGAACGCGGTAGGAACGCTGCTGATGTGCGTCATCATTTTATATCTTATCGATCATACGGCAAAATGGGTCTGGGTCCCCGCGGCAATGGTCTTATCGGCCGGTATGGAGGCTTTCAGCTTCGACTACGGCTTGTACGGCGTGCTGCTGGTGCTGATCTATAAATATATGAAAAGCCATTCGATGGTGTTGTACCATTTTGCATTGAACGTCTTGTTTTTATTTCTGAAGGGATGGGTTATCGAAGCCTACAGCATCATTACAACGATAGCCATTGTGTACGCTCCGGCCGTATGGAAGCGGGTGGAAGGAATTCGGATGCCCAAGTGGGTATGGAGAAGCTTTTACCCTGTACACTTGATGGTGCTTGCGATAGTGGAATTTATATTGTCTATGAAGCCATAAAGATAAATGTCACAAAGCCGACGCTGGCCATGCCGCCGTGTCGGTTTTTTTGCTGCGGGCGGGGAAGATCAGATTTTAAGGAAGGATTAAGAATTCGTATGACAATCTGTTAAGTTTTGGAAGGTAGACTAAGTACCATAACTAATTCCAATAAGTAAGGGGGAATGACGATGAAACGATGGATGGTTTGTCTGATCCTTGCAGGTTTATTCATACTGGCAGGCTGCTCACAGCCCATTGCATTTAGCGGGAATAGCGAGTTATGGAAAGTCGATTGCTCGGTGGATCTATCCGCAAAAGTTCAATCCTACGCTATCGAGTATATCGGAAAGGAAAGCCAGCCTATATCGAAAGTAGAGTATGCCTTTGAGAACAGCAAAAATTTCAATAGCAAAGGGAAGAGCGATACCCAATCGCACCACCTTGTGATGACGGGAAAAGGGACGATGACCAAGCCTTATGAGGAGGAAAAGAGCTTTAAAGTCCGTATTCAATGGGATGGAAAAGAGGAGACGATTGCGGTGGTGAAGAAGTAGGATTGCCTGTCTATATCCGATTTGTATTTGGTCGCCTAACCTAAGGGTCGCTGTTGACTTCGTAAACATTTAGGTCTATTGTTAAAACATACGCTGCCGTATCCTGAGGTGAGTTATGCAATTAACGAGAGAAGATTGGGTCCAAGCGGGGGTCCGTACATTGGCTGAGGCTGGTGTCCACGCCGTTCGGGTCGAGGCGCTCGCTCGAGTGCTTCTAATTAGTAAAGGGAGCTTTTACCACCATTTCCGAGACCGCCAGGAGCTGCTGGACTCTATAATGGATCATTGGGAAGAGAATGCGACACAACGGATCATTCGTAGTTCGGAGCAAGATCAAATCACATTGGAGCAGCTGCTTCATATTAGCATGGATAGCGATAAACGATTGGAGAAGGCCATTTATGCATGGGCGAAGGATGACCCTGCTCTGGCTGCCCGGTTAGCTGGAATCGAAGAGCAAAGAATCCGCTATGTTGCCATCCTGTATCAAAGAAAAGGGCTGCAGGCCTCGGAAGCGATAGAACGGGCTCGACTCACTTATATGGCCTATGTGGGATGGATGGTTCGGTTTGAGTCTAACATAGACTGGGATGCAAAAGGACTACTGCTGATTTTATCCAAAATATGATCATGGATGTCCCTAATACGGTTGTACAGCCAGCTGTGCAGCCCGGAAGGGACATAAAAAATGGCATTACATACGCCAGCGTATGTTTCGGCGAATTGGTTGTACACTTTTTGCAAGAAAATCGGGATGAGGAGGACTTTGCCATGAAATTTGTCATGATTATTTCTGCACTAAGTCTTTTAAGCTGCATCGGCATCCTGCATGTTTACTGGGCCTTTGGGGGACGGTGGGGAAGCGCGGCGGCAATACCTACCCGAACGGGAACCGGTAAGCCTGTTTTTGTTCCTGGCAAGGTCGGTACATTGATTGTCGCTGTGCTTCTGTTCGGCGTGTGCTCTGTTCTTCTTATTCAGAGCGGCTATGTGCCTTATTGTAAGCCAATGGTATGGACACGCTGGGGCTGTATGGCTTGTACTATCGTGTTCTTTCTTCGAGCGATAGGTGATTTCAACTATATAGGATTTTTCAAGAAAATAACCCATTCTAATTTCGCTAGAAATGATACTTGGCTTTATAGCCCGCTATGCTTTTTCTTCGGGTTAGCTTATGGGATTGTATGCTTTTGAACAGCGCTGCTTCAGTAAGCGTATACAAAAAACTCTTGACACATCCCCTGATCCTGATTAGTATGAAGTTGTGGTTAATTGGGTGATCCAATTACCCTGTTGAGTCATCATGACACAGAAAGGTTAATGACCATGACCATTAAGAAGATTAAATACCATAGGGTGTACGAGGACGTCATCGAGCAGATCGAGAACCTGATTCTCGAAGGCAATCTGTCTCCGGGCGATGTACTGCCTACGGAGAGGGAGCTGGCTCAAGCATTTGGCATCAGCAGAGGGACTCTGCGCGAAGCCTTCCGCATCTTGGAGCGGGAAGGACTGATCGAGACCCGCCCGGGCGGAGGACGCTTTCTTAGCAAAAATCTCAGCAAAGCCGAAGACCAGAAACGGATTATCGAGAACATCGAGAGAGCGACGATTATCGAGCTGCTGGAAGCGCGGGAAATTTTCGAGACCGGCATTGTGGAGCTGGCGGCAAAGCGGGCGACGGAGCAAGATATTCAGGAAATAGAAAGCGCTCTTGAACGATGGGGCACCATCGACAGCGATTCGGACGATCCGATGAGTCCTGACCAGGCGTTTCATCTATCCATTGCCAAGGCGACGCACAATGTCGTGCTGGTCAATTTGATCGAGCTGCATATGGATCTCCTGCAGAAGACAGCGACGAAGACCGTCGATATCCCTGGCCGGAAAGCGGAAGTCTATAAAGAGCATTTTCAAATTCTCCAAGCGATTAAAGAGAAGGACCCTCAGAAGGCGAAGGAAGCGCTGCTGTTCCATATCGGCCAAGTGAAGCAAAATATTATGTTGAATAAAGTGGAATCAAACGGATGACCGCATCCTTTTGATCATTTAATTGGGTCACCCAATTATCCAAAAATACCTTTTTCTCCATCGGACTAATCTGCATTAGAGCTTTCTTTCCGTTAGCAACAGCTTCTAAAGGCCTTGTTGTAACCGATTACAACAGCGATGCACGCTTCGAGCATGAGCTCCTGCTGGAGCAAGCCTTCGTTCCTCAGCAGAAGCTTAGCAGTATGCAGAGCAGCAATAACACCAAACACAACATCGATGCAGCTTGGACAAATGGAGGGAATATATGACAAAAGAACAATTCAAAATACTGGCCCCTTGCGGCATGCTGGGGTACGGTTTTCCCAAGGCGTCCTTCCTGAAAGGCATGGCGCATGAGCCGGATGCGATCGTAGTGGATGCCGGTTCCACCGACGCAGGGCCTCACAAGCTGGGCGCGGGAACGGCCATTGTCAGCAGGCAGGCCTGCAAGAAGGACCTGGAGATCATTATTACGGAAGGCGTTAAGGCAGGCATCCCGGTCATCATTGGCTCTGCCGGAGGAAGCGGGGCGAAGGTCCATGTGGAATGGACACAGTCGATCATTATGGAGATCCTGCAGGAGCACGCGATCGGCGGAGTCAAGCTCGCCACCATATGGGCGGATATCCCCCATGAGGTTGTGGCAGCGAAGCAGCAAGCCGGACAGTGCGAGCCGCTTGGCTTGTCGGTAGCGCCGCTGACGCAGGAAAGACTGGAGGCGACCAGCCGCATCGTCGCGCAGATGGGCCACGAGCCGATCATCGAAGCTCTTGCAGCCGGAGCAGATATCATCGTCTGTGGCCGCGCTTATGATCCTTCGCCGTTCGCGGCGGTCGCGATGTACCACGGCTTCGATACGGCGCTCGCCTATCATCTCGGCAAAATCCTCGAATGCGCCGCCTTATCGGCAGAGCCGGGGACGACGAAGGACAGCATGCTCGGAACGCTCAAGCGAGATTCCTTCATCGTCCAGCCGCTGAGCGACGCCCGCAAATGCACAGCCGTATCGGTCGCCGCCCATACGTTCTACGAGAAGGATCACCCGTACATTTTGCACGGGCCGGGAATGATACTGAACCTTGAGCAGTGCACCTTCACCGAGCTGGGTGATGGCAGCGTCGAAGTGAGAGGCAGCCGGATCGAAGAGACGCCGGTGTACAAGATCAAGCTGGAAGGCGCCATGAAGGTGGCTTACCGGACATTCGTCGTAGCGGGAGTGCGCGATCCTCTGCTGATCTCCCGAATTGAAGAGGTAGAGGAGCTTGTGAAGCAGCAGGTCAGAGACTACTACAGCGAGATTGCGCCGGACGATTACCGCATTCATTTTATCAATTATGGATTGAACGGCGTGCTCGGCGAGCTGGAGCCGCAGCGTACTCCCGCCCATGAGTTGGGCGTTGTATTCGAGGTTGTGGCGAAGACGCAGGAGCTGGCGAATGCGATCTGCAGCTCGGTGAGATCGACCTTCCTGCACTACGGCTATGAAGGACGCAAAGCGACGGCAGGCAATCTGGCGTTTCCTTTTGCCCCAAGCGATGTGCCGTTCGGCGCCGTGTATGAATTTTCCGTCTACCACTTGATGGAGGTTGCCGATGGATTGGAAATGTTCCCTATCGAATATACGGAGGTGCAGCCATGAAGCTGTATGACGCAGCAGCCGTTATGCGCAGCAAGAACAGCGGGCCTTTTGAAATTACGGTCGATGTGCTGTTCACCGATCCCGCTATGTACTACCGAGTCAAGGAGCAGGAGCTGATTACCAAGCCGCTCGTATCCCGGCTCTACAACATTCCGGAGGAGAGCATTACACATATCGTATTTTTCGATCAGGCGCTCGGGTTCAAGATTACGTTCTCCCGCAAAGTATCGTCCGGTACGTTCCTCGACCGCGACGTCTACGGAGCCCAGCAGCACGCGCCGCTGATGGAACTGGAAGTGAACCTATGAAAGTGAACGAGGCAGCAGACCCATCTGTTCGCACGAGCGCTGCCGCACCCGGCTTTATAGTGAAGCGGGATTATAATCTGAACAAAAATTTCCCCATTCATATTTCACGCTGGATGCCGAGTATTTTTATGGAACCGTTCCACTGGCACACCTCGTTTGAGGTTGGATATTGCATGGAGGGGAAGGGACTTTTTCACTTTGAGGATAAGAGATATGAGATCAACACAGGCGATGTGTTCGTTGTGAGTCATATGGAACAGCATCGGGCGCAATCCGATCCCTTGAAGCCATGCCAGTTTCACTTCTTGAAGTTTGACGGTTCTTTGATAGATGGAGGGGAGAATGAACTGTTAGCCCCGTTCTTTATGAAGTCGCCGTATTTTGTGAATAAAATCGATGGGAATCAGCAGACAGCCGTACAGATTGGAGCGCTTCTGAGAGACATTTGGAGCGAAATGCAGGAGCAGGACCGGGCGTACACGAGCATGGTTCGAGGATTATTGATCCAAGTATGCACTCATCTGTTCCGCCATTATGCCAAAGAGATACCTGCGGAAGAGTGGAACCGCTCGTTGCAGGCCTATAAGAAATTGCAGCCGGCTCTTGGGTTGATTCACCATCAATATCATGAAAATATTCAGCTGAAGGATCTGGCAGCCAGTTTATCTTTGAGTACGTCCCGGGCTTATCATTTATTTAAAGAAACGATGGGAGAGGGCTTCAAAGAATATTTAACCAAAATTCGCATTCACGAGTCGAAAAAGAAATTGAGCGATCCCAATGTATCGATTACCGAAGTGTACCTGTCATGCGGCTTTCAGGGCCATGCTTCCTTCTACAGATCGTTTAAACAAATTGTAGGAATGACGCCAAAAGAATTCAGAAAATATATACTCACTTTGTGAGAATAGCTATTTTTGAGAAGAATTAAAGTGAATTGAAGAGGACTCAATCGCCGTAATTCATTACAATTTAATGAGTGGAAATAAGCGCTTTCATGTTGAGCGTTAAGGCAGCTTAACAATCAGCTTAGAATTTTACCAGACAAGAGGTGAGAATGACCAAGTGAACACTAGAATGAAGCGAATGTGGGCAGATAAAACACTGTATCTTATGCTGCTTCCCTGCATCATCTATTTCGTGCTGTTCCACGTATGGCCGATTATCGGCATGAAGCTGGCCTTCTACGATTACCGCATTCTCGGCGATCACGAGTACGTCGGTCTTAAATATTTCAAGGAGCTGTTCAGCACTCCGGTTTTCGCTAATGTCTTGCAGAACACCTTAATCATAAGCGCGATGAAAATGTTCCTTATTTTCCCGATCCCGATCTGCTTTGCCTTGATGCTGAATGAGTTCGCCAACGGGAAGTTCCGTAAAGCGGTGCAGGTCGTGTCGTATTTGCCGCATTTTTTATCGTGGGTCGTTATTGCAGGCATCTGGTTCGAGTTCCTGTCTCCGTCGACCGGGGCGGTCAATGAATTCGTGAAGGCGCTCGGCATGCCGGCCAAAGATTTTCTCACCGACAAAGACAGCATCCGCTGGGTACTGCTTGCAAGTGAAGCCTGGCGCAGTATCGGCTGGGACTCGATCATTTTCTTAGCCGCCATTATGGGTGTCAGCCCCAGTCTATATGAAGCCGCTTACGTCGATGGAGCAAGCCGCTGGCATATCGTGACGAGAATCGTGCTGCCGCACTTGTATGTGCCGATGGTGACTATCTTTATCCTGAATGTCGGCTTTATTATGAATGCCGGGCTGGATCAGGTACTTAACTTCACGAACGATTCCGTCAACAGCCAAATCGATATTATCGATACGTACGTATACCGCGTCGGTCTGATCAACGGGCAATATTCGTTCGCAACGGCAGCCAACCTGTTCAAAAGCTTGATCGGCGTCGTGCTCGTGCTGTCCACGCATTTTATCTCGAAGAAACTAACGAACAAAGGCGCATGGTAAGGAGGTGGATAGATCATGCTTGAAAGAAGGCTTACCGTTCCCAAAGTGATCATCGGGCTGGTTCTGACGCTGATTACGTTAACGATGTTCGTCCCGATCATAAACCTGCTGGCGAGAGCTTTATCCCATCCGGCCAAGGTATATCTGCTGCATGGTTACGAAATATGGCCGAGAGGCTTCTCGTTCATTAACTTTCAAGTCGTTCTCAGCAACCCGATTGTCGGGAGAGCGCTGCTCAATTCGGTGTTTATTACGGTGGTCGGCACGTGCTTGAGTATCTTTTTTACGACGATTGCTGCTTATGTATTGACCCGCAAACATCTGGCCTTCAAAACGCCGATCATGGTCTTTCTTATCATCATTATGATTTTTGAGCCGGGGATTGTGCAGGAGTACATGGTCGTCAAGGACCTGCATTTGCTGGATAGCTTGTGGGCGATGGTGCTGTACCGGATGATTAACGTCTATTATCTGATCATTATGATGCGGTTTCTGGAGGAAATCCCGGATTCTTTAATCGAAGCAGCCAAGATCGACGGAGCGGGGCATATGACCCTGTTCATGAGAATCGTCATGCCGCTGGCGCGCATTCCGCTGTTAACGATAGGGATGTTCTATGCGATTGCCAAATGGAATGAGTTTTTCAAATCGAGCATTTTCTTGTCCAGCCGGGAAAATACGGTGCTGCAGGTGCTCCTGAGACAATTCGTCGTTGAGCGGGACACGACAACCCTGGTCGGTGCGGCCGATCTATTGAAGAACAACAACATTGCCCAGCTCGATTTCTCATCGTTGAAAGCGGCTACAATCATTATCGCGATGGTTCCGATTCTCATGCTGTATCCGATCATCCTGAAATATTACACCAAAGGGGTCATGGATGGCGGCGTCAAAGAATAATTCCAATTCAGATCAATGGGGAGGAAGACAGAAATGAAAAAAATGTTCACCCTAATGGCAGCCGGCTTAATGGTGGTAACGACCGCCTGCAGCTCCGGCGATACGAAGGCTCCGGCCGATTCGGCACAAGGTGCATCCGGACAGCAGCCTGTGACCATTACGATTGTCGATAAAGATTTGACCCCGGACGACAAGCTGCTCAAAAGCATTGAAGAGGGCATGAAGGCCGAAGGGAAAAATGTGAAGCTGCAGATCGTTCCCGTACAGAGCGGTACCTACTCCGAGAAGCTGGGGCTGCTGCTGCAAAGCGGCAACATTCCCGACTTGATCTACTTCCAGGGCGGGGATTACCAGTTCGCGGTGACGCAAAAAATTCTTGAGGATTTGACACCGTACATCGAGAAATCCACCTATGTCAAAGCATCCATGAATGAGTACAACAAGGAAAGAACGAAGAACTATCCGTATCTAGTCTGGCTGTCTCCGACCAGTAACTCGGTTCCGGTGGTTCGTCAGGATTGGCTGAACAAAACCGCTTCCGGCAAAGATCTGCTCGCGAATCCGACGATCGACAACTACTATACCTTCCTCAAGGAAGTGAAGGACAAGAACGGAGCCAAGTTCGCCTACACAACCGCAGGCACCTTGGATGAGCTCGATGCGACCTTCGGCCAAGCGTTCGGTCTGACTTCGACGTGGATCAAAGGCTCCGACGGCAAATATGCTTTCGGCAAAACGACCTCGTTCGAAAAAGACAAACTGGAATTTTACGCGAAGCTGTATAAAGAAGGCCTGCTCGATCCGGAGTTCCTGACGAAGAAATGGGATACGAAGGAAAAAGCGTTCTACGACGGTCAAGCAGCCTTAATCGCCGGTACGCAGGGGAAGGTTATCGATATTTACAATAATAAAACCATGTCCCAAAATGGCGCGAACGCGAAAATCATGCCGCTTCCTCCAGCCAAAGGCAAGGGCCAAGGCTATACGCCGGTTGACGTCAGCAAGGAAAGCCGCGGCTTCGCTATCGGCAAAACGTCCAAGAACAAGGAAATGGCCTTCGCCGTACTGGAGTTCCTGGCTAGCCCCAAAGGACAAATGCTCGATAAGCTCGGCGTAGAAGGCGAGCAGTACAAGATTGTAGATAACAAAATCAAATTAACGGATAAATTCGCCGAATGGTATGCGCGCTTTGTCGAGTCGACGGTGAACTTCAAGCCGGACAAAGAATTCGATCCATCGACACCGTACTTGTCCGAGCCGGCTGCCAAGTCGCTGGAGATGATGGCATCCATGTCCTCCAAGGACAACAGCTTCATCATCCCTGCCGAGCTGGCTGCCAAGTGGGATGCCTGCAACGCGTTGTATAAGGAATTCGCCGCGAACGTCGTTACAGGCAAGAAATCGATCGCCGATTTCGATAAATTCGTACAGGATTGGAACGCGGCTGGCGGCAAGGAAATGACCGAGTATGCCAACAAAACGATCAAGTAAAACCGTTGGCTTAGCTTAGAAGCGGCAAGGCAGAATCAGATAAAAAAGCTGCGGAGTGAGGGGCTGCCGGCTTCGCACTCCCGGTATGGATGGGAGAGCAGGCTCATGATTTTTTTTGCAGACCGGGTCAAAGGAGTCGTCTTCGGTACCGCCTTCGGCGATGCGATGGGGGCGGTTGTGGAGAAAATGACCCATGCCCAGATTAAGGAGCAATACGGCCGGATTGAGACGGTCAAGACCAAGTGGTGGAAGGCGGATTGGCCGGAGACGTCAAGGCTCGGCAGAATGAGGGGGCAGGGCATCGTGACGGACGATACGCTCATGACGCTGGCGCTGATGAATGTGTACTGCACGGAGCGCCGCCATCTGGACGCGTACGACATGGCCAATGAATTCGTCAAAGAAATCGCGTTCCGCCCGAGATATATTCCCGAATTCGGGCGGGAAGCGCTGATTCTGGATCGGTTGTTTTATCCGGAGAAGCATATTTTTAACCGCCATGTGCTGGCGAACTGCGAGCCGCGCGAGGGCGGCTACGGCAATATGGTCAATTGCGGAGCGGCTATGTACATAGCTCCGATAGGCATGGTGAATGCATGCAATCCGAAGGCGGCTTACGATGAAGCGATTTTGTTCGCCTCCGGCCATCAGCTGAGCTATGGGCTGGAAGCGGCGGGGGTGCTGGCGGCCTGTGTCGCCAAGGCATTCGAGCCGGGCGCGACCGTGCAGGACATCGTGGATACGGCGCTTCGCTATGCGAAGGACGGGACGAAGCGGGCGATTCACGATGTATGCGCGAAGGCGCTGGAGCTTCGGGCAGTGAAGCAGGAGCGGAGCAAGGTCGTGCAGGCTTTGCACGAAGCGATCGCTCCGTACTCCCCGATGGGTGACGACGTCAACCGCAGCATCGACAAGCTCGGCATCCCGTCGAACCATTACACGCCAAGCCGGCTGTTCTCCATTGAGGAGCTGCCGCTCGCGCTCGGCTACATCGTGCTGCACGACGGCGATCTGCTGGAAGCGGTCAAGGACGGCGTCAGCTCCGGGCGCGACACGGACTCCATCGGCGTCATGATCGGCGCGATTCTCGGAGCGATGCAGGGTGTGCAGGCGATTCCAGGTGACGAGATCGCTGCGCTGGAGGAAGCGAGTAAGCAGGATTTCGAGACGCAGTGCAACCGATTCGTCGAAGCGGCTTCGGCCATCCTTCAAGAAGATGTGCAGTTTAACGAGCGCAGGCAACAGCTGCTTCGTTCAATACAATAAAGGCGGTGGACTTATCATGACTCCTACCAATTATTTGGAAAAAGTATACTCCGGCTACCTCGGCATGAATATAGGCATCCGATTGGGTGCCCCGGTTGAGCCGACCATCTGGACTTATGAACGTATTCGAAATACTTACGGTGAGATTACCGATTACGTTAAGGAATTCAAAAACTTCGCGGCCGACGACGACGCGAACGGCCCTTACTACTTCCTGCGCGCACTCTATGACGATGCTGTAGATCGGGATGTGACCCCGAACGATGTTGCTCGCGCATGGCTGAACTATGCCCGTGAAGGCATAGGGATGTTCTGGTGGGGCGGCTACGGCGTCAGCACCGAGCATACCGCCTTCATTAACTTGAAGAACGGCATCCCGGCGCCGCAATCCGGCTCCATCGAGCAGAACGGACTCATCATTGCCGAGCAGATCGGCGGGCAAATTTTTATTGATACCTGGGGACTGGTGAATCCAGGCAACCCTAAGAAGGCCGCCGACTTCGGCGAAGCCGCAGCCCGTGTATCCCATGACGGCGAAGGCGTGCTGGGCGCGAGATTCTTCTGCGCGGCGATTGCCCAAGCGTTCTTAACCTCGGATATTAACGAGATTATGGAAGCGGGGCTTGCGCAGATTCCTGCGGACTCACTCTACGCGCAGGTGGCTAGAGCCGTGCTGGCGTTCCACGCCGAGCATCCGGACGACTTCCGCGCCTGCCGGGATATGCTGGAAAGAGACTGGGGCTACGATAAATACAAAGGCGTTTGCCATATCATCCCGAACGCAGGTGTCTGCGTTCTCGCGATGATCTACGGCCAAGGCGACTTCAACCGCACCGTCGAGATCGCGACCATGTGCGGCTGGGATACCGACTGCAACGCAGGCAATGTCGGCACTGTGCTCGGCGTAGCCGTCGGACTGGAAGGCATCGCGGACAAATACCGCAAGCCAATCAACGACTCTATCGTTATGTCTGGTATTTCCGGTTATCTCAACATTCTGGACATTCCGAGCTATGCCAAAGAGCTTACCATTCTAGGTTACCGTCTGGCGAAAGAGCCTTGCCCGCAAGAGCTTCTGGACAGCTTCAAGGAGGACGAAGTCTACTTCGACTTCGAGCTGCCGGGCTCGACCCATAACATTCGCGTGTCCGATCCGTTCTTCTGCCAAGCGCGCCATTCTACGGAAAAAGCGTTCAAGGGGACCGGCTCCCTCGAAGTCGTTTTCGACCGTATGGTCCGCGGGGAGAAATCCAAAGTATTCTACAAGCCGTTCTATACCCGCGACGACTTCAGCGACGAGCGGTACTCGCCGACCTTCGCGCCGCGTGCCTATTCCGGCCAGAAAGTGTCGATGAACATCTACCTCGATCAATGGAGCGGCAATGAAACGATGGGCATCGCCCCTTACGTCCGCTTGGCCAAGAGCAAGAAGGAGCTCGTCCAAGGCTACATCAAGCTCGTGAATCAGGAATGGATTCATGTGGAGTTCGACATCCCGGATTCCGAAGGCGAGCTGATCGACGAAGTCGGCATCGTTCTCGAAGCCTATTCGACCCGCAAGCCGAAGAGCCTTGGCCGCGTCTTCATCGACGAGTTCCGCATCTACGGCAAAGCGGACTACCGCATCGACTTCGGCAAGCAGTCGATGGACTTCGGCTGCGTGACGCCATTCGCCCACAACCACGGCGCCTGGAGCCTGGTCGACGGCACGATGTACCTGATGACCGCTGAGCCTAGCGAGGCGTATACAGGCAGCTACTTCGCACGGGATTACTCCGTGTCGGTGAAGATCAACCCGCAGATCGGCGACTCCCATCTCGTAGCCATCCGCGCCCAGGGCGCTATGCGCGGTTACCACGCAGGCTTCGACGGGAAGGACCAAGTCGCGATCTATATCAACGACTTCGGCTACAAGAAGCTCGTATCCGCCAGCTATGCTTGGCAGTTCAATCAGGAGTATGATTTGAAGGTAACAGCTCAAGGGAATACAATTACGCTCAGCATTAACGGCGAGCAAGTGCTGACGCATACGGACGATACATGGGGATATGGCATGTATGGGGTAAGTACGCTAGGTGTTGCGAGAGCTTATTATAGCGATATTAGAGTGAGAGAGTTATAGGCCAATGCTGTCCTGGGCAGCGATATGGTGATGCGCACGAGCCGCATCCCCGATATTGGGGAGACGATGCAGGGAGAGGGCTTCTTCCTCTCCGCTGATGGCAAGGGAGCCAACCAGGCCGACACCCGGTTCATGGGCAAAGTCGGCGATGACCTCTTCGGCCAGTCTTTGCTGGACGGCCTTTCGGGCTACGCGTCACATCGATTACATGATGCGTGTGCCGAACGTTGCTACAGGTGTCGCCGCTATTAACGGTCTGTAACGGCAATAACAGCATCATCCTGGACTGCGGTGCTAACCATCGAGTCACGCCGGATTACATCCGCGGCTGCCAGCAGGAGCTTCTCTCCCTGCCGCTGTCATGCTTCAGCTGGAGATACCGATGAAGACGGTATATGAAGCGGTCCGTATGCTGAAGGGCAAGGTGCCGATCTTCCTGAATCCTGCCTGCGCCAGCTGTACTGTTAGATAACGAGATTTTGCGTGGCGTGAATTATTTCACGCCGAATGAAATTGAGTGCCGCCTTTACACGGGTGTAGAAATTCGGAGTACGGACGACACTCTACGCGCTTTGAATGTTTTGCAGAGCAAGGGGATATTGGACCCTCTCATTACGCTGGGCGAGAAGAGGATCGAGTACTTTAACGGGACGGAGCATGCGTATAAAGAGGCTCGCAAGGTGGCGGCTGTTGGCACCGCCGCGGCGGGGGATACGTTCTCTGGGACGCTGGCCGAGATGATTATCGCAGGTAAGAGTTGGATGAAGCCGTGGACTTAGAGCTGAGGGCCCCGGCTATTGCAGTGACTTGACCCGACTAGGGGTCTCAGGAGGCGATTCCTGGGGTTGGGAGATTGGGAAGTAGAGAGATAAGGGAAGCCATTCTTCGTTGTTGTGGGGGGATGGCTTTTGTTGTGGAGGCTCCAAGTATTTTTTTGTTTTGGAGATTAGATAGAGTGATAAGCGATCGAAGTTGGCGCTTTGTTAACAGGCTGTAGAGTCGTTTTTAGGATTAAGTGAGGTGAACCCTACCGCAAGTACGGCAAGTTTTTTATTGCTCAGATATTTGGAGTATACTAACGTATTGAAAATTTTGTTATTATTAGGCTATGGATTGTTAATAAGGGGGCATAAATATGTCTTTACCGCAAGCCTATTTAATGACAACTAAGAATCTGAGCGCTCTATTTAATGCCATTATTTCGGCAAAGGCACCTGAGCGATTTACCCAAAAGTTCCTCCAACAGCTAGAGTTTTCAAGTTCAAATGATAGATTATTTATTGGCGTATTAAAAGCATTACAGTTCATTGATGAAAGCGGAGTTCCAACGCAACGTTACTATGATTTTCTTGATCAAACCCAGTCAGGAGTTGTTCTAGCAGAGGCTATAAAAGATGCATACTCGGACTTGTTTGCAATTAACAAACGTGCCCACCTAATGTCCATAGAAGAAGTAACGAATAAACTGAAAACCCTAACGCAGGGTCAGAAATCAGCTGATGTAATTCGGTTTATGTCCAATACTTTTAAGGGCTTATGTGAGTATGCAGATTTTAGTGCTCCTGTTTCTGAAAATTCAGTTAAGGAACAAAAGCAGGAGGATGAAACCCAAAATGACGTCGGGTATGCAGAAAGCGCTCAACATCAGCCAACTCCAAAAGCAGCCCCTAGAGGTGCTGTTAGTAAAGGTGGAGTACAGCCAGAATTACATTACAATATTCAAATAATCTTGCCAGAAACAAGGGATCCTCAAGTGTATGATGCTATTTTTAGAAGTTTGAAGGAGCATCTCTATTAGGGGGCAATCTATGGAAAAGGAACTATATTCTTTTGTCTTCAAGGGACTGCTTACTGAGTCAGCGCTGGATCGGACGGGTAGAGTAAAGCATAATTATAATGAACTTGATCCTATAGTAGCTGAAAGATTATCGGTGGACTTGCTGGATGAAGTTTTTGTGGCGAGGGCTAAAAGAATGGCAACGGTATATACTGTTATTGCTGCATTTGAAAATACGGTGCGAGACTTTATATCTAAATTATTATTAGAGTCAGTAGGTGAGTCCTGGTGGGAAACCTCAGTCTCAGAGAAGATTAGAACAAGGGCACATTCAAGAAGGGAGGAGGAGAATAAAATTAGGTGGCATACCCCAAGAGGAGACTCCTATATAAATTATACGGATTTCGGTGATCTAACATCGATCATTCATCAGAATTGGACAATCTTTGAACCCCATCTGCATTCAATCGAGTGGGTACGACAGTTAATAAATACTCTTGAGAGATCCAGAAATGTAATTATGCATAGCGGAGAGTTACAAAATGAGGATATAGAAAGGATCGGAACCTCTATTCGTGACTGGGTTAGACAAGTTGGATAAAAGGGGATTGTAAGGACGCTCCAGTTCGGGCGTCCTTTATGTTTTTGAGAACATAAATCTATACCCCCTTGAAAATGTGCTTTTAAACTACGCTGAATAGTAATTGGAGTTACGTGAAACGGTAAGATTTCTGATAGGGAATGAGCGATTCGCCTTTCCGCGGCGAATTGAAAATGTATTCACTTCATTTTCAGAAAATCGCCCAAACCCTTACCACACAAGGTTTTATACCCAGATATTCCTTACCTCTCACCCCCTAAAAAATCACCAAAATCTCGGAACCTGTGCCCCGTTTGCTGGGTTCTTTTTTTTTGCTCATTTTCTGGATAATTGTAGGAATTTATCCATCCATGTCGAAATGCATATAAACAATACCAAAATGGAGTGTGACTAATGGCACGGACGTATCGAGCGGAAGGAAGACAATTGGCCTATTTGTTACGAGGCTTTTTAGCTCTCATAGGCCTGGCGGTGTATTACTATACTGGCCTTAGAAATGTATGGTGGGCTCTCCCTGCAATTTTAATAGTGAGCTTCTTTATTGCAGAAATTTGCGGAGCACTATGGACAAGGAAACGAAGAAGCGAGAAAAAAGTCTCTACCTCCAAAAAAAGGAATCCTTCAACAGCTAAGACTAAGCAAACGAAATCAGCCTCATCGGGTAGAGCCCAACTGTCTGATTTTGATCTTATGAAAGCCAACGTACATACGTTATCCGGCACAGATTTTGAAAGATTAATGGAGCTTTATTACAAAGACCAAGGCTATCAAGTACAGCGTGTAGGTGGCTCAGGTGACCACGAAGTGGATCTGATCTTAAAGGGAAAAGAGGGCTACAAAATAGCCGTGCAATGCAAACGCTGGAAGCAGGATGTAGGCAATGATATTGTACTAAGGCTTAAATCTGGCAAACAGGTGCATGGATGCTACGATGCCTGGATTGTTACGACAAGTAACTTCACTAAAGCGGCTAGAGAAGCTGCGGATAAGCTGAATATCCAACTAATCAACGGACTGATGCTGGATGATCGGCTTAAGAGATGGAAGGCCAAAAGAGGAGTTTCTTAATTCATTGGAGGTTTGACATATGGCTAGAAGAAAGAAACAATCAATCTCAACAATGTTATTTAGTGCATTAGGATTTTTAGTGACCTGCAAAATCTTACTGTGGTTATTCGAGGAAAAATTTCATGCAACAACAAACATGCCCGAGCTGAATTATGCCATCATTGCTGTAGTTATTGCATTGTTACTGCGAGTTGGATTTGTTGTATGGATAGCACAGCGTAAGAAGAAGGTGGCTATTGAACGAGTAGAGAATGTCTCAAACTCTACAGGCTCATCCAGCGTAAATGATCTTAATATGTGCGTAACATGCGGCAAAACCGTAAGCGACAAAGTAAAGCAATTCTGCTTGAGTAAACCAGATCGTTTCCATGGTCAAATCTATTGTTTCGATCACCAATCCAACCATAGATAAAAAATACGGAGGATTACCATGTCATTACCAGAAATGTTATCCGGGATTTTCAGAAATAAGCAGAAATCATACAAAATGGTACTCGTCCTATCCTTATTAGATGAACTATCCAAACAACAAGCTTCTGTCGTGCCGCTCAAGGATGTGAAGGAGCGGTTTTTGGCATTTTACCAGAAGCGGGAGCAAGAAGGGCTTGTAGTAGAGAAGCCACCTGTGAAGTCATCGAATTCTTGGGGGCAAATGACTTTAGCACAATTGAATCTATTAATTCATACTCCAATAGATGCTTTATCTTCGGTGCTAACCATTATAGATAATGGACAATCCATTGGTTTTAGGCCGGAGATTTGGGGAGAGATGAGATCCGATGTGATCCAGGAGCTTCGAGAGTATGCAGAACGAGAGATCGAGGATTTTTATAGCAAAATGACTAATCATGTGCCTTTATCTCAACTTCTCTCTAGAGTGCTTGCTGAATACTTAACTTCCAAGAGCCAACCGTTTGCAAAGCATCCCTTGGGAGAGTTTGTTCGGCAGACAATTCCAAACCAACTAAGAGCGTTATCTTTCATAGGTGAGCAGTATAAGGTGCAAGGCTCTGTTGGACAGGGGAACTGGGCTGACATTCCTTGGATTGCCATTATGGATCCGCGCATTACAAGCACGACTCAATTTGGAGTCTATGTCGTATATTTGTTTTCGGACGATATGAGTTCTGTGTATTTGACTCTAGCACAAGGCGTTACGGAACCATTAAAAGAAGGCAAAAAGATCGGGTACCAACTGCTGAGAGATAAGGTTCAAGAAATTCGCGGGATGGTGCCTCTGGACCGTTTCCAAAAGGATGAGAATATTCAGCTCACTACCAAGGGTATAGGTGAAGCATACCAGGTTTCAACCGTAGCCTATGCTAGATATGAAGCTACGCAGCTTCCCAATAATGAGGATCTCGTAGCAGATTTGCGAAATATGCTGGAAAACTACGAAGCCTACGTAGAAGCTGTAGCCGAAGGAGAACAAACACCGATGGAAGAGGACATGGAGGAGGAAGAGGTGCAGCTCGAATTGGATCACTTGCCAGTATCGAATCGGCTAGCTCAGATCAAAGGGTATATTGAGCGAAAGGGCTTTTCTTACCCTACGCTGCTGCTGGAGAATTTCTATCTGTCGTTGAAGACAAAGCCTTTCGTCATTTTGGCTGGGATCTCGGGTACAGGGAAGACGAAGCTGGTTAAGCTTTTTGCCGAGGCGGTTGGTGCGACAGGGGATAATGGACAGTTCTCGCTGATTCCGGTAAGGCCGGATTGGAGTGATCCTTCAGATTTGCTCGGGTACAAGGACCTGTCTGGAGTGTTCCGTCCTGGAAGACTTACTGAGATTTTGATTGAAGCTACGAAACCGGAGAACCGGAACAAGCCGTTCTTCATATGCTTGGATGAAATGAACCTCGCACGGGTGGAGCATTATTTTAGCGATATTCTCAGTATTCTCGAGACCCAAACTTGGCAGAATGATCGGATTCAGACGGATGCGCTGGTTGCTCAAGACTTACTGAATGCGAGTGGTTTGGGACATTTTACTCGGAACTTAAATATTCCTGACAATGTGTTCATTATTGGAACGGTCAATATGGACGAAACGACGCATCCATTCAGTAAAAAGGTGCTGGACCGAGCGAATACGATAGAGTTCAACTACATAGAACTGCAAGATTTCCCGGGGATGGAAGAGGTTACTGAGCGTGCCGCGGCGGAAGCGGTACCTTCGTCTTTTATCCGGATGGATTATTTGCAATTGCAGGATGCTTACGGAGACCACACGGACTTGATCAAAAACACGACCGAGAAGCTGGTCAGGATCAACCGGATTCTAGAAGAAATTCATGCACATATTGGATTCCGTGTTCGGGATGCGGTGTGCTTTTACATGGTATATAACCAGCGGTTTGGTCTCATGTCGAAGGAGCAGGCGTTCGATTTGCAATTGCTGCAAAAGATTTTGCCGCGCATCCAGGGCAGCAGCCAGTCTATTAAGCGGGTCCTGATCGAGCTCATGCTGCTATGTACGAATCAGAGAAAAAGCACCGAAGAGATGATGAACGACGCATCCGAACTGTACAAACCATGGAGACGCTATGCGGAAGCACCGCCGGCCGTCTATCCTCAAAGTGCGCGGAAACTAGCGTATATGCTGCGGAGGTTAGAAGAAGATGGATTCACCTCGTTCTGGCTTTCCTAATCAGACGGTAGAGCTGCTGAGTATTGAGACGAACTTATTCGATCTGTACATTCAGGGCAGGCCTTTTCATCCTACGGTAGAGACCTTGGGCTTGCATCGGACGGAATCGCAGGATTGGATTGAAGCTACATTAGAAGCGGTGCCGCGGTCTTCGGTGGTTCAAGTTCAATCGGTTCAAGTGTACTCACCTGAGCAAGGAAGGATGATCGATGCGCTGAAGGAGAAGGTGACGCCTTGCTTTTACGAGACGCAGACGTATGAGCTGGTCATCTACAACAAAGGGGAGCATCGGCTCCAGTTCCACCACGAAAATATTTATTTGCGAAATGCGATTAAGCAGCATCGGAGTCAGATTTTATCCGGGATGTTGAATTTTCAGAATGAGGTCGGTTATACCGATCTGGAGGTCTGGGTGGATGGGGAGCCTGGGCTTAGCGTTCGATTGGAGATTTTTCCGTCCAAGCTGGATTACAAGAGCGATTACCAAGCGATTCTGAACGATGTGAATCAGCAGATTTATAATTTGTCTTTCGACTTCTTGCGCAAAACCTACCAAATGACTGGGCTACGAGAGACCCAGAACCAGAGCTTGACAGAGTTTTTTACGATTTTGCAGCATGTATTCCAGCAGTTGGTTGTATCGTTCGAACGCATTCAGAATGCTCCGCATCATCGATTATATAAAGAGCACAGGGTCATGGACGCGGCCAGAGTGAAACGTTCAGGTAAGGAAAACATTGCTTTTCTAACCCGTAACCCGCAGTATTTGCTTCCTGATGAGGCACATGGTGCTCTGCATATCGGAGGGCGTCCCTATTCCCCAACGAAGCTGATGGAGTCTAAGGGTAAGCTGGATTACGATACCGGTGAGAACCGATTTTTGAGATGGATGCTGGAGCGGATCGATAGCAAGCTGAAGCAGGTGCGCAGCCGGTTGTCTAGCAAGGATCGTAAGGTCGATCCGTTACTCTTGGAAAAAATAGCAAGAATGCAGACTCAGCTTCTTAGGCTGCTGCAGGCGGACTTCCTGCGTGGAGTCGGTAGTATGAGGCAGATGTCGGTGTCGTTGGTATTGCAGATGGCTGCGGGCTATCGGGATGTGTATCGGATTTACTTGATGCTGATGAAGGGGCTGTCTATTCAGGGAGATTTGTTCCGGTTATCGATGAAGGATATGGCGCAGCTGTATGAATACTGGTGCTTCCTTAAGATCCATGATCTGCTAAGCAAGAAATATAAGCTGGTGAAGCAGGATGTGATCCGGATTAATCAAAGTGGCTTGTTCGTCACACTCGACAAATCGCAGAAAGCCAGTATGGTCTATGAGAATCCTCGTAATGGCGAACGGTTTACTCTGCATTACAATTCCCTCCCTTCTGAGGATAAGAAAGAAATCCCGACTTTGTCGCAGCGACCAGATAATGTACTTACTTTGCGCAAGCATGACGCGGATGAGCAGCAGCGGGTGTATAAGTATGTATTCGATGCGAAGTATCGGCTGAACCCAGCCTATGAGGGCACGCTTTACCATGAAAAATATAATGGACTTCCCGGGCCGGAGGAGGACGATATTAATACGATGCACCGTTATCGGGATGCGATCGTGTACCAAGAGGAGGGCTCTAGCGAGTTCCAGCGCAGCATGTTTGGGGCTTATGTGCTTTTTCCCTATGGGGATGAGGAGCAGTTTAAGAAGCATCGGTTTTACAAAAGTATTGAGTTGATCAACATAGGCGCTTTCCCGTTCCTACCGAATTCGACGAGTTTGATGGAGAAATTCCTAGATGAGCTGATCCTGGACAGCCCTGAAAAAGCCTACGAACGCTCGACTCGCCCGCGAGGCACATCGGATTACTATCAGAACAAGTTCAGCGGGAAAAACGTCATCATCGGATCGATGAGAGAACGATCGCAGCTGGAGCTTATGAAGCAGAACCTCTACTACCATATGCCGCTTGAAAATATTACTGACCACAAGGTGCTGACTCAGCTCGAGTATATTGCCGTGTACCAATCGAAAGCATTGTTCGACCCCGGGCACCAAGGGATTTTCCTCTATGGAAAGATTATTGGCTGGCAGGTGGTCCGACGCGGCCAAATTACCGAACGCCCCGCGAGGCGCGGGATGGAGAATAAGCTGTATGTTAAATTCAGCGTAGCGGAATGGCTGGAGCGGGAACGACCGATCCTCTCGGGCGGACAAGGTGTGCGAACAAGCCTCTACACCTCGAAGTATATGTTCGACCGCGCCGCGGAGCTGGCTGAGCTGAAGTTAGAGACAGACGAGCAGCTGAAGGAATGGCGGGAGAAACGCCGTCAAGGCCGTGTGAAGGTTCAGTTGGATCATGAGCATGTGGATGTGGCGAAGCGGGTGTTGGGGATGAGGGTGGAGGAGTAGAATACTTAATCGTTGATCACCTATGAAACACATAAAAAATGAAAAGAGTAAAGGTGGAATGTATGAGCTTTTTTATGAATTTTGATGGAAGACAACGATTGTTTTTGAGTGTATTTCTTATATCATTGGTTTCCGTAGTAATTACATTTATACTCAAAGGTTGGCTAGCGACGATATTAATGATTTTCTTTATACTGACACTACTACTGATAACAAAAAACATTTGGACAGTTCAGCGAAATGGGCGCACTAGAGTACATATGTATACCCTTCAAATTGCACTTATAATATCAGGTTCTTCTTGGTTGTGGGGGAAAAAATTGGATTTAGTAATTAAACCGATTTTTTTATTTGTGCAAAATAATACCACACTTCCAATTAAAGATTATCCTTATTCTTCTCCAATATCAGTGTACTCAGTTCTAGTATTTATGCTAATAGTAATGTTTTTTGTAAATTACTTTGCTAGTGATCGAACAGTAATGAAAGAGAAAGATCATGTGGCTAGCACCGATTTTCCTAAAAAAGATTTTAATAAAAGTTTGAAGTTACTAAAGCGTACTTTGTTCAAAGATATAACCAACCTGGATTCGGATACTAATTGGAGCGAACAATATTACACTCCTCTGGATGCTGATGTTGAAATTAGAAATGATGGAATCGTAAAAAAGAAAGTATTAAATTTGCTAGCAGCTCTGCGTAAAGAAAATAATAGTAAGTCTTTCTTGCTTCTAGGGGACCCCGGTTCAGGAAAAAGTATTGCTCTTCGAATGCTTGTATTAGAACTTCTAAAGGAAATAGAAAAGACTAAGAAAGTACCTTTCTATATAAATTTAAAAGATTGGACTATAGAAAACGACTTTTCAGAAAAAAATTTTCCCTCAGCACAAGAATTATATAGATCTTTAAATAAGTTTATATTACAGAACTTAAGTGATAGATTTGATTCGTATGGTAATGAATTTCTAAATGATTTTTATAAACCTATGTTAGAGAATGGGAACGTATTCCTCATTCTAGATTCGTTTGATGAAATTTCTGCTCTTATGGACGTTGATGAATCTTCTAAAGTCATTGATGTGCTTTCGGAAGCTATAAATATATTATTCTCAGGTGTACACGAATCTAGGGGGATCTTAGCATCAAGAATATTTAGACGCCCTTCACCAAAATATCAAGCAGATACTGTTCTTGAGATACGTTCCTTTCATGAAAGGAAAATAATTTATTGCTTGGATAAGTTTTTGCATGCAGATGCGGAAAAAGTAACTAAAAAAATTTTTACGGAGAGACAAGAGCTTATACCACTCGCAATGAATCCATTTCACTGTATATTAATATCAAGTTTTTACAAAGAGCATAATTTGTTACCTCAGAATCAATCGGAACTTTATTCTAATTATTTATTGAAAAGACTTAAAAAATGTGCTGATAGAATGGAGAAGTATCATTTAACACCTGACCAAATTACAGAAGCTGCAGCTGACATCGCAGAAGTTATGTTTAAGACACCTCAACTTGGGTTAGAAGCACCAATTGAAATTTTAAAAAGTTCCCTGCCTCAATGGGATATAGAATGTATTGTTGATATATTGGTTAATGCTAAACTTGGTAGGATTGGATCAGGCCATATTAAGAGATTTAGTTTTGTACATCGTAGATTTAACGAGTTCTTTATTTCGACGAAATTACTAAGGGAGAAGCATGCAAGTGAGCTTTTTGATTACATTCCTTCAGATTCTCGTTGGAGAGATGCGCTTATTTTATATTGTGAATTAACTAGTGATAATGAAGCTATAAATATTTCGAAACGTTGTTGGCAAGAAATATCAAATTCTATGAGTACCAGTAATGAGTTTACTCTCCGCGCTATACATTGTCTTCGTTTCTTAAAAGAAGCATTCAGAAGCAGAAAGAATTGTATAACTTCATTCCAAAATGAATTATCAAGATTAATCTCAACTCAGATTACAAATGCTAAAAATCTTTTGAATGTTAAATTAGCCGTTGAAGCTGTGGGGTTAATAAATGAAGCTCAGGTTGATGAGGCCATTGTCAAATCATTTCTAAAAAATAATGAGTGGATTAATGAGACAGCCTTAAGATCTTGTCGTCACTTAACAAATATTAGTAAAGAATTAAAACATAGGATGATTCGATATGTAGATAGTATTCACTATTTTGAGTTTTTAAAAAAATGGCACGAACTAAAATTTTCTCTAGGATTATCAAATGGCTTTAAATCCATCTATCGATATGGATTATTGCGTTACATTGAAACTTTGGGATGCATAACCTCAATAGCACTTTGCCATGTCCTCTTTTTTAAGATAAGTTTAGTCGTAACTTCACTCCTAGTTATTTTGTTTACTTTGATTTGGGGCTTGATAAGCCTCATAAATACCAGTAGCAACTCGCAAACAGTTCGAAATATCAACATCTTGTTTGTTCTACGCTCCGGGTATATTTTATTGTTTGCTTCTAACTTATTAGATAAAAATTATTTCTTGCAAAACTTTTTTTCATTTGATATGCAGATCTCAGGTCAAATTATTGTTAATATAGTAGTAGTTATTTTGCTTTTTTTTCTGCTTCCATGGAGTAAATCTTTTTATTATATTCCATATATAATTATTAATTGGGAAAAAAGGTACTTTATAAACTTACTAACAATAGTCACTTTTATACTTATTTTTTCCATTCCAATATATTTTATTTCTTTTTTCTTAAGTTCGATGTCAAATGATGTGAAAAACTTGGTTATTTCTATGGCCCTCGGATTAATATCATTATTTATTATTTTTAATTTGATTAAAGCAAGTTATCGATTAATACAAGATATAAAACTTTTAAAAAAAGTAAAACCACATTTTAAGGAATCTGAAATTAGACGTGAAACTATTGCAGAGTATTTTGTAATGTTTAAGTCTAACTCGGGTAGATTAAGATTTGTTAAATGGTTATACTTTAATAGACTACACGCAATAGGGAACTGGCCTCAAGAACAAATGCCTAATCATAATTTCGACAAAGCCAGTACACTTCTGGCTATAATGGAAGAAAAATGGTTAGGGTTGGATAGAGCCTAAAATTATTAGACTTTTCTCCTTGTGGAGCACAATTATAAAAGGGGAATAACTGGATCAGAGGTCAGTTATTCCCCTTTCTTGCCCAATTCAAATTTCTTAATCCTCAACCTCAATCAAATCTATAATCTCCCTAATATCCTCAATATTTAATGCGTCGGCAATTCTTTCAATATGACTAAAGTTAATATTTTCCCTCTTGCCAGTAGAAAGCTCGCTTAATGCAGCGTGACGAACATCAGATAGCCTAGAAAGCTCCCGTAGAGAAATATTGTGCTTCTGCGTTAGTTTGGATAAGTTAACAATGACTTTTTTGCCCAAAAGGATCACCAACCGTGCATAGGTTTAGGTATTGCTATACGCAAAAACGTACCATATAATAAAACTATTATTGGTACGCAAATGCGTAACATTACTCTGTGCGAGGTGATCCCCCTGAAATATTTCATTTCAAAGATACCTCTACAAGCCATCGAGAAATGCATAGACATAGAACCTAATACCGAATTCTTCGATCTCTTCATAACCATAGAAGCCGATGGAACAGGCAGCTATGTCCTTTACCGACCTCACGGAGAAACAGGCCCTTACAAGGAGCTGGATATTTGGTATGGCTCACTGTTAGAGTACATAGAGAATACAGATACACTGAAATCACTGCTGCTGCATCTGATTAACGACACCAGGCGAGACATCCGAATCTATGAGGAACAATTACTAGGATTGCCAGAAGAGGAGCTTGCTAAACGATGGGTGCATAGGAGTCTGACTCCTTACTACACCGTATCTGTTCCTAGCCGTGGTGAAATGTTGAGGAGGCATATAGCTGAAGAGAAGAAGGATCTGAGGAAATACGAAAGGATGCTGTTCTATTTAGTGGTCTACGGAAGTCTGCCTACAAACTGCTAAATGACTTAATAGGTGAATTTGGTACACTAAAAAACTGGCCCCAACAGAGCCAGCTTTAATTTGCCAAAGTGATAAGTGTTTCAAAGTCAGGCTCCCGGTGTTTCCGAACATGCGATCACTCAACACTTAATAATTTTTTCAATTCATAATCATACCTACGCCATGTTACATTCGCATTGACAGATGTAATGGCGTTTCCTTTATTGATGTAGTATAGGTTACCTTTCGAATCTATATAAGCAGAATGTATAGAGAGATCAGCTAGTTTATTCGTGTTGAAATTCTTTTCCACGGAATAAAAACCGTTGGTTTCTTTAACTAAATCTGGACTAAACCGATTGCTAAATGCTTTTAGGATGACTCGATTCTCTTGAAGTGAGACGATCTCGACATCGTTACTATTTAATTCAGCATTGAATCCACGAATATCCCCATTAGGTTCAATTAGACCAACTTGTGATGCTGTATTCGTTGGCCTAAAGGTCTTCAGAGGATCGGCGTCGCTAACAATCCAAATAGATCCATCCTTCTTATTCATAATTCGACTTGGAAGCTGTGTCATACCGGGAATTTGCTTGGGTGATTGGCCCTTAGTAAGAATAAAGCTGTAAAACACCGGGTACATTTGCCACCACTTTTCGGAATTTGCGTCGTCTTTTCGGGCACCGATTACAATTAGTTCGGTATCTGCTCCAATAGAAGTCACAAACCCTAGTGGTTTGTTTTGAACAGAATGAACAGCTGCAAGATCCATGATGTCGATACCACGGTACCGGACCATGTTTTCAACCCGCTCTATTGTTTTATCCTTATCGCCTTCAAAGGTATTGATTATTACTCCCGATGATGTATCAGCAAGCTTTCTTATTGTCTCGACTTCGTTGTTGTTAAGCAGGATCGGATCCGCTTGCAGGGCCTTGGCGATTTTGATAAATCCCGAAGTTGTTGTATCCAGGTAGAGATAGGAATCATCCTCATAAAAAATATTGGTAAGAATCTGTTCTTGATCCGTTTCAATTCGCAGTCCTTCGGTGCTGTCCCATTGCGTTACCCATCCAAATTCGTCATGAACGAATCTCCAGGTCAGCGGGAAGTAGGTAATATCTTTGTACACCAATATGGGGTAAGGTTCATTAGAATTGTTGATGGGCTTACCGTTTACTGTGATAGGGAAAGCGGGTAAAGAGGCATTTTGTAATTTTTCAACATGAGAAGCAGCCTCTGGTTTGACGGCAATCCCTTTTGGAGGTAATTTGGTAATCGCAAGACCGCTTTCTTGGTTCCAGTAAACTTGCAGCGCGAGCGATTGGCAGTAATCCCAGGTCATTGGAACATACGTAATGTCCTTATAAAGCAGTAGGGGGTATTGCGCAGTTTGGTTGTTAATGGAAACGCCATTAAATTGAACCGGAAAGGGAGCTTTGGTCACCGGTAAGGGACTTGTCGCAGCGGCAACTGTTGAGGATAAAATAGATAAACTTCCAGCTATTGCAAGGGCGATGACTTTCCTCATCATCCTCATGTTGGTTCCTCCCTTATACTTGTATACCATTTAGACGCAATTTAGGTGAAGATGTTTTATTTTGATTCAGTGAATATACAATATATAAGCAGCTGAATGGATTTCGTGTTTGTTTATACCACAAATGAATGCGCAAGGAATATTTCTTTTCAATAATTGACGAAATTGAATAAGATTAGGTAATCTATACTTATTGAATTGTAAAGGATTTCAAATTTATAAAAGGAAGCGGGAATCATTCTATGTCGGAACAGTTGCTTTCAAATCGGCCACTTGGCACAACGGGGCTGCTTGTCTCTCCGCTTTGTGTAGGTGGGGCTCCACTTGGAGATATGCCTGAAACCTTTGCTTTTAGCGCGCCAGAAGAGACTGCGTTAGCAACGATTCGTGCTGCTTTTGCTAGTCCCATCAATTTCCTTGATACGGCTGCGGCCTATGGGGATGGCGAGAGTGAGCGTCGTATCGGTAAGGTCATTAAAGAGAATGGCGGACTCCCGGCGGGTTATGTGCTTGCAACCAAAGCGGACCGCTGCTTAAAGACAGGTGACTTCAGCGGTGAGCAAATCAAACGTTCCATCGAAGGAAGCCTCGAGCGCCTAGGACTAGATCGTCTGCAATATGTGTACATCCATGATCCCGAACATACGACTTTTGAAAATGTTATGGGACCGGGCGGCCCCCTTGAGGTATTGAAAAGCTTCAAGGATCAAGGAGTCATCGAGCACATTGGGATGTCTGGCGGTCCCGTTGACATGCTGATTCGTTATGTAGAAACAGGAGAGTTCAGCGCGGTTGAGACCCATAACCGGTACACGCTGCTCAATCGATCGGCTGAGCCTTTGCTTGACGTCGCCAATCGACTGGGTGTTGCGGTCATCAACGCGGCACCTTATGGCAGCGGTATGCTGGCCAAAGGTCCGGATGCCTATTCCCGCTATGCCTATAGTGATGCACCTCCTTTACTGGTTGAGCGTGCACGGTCGTTTGCGAAGATCTGCCAGGAATACAATGTTCCTCTGGCGGCCGCGGCGCTTCAGTTCTCTATGCGTGATCCTCGTGTCACGAGTACGGTCGTAGGCATGTCGAAGCCGGAGCGGGTCGCTCAGACGTTAGAGCTGGCCCAATTCCCGATTCCTGCCGAGCTGTGGTCCGCGATAGCCGAGATCGAATATGATACGGAAGATCCTGAAGCGAATCGATTCAAATAATAGATTACTAGCGGAATTACATATAAGCTGGCCCCCGACGGAGCCAGCTTTCGTTTTTTCCTAAATAGGTCCGGTCCCCATGACACGTATATATCCAAAATCCGGGCAGATTAGCGTAACGCTTTCCCTGTACGTTTCGTCTACAGTATAGAATGGAGGGAGGACAGAGATGAATCCACTACTTGTGAAATCGGTAGGTTATTTGGGATTGTTGTTGTGCATCATGTTTTTGCTATACAAAGTAACCTTGTTTTGGAACCCAATAGCTATACAAAAGCAAACCGTTTCATTCCTGAAAGCAGTCCAGGAGCAAAACTACGACAGAGCTGCGGAACTGTTTGGCTGGGAAGGGCAGAAGACCGCGGGCAGTAAGGAAAGCGCTTGGAAGCAGCTGGCTGAAGAAGAAGGGGTTCGACTACTATCCTTCAGTAACGTTCGTGCCGAATATGATGACGGTTGCTATTGCACGGGCCATGCGGATCTTGTATTCGAGGTGAATGGAAGCCCTGTGCAGGTTAGAGCTGTGATTACGTTTGGAGCTGGTGCAAGGCCGAAACAAATATGCGCAATTACACCCTCGGGGATGCAGGGCGGTTCCATTGCCCAGATTGCGGCATGGAACTCACTGGCATGCGGGAATAGCTCGTTTTGAAGTCTTAGCAACTTGATAAAGTCAGCAACATTAGCTAACACTGTATTCACGCTGCGGAGCATTCATAGCAGGTATTATAATAGCGCTGATCAATATGTTCGGTTGCCTTTTGGACAGCCTCGTTGTGCTAATATGCAGCGTAGTCAACATAAACCAACCATCATAGCGCAGTAAAAACTAAGGTGTTTTTTCGGCAGTAGTCTGATTGTTGTTAAGATTCGTCTCATCTGATTTGTCATTTTCTCCCGAATTGAGTTGTTCAGTAATAAACGATAGAAAAGCCTTAACTGCGGGCGATAACGTTTCAGCTGATCTAAATATACATCCAATCGTTCGAATGAAAGCCGGCTGTAAAGGTTTTACATGAATTTTTGCTTGATAACGCGGAAGAGCCAGCTCAGGCAAGATGGTTACACCAAATCCTTCTTCAACCATTGATATGATAGAATAAGTGTTGTGTAAATTGTATTTCACATTAAGTCGTACCCCCGTACCCATCAAAATTTCATCCAATAGTTTTTCGTATCCTTTTACATTGATATAAGGAAGTTTGGCGATATCCTCTAATTTTACGTCAGACAGATGACTTAACGGACTATTTTCAGGCAAAACGACCAGCATAGAATCACGTACAAATGCTTCAAAACATAAGTCTGCCGACTCGATTGAAAATCCAATATCAACTTTTCCGTCTTTAACCCAGTCCGTAATCTCGTTATAATCTCCCTCTATAATTTGAAAATCAATTTTAGGAAATCTTCGGTTATACAATCTCATTAGATTTGGGAGCCATTTAGTCATAAAACTTGGAAAGCAAGCAATTTTAATTGTACCGAACTCAACATTCAGCAACTTGTTTGCTTTTTGTAGGATAATGGAATCCTGATTAAATATCTCTCTGACATGAGGTAGGATCACGTTGCCGGCTGAGGTTAATCTCATTGTTCGATTGACCCGTTCAAATAACTTCACTCCTAAGTTTTTTTCTAATGAAGCTATGGAGTGGCTTACTGCTGATTGCGTCATGTTCAGGTTTTCACCTGCTTTTGTAAAACTCCCGGTCTCAACGATTTTCAGAAAAACTTCGAGTTGAAGATGGTTAAGCATAGAACCTCTTTTCCACATGAATACAATTCATGTATTAAGCGAAAATTATTCATTCGATAAATCTACAGTTCTATTTTATACTTTTTTTATACAATTGAATCAAGGCTAACATGGGGGGCAAAAAAATGATTGATGTAAGAGAAATGACCATTAGTGATTACGATCAGGCATACCGTTTATGGAGCGAAATTGAAGGTCTTGCTTTAAGCGAGGCCGATTCAAGATCAAGTATTGATTCTTACTTAAAACGGAACGCAGGGCTAAGCTATATAGCTGAAACTGACGGCAAGGTAATCGGTACGATACTCGCAGGACATGATGGGCGAAGAGGATTTATTTACCATTTAGCAGTTGATCCAGATTTTCGCAAGCGAAAACTCGGACTTAAATTAGTGAGCAAAAGCTTACAGAGTTTAGCAGAGCAAGGAATTGATAAGTGCCATATTTTCGTAATAGACAACAATTTTACGGGCAATCTTTTCTGGTCTGCTGCAGGATGGGAAAAGAGAAGCGGCTTCTTCGTTTATTCAAAAGACACTAGATCCGGAGACGGTATATGAAGCTTTCAAAGTCAGAGCTTGCGGAGTTATTAACATTTGAAAGTGAGGTAGAGAATGAAAATAGTAGAAGCTACAAAAGATAACTTGACGGAAATCATGTTATTTTACAATGAGATGTGTGAAGTGCTTGGGCAGAAAAGTTTTTTGCCTGATGGAAATAAAGGTGGGTTCCCATCACAAGCCATGGTTGAAGCTGCGATAAAGGAAGGTTGTCAGTTCATTGGTATAGAGGATAAAAAAATTGTCGCAGCGTATATCTTAAGCCATGATTGTGATGACGCATATCAATCAGTACATTGGCATATTAATGCATCAAAAGATGAAGTGATGATTATTCACGCACTGCGTGTTTTGCCGGAATATGGTGGTCGTGGATATTCAAAGAGACTTGTTGAGCATGCAATTAAGACCGCAAAGGACAAAAAGCAAAAAGCTATAAGATTAGATTGTCTCAAGGGCAACGATATACCTGCGAAAATGTATATGTCGTATGGATTTGAGTATGTGGACACCGTAGATATTACTTATATTGATATAGGTATTCCAAGGCAATTTCAGCTTTATGAACTTGTTTTGTAATATAGCTGAAAAATTTCCTGCTGAGGATAATCCCCGGACAAATGCCAAAACACCAAAACACAACAAACAGGAGTAAGATCGCCGTGGATCTTGCTCCTTGTAGCTTATCCATTGCCCATCGCTCTCCCGGCGCATACATTTAGATGCAATCTTCTCCGATATTTTCTCTTTACCTGCCCTCAGACCGACATCAGAATCCTTCTACTAAACCCCTTAAGGAAAAAGAGTTCAACTGGCTGAACTCATAATACGAAAGGGCAGATTAGCAGATATTGTGTTAAAGTGTGGTTATTGAACGAATAAATTCTTTATAGAAGAGGAAGTGTTCTTGTGAAATTAAACCATCTCAATCTAACGGTCAGCGATGTTAAAGCTACAATTGATTTTTTGGTGAAATATTTCGGATTGCAAATTGGGAACACACGCGGCAATACATTCGCTGTACTATTTGACGATAGCGGGTTAGTACTTACTTTGATGAAAGGTAATCAAGTCAGCTATCCCAACACCTTTCATATCGGCTTCATTCAAGAAAGCGAGGATCGGGTGAACGAAATCAATCAACGTATGAAGGATGATGGGTTTGATGTGGAGCCACCACAACGATCACACGCATGGACGTTCTATGTACAGGCGCCTGGTGGATTTACTGTCGAGGTTCTGAGTTAATTGATTATGCTAGGGTACGATAGCGAAATTATGTCTGGAACAAGCGCCACGGAAACCTTTTGCTAATTGTTGAAGTAAAGGGAAAATAAGGATGACCTGAAGGCCAGGTGAAAAGATTATGTTTTGGCAAGATGTAATCGTAGATCGAATTCTCACTAAAGCAGAGCTTTCTGATGCATTTAGCAAGGTGTTTCAGGTAGATGGTGCTAAAGTAGATATAACATCAAATATTGAGCATTCGTTGGGTGTGGGTATTAAGGATATTGTGTGCGAAACGAGAAAATGCGAGGCCGATTACCCATTAATACTAAGCATATTTCTCAAGAATGAGCCAGAAAGAGAAACGCATGATTTAATTAAAGAAGTTTGCAGTTATTTGAATTGTAATGCTCTAATTTCTGACAGCAGTATCAATCCGTTATCAATGATATTAATTAAAAGTACTAAAGAAAATGAACAGGTTTACTGCGATTTAAGAAAGTTTGACGAAAACACTCCAATTGATCTTCGATGAAATAATTCGGGTGAACCGTATCATAAGTAACGGTAATGCGCGGCTGCGCTGCTCAGTACTTGGAAAAGTTCTAGCGAATGGATTACCCTTAAATATCGATTGGGATCACCTTCCAGCTACGACCTGCGTTTGTTGATTCCCTATAGGACCAATAAACCCGCCCAACGAATGAGGCTTTATAATCATTGACGAATTGTGTCAAAGAAAGGCACTATGAAAGGAAACTATGACCAAGAAAGGTAGAGTGCCAAATGCAAGCCATTCGTCATCGTCATAGCACTATGTTCATTGTCGTGCTGTTGACGCTTCTTTTCACCGGAACCATTATGCCATCCTTCGCCAATGATGCCTATGCTGATGTTTCTTGGCCCACTTCTCCGCCAGCGGCTGTATGTAGCGATACAAGTTTATTAAGTGGTCCAAGCGTCGCTCCTGATGGGGCTGTGATAGTGCCGGCAGGGGATAACAGCGACTTCGATTTCAATCGGCCAGGGGCTACGTTCTGGTTTGAGTCAGGAACACACACGCTTGCAGATGATATTTATGGTCAAATTAATGCGAAGGCCAACACGACCTATATTGGAGCTCCAGGCGCAATTCTCGATGGACGGAATATGAATTTGTATGCATTCACGGGCGACGTGCCGAACGTAACCATTCAGCATCTCACCATCACAAACTTTGGCCGGGGCAATGATAACAATAACGAAGGCGTCGTCAACCACGATGCCGGTACCGGTTGGACTATTCAATATAATACGATTTTCAATAATGACGGCGCAGGCGTATTTCTAGGCACTGATAATGTTGTCCGTTACAATTGCTTGAAGGATAACGGTCAGTATGGCTTTAGTATGTATAAACCTCCGATTGAAGGGGACTCTGCCATTAAAAATATCGTGCTCGACCATAACGAAATTGCCGGCAATAATACGGATAATTGGGAAGCTCAGATTCCCGGCTGCGGCTGTACAGGCGGTGGCAAATTTTGGGATGTGAAAGGCGCGAAGATTACCAACAACTACATACACGATAACAAAGGAACCGGTCTGTGGGCAGATACGAATAACATCGATTTCCTGATTGAAGGGAATTGGATTGACCATAACGACGGTGAAGGCATTTGGTACGAAATTAGTTACAACGCTACGATCCGAAACAATACGATCAGCCGCAATGCATGGGCAAGCGGAAATAACAATCAAGGATCGCCCGGCCCAGCCATTTACCTATCCGAATCGGGCGGTGATGCACGTCTTGCTTCGACTGTAAGCGGGGCGCCAAAGATCCGAATCTACAATAATTCGTTCATCAATAATTTCTCGGGCGTTTCTATCTATGAAAATGCAAACCGGTTCTGTAATTCAAACGGCAATACAAGTAAGGGATACTGTACGCCATTCGTGATTCCAACGATTATTCCCGACTCCCACAACTATGATTACCCGAATCCGATTAACGGCACGCATCCTTGCTATACCGATATTGCCGCCGAATCATACAGGACCGACTGCCGCTGGCATGCAAGCGAGATTGAGGTAAATAACAACGAGTTTCATTTTGATGAGAATGTTGTGCCTTGCGCGGGGACTTACTGCGGTGTACAGGCTTTGATTGCGACAGGAGCCGATAATATACCGTGGTCGCCCTATACCGTTGCCGGTGTTCAGAATGATGTGATGTTCGGGAACAATAATCGTTTCCATGATAATCAATACTTTGGCAATTGGCGCTTTGCCACAGGATACGGAGAGGCCGTGTCGTTTAATGCTTGGAGATCTGCGCCGTTCAGCCAAGATATGAATAGCACATTCAACGGCGATCCTGACTTTGGCGGTTCAAGCGGCGGCACTCCGCCTGCTGCACCTGCTGCAAATGATCTGGACGCGGATACGGCTACTCTAGAAGGTTCTATCGGAGGGTGGCAGAACTGGTACTCTGCAACAGTCTCGCAGTCTGCTTATGAGATGAATAGCGGTAAGCACAGTCTTCGTATCGATGTTACCGACCCATGGGGCTGGGGAGTGCTTTCGAATTGGCCTGGATTTTCAACGACAGCAGGATTGAAGAAACTCAGCTTCAGGGGAAAGCTTGGTTCGGGGACAAGCATACAACCCAAGATGATTGTAAAATGGCTGGGTAGTAACAAGAAGGTACTGCAAACGAACGAACTCAAATCACCTGCTCTGACGACCGCGTGGCAGCAATCGTCTGCATTAGTTGATGCACCTGAAGGAGCATCGACCGTGCTCGTTTCTTTTATCGGATTGGGGGAACCAGGGGATTATTTTTACCTGGATGACATGGTAGTAGGCGATGCGCCTAATGTGCTTGATGCCGACACAGCTGGCGGTGAAGCCTCGGGCGGTCAGTGGCAGTCCTGGTATTCCGCTTCTGTTACGGCATCGACATACGAAGCGCATCGTGGGAACGGCAGCCTTCGAGTAGACGTAACGGATCCATGGGGTTGGGGCATAGTAGCCGCAAATTGGCCAGGGTTTACGTCGAGCGCTGGCAATAAGCGGGTGAGTTATTGGGCCAAGCAAGGTACCGGATCAATATCCGAGGTGACGCTCAGGGTTAAATGGTTTGATAGAAGCCAGACACTAATGCAAACCGATCTTATACCGCTGAGTGGTTTATCGACGAACTGGCAGCAGGCTGCCGCTAACATTACCGCGCCGAACGGGACTGCAAATGTCCATCTCGAGATATATAGCCCGTCAGGAGTTCCGGGTGATAGTCTTTACCTGGATGAGATCGTTATTGCCGACGCTAACTAAGTCGGGCATAGGCAAACAGGACTTGCAACCGGATAAGAGAATGGCGTCAAGAATTTAGAACGGATAAACGGCCTCCGATGACAGGGGCGATTCTCTTTTCAGTCGTCCGCGGTTAAAGATTGGATACAATTGGTCATGACAGCAAACACATAGATTAAATTAAGGGCGTCCTGCAGCGGCGCCCTTTTCATTTTTCCTTTTAATTGTTGCGATGAACCGTATGATAAGTGACGGCAGTTCATGTCTTGCATGTAGTTGTACGTTTCAGCGTGATCCAATCAAAGCAGTAGATGAATCGCTCAAATAAAGGGCAGATAGAGCAATAGCGACAGGAACTATCCCAGTAGTTCTTTGGCTCCGTTCATCACTAAGGGCAAAGACTGTTTAACGAATGATTCCGCACTTATTAGACACCCCTCTTTGTTCCAAACGTAAGCCGCCCCATACATCCCCCAACTTAACAAGATAGTAGCTGTATTTATTGAGAATTGCGCGTTTGGATTCGATAGCATCTTGTCTTTGTCAATAAAGGAAAGAAGTATCGTTTGAATTTTTTCCTTTATTTGAATTTCGAATACAGATGCAAGCGATGGATTTCTTCTTTTGCACATAGTGCTTAGACTCTTGTGAAATTCGCATATCCCCAGAAAAATACTCTGAATTGTTTCTTCATTCAATACTTCGTGCCCGCTTATTCTACCATTTATGATTGTCATAAATGATTCCATTAGTCTGGCCTCAAGAATTTCGTATTTATCTAAAAAGTGCGCATAAAAAGTCGCTCTGTTAACAGTAGCCCGCTCTGCAATATCCCTAACGGTTATTGATTCAAAGTCTTTTTCTTGAATTAGTGAAGCAAAAGCGTCTTGAAGAAGTCGCCGTGTACGTAACACACGAGGATCAGCTTCATTCTTTTTAATTGTCATGGTTAAAATCCCCCTAGTAATACGACATTATAGAAATGGTGTTGTCTATACAACGGTTTATGGTTATTGACGATTGCTTACCATTTGGTTGTTATTATAACATACAAATACAACAAGTGTTGTTCAAGCAACTAATGTTGCATTGAAACAGTTTTTTCCAAAAGGAGGAGAGAACCATGTCGGTATCACAACCGTCGCGAATAAGGGAGCACGGCAAGCCCCGCGCTGGCTCCTTCAGCTGCTAACATGCAGCCATGGCGGTTTTGTTATCGACAAAAATATAGTTCTAAAAAACACAACAGGAGAGTGAATTATGAAGAGCACGTGGAAAGTTTACGTTCTAGCCTTGATCAGCTTTTTAGTTGGAACATCCAATTACATCGTTTCCGGGATATTAGACCGAATCGCAGAGACGTTGGGAACAAGCGTTGCGGCAGCAGGCCAGCTCATTACGGTTTATTCCCTTGCCTATGCGGTCGGGACTCCTATTTTGATGGCACTGACAGCCAAAATGGACCGGCGTAAGCTCCTACTTTATTCGCTAGGCCTCTTTATTGCTGCAAATCTGCTGACATTTATACTGTCCGGCTTCGGTTTCTTCATTGCTGCGAGAATCATTACGGCTTTAGGCGCCGGGGTGGTCACCGTTAACGCGCTCAGCATCGCCGCCAAAATCGCTCTGCCAGGTAAGCAGGCCAGCGCCATCGCCAACGTCACCATGGGCATTACCGCATCGCTCATCATCGGCGTCCCGCTCGGCAGAATGGTAGCCTCGGCTTTTGGCTGGAAAGCGGTATTTCTCGCTATCGCAATTGTCGGGGGCTTGGCTATGCTTGTCATTGCTGCGGTTATACCGCGTATGCAGGGAGACAAGCCTGTCCCTTTGATCAAACAATTTGCTTTGTTAAAAAAACCTCAGGTATTGGTTGCTTTAGCGATTACTTTTTTCTGGTTGGGAGGATATTCCCTCGCCTATACTTACTTATCCCCTTTTCTGCTAGAGGTGACTCATTTAAATGAATCATTGATTAGCGCAGCTCTGTTCATGTTCGGCATTGCCAGTTTGATTGGCTCGAAAGTCGGCGGCTATAGTGCGGATAAACGGGGCATCAAATCCACGCTCGTTTCAGGGATGGTGCTTCACGTCATTTCGTTGATTTTGCTATCCTTAGTCGGACATTCTGTCATTGCCGTATTCGCCATTTTGATCCTCTGGTCTTTTGCCGCTTGGTCATCCGCCCCCGCACAGCAATTTAACCTGGTTTCGCTTGTTCCTGAATCCTCGGGCGTCATGCTGAGCTTGAACAGTTCCATGATGCAGCTGGCCATGGCTGTCGGCGCAGGAATCGGCGGGCTGATCGTTAACCGTGTTTCTTTGGCATCCATTACCTGGTTCGGGGTACTCGGAGTACTCATCGCTATCATTGCCGTGGTTGTATTGTCCAGCATGGCATCACGGCATTCGATGGTTCAATCAGCGGATAGGGTATGCTAACCATGTTAGGTTCAAAGAAAATCAAGTATTTAATGCAGATTATAGTGTTGACTTAGTTCGGGCGATCTGAAAATTCAAATTTTAAATGAAGACAAAACTATTGAGTGGGCAATGGAAACAAATAACAAGATGGATGGAAACATAGAATTTAAGGCATAAAAGGAAGGAAAGTACGATATAGTTTTGACAAGCAACGCAAGCGAAGGAAGCTACACAATGTTTTGGAATAAGTAACTTTTAGGGAATCTCAATGAAGAGACGAACATCAGATAACGTCGTATTCACGCTGCGGCTCCTAGCGGAGCCCTCGGTCCACCCGATGGATTTCGGGGTTAAGCTAACGGGCACAGTAGGTTCAAGTAATCGATGAGACGAAGAGGGGGAAACCGAAATGAAGACGATCAAGTGCATGATGGACCACCTGCACTGGGCGGACGGACGCATCTTGGATGCGCTCGAGGAGAGTGAGACGAAGAACAAGGACCTTCTGAAGCTGGTTCAGCACGTCGCGGTCGCGGAACGAGTCTGGTTGTCTCGATTGCAGGGCAAGGGCAGCGCGCAATGACGGATAACGATAGTTGAATCATGATATAGCGGCAGCCGGTCAAACGATCAGCTGCCTTTTTCATTGATGTAACGGGCAGCTTTCCTATTATGTAGATCGATTTGGCGTATGTCAGACCCTTTTGTTTTTCGGATATCTCTATTTTTTGCCCAACTTGCTTTAAGTTCATGTCACTCATAAAAATAGCTATTTTCGAACAATAGGGCAACGATTAAAATAATAGGACCATGGTATGGATGAGGAGATGCAGCAATGAACAGGAAATGGCGAACGTTCCACCCCTTTTTTGCCCGAATGAATTTACGTAAAAAGATAGTAACTATCTTCATCCTGCTTATCACGATACCATTGACCTTACAGGGATTGATCTCCTATTACGAGTTCTCCAGCACCATCGAGAGGAGGACCGCTGACTCGACGATTCAGATTGCCGGCCAAATCAATCGCAACCTGGATCGGACCTTAGTAGAAATGCAGCGTCTTTCCCTGATGCCTCTCTATGACCAAAAGGTATTGTCTATTTTGGACAAATACAGCATGCCAGCGTATCAGCAAACGCGTCCCACGCTAGAAGAAATGGAAAAAATGTTTCTCTATATATCAGGGTTGGCTTATAACCGTTCTGAGGTGAGAGGGATACAGGTCATTGCCAATAATGGCTTTATTTTTACCAATGTGGATTCGACCCGAATGCAATTCTCCGTGGATGTGCGGAAGGAAGCGTGGTACACCAAAGTCAGTCAAGCGGATGGCGCCTGGGCCATCATTCCTCCGCATAATCCGGATTACTACATGGAGAACAACCCGCAGCAGTATTTCTCCGTCGCCCGCTTGATCCGTGAGCCGAATACGAATCGCTTGCTCGGGCTGATTAAAATTGATATGAAGATGGACGTATTCAAGCAGATTTTATCGAACGTGAAATTTGAGGAGAAATGCAGCCTCTCCGTAATGGATAGCAACAATGAGCTATTTTACAATGAAAGAAGCTGTACGCAGGACCCAACTATGGAGCAAATCTTGCTCGAAACGAAGCTGCCTAATGAAAGCTTTGCCAAGGACGTTACAGTTCAGGGCAAACGTTTCTTGACTGTGGTCGATTATTCCGATTTTACTGGACTCAAAGTGATCAGTTTTATACCAGTAAGCTCGCTTCTCAAGGATACGATAACATTACGTAATTTTACGGTCCTGCTGGCCATAGTGTTTTTGGTAGCTGCCGGGCTGCTTGCTATCTATTTTTCATACCACATCAGCCGACCGCTAGACAGGCTCAAGAAAAAGATGATGCTCGTGCAGCGGGGAGACTTCCAGCAAACTGTCCCTGTGGAATCACAGGACGAAATCGGTCAATTAAGCAGAGGATTCAACCGGATGACGGAGGAGATCGACCGCTTGGTCAAAGAAGTATATGAAATTGGACTGAAGGAAAAGGAGGCTGAACTCGCAGCGCTGCAAAGTCAGATTAATCCTCATTTTATATATAATACACTGGAGTCCATTAACATGATCGCGATCGGAAAGCAGAACTATGAGGTATCCGATATGGTGACCGCACTCGGCAAAATGCTTCGCTACACCGTAGATAAGTACGATCGGATGGTCCTGTTAAAAGAGGAATTGGACTCCGTTGCGTCGTATGTCAAAATCCAAAAGATGCGTTACGGGGACCGGCTTCGTGTCGTATTTGACTTGGAAGAAGGGATTGAGCGTTATTCCATTCCGAAGCTGCTGCTACAGCCTTTAGTTGAAAATGCGATCTATCACGGAATCGGCGAACAGGAGCAAGGAGGTACGATCTGGATCACCGCTCTTCGCTTTGAACATTATCTGCTGGTTACGGTCAAGGATGATGGGGTCGGTATGACAGATGAACAGCTGGAGCATCTTCGCTCATCGCTTGCCTCGACATTGCCTTTGGAATCCGGAGAACACGGGCTCGCTTTGCGGAATATTTATCATCGTTTGATTCTGATGTTCGGGGAGGAATACGAGCTCGACATTGATGCAAGTCCAGGAAAAGGCTCCGCATTTACTATTACAATACCTGTTATGGAAAGGGTGAATGGATATGATCAAAATTCTGCTGGTTGAAGATGAAGAAATTATCCGGAACGGATTGAAAAACTTAATCGCCCAAGTGTCCGCGGATTTCCAGATCACCAAGGAAGCTGCAAATGGGCGGGAAGCGCTGGATTATTTGCAAAAGGAAGTACCGGATTTCATCATCACGGATATTCGGATGCGTGAAATGGACGGCTTGACGCTAACCGCCAAAGTACGGGAACGTTATCCTCAGATGCCGATCCTGATCATTAGCGGATACGGCGACTTTGAATATGCCAGACAAGCGCTCCGATACGGAGTCACCGATTATTTATTGAAGCCGATTGACCGCTTGGCCCTGGTTTCGGTATTGGATCAAATACGGCGGGGCTTGGTGCCCAAGGAGGGAAATGCGTCTTTGCCTGGGGAAGCAGCGGATAAGGATGAGCTCCCTCTGAAAAATGACAGCCGACGACTAATCCGCAAGGTCAAAGAGTACATTCAAGGAAATCCCGATAAAGACCTGCGGCTTCAGGTTCTTGCAGAGTACGTGAATCTGAATCCGGCTTACCTCAGCCAATTGTTTAAACAAGAAGCCAAAATCCATTTGTCCGATTTTATCACGGATATCCGAATGCAGCGTGCGAAATATTTGCTTTTGAATTCCGACCTGAAGATTTACGATGTGGCTCGGCTCTCCGGCTACCAAAGCCCGAAGCATTTTATGCTGCTCTTCAAACAACAGGTGGGCAAGACTCCTGGCGCATATAGGGAAGAAGGAGAATTTTAGATCTTCTATACAAAACGTACCAAACCCAAATGTGAAGTGATTTATTTTGTAAAAGCGCTTTCAATATAATAGGACTATCAAGATCATCACTAAATGGGGGGAAACAGAATGAACGCATCGAAACGTAAGGCCAATATCATGCTCAGTATATCGGCCATACTCGCGGTTCTGGTTGCCGGCTGCAGCAATTCCGGTTCAGGAACGCAACCAAGTGCAGCGCCAACCGGCAGCAGTGCGACACCTGACACAAGCAAGCCTATTCAGCTCAAATTTTTAACTTGGGGAAATCAGGCCCACCTCGATCTGTACAAGACTTTAATCGATAAGTACAGACAAACCCATCCGAACATTACGGTGGACCTGCAATCTGTCCCTTTTCCGGATTATCAGCAGAAGATTTCGGTATTGGCAGCAGGACGCGAGCTTCCTGATGTCGCTTGGTTATCCGAGCGTATGGTTCCGCAGTTTATGGCCAATGGGATTCTGCAGGACATTTCCAGTGTGAAGCAGGATGCTTCCTTTAAGATGGATGATATTATCCCGTCCACTCTGGATTTGTTCACCAAAGACGGGAAATTGTATGGATTGCCATTCTCGACGCCGCCTAGCGTTATGTTCTATAACAAGGACCTGTTCGCCAAAGCAGGACTGGCTTCCCCTAATGATCTTGCCAAACAAGGCAAATGGACTTGGGATGAATTCGTAAAAGACGCTAAGGCACTTTCAAGTGGCACAGGGGCTAACAAAATCTATGGAGCGAACTTCTTCCGCGATTGGAAAACATATATTTTGCTGTCCAGCTACTCCTGGTCCAACGGAAGCGGCCCGTTCGATAAAGGCATGACCAAATTTACATGGAATGATCAATACGGAATTGAGACGCTGAAAATGCTGCAAACCATGATGTTCGTCGATCAATCCCACCCTAAAGCAGGTGAACAGGTCAGTTTCGAATCCGGTAAAATCGGCATGTTCTTCGATGTATACAGCTATGTGTCCAAAGCAAGGACGATTAAAGATTTCAAATGGAGCATCGCTCCGATGCCGTCCGGTCCGAAAGGCGCTGTACCGATGCTCGGCCAAGCCGGATATGTCATGTTCAAAGGCAGCAAGTATCCTAAAGAATCCGAAGAATTCATGAAATTCCTGGCGAGTGAGGAAGGTATCAAGGCAACCCAAACGTTCTTCGTACCTCCGCGCAAGAGCGTGCTAGGCTCCGATGATTTTCTGAAGCAGCCAGGAAACCCTGATGCGGCAGACATTAAGCAAGCCGTAATTGATGAAATGCCGAAGGCCATCGTTCAACCGGGGCACGTCAATTGGGAGAAAATCGATAACGAATTGCTTGCAGGCTTCGATCAGCTTTTCAGCCAAACGGCAACGCCGGAACAAATCGTAAAAACGATGGAAACCAAGATCACCCCACTTTTGAAATAGGTAACGTGCGACGCGGTTCGTTGTAAGCGGACCGCGGTTGTACAAAAAGAAAAGGAGAACCCGCAGATGAACCGTTTGAAGACTTCTCTCCATCAAACCAAATTACAATTGTTCGTCAGCCTTCCGGAGAATGATGCGAGATTGGCGAAAGCAGCAATCGAAGAAGGTGCGGACGGGCTGAAGGTGCATATGAATGTGGGTCACCGTGCCAGCGGGACCAGCTTTGGAGCGCTATCGGAGTACAGGGACACGTTCAGGGAGATTCGTTCCTTGTTCCATGGTCCTTTAGGTATAGTGCCTGGAGGATCTATAGAGGCCATTCTTCCCGATGAAATAGAGGAGCTACCCGAGCTTGGGATTGACTTCTACTCCATTTATGCTTGGCACCTGCCGTCCTTTTTGCTGAAATCAAGCAAGCTGGCGTCCACTTTTGCTATTGATAACCGATTTGACCTCCGCTTTCTGGATGCGGCCAAATCCTTTCCCATGCTGGAAGCTTTGGAAGCGTCCATCGTCCCGGGAGAGGAGTACGGATCACCGCTTAGTTTTGCCGATTTGTTAAAATACCGCTGGTTGGTAGAGAATGCCGGTTTGCCTGTCATCGTTCCTTCCCAACGTAAAATTGTTCCCCAGGATATTCCTGCTCTAAAAGATTGCGGTATTCAAGTCCTGCTGGTTGGAGCTGTCGCAATAGGAAAACATGAGGACGAAATCCGGCGCATGGTTCACGCGTTCCGCAATGCGATCGACAGATAGGGGGACGAATATGAGTGGCGAACTAGCTGCAGCTATCAAGAGGAAACATCCTTTATCGCGGGAAGCTGCTATTACCGGATGGCTGTTTGTAGCGCCGATGGTTCTTGGTTTTATCATCTTCCTTATTGCTCCTTTAGTTATGGCTTTTTACATGAGCTTGACAGACTGGCCGATACTTGGCGATGCACAATTTATTGGTTTTGCTAATTACAAAGCAATCGTCGCAGATGCTGAATTTTGGAAAATATTAGGTAACACATTTTACTTCTCGGCGGGCCTGGTGCCGCTGAATATTATTCTGGCTTTGGGGCTTGCGCTGCTTCTGGCAAAAGGAAAGCCTGGCATGGGTCTATTCCGCACCGCCATATTCGTGCCGGTCATGACTTCGCTCATCGTGTGGGCGATCGTCTGGAAGTATCTGTTTGCGACGGACACAGGGTTTATTAACCAGCTGATTCAGTTGTTTTTTGGCGTTCAAGGCCCTGCCTGGCTGTACAATGCACAATTGGCTATGCCTGCCGTTATTGTCACCAGCGTGCTGAAGAACGTCGGGCTCAATATGGTGCTGTTTATCGCTGCTTTGCAGCAGGTTCCGGCTCAGCTTTACGAAGCGGCCAAAATCGACGGGGCAGGCCGGCGGACCGCTTTCTTCCAAGTGACGGTACCGATGATTACGCCCACGATATTTTTGACGGTCATCATGACTGTCATCGGTTCGTTGAAGGTATTCGGCCAGATCTACGTGATGACTCAAGGCGGACCAAGCGGAAGCACGAAAGTGCTGGTGTACTATATTTGGGAAAAAGCGTTCAAGCTCTTCGAGTTCGGTTATGCGTCGGCTCTAGCTTATATTCTCTTTTTCATCATCCTGATCTTTACACTAATTCAGTGGCAGCTTAGAAAAAGGTGGGTGTTCCATGAAAGCTGAAGGTGCAGTCTTGAAATCATCGAATTGGATCGCCGGCGCGCTGCATTATCTGGTGCTAACCTTAATATCGGTTGTAATGCTGATCCCATTTTTATGGATGGTGTCGACTTCGCTTAAGGAACCGGCCAAAATATTCGTATTCCCGCCGGAGTTTATTCCATCTGCGATCCGTTGGGCGAACTACACGGAAGTACTGAACAACACGCCTTTTCACTTATATTATTTTAACAGTGTCTATATTGCGGTTGTGGTAACCGTTGGGACCGCCTTTTTTGCTTCGCTGGCCGGGTATTCCTTTGCCCGGATCCCATTTAAGGGGCGAGATCTCGTGTTCCTGTTATTGCTTAGCACCATGATGATTCCAGCCGAGGCAACCGCGATCCCGATGTTTTTGTTCATGCGCGATTTAGGGTTCAACAACACGCATGTTCCCTTGATCGCTCTGCCCATTTTCGGCGCGGAGGGAGCCTTCGGCGTATTTGTGATGCGGCAGTATTTTATTGCCATGCCAAAGGACCTGGAGGAAGCCGCTATGATCGACGGCTGCTCGCGAATGCGCACATTCTTCGAAATCATGCTTCCGATGGCCAAGCCGGCGATCGCTTCGCTGACGATCTTTACATTTTTAACAACCTGGAATGATTTCTTCAATCCGCTTATTTTTATCAACAATCGGAACTTGATGACGCTGCCATTGGCGCTTTCCCTGTTTACAGACGAGGCCGGCACGGCGTGGAACCTGCTGATGAGCGCTTCCGTTATGGTAACGCTGCCGCTGCTGCTGGTTTTCTTCTTCGCTCAGAAGCAGTTTATACAAGGCATTGCAATGACTGGGTTAAAGGAATAGAGGAGGAACGAGATGAACCGCATTTTAGAAGCTGATGTCGTGGTTGTCGGAGGCGGGCCTGCCGGCATTAATGCAGCCATCGCTGCCGGAAGACTAGGGGCATCCACCATTTTAATCGAACGCTATGGTTTTTTGGGAGGGATGTCGACAGCCGCCTCCGTCTATCCGTGGATGACCTTTCATACCGAGCAAGGCAATCAGGTCATTAAGGGAATTGCGCAAGAGCTGGTCGAACGGTTAATGGCGCAAGGAGGCTCACCCGGCCATCTTCGGGACACAGTGGGATTCGTTCACACGGTAACACCGTATCATCCCGAGATTTACAAGCTGGTTGCCATCGATATGCTCAAGGAAGCGGGCGTGCGGCTGCTGCTGCACAGCTTTGTGGATGCAGTTGAAGTGGAAGACAACCGAATTCGATCCGTACAAGTGACGGGCAAATCGGGGCACTATCAAATCCGTGGGAAGATGTTCGTCGATACCTCTGGAGATGCGGATGTGAGCTATTTATCCGGGGCTCCTACGCTGCAAGGGCGTGAAGGAGATCACGGCACCCAGCCGATGACGATGAAATTCCGGATGCGCGGAGTGGACCTAGAGGCCGTTCGCCGCAATATGATAGAGAACCCGGACAATTTTTATCGGAAAACTCCTTTTGATGAGCTGGATCACATTCCATTGACAGGAGTTCAAGGGTTTTATTCGCAGTGGAAAGCTGCCAATGTCCCTATTAATCGGGACCAGGTTCTTTTCTTTACCGGCCCCGCAGAGGATGAGGTATTGGTGAACTGCACCCGTGTACAGGGGTTGGACGGCACGGACATCGAGGATCTAACGAAGGCCGAGGAGGAGGGCCGCCGTCAGGTGATGATGATGGCCCAGTTTCTGCAAAACTGGGTTCCCGGTTTCGCCAAGGCAAGCATCTCATCGGTGGGAACACAAATCGGGATCCGGGAAACGAGACGCATTAACGGGCAGTATAGTCTGACCATTGAGGATGTTGTGTCGGGAAAACGGTTTGATGATGTAATCGCCAGAAGCGGGTATCCGATCGATATTCACGATCCCAAAGGCAGCGGGGTTACAGCCGCATGGATTGGCGGAGATGGAGCTTACGATATTCCGTACCGTTGTCTTGTACCGCAAAAGATACAAAACCTTCTGGCAGCAGGGCGCTGTATCTCTACTTCTCACGAGGCACTAGCCACAACCAGGCTAACTCCGAGCTGCATGGCCACCGGCCAGGCTGCGGGAGCAGCCGCTGCTCTGGCCAGCGCAGAGAACTTATCCGCCGCAGATGTGGATGTAAAGAAGCTGCAGCAGATCCTGCTTCAATCCAATGTCGTGTTAGCCTAATTGGAATAATTAGAAGAGTCCTTTTGAACAGACTAGGATAAAAAGAGGATAGCAAAGAGGTGATTATCAAATGTGAAAAGTTGATAAAATGCTACAATTTAGGTTTGCAGTTGTTACTGGAAAAGGATTAGTTAGAGGGAAGATTCTACACAAATTCAAACAAGAGATTACGTAGATCATAACGTAATGTCTAGGTTGACGATCTTCACATTGCAATATAATTTAATATTGCCAGTAATGGCGATTGTCAGGTGATAAGAACATAGTTTCATTAGAAGTCGCATGTAATGCGGCTTTTTCATTTTATGAGCAGAAGAGGATGGAAGAGGCTCACCTAATAGGAGACGATAGATCAAAAAACTACTAAGACCCGGCTGCCGGCATCGATCGGCAGTCGCGTTACGCTAACGGGCAGATTTACGTCATTAACAAAGGGATTTGATACTTTACCAACGAAGTATTTAATAAAAGTTGATAGGTGAAGTATCTTGAGTGTTACAACAAATACGAAACAGATTGGAATGTTGAACACAGAATGCAAAGGCATCAAGGCTCTGCTTTGACTGAATTAGGAGTGCAGCAAGCTCTTTGGCTTAGAGCATGGTGATACAAGTCATTACAAAATATAAACGGGTACGAGAGCTCAATAAATTACGGAGGCAGCCGGCCGGAACGCTCGGCTGCTTTTGCCCATTTGTCCTAAATATTTTACGATTCGGGAACCCGGAATGGGGATGCCCTGTCTGTTTCAGTAGGAGGGGAACTTAGTGGAGGAATACGAGTATCTACAATACTTATCATCCAACATCGAGTCCTTTACACTGGATCATTTGATGCGGGATTTTGGAAAGGATGTTTGGAACTACGCCTACTTTTTAACTCGGGATCGCCATGCGTCTGATGATATCTCTCAAGAAGTATTTCTGCGGGCGTTTCGCGGTGTAAAGGACTTTCGAGGAGAGTCCACCGTGAAAACATGGCTGCTTAAAATCACTCGTAATCTGTCCTATAATTACCGAAATTCCGCCTTTCTGCGGCGTGTAATCCTACTTGAATGGATAAGGCGCAAAGAAACCGTAACATCAGCTGAAAACGAGTTTATGGATCGAGAAGCTGCGAACGTTATTTGGCGGATCATTTTGGAGATGCCATTAAATTTTCGGGAAGTTCTCTTGCTGGATATTCGGCATGAAATGACGACTCGGGAGATGGCAGGGGTGCTTGGGGTATCGGAAGGAACTGTAAAGTCTCGCCTGCACCGTGCTCGCACTAAGGTTTTTAAAAAGCTTCAGGAGGTCGGGGGCCATGAGTAAACCGGATTGGTATAAGCAAGCAGGAATAGAGCCCTTTAAGCGAAATCACTTTCATGGCAAACTTTCAGCCGATACCAAAAGCAGGATTGGAATGGAGAAGCAAGCTCCTTCCAGGAGCAAGCGATATTTGGGCGGAGTAGCAGCCGCGGCACTGGGGACTTTGGTCGTTGGAATAACTCTCTTATCGAACACCGGATCGGACAGCTCCTCCATGCCGCCTGGCCAATCTCTTGCGGCAACCCCTATTATCGAAAAGTCGTCGGCACTGATTCGAATGATTGACCGGAACAACGGCTGGGCGTTCGGAACGAGTGTAAAACGTACGAATGATGGAGGTCAAACATGGGTAGACCGGACACCGCAGGGGTACGACAATTCAAGATTTGAACCGTTCCTTTTTAACGAGCGATTGGCCTGGTTCGTTGTCCGACCTGCCGATAATGAATCGAATTGGACTATATATCGTACGGCTGAAGGAGGTAATTCTTGGAACTCCACCACGCTTCCCACAAAAGATACTTGGTCCTTTCCGGGGGTAAACACGGCATTTAATCTCTACTTTACTGACGAGAAGACAGGGGTCATTTCTTTTATTTCCGACCCGGCGGGCGGGCCGGTAAAAACCGCTTTATATCAGACAACAGACGGTGGGCAGACGTGGAAGTACCTCAGTAAAATCGCGCCGGACGGCGTTCTCGTTTCCACCCCATCAGGGATGTCCTTTTCCGATAAGATGCATGGGTTCATTTCCTTTTTTAATTCAAAGGACAACCAGCCGGAGATTTACGCGACATCTGACGGCGGAACCTCTTGGAAGCGACTGGCCTTGGATTTGCCTAAAGACATCAAAGACGCTGCGTTTATCGCCGAGCATCCTCCTCAGTTCTTCGGAAATGCTAAGAAGGAAGGCGTACTGCCGGTTTCTTACAGGACCCTTAATAACGAAAAAGCTGGCATCGTTTGGTTCACAACTGAAAATGGTGGAGCTACCTGGAGCCCGTCGGTGTCCCAAGATGGTGCCCCTATCGTTACTGCAAAAGACGGCAGCGCCCCGCAAGGTTTTCGTCCAAGCACGGCTTCGGATCTTAAACATTTTTGGATGATTGATTCAGAAGCAGGAATTCTTTACGGGACATCGGATGGCGGGGGACATTGGCAAGTACTGAATAGGTCGCCTCAATTGCGGAATGCTGCAGAATTAAAATTTGTAGATGAAAAGATTGGCTGGGTTCGGGGAGAAGAGTCTTTTTTACAATCGGAAGACGGCGGAAGGTCATGGAAAGAGGTTCAATCGACGGCCTCGCTACAACTTTGAACCATACGGCTTTAATGGAAAGGGTGTCCGAGATATTGATTGTCGGATCGCCATGGACCTATACCAAGTCAGCGCGTGCACCTTCGGCAATACGGCCACGATCATTAAGACCGAACCGACGGGCAGGTTTCGAGTGTAGCCGACCGAAGAGTTTCTATCGGAGTGAATCCGGCCTTAACCAGCAATTGCAATTCATGATGTACGCTGGCTCCATGAGCAAGGCCGCCAAGAGTCGGCACGTAGGTTTGAACCTAGCTGAGGCCAGTTCGGGGAAGTGTCGTGGAACGATGGCCCTCAGCAAACAGAGGCGTCCAGTCTGCGTCATTTTATCTATCTCATGACAATGTGCAGTATAGAAACAGGGTGACCCAAGACCAACGTCTTAGTCACCCTCTTCAAGTTATGAATTACTCTCCTGCAGCGTCTCCATCATCGCATAAAAATATTTAGGATCGCCAGAAGTGAAGTAGTTATACCAAGCTTCTAACGTCTCTTCCGCAAACAGGTCCAGCAGCGCGATAACCTCGCGCGCTAATTCTAGTGCGCCGGCTGAACCGGTTGTGATCAGATTGCTATCGGTCACGATTTTCTCGTCTTTATATCGAGCAGCGCCTTTGTACGAGGGGCTGAATAAATTCAAATACTCCAGACTATTGCTCGTATGCTGACGGTCATCTAGCAACCCGGCATCCCCAAGCGCAAGTGTCGCCCCGCATATGGCTGCAACGTTGCCACCGGCGTTCAGCAGTTGTTTTGCTTTTTCGATAATTGGCCCATTTATGGGATCTTTCCAATTGTCAGCACCCGGCAAAAGCAATATCGCCGATGTTTCATGAGTGATCTCATCTACTGTCAGTTCCGGCACGATTGTCAACCCGCCCTTTGTCGTGATAGGACGGTTGGAAGCTCCGACTGTTCGTACGGGAAGGCGACTCCCGCGATGTTTGAAATATTGACCGGAGTTGAGCTCTGCAGTAACCAAGCCAAGCTCCCAGTCCGCCATCGTATCCAGTACATAAACATAAGCGTATTTCATAACTTCCTCCTTGGTCATCTATGATTCCACCAGTTGAAAGGATGTTGTTGCTAGAGGCAGTCCTATAAACTTGCAATATCGCCCGGCAGCCTCGATTACGCGCTCTTCTCTCTCCTTTAGAGGTGCGAATAGATGAAATTCGATGTCGATCCCTTTACTCTTAATGGTTCGTTTCCATAGGCCGGAGATTTGGCCGTCAATAACGATGGTAGGCATGAATACGCCGTTATTGCCCGGGACAACATGGCGGGCATGCGCGGCGTTTAATACCGTACTCCGGTCTTTGAAGCCAAGCAAATATTCATCAAATCCCGGAAGCAGATAAACACTCGGTTCTTCATCCATTACGAATGCCGGGGCGTTATCGGTTGTCCAATATTCCTGCCCGCCGATTTTCTCCGACACCAGCCGGGATTGCGCAGCTTCTACGCCTTGTCTTGCGTCAGAGAGTGTGATCCCAGCCCACCAGGCTAAATCTTGTACGGTTGCCGGCCCATGACTCGCAAAATATCGTTCCGCAAGCAAGGCGAGCGCTTCGCTCCGGGATAACTCCTTGGCGGCAGGCACCCACTCATCTAGCAAAACAATGGTTTGCTGCTTGCCTTCCCTCGGCCCGAGACAAATGTGGCCGCTCTGCGCAAGATACCATAGAAGGTGATAGCCTCGCTGGTTTTTCGTGTGAAATCCGTTATCTTCCAGCAATTGCATAAGATCGGGACGAGATATCCGCTTGTTCCCTTGCAGGGCATCATAAATGATCTGCCTGCAGCGCTCGATGATCTCCTGATTAAGCTCCAATTGAGCCTGTCTTCGCCCATCCTGTGCCAAAATACGCGGAGCCAAATGTTGGAGCATCCATCTTAAGTTCTCCGGATGCACGCAATGAATCGTACCGCGCATCGGCCAAGTCAGAACAATCTTACGATCCTCGATGGATTGCTCAATATCCGCCACAGTAGCAGATTGCGTACGCATTCCAACAGCCCACAGGGCCTGATGATAATCTTGCGCCTGCAGGGCGCCGAGGTGCTGGACAACATGTTCGCAATTGTCCATCTTCCTGCCAGCTATGAGCAGATTGTGCATACGTCGATAGGAAATGCTTCGTTCCCTCATGGATTCCATTATGAGCTTCCTCCCGAATCAGAATAATGTATAGGGATAAATCGTATCAGTTCATTGGCCAGCAGTTCGGGTTCTTCCAGCGCTGCAAAATGACCGCCACGGGGCATTTTGTTATAGCTTCTCACATGTACCGAACGTTCAGCCCAGCTTGCGGGGAACTGGATTTCGCGCGGGAAGAGCACGATACTTGCCGGTACGCTTCGTGTCGCTGTGATCAGCGGAGCGTTATCTTCATTCGCTTGATTGGCCATTACAATTAGCCGATACATGCGTGCGGCAGATCCGGCCGTCTCGGTCAGCCAATAGATCATGATATTCGTGAGTAGTTCGTCCCTTCCGCCGAATGCATCATCTACGGTCTTGTCGCCAGCTCCCGAACGGATCATGCTGACGATCCAAGATGCCAAGCCAACCGGCGAATCGTTAAGTGAATAGGCAAGCGTTTGCGGTTTGGTAGCTTGCAGCTTCAGATAGGCGCCTTCTGACTGAACCCAGGCCTGGGTGTCTAACATAAACTGCCGATCGGCAGGGGACATTTCAGTACTATCCTCTTTTCCGGTTGGATAACCAGCGTCCGTCAACAAGATCGCTTTCACAACGTCGGAGTGATGTATGGATAGCATGGTCACGATGCCAGTGCCGATATCCCCGCCGCAAGCCGCGAAGCCCTCGTATCCAAGTGTTTCTGTCATCAGCTTGGCAAACAGGTGGGCGACTCGCTTCGGTGCTGTGGTTTTTCGATCCGAAAATCCAAAACCGGGAATCGAAGGCACGACAAGATCGAAGGAGTCGGATAACAGAGGGATCATCTTGTGAAATCGGTAGAAGCTGTCGGGCCAGCCATGAACGAGCAATAGCGGCACCGCATTTGGATTTTTGCTTTTGACATGCACGAAATGAAGGTTCGTACCCTCTATAACCGTCTTGTATTGCGGTAAGGCATTTAATCTGGCTTCATGAATACGCCAGTCATACTGCGTTCGCCAATAATCGATTAATTCCTTCATATAACCGAGATCTGCACCCATACACCAGCCTTCGCCGGCCGCTTCGTCGGGCCACCGTGTATGATCCAGCCGCGTATTCAAGTCTTCAAGATCTGATTGCGGAACATTGATTTTAAATGGAGTAATAATAGCTGATCTCCCCTTTCCATCTACAGAATGTAATAGCTGCTTTCTGCATTGTAAGGGAACGAAGGAGACACTGTATTGTATATTTTTTCCCGAGATCTAGTCCGTGAGTGGAATGTGATTGGGGTGCAGGCTTTCTATAGCGCGATACTCGGTCGGATTGAGGCCGGAAAAGGACTGAAATTCTTTAATGAAATGGGACTGGTCATAATAATCGCAAGACATGGCAAGATCGGCCCAATCGATATCATTGCTCTGTCTGATTAGACGTACCGCCTTTTGAAACCGCATTAAACGACTAAACCTTTTGGGTGTTAGTCCCACTTCATCCTTGAAAATTTGAATGAATCGTTTGGCGCTCATGTTAACCTGTTCAACCATGTTCGTAATGGATTCGGTGTATTGCGGCTGCTGAAAGGAGGCAATCGCAAACTGAACGGCTGAATGCGATGGCCTTGACCAATCGCTTCGTAACAGAAAGTATTTTTCAAGGATACGAAATCGATCCTCTACCGTGTTGGAATAAAGCAGCTCATCGCGCAGATCTGCAGCCGCTATCCCCCATAAATCATCCAACGAGACATGCGTATCCTTTAACGCAATAGAAGGCAGCTTTAGAAGCGGCCTAGCACCGCCGGGCTTGATATGTACGCCAATCATGGACCGTTCGCTTGAAGAATCCGTTATATAATAATCGGTGTGAGGCCCGCTAATCACGGAAGCTGCTAGTGTCGTCTCGCTGTCATATCGATTGTGTATACGGGTTTTACGATCATACAGATCAATGACGAGATCGATCGAGCCGTCCGGTAGGGTGAGCCTTCTCGAGTGCGGCGGATTTTTTCCTGTATAGGACCAGAAGTATGCGATGAAGGAAGACAAAGGAGGCCGGGGGAAATAGGTCTGAAATGGCATTGCTGTTCAGTCCTTTCTGTCTCATTGTTTCTTCCGTTCCATTATACCAGATCGTTGTAAGATCCCATAAAAGAATGCCGCACAGCGAGTGCGAGCAGCGCAATGATCGAGATCAAGAGGTTGCAGGTATTCTCACAGCCGCGGTAGCCATATCGAATGTGCTTGTAGGAGTCAATGCTTCCCAGCTGCCGATGAAGGGGCACATTGCTGCCCGGAAGTTCGGAGAATCCGATTATCATAACCATTAGTAGGAACATTTGTTTGCATTCGGTACAAAACATGGTATGCTAATGTGTAAATTAACATGATTTCGGGTGAGAGCAATGCTACCGATTATTCGCATTTCCGTACGTGCACTGGTCGAATACGCGTTTCGCAGAGGCAGTCTGGAGTCAGGCTTTCATGCAGCACCTACGTTCTCAGAAGGGACGCTTGCGCATCAGAAGCTGCAAAAGACGTATGGAGATTCGGACCTCAAGGAAGTACCGCTGCAGCAGGAAATCGAATGCGGGGACTTGCGTTTTCGGCTGGAAGGGCGCTGCGATGGCATCCGATTCCCGGAGAACGAGCTTGTCACCATTGAGGAAATTAAGTCCACCGTGCAGGATATAAAACGTATTGAGGAACACGCGCATCCCGAGCATTGGGCGCAGGCACAATGTTATGCGTATATGTATGCCGTGAAGGAAGGCTTATTGAAGCTGGGCGTGCAATTGACCTATGTACAGCTGGATACTGACGAACAAATTCATTTTCGGAAGGAGCAGACGACCGAGGAACTGGAAGGTCTAGTGCTCGGAATGCTGCAGGTATACACACCATATGCAAGATGGATGGCTAAGCACGAACAGGAACGAAACGAGAGCGCGCGGAGCCTGCCCTTTCCTTATCCGGCCTACCGGGAAGGGCAGCGTAAGTTGGCCGGTGCTGTGTATACGGCGATCGCCGAAGGGAAAGATTTATTCGCAAGAGCTCCGACCGGAACCGGCAAAACGATCTCAACCTTGTTCCCGGCCGTTAAAGCGATCGGGCAAGGGCATCTTCAACGGATCTTCTACATAACGGCCAAAACGATAACCCGGACTGCGGCGGAGCATGCGATGCGCGCTATGGCGGATGCTGGCTTACGGATGAAGACCGTCACCCTGACGGCGAAGGAAAAAGTATGCTTCAAGGATGAGGTGCGCTGCTCGAAGGAGTACTGTGAATACGCAGATGGCTTCTATGACCGGGTTAACGGTGCGATGCTGGACATGCTGGAGCATGAGGCATTGATGGATCGCGAGGTGATCGAACACTATGCACGCAAACACCGGATATGTCCGTTCGAGCTGTCAATAGAAGCAGCCTACGCAGCGGATGCGGTCATCTGTGACTATAATTATGTGTTTGATCCGCGTGTGTCGTTGAAGCGGTTGCTGAAGGAGCAGCGCAAGCAAACTGCTCTATTGGTGGACGAAGCGCATAATTTGGTCGACCGGGCAGGGGACATGTTTTCTGCGGAGCTAGTAAAATCCGGTTTTCTCCATCTTCAGCGGGAAAGCAAGGGCAAGCAACGAGAGCTTGCCCAGGCGGCGAAGGCCTTGAATGAAATATTCATCGAACTGCGCAAGAAGGTGGGGGAGCGGAAGCATTCGCTGCTTGATGGCCCGCCGCAAAGCTTGCTTGAACGGTTAGAGTCGTTCACCGAAGCAGCCGAGCAGACGCTTGTTGCAGGCGGGGAAGAAGATCTGACGATTTTGAAGGATGTTTATTTCGCGGTACAAAGCTTCCTTCGAATCGCGAAGTTGGCGGACGAACGGTTCGTCACCTATGCCGAAGTCGAGCGCAGCGAGGTCAGAGTCAAGCTGCTATGCCTGGATCCGTCCCAACTGCTGCGACATATGAGCAATGGCTATCAGGCCAAAATTTTTTTCTCGGCAACGCTGTCCCCATTCGGCTTCTACATGGATGTGCTCGGTGCGGGGGAGGACGATTATACGTTTGCGATTCCATCCCCCTTCTCGAAGGACCAATGGGAGGTGAGCATCGTGGCGTTATCGACGCGATACCGGGACCGTGAAAGCTCGATGGCTAGACTGGGATCACTGCTTCGCGAGCAAATCGGCAGGTGTAATGGTTGCTACATGGTCTTTTTTCCCTCGTTTGAATATTTGAAGGCCGGAGTGGCCGCGTATAAAGCGGAAATGCCGGACGCTGATATCCTTGTTCAGACCCATACGATGTCGGAAGAGGACCGGGAGCGGTTTCTGGACGCGTTCCAGGCGGGAAGGGAGCGAACGTTAGTCGGTTTTGCCGTATTGGGAGGCATATTTTCGGAGGGGATCGATCTTCAAGGGGACCGACTGACCGGTGTCATTATTGTTGGTGTGGGACTACCACAAATCGGACTGGAACGTGATCTGATGAAAAACTATTACAACAGAACAGGACGGGACGGCTTTGATTACGCCTATGTTTTTCCGGGCATGAACAAGGTGCTGCAAGCGGGCGGCAGGCTGATTCGATCGGAGCAGGATCGTGGTTCTCTCGTGCTTGTCGATGATCGGTATTTACAGCCCAAATACATGCAACTGCTTCCTGAGGAGTGGCGTGTTTAATTGGAAAAATCGGGATATGGTGTAGTTAGTTCAATAGCAAAGTTCGAATTGATCGGTAGCCTCATTAAGCTTTTGGGCAGGATAACGTTACATCTAGTGAACGAAAACGTATAGATGTTAATGAAAACATTAATTGGATTCGTTAACGATTTGGAAAATGCTCGGGTGAAACCACTTCGAAGTCCGCTGTCAAAGCCTCTTTAGTATCGTGTATATCCATGATGGAGACTTCTTTGATAATTCGGTATTTTCCTGGCTCCAGATCGTTGACAGTCACTTTCTGTTCATATGTTTTTCCCGGTTCCAATCCTATGCCCTCTAATGTGAATGCTCTTCGATTAGGCACGTCTTCCCATACCGACTGATTATATTTTTGAAATTTATAAGGTTTTCCAAGCATAATGACGGTTGGGCCGTAATTGCTAATGTTCAATGTAACGATGTCTAGATTCGTATACTGCATCTTATCCAAAGTCATTGCCGAATTTATTTCCAATATAGGAGCATACACGACCGACAATAGCGTATCCTCTACCTCATTATTTTGACCCAGTACTTCTGCGCTGAGCAAATATATCGCATCCTGCTCCTCTGGCAGCCTGTTTGAGTAACTGGCTGGGACTGCTACGTCCACTGAATCGATTTTTTCATCCAAGACGGAGAGAGGTTTGAGGTTATTGTCCAGCTTGGACAATCGAAAGCGGATGTTCCTATCGGGGATAGAGGCTGCCAGTTTCACCGAAACATCGCTGCCGGCCTTCATATATCCTCCTGACATTGAGAAACCGATCTGTCCACCTTTGTTACTCAAAAACCACTTGCCTGTCTCGGGACCGTACCCCGTTTTGACATTCAAATCCTCATTGTACATAGGAGATAGTATAAACGATTGGCCCGCTGGCTGTTCGAGCTCAATTTGTTGCGTTTGGGAATTATCGGTATTTATCAATAGAGAACACAGGATTATTAGTAAAAGAGCATGGTACACGATTTTCCTCCCCCCTCATAGTTAGACTCAGTCAAACGAAAAAAGTTCCATGAAATGGAAGGGACCGAAAAGATTTTAAACTACTCAAAATACTTTATGAAACATTAGAAAGGTAAGTTACGGCGAAATATTTGGCAAAACGGCTGCAAAGGCTCCTTTATCAAAACTTCCTAGCAACAATGAGATATTCTTGAGAACTTTTCTTCAAGCAATCCGTTTCGACAATTGAAAAATTCCCTTTCTCAATTGTATCGACTAAATTGCGTATTTTAAATGATCTTATAATCGGTATTAAACCAACTCTACCTGCAATGTATAACAAGTTTCTTAGAAATATCTTTTCTCCCACGCATGGTGTTGCAGAAATTAATAATCCTCCTGGTTTCAACAGTTCATTCATTCTTTGTAGAACGATACATTCATCTTCCAATAAATGCAGAACATGAAAGGCCAAGATGACATCAAATGATCCTTTCTTATACCTTTCATCAAAAATGGTTGCGTGAGCATAGTTTATATTTGTGATGTTTCGTTCTTTTGCCTTTTTCTCGGCAATTGCGATCATATTAGAAGATATATCAATCGCATGAATTTCTTTCACGTCTTCGCCAATATCATTGGATATTAATCCAGTTCCACAGCCGTAATCCAACACCACGTTGCTTATTTTGAGATGCGTTTTCGTTCGTTGTATGATTTGGAGGTAAGTTTGTTCATCCTTCATCTCGATTTGATCATATTGACTTGCGGTTCTGTCCCAAAAACGTTCTGATTTATTCATTTCCGTTTCACCTTCTTTTCTAGAGCGCTCATCTTAAAGGAATTCTGAATCCTGTTCCACCCGGTTGAATCCTTTAATGATTAGCCATATAGCCAAAACCAATTGTTGAAAGGCTATTGGAATGTTCAACATCATGTAGGTTGCATCCAGACCGATGAAGCGAATCATAAATAGTAAGCTTGCCAATATGGACAATATAGACCCGACAAGACCTAAAACGGACAACCAACGTGGAACGATTTTTGTTTGGTAAAATATGCAGTTAAACAAGAACATAGCCAAAACAAATGCCAGTGTCGTTGCCACATGGTTCACCAAATCACGTACTTCCCGTAACAATTCACCCAGGATCTGAAAATACGAACCATTCAGAGCTCCAACTTTTGCAAATTCGTGGCTTAATGTCAGTAGCAACAGAAGAGTGATTACACCCATAATAATAAACACACCCGCAATGATGCCGAAAGCAACAGATCCAAGAGCTAAATCTTTATGATGCTTACTTAAAATCGGATACATCAATATAGGAATACCAACATAGGCAACAACCATTAACAATTGGAAAAAGGCTCCTATTAGCACCTGATTTTCATTTGTAGAAGCCTTGACAAGGTAGTCTGCTCCATCTATAACAGGAACAACACTAAATATACCTGTAACCAACCCGGCTATTAATAACACCCCAGAAATTATTGCAGACCTTCTACCTGAATTTGTACTATTCTTCAACTTAATTAACCTCCTTTTCTATAATATTATAATTGAGCGATATGCCCCAGTAGAACAATTTCATGAGTAGCTAGGATTGCATGACACCTATAAGGTTATAACAAACAAAAAACCGCTGAATTAAATGAAAGCCTGGGTAGCTATATGTTTGTCATATGAGGAATGGAGGGTTGTATCCGCATGGTGTTCTCCGAATTGACTGAAGATGGAATAGAAGAAGAACTTGCTGAAAAAATTGAGGACCTGTTAACAAGGATCGATTAAGCTATATACTAGCTTGCTGAATGGGATGAAATGTATGTTATAATGGCGCAAAGGTATTTGTGTTGCTAGGTCTTCAATGTGCAAAATGTTACGTACGATAAAGGATTATTTATTTTTCATTCAAAAGACGGTGACCTAATTCAAGGGACATTGGATGAAATAGTCTCTGCGATGCACTATGTAGGTACTCACTCTAGTACAGTGACTGAGGATGAGATTGAAATGTCTTTTTACTCAATACGTCCTGTTTAATTTATTGAAGTAACGTTCAATCAAACAGCGGCAATCTAGATGTGTGATCCGGGCAACCTCCGGGAGTGCTTTTTATAAATGCATTCCGATCTTCTTCTTATTTTCACATGTTTTTCAGTCTTTCAAAGCCTGCCGTTAAAAATAAGACTCTATAGAGTTTTTTATATGATTAACGAGTGCAGTTACCTCGCTTTCCAGTCCTCCCCAATGATCAACATACTCTCCGCGATAAGCCTTTTTTGCTATGTTGAGTAAAGTCGCATGCTCTTTTGGCAGCTGAGGTATAGCCCATTCTGCAGCTATATCCTTTGATGAGATTTCACCAACAGCCACTGTCAGCCACATTCGGGCAAGGGTTAAAATTACGTTTCGCTCGTCGCCCTTGGTGCTCTCAATTAATCCTGGCAAAGATTCTATAATTGCCCTTCGAATATGTGTCATCGGCACGGGTTCAAGTAGATCAGAAGCATCAGGACCAAAAAGAGAAACGCTATTTTTTCTCACTTGTGCTAAAACAATAGCCAAATCAGGGTTAGAAGTTGGTCCCTGAATTTGTCCATTCTCAAACTCATCCCTGAGCCACTCGCCATAGATATATTCGTGTTTTGGCGGAAATCGCCAGGGGACAACTTCTTCATGAATTACTACCGTGACTTCAAGTGGTCGCACAGAATCAGCATTTCCTACCTTTCCGGATATAGACAGGAGTCTGTCTGTTAGTTTTCTGCGACTTACTTCAGTCAAACTTTGATTTACAACCACGAGGACATCTACATCGCTATTAATGCGTAAGCCACTGGTTACTGCAGAACCAAATAGATATACCCCGACTATTGCACTGCCAAGCAGCTCCTCTACAACGTTAAATGCTTGGATCGCTTCCTTCGGTATTTTTTCTTTATTAAAGTCACTCATCAGCTACAACTCCCCTTGTCTACCGAACAATTTGACTTGCCTTCGTTCTATTCATCCTGATTACATAGCCTAATGAAACAAGGAACTCCAGCGATCGTCCAGGAGATTACAACCGCAGTTATAAGCGTTCATTAATTCGGATCAACAATTCCTTTAAGGTCTGCTTCTCCTCTTCGGTAAGGACTTGAACGATCTCGTCCTCCACCTTTTGGAAGGAGTCATAGAAGTCTTCAATCAATTCAACGGCTTTTGGTAAAACATAAATATTTTTTTGCCGTTCATTATTGGCTGGAACTTTACGCTCGATAAATCCTTTTTGCTCAAGAACTTGAAGTATGCTTGTAATGCTTGCCCCACGCAGATGAAACCGATCGGCAAGATCCCTTTGAATTAATTCAGTTTCTTGATTCTCGTAGATATAGCCAATTATTTTTCCTTGTTGAGCGTTTAATCCTAACTCTTTTATGCTATCGTCCGCTTTTTTCTTTAACTTAAGGCCAATAATCTGAAACAAGTCCAGATAAGGCGTATCCTTGCGAGGCTTCATGATCGTACCTCCCCATATTGTTAGAAATCTAACTGTAAGTAAATAAACTATACAGGGATCCAAATTTTGTATCAAACAAAAGTTAGTTTTTTTACAGTTAGAAATCTAACAGTTATAATCCTAATTCTTTATCAACAAACACTTGGGAGGAATTCAAATGGAGAAGGCAGCTCAAAATGATGTGTTAGAACAAGTTACGGCCATTACAAATGTACGTATCTTTGATGGAAATCAAGTGATTACGCCGAGATATGTTGTCATTAAAGGGGAGTACATTATTTCAGTGGGCAGAGACCTTCCGGCTGATGCAACGATTATCGATGGTGAAAATGCGACTCTGATGCCTGGTCTAATTGACGCACATGTCCATACCTCAATCGGAGGATTACGAGATGCCTTAAAATTTGGCGTTACAACAGAACTAGAAATGAACGGCGATTTTACTAAAAGAGGGCGCGAGATTCAGTTGAAAAATGTGAATGACGTCGCTGACGTCCGTTCTGCTGGCACAGCGATCACCGCTCCGGGCGGACACCCAGATGAATTGCTGCCAGATGGAGCTGAAATACCGGAATTCGTATTAAAGGAACTAGAGAAGTTATCGGAGGAAGACCGGGAAGCGATGCTGGCTGCATATGCTCACGATCACGAAGAAATACCTCAAGTGACCACGGTGGAAGAAGCGATTAAGCATGTGCATACTCAAGTGGAAAATGGAGCCGACTATATTAAGATTATGATTGAAGAAGGAACGGTTATGGGTGCACCCGGCCTGCCTGTACTAAGCGACGAGATTCTGAAAGCTGCCGTGACGGAAGCCCACAAGTTCAGTAAGCTGGTCATCGCCCACGTCTTGACGGCTCGTTCATCGCAAGAAGCCATCGATTTGGGAGTCGACGGTTTGGGCCACTTGTTTACCGACAGGCCTGAGTACACGTCGGAGTTAGTGCAATCCATAGCCGATTCTGGCGCGTTTGTTATACCGTGCTTGGTGTTGAACTCGTCCATTCTTGGGAGCCCTGCATCACAATTGGCGAATGACCCGCGTGTTCATTCCAAATTAAGTCCCGAATGGATCGATATTTTGAACTCTAGCTTCAATACTTACCCGCAAGGAAAAATGGAAAATAGCTTTACAAATGTGATGGATCTTCGCAGAGCCGGAGTGGATATCCTGGTCGGGACGGATGTTGCCCCCGTTCCCGTTCCGAATCTTGGCGGCCTTGCTCATGGAGCCAGCGTGCATCATGAATTGCAATTACTGGTTTCGGCCGGATTCACTCCGATAGAAGCGCTTCAGTCAGCTACCTCGAAACCGGCCCGGCGGTTCGGTCTTCATGATCGTGGCCGTATTGCCGAGGGTGCGCGCGCTGACCTGGTACTTGTCGATGGGGATCCGACAACTAACATCTCGGATACACTCTCTATTAAAGCCGTATGGTTCAAAGGTGTGCAAAGACGAATTTAATCCTTTTTACCCGTGAAGGGGAGCAAAGAAAATCCCCCTGTAAAGAGACATGTTCCTTATAGAGGCCAGCTGCACGATACGTTCATCAGCTCGTAGGCTGTCTCATTCAAGGTATGGGCTACTTCGGCACTCGTACGATATGTAATTATAAAATGGAGAAGGAAATATGTATGACAAAGGTTCGTGGCGTTAAACGTCACGGGCCTTTGTCTTTTTCCACCGATGATCCCCACAATCCCAGTATCTAAATGTATCCTACCTTACAAAAATAATCGGATCATACAAAAAAGTGCGTACTACTCAAGGGTAGGGGATTCTGATAACCTAACATACAGAACGATCGATCCATATTTCGCAGAGCGGTACGGTCGTTTAAAAAAATCATAGGTGAGGTGTGAAGGTATGCAGGAATACCAAGTTACTTTGAAAGATAAGCGAATTGTATGGGGGAAGGCTATCGATATGGGGTCTCTAATCGGCAAATATCCTGGCGACTCCATCAGACAGGGGGTGAACGAGGCCTTGGATTGGAATCTGCCTGCCGGTGTATACCGGGCAAAAGAGGTCGTTATGGAGCTCGATAAGATGCTTGAGGCAATACTGATACAGCTTGGCGAACCGACGAACGGCGATCCGTCGGTGCTCTTGGACAGCCTTCAAGCCAATTTGGCGATTTCAGGACGTTTGTCATCTTTGCCACTGGGGCCTTTGGCTCTCGAGGATAAAGCTGGCGCCGAGATTACGGCGCAGGCGGTGCGCATCGGCGAGCAATTGGTAAGCTGGGCCAGGGAAATAAATTCCGAGAAAAACGCGCTCGCCAAGTATGGACCGGAAACGCTCGGAAAGTTGGAATTTCGCAGTCACTGTTATGGCCACCCCCTGATCCCGGAAGCCATCGCTCAGGTATGGGGTCCCTATGGCGGTCCAAAGATCATGCAGATTTATAATGAATATCTGCACCAATTCGTTCTGCTGCGGGATGCCTTGCTTCCGTTTGCCAATTGGGAGGAAGTTCCGTTTGAAGTCAAGGAACACGCGGGCTTCAAAGGACTGCGTTTTCTGGAGCCGGCCCGGGAGATCTTTTTAACACAATTGCTCGGGAAAAAGTTGACGCACAAATCGATTATCCGATATGCGCAAAGTGTCGTCAGCTCCGGTTTGACTGATGCCGGTTACGGCTTCCAATATCATCTGGGGACCGTCTTGCCGGCGGGTCTCGGAGAGTCGGCCCGAACGGCGGCGCAGTATCTGCTGAAGTGGCACCCTGTACAAACTATAGCGACAGATGGAACAGAAGATTTGACTGCTGTCTCCTTCGATTATGAATATGAAGATTATTATGCCGCTCCGCGCAACGAGGCGGGGAAGGGTACACCGTTGAACGAGAACGGGCTTCCTATTTCCGGGGAGCATTACGGTGAACCATCTATCGCTCGGTTGCTGCCAAATGCCGGTACAGATCGAACGACCCTGCGGTTCAACCTGGCAATGGCAGGCCGCGAGTTTACGGTAGATCTCGGTCAGCTTTTTAGGGGACATCGGTTTTTATATCGTCCGAATAGAAACGACAATGCCGATGCCGCATTGGCTAAACGAAATTCCGTTAGTTGGCACCAAGCGGCAGACATTCTCGCGCATTCTGGATTGGTGACGAATATAGATGGCATTCATTTTATTCCTAGCGGTGGAAATGAACTTGTATTATGGGCGTTACTAGGCAAACTGTATCCTGAAAATGTGGTTTTATTGGACAAAGGAGATAAAAAGGAGCTGGAAGCGGCTTATGTTTCCGGCAAAGGGTTCGGAACGCAATTTTTAGTGCTGTAAGTCCTAAAACCAAACGAGATTTACTGTCTATCCGGATAGGAGCAGGAGGAGATTTATATTGACTAGACAACACAAGCTGCTGACGTTTACTCTATTTTTATTGACTTTTGTCCTGGGAACCAGTGAATTTGTGATGGTCGGATTATTAACCGAAGTGGCTTCGGACATGAAGATCGCCATATCTGCCGCAGGCTCCCTGGTGTCTGCTTTTGCCCTGTCTTTTGCCATAGGTACTCCGATCTTCACGGCGTTATTCAGCCGATTCTCCAAGTATCCGCTCATCCTTATTTTGATCGGCGTATTTATTGTCGGGAATATGGTCACGGCGATGTCCGGGTCGTATGCTCTGCTTTTAGCTTCTAGAGTGGTCACGGCCGTGGTTACCGGCGTCTTGATTGCGCTTGCGATGGCTGTAGCCAGTGAAACGATGCCTCTGGAAAAAAGAGGACCGGTGATCTCCATCATCTTTACGGGTTTCACCGTAGCTAGTGTCCTAGGCGTCCCTCTTGGCACCTTCATCGGGCAATGGGGAGGGTGGCATATGTCTTATTGGTTTACTACGCTATTGGGAATCGTTTCATTGCTAGTGAGCCTTGTAACCATTCCCAGAAGACTGAAGGGGGCGCGAAGTTCACTCCAAAAGCAACTCCGATTATTCGCCTATCCCAGAGTTGTACTTGCTTGCTTTCTTTATCCCTGCGTTAAGCATTGCAGCAACGTATAGCGTCTATACGTATTTAGCCCCATTGCTCCAGGATGTGCTTTTTGTGCCCGGCACGGTATATCAGCCTCGTCTTTTTACTTTATGGTGTCGTGTCCATTTTCAGCACGCTAATCGGGGGGAAGCTGGCTGCCGGTGGCGGGATGGGAACAATTCGCTATGTATTCCTGGCTCAGGCCGTTATTCTCGCGTCACTATACGTATCTTCCCGCTCGCTTGTCGGAGGACTTGTCAGCATCTCATTTATAGCTCTCGTTGTTTACCTTATGAACTCGACGATGCAGTTGTACTTCATTGATTGGGCCGATCGGCATGTTCCAGAGGCCAGAGATTTGGCTGCGTCCTTAACCTCCGTATCCATTAATGTCGGGATTGCCATGGGATCCGCTTTGGGAGGGTTTGTCACGACGAACATGGAGCTTAATGATCTTTCCTGGTCGGGGGGAATTGTGGCTGTTTTGGCATCCGTGCTGGCTTCGATCAACTATCGTTTAGATCGACGAACTCGCAGGACATCTAAAGAGGAGCACGAGCTGCGCAGCCAATACGAAGGAAGCCTGTGATCGCGGAATATAAGGTTAAGAGGTACTCATCCTGGGTACCTCTTAAAGGTTTCATATTAGGCATGCTTATGATCGGAATACGATACTTCATCGGGAAAGCTGTCGATATAGGTGCTGCCAAAATCGCATAACATCGTGAGCATGGGAACCAATTGTTCGCCCAGCTCGGACAAGCGATATTCCACTCTTGGCGGCGAAACCGGATAAACCTTGCGGATAATGAGTCCGTCGCTTTCCAGCATTCTTAGTTTCATTGTAAGCATGCGTTGGGTCGCATTGGGTAGCAGCCGCTGCAGCTGATTAAACCGTACCGGACCTTTAGACAATTCATTTAATATGGATATTCTCCATTTACCGCTGACTAAGTCAAGTACAATTTCCGAGGTACAGCGATATGGTTTGTCTCTAAAGATTATCATCTGTCCACACATCCTTTGCAAAAGATTTGAGCAAAAACCGAGATTAGCAGTTAAGCCGAGTTTAATTATAGATCGATCATTCTATATGTTAAGCTTACCCACGCTCCCTTGTCAACGAATTATGGATCGATTATTATAAAATTAATGAAGGGAGATCATCTTATGCCACGAACGGGACGTCCACGCGCATTTAATCGCGACGAGGCGGTTGCGACCGCCATGCTGCTTTTCTGGGAACACGGCTTTGAATCCACCTCAGTGGCTCAGTTGCGGGTGGCGATGGGGGATATATCGGCCGCGAGCTTTTACGCGGCGTTTGAATCCAAGGAAGCGCTGTTCCGCGAAGCGGTGGATCGATATATATCTACTTATGGACATGTTTCGGAAACTTTCAGGGATACAAGCTTGACAGCTAAAGCAGCAATGGAACTGGGATTGCGGGAATCAGCACGGATGCAGACGGAGAACTCCCATCCTTTAGGTTGCCTGTTAGTGTTGTCTGCCGTAAATTGTTCGCCTGAGCAACAACATATCCGCGACCTGCTGTCCAAGGAAAGAGAGAGGGTCCGGGGTTGGATAAAAGAATGTATAGAACGAGCCGTAGGTAACGGGGAGCTGCCCGAATCTACGGATATCTCCGTGATGGTTATGTTATTTGAAACATTTCTACGAGGAATTTCCACTCAAGCCCGGGACGGTGTTCCTTACGAGGTCTTTGAAGCTGCGATTACTCAACTGATGAGAGTATGGGATGCAGTATCTATTTATGGCATTGAAGGAACGTCTTGAACGTTTTTATCATTAAAGAAAAGGGGATCTACTGAAGGAGAATTCCAGTATCCAAGTATGAAATGGCCATCCCCACTGACAGTAAACATAAACCATTGCTTCCCTTTCCAGAAGGGCGATTCATCATTTGATTTATAGCGTGCCTCGACATTCGCCACGATTCCAACGGTATACTGATCAATTACTTTAATGATATCCGTTGCACTTATTTTAATGACACAACTACCTGGCATAATTTCACTTGCCGGAGTGTCTACAGAAGAAAATTTGTCCCCTCCTTGTTTAAGATCGTTTTTATTGAATGCATAAACATAGTCGTCTAATAAAGAAACTAATTCCCTGGTAACGGGGTTAAGCTGATTACGTTTATCATTTGTCATCACTTCCGCATTGACCGGAACATGATTAGTGTAAGCTCTAAACTTTACTTCGGATCCAACTTCAGTTTTATTGGTGCTTTGCATCTCTGGAGTTGCTTTTTTTATATGAGTGCTGGTAGATTCTTTGCAACCTGACATACTTAGAAGCATTCCAAGTAATACAAACAGTATCTTCCACATACTTTTCCTCCATTGAAGTGTGTCGTAAAAGTTAGACGGTCTAGAGCTAATAAAGTTACCATGATAGGTTGTGTAAAAGACGAATCCATGCATGATTTTTTATTCGTTCGTTTCCGATGTCACAAATCAGAGGCTTACGTTGTTATATGTGCAAAACGTTAAGGAGCTGAGGAAAGATGAACGATTTGACATGCGTAATCGTCGGTGGCGGCCATGTTGGGCTTCATTCGCTCAAAGCAATAAAGGAAGAGACCCGGGGCATGACGAACGGACGGCAGATCCGGTTTGTTCTGATCGACAAGCAGCCCGGTCATTTGCGTAAAATGCTGTTGTTTCGGCCAGCCGTGTGCCAGGAAGAGATTATGATCCCCTGGACGCACTATTCGTTCTCGGAAGGTGTCGAATTCGTGCAAGGGAAGGTTACGTCCGTGGATAGCGGGGGGAAACAGATTCGTTATGAGGATGCGCAAGGAAATCAGGTCCTCATGCGGTTTGACCTATTGGTCGTATCGGTCGGCAGCATCGTTCAGCAGCCGGAACCCGATCGGGGCGGCATTGCCCTGACCGACCCGCAAGCCGCGATAGACATCCAGGAGCGTTGGCGCGCCAACCTGCGGAAAGCTGCTGCTGAGACGAACCCTGAGGAACGAAAGCGGCTGATGACGGTTGCAGTTGCAGGAGCAGGCATCAGTGGCGTTGAAACATCCTCCGAGCTGGCGCTTGAGATGCAGAAGGAAGCATCGTCGCTAGGACTGAACTCGTTCGATGTCTCTGTCTATCTGCTGAGTGGACAGAAACGATTGTTCCTGGAAGGCCCCGAAAATGTCGGAAAAAAATTGGATCAGTTCCTCGGCGAATGTGGCGTGAAAGTACTTTACAACCGCAAGGTGATACATGCGGAAGCAGGAGCGGTGAAGCTCAGTAACGGCGATCGTCTGCCGGTTGGCCTATGTATATGGACAATTGGTCTGATCCCGAATCCAGCTCTTCGAAGCATGGGCTTGCCGCTTACTCCCGAAGGTCAAGTGCTGGTGGATGAGTGCTATCGCGTCAAAGGGGCGCCTGGCGTATACAGCATCGGCGATTGTGCGAGAATCGTCGACCCGACAACCGGCAAGGCAGATCTGATGAGGGCAGGAGAAGGTGTGCTTCAAGCAGATAGACTGGGGAAAATCGTAATGGCCGATCTGGAGGGCCGCCCGGCCCCGGTTCACAAATCCGCCAGCTCGATACTGGATTTCTTCTGCATCGGATTGGGGGAGAACCGCGGTTTTGTATGGGCACGCAAATGGGGACTTAATTTCATCATGACGGGAAAGCTGGGATGGAAAATCAGGAAGCTGGCATGGGATAAAGGCAGTATGTTACGATAACTACTAGCTACCATTATCAGGAAAAGGTGAGTCGGCGTATGGAGGAACTGTACGATCAATATAGAGCACTGCTGTTCACGCTGGCATATCAGTTGACAGGCTCTGCAGCAGACGCGGAAGATGCGGTGCAGGACGTGTTTGTTAAGGCGTGTGACGTACATCCCGAACGTCTGGAGGAGCCGAAGGCGTATTTGTGCAAAATGGTAACGAATCACTGTCTCAATCTGCAGAAGTCGGCACGAAAAAAGAGAGAGATGTACGTCGGTCCGTGGCTCCCTGAACCGGTTCGGACGCCGGAGACGGACCCGCTCGAGACAACGGTCGTCCGCCGCGATCTGCTGTCATACGCGATGCTCGTGCTGCTCGAGCGGCTGACGCCGACAGAGCGGACTGTTTTCGTCCTGCGTGAGGCGTTGGGCTTCGATTATCCCGAAATAGCGGGACTGCTCGGTAAGCAAGAGGCGAACTGTCGAAAGCTGTTGAGCCGGGCAAGAAGCAAAATGGGCATATCCGAGGAGGAGCCGGTTTCGGCTGAAGCGGTCGAATTGGAATGGGTCAGCCGGTTTCTCACCTCCCTCGAGCAAGGGAACGTCGATCATGTGATGTCGTTGTTAACCGAAGACGTCATGTTCATTGCCGATGGAGGCGGGAAAGCAACTGCGTTCAGGTATCCGGTACAAACGTGCGATCAAGTGGCCCGAGTCTTGCTCGATGGAGTCAGGAGCTTAAAGTCCTATTTTCAGGGCGATTTTCACTTCGAGCTCACCCCTCTGAACGGTGAGACCAGTATTGTTATCCGGTCGAGGGGGGAAACCGTGGCCGCTTTATTCATGCAACTCCGCCGAGGAAAGATTGCCAGAATGTATGCCGTTCGAAACCCAGATAAGCTTGCCCGGATTTAGGTAATAACAATTATGAATAGGTTGTCGAGAATGAAAGACCTTTCATGGAAACAAAACATTGTTGAACGGGTGCAATAGCGCAATACATGACAAAGCTGCCGCATGAACGGCAGCTTTGTTGCGTAGGTTTAGTTCAATACTTTTTCCATTTTGCAATTTTGTGTAATACGTCTTCTTAAATAAGTCATTTAAGATGGGAGTTGAACCTATTTTGAAAAAGTTCATTTTAGGTCTAATCTGCGGCATTGCTTTAACTGCAGCAGCAACAGTATATGCAACAGATACCATTCAAACGGGTAGGCAGGTTAACACAGAGTATCAAAAGCTTTTCCTATTGCTGTTGGTCGACCAATTAGATAACAACATAAACACCAAGCGGATTGAATTTTGGTCAAATAAGGAGAATGCTCTTGCATACGTATCAGGGAATTATGAAAAAGATGGAGTCGAAGGCTGGTCGGGAATGAACTCCCGGTTTGGACTATTACTCAGGGATGGCGATAAGGTTTCGCTCTCACATATTTTAAGTGTACATGAACGTGATGTAATATCTATTGGAAAATATCAAGAGTGAACTTAGAAAGGTAAATAGTAATAAATACAGTTAATTCCTATTCATGATAGTTTTTCCTGAGCTTAGATCCAGCCATAAACTGGACTTGGATCGAGCTGTAAATCAATCTCGGGACGGTTACGGAACATATCCTCTTCAAAGTAAGATGAGATACATAAAAAAACTTGAGAGGAATGTTTCTATGGATAACGCGAGGAAAGTTCCACAGGAGGTTAAGAAGTCATTTCTTTTTTGGCTCGTTGCTATTGCTGCGGGAGTGTTTGAGATGGTTATCGCTGTAACCGAACTGTTATCTAGAGACTCTGGGCCAGGAAATAGTCTATTCATCGCAGTTGGGATCCGAACGATAATTTTTGCCGCTCTGATTTACATCATTGTGAAGATGTACCGCGGGAGAAACTGGGCACGTATAGTCTTAGCAGTACTTCTTGGCGGGATCGGAACTCTATCCTTGCTTATTGATCCAGTCAAGTGGATTTTGGAAGGGAATTCGCTTGAAAAAGCCCTCGACGGAATGACATTATATTCTATTCTGTTCGGGATAAGCCGAATGGTTCATCTGGCCTCGGTAATCATTGCGTTCATTCTCATGTTTCGGCCGGCTGCTAATAAATATTATCGAGCGGCGGCTTAATTCGTTGGGACATTGGTCTTATTTCATTCTCAATGTACGATATAGAGATGCAGCTGCGATATGCTGCGGGCGGTTTAGTGCAAACCAACATAGGACATAAACCGTGCAGTGAGTGATCAACTAGGAGGAACTAATGAAATTTTTCACTAAAGAGTGGTATGAAGAAGCGCAAATAAGAAGCTTTTTGACTTTTTATGAAACGAAGGAAGAATGGGAAGATAACATCGCCTGGTATGAATCTGAAGGTTTGGACTTCAAAGAAATTTGTAAGAACAACTTGGAGTATAAAAGAGCTGATTTACTCAAATACCTCCCGGCATTCTTTCACCCCTATATTCAAGACGGAACGTTAAATTCACAATTTCCTTCTGAAGAGCTTAGAAAAATGGCCGATCAATGGCGATCGGAGTATGATGAGCGAACGAAAGCAAATGGGATGACCTATCGGAGCTACTATGACTCCATAAAAAGTTCACTCCCTGAAAGCGTTATTCAGATGTTTGAAAAGTCCTTACACGATGCGCGAGTAACTTCGATTGAGATGCCTTTGAAGGACATCTTTACCCTGACATTGGATTGTAGAGGCGGCTATCATTATTTAACTGATGTCAAGTTAACCTTTACGGGAGTGGAGAAGCTACAGCCTAAAAACTTGAGCCTAGGCAGTATTTGGCTTTATGATGAGGTTTATCTTACAAAAACAGGATTTGAACTTCATGTGTTATTGGATGGTCCTTTGATGGAATTCACGATATCAGCTGAAAACGTTACTATTGACGTTATTTTGTAATTTATGGCTATAAACCGAACCCACCTATCCTTCTTGCCGTCTTACGCAGCCCTCGCCTATTTTTGCAGTATGTGGTGCACTTAACAGACTTAAGGGGAGCTTCAGAGATATAATCAAACCAGTGAGGCGAGTGGGGGGAATCAAGGATGAATAAGAAAATGGCATTATCTATTGTAGGAACCTTCGTGATCGGGATTGTGGGCGGCGTAGGATTAATGATGAACGACTCGGCATACAGCTCGGTAAAGGCAGCGGTCGGCGGTCAAGCAACTCAGAATGCTATCGGGTCCATCACTCCAGGAACGGTTACGACTCAAGTTTCCAATCCCGATTTAGAGACTGTATTACTGCAGGTTCAAACGGATAAAAGCAAGCAATTGGATGAGCAGATGAAAGCGCAAATGGAATTAATACAAAAAGTAAATAACGAAATTGCCAAATTGAATGAGAGCTTAAGCAAACTAAAATCGAGCCGCCCGCAAAAATCGGGTGACAGTGTGACATTAGATGCAGATTTGCAGAAAAAATTAACCGAGAACGGTATCTCGGTACCGTCATCGAATAAATGGACTCAAGCCGATGTAGACCGCGCGTTGGAATCACTTCGCAGTAAAATCGACAGCTTAAACAGCGCCCAGCAAATGGATATGCTCCGCTTGCAAAGTCTGACGAACAAGAGAAACGAAGCCTTTGATGCCATGAGCAATTTCATTAAAAAAATGGCTGAACAACGCGGCAACATTGTCGGAAATATGAGATAATGAAGCAGTACGGGAACCTGTCCTCGGCAGGTTTCTTTTTTTTCGACATCAGAATGTTTAAATTCAATACAGTGCTAAAGATATATATGAGAAAGGCTGGAAATCGGAATGTCCTTCGATATCTTGGGCTTCTTAAGGAACCATACGCTGCTGCACGGGGTCCCGGAGACGGAGCTTGAGAATGCAGCATCCACCATGGAAACGGTCTGCTTCTCCGATGGGGAGTGGCTGATGCGCGAAGCTGAGGAGGGCAACGACTGCTATTTTGTACTGGATGGAAAAGTGCAGGTTCATACCCGCAGCCTTATTGGACAACAAGTCATGTTGGCGGAGCTCGGATATGGTGCCTTGATCGGTGAGATCGCATTAATCCGCAATGAGAAGCGGACAGCCGACATTAAGGCTCTTGGTCAAGTTACAGCGCTTCGACTGGATCGCACAGCTTTTGAGAAGCTTGCCGAAGCAAGTCCTTTCTTCCATGAAAGCTTAATGTATGCGGCAGAGCTTCGCATGAAGCACGGCTTGCTGCGCAAAGCATCAATCTGGTCGTCCATTCCCGATTCCGAGCTGCGCGGATTAGCCGAAATTACAATGCGAAGGAATGTGGCGCAAGGGGAAGCCATTTTGCGGGAGGGCGATCCCAAGGGAAATTTTTATATGATAAGCGGCGGGCGATTCGAGATCACCTCGACTGGCCAACAACGCGCGGTCATGGAGACGGGAGATTTTTTTGGAGAAATCGCGCTGCTGGCGGAGCAGCCTCAATCAGTGACGGTCACCGCCATGGAAGACGGCGAGCTATTGGTTATGGGAAGCGCCGAATTTCAGGCAATCTGGCAGCATTATGCACCAGTGAGACGGCAATTTGCGGAGGTGATGCGAATCCGGCGTCCGGATCTCGCGATAGCTCCTTCTTTTGCGGCGGCAGAGGGAGATGAGATGGAATCGGGCATGGAACACGACCTGCTGACTGTGGAGAAAGCAGGCGCTAACCGATCGACCAGATGGATCGATCTGCTGTTTCTGCTTGGGGGTCTCTTTGCTGTCTGCACGGTCATGGCCGTCTGGCTGCACAACCAGCTATGGCAAATGGCGGCATTGCTGGCGGGCGGGCTGGTCGGGCCTGTAACTTACGTAGCCTATATTCGTAGCTCACAGCAGCTTGGATTGTCCAAAGTGCGTCTGGCATGGATATTCGTCTTGTCGGCGGCTGTTGCGGTGCCTCTTGCCTGGGTAGTGGAGCGGCAATGGCTCTTCGGTGTCGATAGGGCTGCTGGTGGCTTTACAGAGCTGAGCGTGCCTCTATCGGTAGCCTTGATTGAAGAAGGCGCAAAGCTGATCGTATGCGCGTTACTCCTCAGAGGAGGACGAATGCGGTTTCTGATGGACGCCGTCGTGATCGGGGCAGCAGCCGGGATGGGCTTTGCCGCCGTTGAAAGCATGGTTTACGGCTGGTCGTATCTGGAGCAGGGCTCGACCGGCGAGATGCTTGCGGTATTGTGGGTTAGAGCACTGCTCTCTCCGCTTGGGCACGGAACCTGGACGGCCATCGCCGCCACCGGGGTCTGGTACGTACTAAACAGGCGCCATGCTGTACAGAGGACGCGGTTCGTGCGCCGACGGCAAGGGCTGGCCGCAGCTCTCTTGTTGGTGGCTGTGGCACTTCATACATTATGGGACTTCCATTTCGTAGAAGGCTTATGGAGAGTGCTATCGATGGTTGCCGTCGGAGCGGGAGGATTGCTTCTTCTGTACGGACTCCTTCGTAAAGGAACGATGGAAGAAAGCTATGCCATTACGTCACTGAATCCGCTTCTACAGAATGAATTGCTGATTGAAGCCGCTGCGGCGGATGCTCCGAAAGCCAAGCCTCTTATTTGCGGAGGATGCAAAACGCAGTCACCTCCGGATGCCCGCTACTGTGCCCGCTGCGGCCAAGCACTTAGGAGACAATCCTGATTGAACGAAAACAGCGAAATATATAGCCAATAACCGTCCTTTTCATTGGGGCGGTTATTTTTTCTAAGTAAGAAAAACAATTATCACGGTCTTGGCTGCAGCTGCATGCGCAGCTTCCCTTAAAACAAGGTACATTTATGGGCCCCCTTGAATAAATTGATTTAGGCTTTAGCTTAGTGAACCTGAGGGCATCGAATCCACAACGAGAGGACTAGGATAGATGAGAAAGAAGAATGGGAACTTCAAACATAAATCAACACCAAAGTATATAAAGAATCATTCACAGGGCACGAATAAGAGAGTCTCGATATCCATTGTTAAGGGGCCGGACGTTCAATTAAGTACAGCAGTACTAGAAGCAGAGTCTTCGTCACCTACTATCAAGGAATCTGGCGCTCAACTAAGTGTAGCGGTAATGGAAGCGAGTCCTTCATTACTTCCTGTTGAAGAACCGGAAGCCCAGCTAAGTGTGGAGGAAGTAGAAGCAAATGCTGCATCGCTTCCTGTTGAAGAACCTGAAGCACAACTCAGTGTGGAGGAAGTAGAAGCAAGTGCTACATCGCTTCCTGTTGAGGAACCGGAAGCACGGATAAGTGTGGAGGAAGTAGAAGCAAGTGCTGCATCGCTTCCTGTTGAAGAACCGGAAGCACAGCTAAGAGTGGAGGAAGTAGAAGCAAATGCTGCATCACTTCCTGTTGAAGAACCGGAAGCATTGCTAAGTGTGGAGGAAGTAGAAGCAAATGCTGCATCGCTTCCTGTTGAAGAACCTGAAGCACAGCTAAGTGTGGATGAAGTGGAAGCAAGTGCTACATCGCTTCTTGTTGAGGAACCAGAAGCTCTGCTAAGTGTGGATGAAGTGGAAGCAAATGCGTCATTGCTTCTTGTTGAAGAACCTGAAGCACAGCTAAGTGCAGAGGAATTAGAAGCATATGCTAAATCGCTTCCTGTTGAGGAACCGGAAGCGCAGCTAAGTGTGGATGAAGTGGAAGCAAATGCGTCATTGCTTCTTGTTGAGGAACCGGAAGCACAGCTAAGTGTAGAAGAAGTAGAAGCAAATGCTAAATCGCTTCCTGTTGAGGAACCGGAAGCACAGCTAAGTGTAGAGGAAGTAGAAGCAAATGCGTCATTGCTTCCTGTTGAGGAACCGGAATCACAGATAAGTGCAGAGGAAGTAGAAGCAACTGCTACATCGCTTCCTGTTGAGGAACCGGAAGCGCAGATAAGTGCAGAGGAAGTAGAAGCAACTGCTACATCGCTTCTTGTTGAGGAACCAGAAGCTCTGCTAAGTGTAGAGGAAGTAGAAGCAACCGCTTCATTGCTTCCTGTTGAGGAACCGGAATCACAGATAAGTGCAGAGGAAGTAGAAGCAACTGCTACATCGCTTCTTGTTGAGGGACCAGAAGCACAGCTAAGTGTAGAGGAAGTAGAAGCAGATGCTTCATCACTTACTATCGAAGAACCAGACATCCAACCAACTGCAGAGGAAGTAGGAGCGAGTCCTTCATCCCTTCCTATTGAAGAACCGGATGATCCACTGCGCAATGAAGCCATAGATGAAACGCCTCCTTTATTCCATTATATTTATCAAACAAACACTCAGCTGCTTGAAGAAATGGCAGAGCTTCGCAAAGATATTCAGGTACTTAGGCAATTAGTTAATGAGGTTGAGGTCTTGCGTCATGATGTCAGAACGGAAATTACCCCCTCACTGGAATTATTAAAAAGGGAGTCTGACAATACAGCGGAACAAATGACAGCACATCAAAAAAAGATCGCCGAAATGGTGAAAATATTATATTGGAAGCCATAGAACCATCGTGCATCTTATTAAGTTACACCAGATTAAGCATGGGATGTGATTACGTTGCGAATCAAGTTCCAAACCGAGCTTGAAGTCAGTCCGAAGGCTATATTAAAAGATTGTCTTAAAATGGCTCCAGAAGACGAACTGCTTACTGAAATCAAAAGCATTGTTCTATTTTGGTCAGAGCAAAGGTTACGTGGAGACGGGGTTCCTGTCCCGGTTAGTACGCGAGAAATAAGAGATTATTTAGTCGAGAGAGGATTAATAATTGAGTTTGAAGACGAGGAAGAAAATGACGATTAATCCCTCTGTTTTGTATTTGCCTTTTTGAACACAAGGGGAAAATGCTGACTTCCAGCAGGCCGGAGAGTGAGCTTTGCGAGAGCAGGTTGATGAAATGTTGAAAAAGCTGGGGCTTCCAACACGTAAGATGGGAACCTCCAGCTTTTTGGCTCATTGTTACCCATTCTTCGAACATGATCCGCGAGGAACTGTTTCGACAGCCGCCGCGGCTGCTTCCTCCCTGCCCGTCACAGGTCCCCGATGCGAGCTGTATACCGCAAAGCCGACCATCGTAGCGAGCAGAATGCCTCCCCCGGTATAAAAGGCAGCGGTCAAGCCGAATGCCTGGCCCAGCAGGCCGAACAGGGTCGGGGCCGCCATTTGTGACAGCCGGTTCGTCAAGAGCCGCAGGCCCAGCACCTTGCCGCGCTCGGTCTCCTTTGTTTCCTCCACCATAATCATAATGGTGACCGGCAAATTCATGCCGATAGAGCTGCCAAGCAGGAAGGTAAGGACAGCGATTCCGATAAAGTGCAAGGAAGCGACAGGAATAAAGATCAGGCAGACGGAAGCCATACAGCCCGCGATGATAAGAATCCGCTCCAGCGTCGCCAGCTTCATCAGCCGCCCTAGCAGAAACCGCGATACAAACCCGGATAAGCCCATCAACGAAATGACGAACGAGATGACGAAGGCGGAATAGCCTTGATTGTTTAAGTAAAGCGGAATGAAGCTTGCGTATAACGCTTGAATGAACATGATCAGGAACGTCCCGACGAGGCCGAATTGAACCGCGCGGTGCCGGGTCAGATGAATGCCGCTCACATAGCTGTTCAGCATCTCTTTGGGCTGGAACAGCTCTTTGGTTTTGCCGCGCACACCGGCATCATCGGGATTGCGGACGAGCAGGATCAGAATATAGCAAATGAAGCATACTACGAGCGATGCCAGGAAAGCGGACCGGTAGCTCCACAAGGAGGAGCCCATATAGCTTACCACCGCTCCGCCAAGCAGAGGACCTGCCATATTGCCTGCTGAGTTCCACATCGAGAACCGGTTAATATTCTTATTGCGCAGCTCCTTGTTCTGCTCTCCATCCGATGCCAAGACTTGAAGAGAAGAAGCCATAATAATCATGCTTGTCCCGAGAAGCACTTGGGAGACTGCAAGAATAGGCAAGGTCGTGCTGAAGGACGTAAGTCCCAAGGAAACGATAAGCAGAAGACAGCCGATCTTGGTCATTTTCATCGCGCCGAGCGTATCAATCATTTGGCCTATCGGCATGGCGATGAACATAGGGACGAGCGCTCTAAGAGTAACAATGAGGCCGATCATGGCCGTGGATGCACCGAGTGCTTCAGCATACAGGGTAAAAAACGGCTGCGCCACCGACATCACTCCGAAAAAAATACCGCCGCCATATATTCCGACAGCCCGCACCGCTTTTTCCATCCTCATAGCAGGTCACCTTTCTTTATCTTGTATTTATCTCTTGTGTTGGTGAGCTTCAAGGTATATCCTACAAAGGTAAAATACCTGTAAGTTCATAGTATGAAGGATGGGGAATCAAGTAAATAATCGAAAATGAATGACCTTATTCATTTTTTGAATATTCTTGTCGCGGCTTCGGCTGTATAAATAGGTCGGACGATTCCGGGAAAGGCGGTGCCACTTGACCTTCGATCAAATTCTAACCTTCGTCACCATCTATCGTACCGGGAGCATATCCAAGGCAGCGGAGAAGCTGTATCTGCCTCAGCCGACGGTCTCACACCGGATTAAGCAGCTGGAGAGAGAGCTCGGCAAGCCGCTGCTTATTCGCGTGAACGGAACCGTTCGCTTATCCCACGAGGGCCATACGTTCCTTCCCTTTGCATTAAGTGCGCTGACAGCGCTTGATCAAGGCCGTGAGGCTATCGAGCAGCTGGAGCATGGCTTGACCGGTACGCTGTCTTTAGGGTGCAACAACTCCTTTGCCGGCACGATGCTTCCTCCTATTCTGGAGAGCTTCCTAGCTATGCATCCGGGCATCGCGCTCAAGGTACACTGCTACTCCACAGAAGAGCAGATCAAAATGCTCAAGAGTAAGCATATTCAAATCGGGATCACCCGTTATACGGCCAATGATCCGGGCATCACCTTCAAGCTGCTGTATGCTCATCCGGCCTATGCTGTGATTTCGAGAGAGCACCCTTATGCGGAACGCGATGAGCTCAGTCTAGAGGAGGTTCTCAAAGAGAGGCTCATTCTATACGAGGCGGAAAGCCTCCATCGCAAAAAAATCGACATGACCTTCAAGGATTTGAATATGCTGTACGACCCGCATTATGAAACGAACAATTTGCAGCTGATCAAATTCTGGATTAAAAGCACGATGGGCATTTTTCTGTCTTGTCCGCTGTATATGCAGCCGGAGATCGATTCGGGAGAGATGGTTGCGATTCCGATCGAGCATAATCCGTTCCCGATGAATCAGATCTTTCTTATGTACAGGGATGAGAATTTGAACAGCCTGGACCGTTTGTTTATGCAGCATCTTGAGCAGTATATGGGGAGCTATCAATCGGATGAGCTGGACGATCCGAGCGAGTTAGATAGATGATCAAAAAACAAACGCCGCTCTTATACAAGAACGGCGTTTCCATTTTCCAGCTGTATTAGGCCGGAGGGATAATAACTAAGGTTATGATTTGTTCCTCGGAGTAAGATTTAGCGGTTCCAGCTCCATCCGCATCCCCTTTAAACCTAATCTGATAGGTCCCGGGCGCCGGCATCACTTTATCGTGAAGCTCAAAAGCGATATCCGAAATACCTGAGTTGCTTCCCGTGAAGGTCAGTGTATGGCCATTATTACTAATTTGATCGTTCGTCGGATGGACCCATCCGCTAATGTTATAGTAATCATCCGTGGTAAAAGTCAGGGCATCCATCGTTACCTGAATTTCACCATTTCTATAGGATTCTCCGGAAAAAAAGTCAAACCGAACGCGCGATTGCGTAGAGCCGGTTACCAGCTGTTTGGTACGTGAAATGCCTCCGTCGAATCCATAAATGGTAGAAGTCACCGTAGGTGTAGTCAACATCCCTTTCACCAGTTCAACGGTAACAGCATGCGAAGCATCCTTCACCGATTCATTGTTTGACGCATCTTTGGCCGTAATGACAAATCTATACGTGCCCGGCTGCAGGTTACCAATATTGGCAGCCGCTACAGAACCGTCCGCTTCACTGATACCTAATTCTATCGCCGTCCCTAATTCACCTGCATCGACTGCATCGTTCTCATTCAGATCCGTCCATGGGTAAGCTTGTACCAGAGCGTCTTGCTCTCCAATAGCCCCCGCCAGTCCGTGAAGCTGATCTTCCGTTCCTGTATAGTTATCGATCGCCTCGAACTTCGAAGCATCGACGACAGGTGCGGTCGTATCAGGAACTTCATTCTTGGTCAAGGTCACACGGATTGCGTGCGCGGCGTCCTTCAAAGATTCATTGCTCGACGAATCCTTGGCTGTAATCACGAAGCGGTAAATACCCGCGCGCAAATCCCCGATATTGGCCGCGTTCACGGAGCCGTCAGCCTTACTGGAGCCTAATCCTATGGCTGTTCCTAATTCCCCTGCATCGACTGCATCATTCTCATTCGCATCCGTCCACGGGTAGGCTTGTACCAGAGCCCCTTGCTCACCAACGGCTCCTGCTAATCCACGAATCTGATCTTCCGTTCCGTTGTAGTTATCGATCGCCTCGAACTTCGAAGCATCGACGACCGGTGCGGTCGTATCAGGCACTTCGTTCTTGGTCAAGGTCACTGTGACTGCGTGTGCGGCATCCTTTGCTGATTCATTGCCCGACATATCCTTAGTTGTAATCACGAAACGATAAGTTCCCGCACGCAAATCCCCGATATTGACCGCATTTAGGGAGCCGTCCGCTTCGCTGGTACCGAGAGGTATAGGTGTTCCCAATTCCCCTGCATCGACTACAGCGTTCTCATTCAGATCCGTCCACGGGTAGGCTTGTACCAGAGTACCTTGCTCTCCAACAGCCCCCGCCAATCCGCGAATCTGATCTTCCGTTCCGTTGTAGTTGTCGATTATCTCGAACTTCGAAGCATTGACTGCCGGTGCGGTCGTATCAGGAACTTCATTCTTGGTCAAAGTCACAGTGACTGCATGCGCGGCATCCTTCAAAGATTCATTGTTCCACGAATCCTTGGCTGTAATCACAAAGCGGTAAGTTCCAGCGCGTAAATCACCGATATTGACCGCACTCACGGAGCCGTCCGCTTCACTGGTGCCGAGGGGTATCGCCGTTCCCAGTTCTTCAGGTTCAACCGTGTTATTCCCATTCGCATCCGTCCACGGGTAGGCTTGTACCAGTGCTCCTTGCTCACCAACAGCCCCCGCCAATCCGCGAATCTGATCTTCCGTTCCGTTGTAGTTATCGACCGCCTCGAACTTGGTGCCGTCCAATGTAGGTGGTATGAGATCCCGATAGCTGCTGCTGCGACGAGTTGAACCCGAGGAGGAGGACCCGCCAACAACAGGAGTAGGGTCTGTTACTGTGCCGTTATCTTTAGGGGTATCCGGTTTCGAGTCAGGTTTCTCTCCTGTGTCGGGCTTCTCTGAGTCGGGCTTCTCTGAGTCGGGCTTCTGAGCATTCCCGCTCGTCTTTAGCTTCAAAAGCTTGGAGGCGACTAGAGCTACAGCCTGACGATCCGCTTTGGCATCAGGATTAAACACATTGTTGTCTTCCCCGGTAATCAGTCCATACTCCACAGCAGCTGCTATAGATTCTTTGGCATAATCAGCAATTTGGTTGCTGTCAGCGAACTTCAAGGCTCCTGCTTTACCGTTGGGATTAGCCCCCAATGCTCTTACGAACATAACGGCCATATCCTGACGGGATAAATTTTGACCCGTACCAAACAGGTTATTGCCTGTTCCTTGGATCAATCCGGCTTTGACAGCCGCCTCGACATAGCTGTAGGCGTAGCTGCTTGGGGGAACGTCCTTAAAGGTCGGTGTGGCAGGCGGGTTCGAAACATCCAACTGCAAGGCTTTGGCCAATATAATAGCGAAATCCTGTCGAGTAATCGTCAATGCAGGATAAAACTTATGATCTTCCACACCAGTTACTATCCCTTGGTTGGCTAACTCCATAATGGCATTCTTTGCATAGGAGCCATCAATATCACTGAATGAAGCGGCAGCCGAGCCTTTGGCCGGCAGGATAGGGCCGGATAATAATGCGGCAGCCATTACAGCGCTTATCCATTGCTTTTTGTTCACTTGCTTGTCCTCCTGTTCATGGGATGCGCTTCGTATCGTTGGTTATAACCGATCCGCTAACACGATCCGACTTGAAATGACAAATTGTTCGTCTACCGGATTATAACAATCGCCTCTAAACCGATTCTAAAAAAATACCCCCCGACCTTTATGCATTCAGGTCCGAGGGCTTATCATTGTGGAATTGTTGATAAAATTGTACCAATTGAGGGCTTGGCTCGACGCCTAAGTCATACCGGAGCAGCTCGGCAAACTTGGCAAAATAGTTATCTAGCGAAGCACGGTCGTTCAATCTTGCACAGACGGCAAGCTGGCGGCGGCACAGCTCCTCCGAATAAGGGCACTTGGGTTGAAGCTCGCGAAGGCGCCTCAATGCCTGTCTCTCCATACCGTTTGCAGTTTCGTAATCCGCCAGATTTAGTACCAGGTCAACATAGTGCTCCAATAGTTGATTTTTTTTCAACTCCGCCCATACATAGTCATATTCCTGCAAAAAATCCCCCCGGTAGAGAGAAGCAGCCGCTTCGTACATAGGGACAGTAATTGAAGTGATACGAACTTCCTTATTGACTGCCGCTTCAAACTCCTTAACGTCGTAATGCACTCCCTTAAGCAATAGCCGGTAATTATCTAGCGAGTACTCAACAGTAACTGGAAGGGACTGCTCCCGCAGCAGCTTCCTTATTTGCGATACTGTCGTATGAAGATAAGTAAGCGCCTTATCCTTTAAGTAATCGGGCCATAAAGCTTCAAGCAGCTTTTCTTTATTAACCCAGCGCTCCTGCTCATGCAGTAAATAAACGAACAGCTCCTGTGCCTTCCCCGTCTTCCACTTGAGCTGCTTTTCCTCACCATCCGCACCCTCAAAGGAGAGCTGGCCGAAGCACCGAATCCATGGATGAGAGGTGGAATGGTTTGTTGGCGGCACATGCTGCGCGATACGCCCCAATGTTTTGGTGAGCCGCTTCGGATCGATGGGCTTTAACAAATAATCCAAGGCAGGAATGCCGAAAGCCTCCAGCGCATATTCCGAATAAGCAGTGACATAGATGATGAGGATGCCGGGATCCATCTGCTGTATATGTTCACCGGCCTTAAGCCCATTCACCTCCGGCATATCCATATCCATAAACACGACATCCACCTTGGATTTGGCTAGATGCTCGAGTCCCGCCCGAGCCGACGTATATTTACCTTCAATCCGAAAACCGCCGTTGTCCGAAATCAGCCTCTCCAGCAAAGAAAGCGCAGGCTCTTCATCATCTATCAGCAAACACGTAATTATACTATCATCCCCTTAAGAAAATAGATCGTCTGCACACCCACGCACCCCAAGCTCCGAACATGTTATTTCTGTAGATACATTATTCGACAACGTTCAACAAACTCCCTTTAAGCTTCATCTTCTATTTACAAAAAAAAGCTCTTGTTAGGACAAAAGACACCTCTTTATAACAGCTGTGTAGCACCCAACGGTAAGACGCTTGACAGCCTTTCAATTTTCCGTAATCCAACCCTATCCAACAAAGCACAATCCACCTATTTTCCTGATTGGCAATAAATGTAATACTGTTTTTGATAGCTGGCCAGCTATAACATGATCTTATAGGAGGCCGTGTATGAGGCTAAAAAAAATCGTAAGTATTTTTCTCGTTGTTTTTTCCGTATTGGTTTCAGTACAACCCGCATTCGCTCAAGCTGGACCTATCGAATGGACTTACTATGACGATGCAACCGGGGACCGAGATTGCAGGAGCATATTAACTACAGAATTTACTTCAGATAGCGCATATGCGAGGATAGATTCTAATGGGAATTCCTATTGCTACGGCCAGGTGTGGGGGGAAACTTATGTTGAGAATATCAGCCAGGTAACCTTTAATTGGTCCTTTTTCGTGGATGATCCTTATTGCAATGTTGAAATTCAAGCATATACGGATTCTCCATACAGCACAGATTTCTACCTCTATGAGGACACTAACAGTGGGAATGATGATTTCAGTGGTGACGGATCGCATACCATCCAGCTGCCGCCAGGCTACACGGGAAAAGTTTCCTTCTATATTTCAGTTGATGTCGCCAAATATCCAGCAACCCGTTCCGTTAGTGCAAGTATACATAATATTACTTTTCAGTAAGATGAACTCATGCGACGGTGGAGACAGAAGGTCTCCCCGTTGTTTTTTTTCACTAGGCTGGCGGATGACAGGGCTGGTGGATTTTTTAAATAGAAAAAAATTCTCTATAGGAAGGGACTGTGATTAGCATGTAGAATGAAATTGATCAAATTCTATGTAAAGTAGGATGATATGTGGATTATCGCGAGGATGAAACAGCGATTTTGAATAGGATTGCCGGAAGGCTTCGTGCTGCCGGGTGTGTGTTTGCCGAGGACGAGGCTAGACTGCTTATGTCTTCTTCTAGGAATTCAGCCGAGCTGGCCGAGCGGATAGAGCTCAGAGTCGCCGGGTTCCCTCTTGAGCATATTATCGGATGGGCGGAATTCTGCGGCTTGCGTATTGAGCTGGATCCCGGAGTTTTCGTGCCCCGGCAGCGAACCGGGTTTCTCGTACAGCAGGCTGAAGCTCTGACTCAACCGGGAGACATAATAGTCGATCTGTGCTGCGGTTCTGGAGCTGTAGGTGCGGTCCTGGCCGCCGGGATGGGGCGCATCGAATTGCACGCGGTTGATCTCGACCCTGCCGCCGTACAATGTGCCCGCCGGAATGTTCCGTTGGACAAGGGGGCCTTGTATGAGGGAGACCTCTACGCCCCGTTGCCTGCACGACTACATCGCCGCGTCAATATGATCATAGCGAATGCACCCTACGTGCCATCCGCGGCCATTTCCTTCATGCCGGTGGAAGCCCGCGTCCACGAGGCACGGATGGCGCTCGATGGAGGAGCGGATGGGCTCGATATCCAGCGAAGGATCATAGCGGAAGCCCTTGTCTGGCTCGCCAGCGGGGGAGTACTATTAGTCGAAACTAGCGAGAGGCAGGCGCCGTTGACAGCCGGGCTTTTTGCTCAACATGGCTTGGAGCCGCAATGGGTTCATTCCGAAGAGCTCGACGCTAACGTGATTATTGGCAGGCGATCCTAATCTATCCAGCCCAGCTCATCCGCCGTACCTGACCCGGCTGGGCGAAACCCCGTATTGTCTCGTGAAGGCTCTCGTAAACGAAAACAAATCCGGATACCCCACAGTCAATGCAATCTCCGTAACCGATAGCGATGTCTGCTTGAGCAGCTGCGCCGCTTTGCCGAGCCGGATATTTTGCAGGTATTTCACAGGCGGGATACCGAGGTGTTCGGTGAATGTTTTGGAGAAATGCGTGCGATGGATGTTGACGTAGGCGGCGATATCGTTGACGGTGATTGGCTCGGCGTAGCACGTATGGATGAAGTCCAGGCTTTTTCTCAGCCAAACATCCGGTGTACGCGGGGTCGGGGCCGGCTCCTGATCGGGAATGAGCTTGGAGAAAATACGGTACATAAGGCTGCTCCAGAGAACCAAATGCTTCTTGCTCAGGCTTTTGGGCAGGCGGATCATTTGGTGGAGGATCGATTCCAGGTCGGGATCGACGACCTTGCGCTGGCAGGGCTGCTCGGGGGTGAACCCCGCCATCATCATTAAATCCGGCACTTGGCTGCCGTTAATAGCGAACCAGATCATTTTCAAGCGGTCGTCGGACGGCGCCACCCGATACGTATAGGACGTATGGGGGAACATGCAGAACATATCGCCCTTACCCAGCTCAACTTCGCTGCCGCCATAAAGAAATTGAAGCCGTCCTTCCCTTACAAAATGTATAGTATAATGTGCCTTCTGGCGCGGGCCGTTACTGTAGTCCGGCTTGGCGATGTTATGTCCCATATGAAGGAGGAACAGGCCGCTGCCCATATCGAAGGAGTCGGTCTCATGAATCCATCTTTCGGCGTATTCGTGGGCGTATTCTTGCATGGATACCACCTGCCGTTTCGAGAATCATTCCGTATTGTAAGCGCTTCATATCCTTATAATAGCTTACTTTCATTTTTTCCGAAAGCCCCTTATCCAAAATTTCATATTCCCCTAACGAAGGAGTCCTGCCTTAACAATCGGTCAACATTACCCCTACAAATTGCCAAAAAATATCCTACCGTTTGATATTCCTAACCGGTCTATTCATGAAAGATAATGAGGACAGCAATTCACTTCTGGAAAGAGGAGACCGGTCCATGAAGATAAAGCTCGCATTCGTTTGTGGAACCGCATTCACCCTGTTGGCCTTGGCGGCTTGCGGAGCACCGGAACCAGGCGCGAAGGAGGGCGACGGCTTGACAAAGCCCAAGGATCCTGACCCGGTGACTTTAAAGCTGTTTCCGTACAATCCGATGTCGGAGTCCGATTTTAACAAGCTGATCGCCGAGCCTGTGAAGAAGAAGTATCCTTACATCACGGTCGAAATGCTGGCCAAAAATGCGACGCAGTTCGAAAGCACGATAGCAGCCAAAGAGGATATGGATCTGATTCTTATGTGGAACGGCAATATTAACGGGAACAAGCAGTACGGCATCTTTGAGGATATGACGCCTTATGCCCGCAAGGCCGGCTTCGACTTCGGCCGGTTCGACCCCAAGGCTATGGAAACGATCAAGGAGCTGTCCGACAAGGGGGAAATTTACGGGGCTCCTTACCAGATCCAGTTCTATGCACTCTATTACAACAAAGATTTGTTCGACAAATTCGGGGTACCCTACCCCAAAGACGGCATGACATGGGAGGATACGGTGGAGCTTGCGCGCAAAATGTCCCGGACGCAGGATGGCGTTCAGTACAGCGGCTTTGACATGGATACGCTCTCCAGGTTGACGTACCCGTTATCTCTGGTCCCTGTGGACGGCAAGACCATCAAGGTGCTGGTGAACAGCGATGCTTACAAGAAAGCCTTCGACTTGGGCAAGCAGCTGTATTCGATTCCGGATAATCCGGGCAAACTCAGCACCGGCCGTTTTACGAAAGAGAAGACGCTCGCGATGGTGGGGACGGTCAATATGTTCGACCAACTGGAGAAAACCCCCGATTTGAATTGGGATATGGTTCAATTCCCGAGCTACAAGGAGCTGCCGAATACGTACGGGATGTATGACCTGAATGTGGTCATGATGACCAGCACGAGTAAGCATAAGGACGATGCGATGAAGGTGATCGAGGTGTTCTTGTCCGATGAGGTGCAGAGCCTGAGCTCCAGCATGGGCAAGCTGTCCGCATTGTCCAATCCGGAGCTCCGCAAGGCGTTCGGAAGCGGCCTGCCGATGCTGAAGGGGAAAAATTTGCAGGGCATATTTAAAAGCAGCCCGGCTTACGCCCCGCCGTTCTCCATCTACCATTCCAAAGGCAATGAAATATTGAAAAAGACTTTCCTAGACTACATTGGAGATAAAAAGGACGTGAACACGGCCCTGCGGGAAGCGGAAGAAGAGCTTACCCGGTATATCCAGTCGCAGGGCACCAAATGATGGGGAGGCCAACGAGAACATGAAGATTTCTACATCATTAAATGTATTCGGGACCGACTATGAGCGGGCGATTCCCGTATGCAAGGCGGCGGGCTTCGAGGCGCTGGATTTCAACTATTGGGATCATCAGAAGGATGTGCTGACCAAGACGCGGGAGGAGGAGGAGGCATGGGCGCATCATATTCGCGAAATAGCGGATGAGAACGGCATACGGTTTACCCAAATGCACGGGCCGGTGCACGGGCGGTTGTTCCAGCAAATGGTGCCGGGTTTGGATATCGAATCGTTCCAGGAGCTTGCTGTCCGTTCGATAAAGACGGCATCTATTCTCGGAGTATCCTGGGTTGTATTCCATTCCAGCGGGGTCTCCGTCCAAGGGGAGTCTCATCATGAGGCCAAGGAGTTTAATGTGAGGTTCTTCCGAAGGCTCTTTCCGGTGATGGAGCAGACGGGTGTCGGTATTGCCCTGGAAAATTTCTATGATCGTCCGGCGCGCCCTCATACCGTTCGAAGAACGTATTGCGCTTTATTCGATGAGCTTATAGAGCTGATCGATGCGCTGGATCATCCGCTGGTCGGGGGATGTCTCGATACGGGACACGCGCATGAGCAGGGAATCCATCCGAACGAAATCCGCAAATTCGGCCACAGGCTCAAGGCGACTCATATTAACGATAACGATGGTATACAGGATCAGCATCTGCTTCCTTACCAAGGCTCCATCGATTGGACGGCGGTCATGTCGGCCCTCGATGCCATTGATTATAGGGGGGATTTCACTTATGAGACTCACCAGTCGATTCGCGTGCTGCCGAATGCCTTGCGGGAAGAGGGCTTGCGCTACGCCGTTGCGCTGGGGCACTATCTGGTCGGATTGAAAGGGGAATCCAAGGAAGCATGAAGCTGATTGCCGTAGATCTGGACGGGACGCTGCTTGGAGGGACTTCCGGCAGGTATGGCTTCAAGCCATCCGGTGTGGAGGCTTTACGTCGGGCGGCAGCCCGGCAAATACGCATCGCGATTGTAACGGGCAGGGACATGACGTTCATTCTGAAGCTGCTTGAGCGAGAAGGCATTGAACCGGAACAGGAGGGCTGGCCTCATGTGATCATCTCTGAGGAGCGCCTGATCCATTTCCTTGACAGCCAAGGCAAGTATGCGGCGGAGACGGAGTGGAACGATGAGGTGGAGCGGGTCGAACGCTCGCATTTCGTCGATGTGATTTCCGGTATCTCCGCTTTGCTCGAGGGCAAGCTGTTGCAGATTGATGCTGCCTCAAAACGGTGCGAGGAGGAGAAGGAAGCAGGAAGAGGCTTCGTAGAGGTGCTGTTCAGCAGCGCCGATACAGCCAGGGCGGGGGAGGCGGTTATGGCCGACTGGCTGCAGCGAAGCGGTCTGCCTTACTACGCGGTGCGTAATGTTGCAGGAGTGTGCGTCCGGCATTTGACAGTAGGCAAAGGTCCTGTATTGGTGCAAGCGTGCCGCATGCTTGGAGTTCCTCCGGAGCAGGCGCTTGTCATAGGGGACAGCTGCAATGATCTGTCCATGCTCGACGGCGGCTTCGGATTCATCGCTGCTGCTCCCGGCAATGCCGAGGAGGAGGTGAAGGCCCGCCTTCAATCGGCACACGGTTATTTGGCTGCAGGCAGCTATGGAGACGGCGTAGCGGAGTCGATCTGCCGTGTCCTTGGCGGGCCGCCCAAATAACCCTGCTTTTTGACGATTCCATTAACCAATCACAGGAGGGATCATGATGGACAAGAACAAAGAGTCGGAAGAGAAGGACAAAAGATTAAGCCGCAGGGAGATACTGACGGCTATCGGAATGACGGGCGCTGCCGCCATGACCGGGGTACTCTTAAACAATGGCGTAGCTAACGCTCTGAGCGGCGGCCAGACTTCCGTTACGGATGCGGTATACAAAACCGGCACCGGAGCTCAGCTCCTCAGTACTGTCGATGCGGATGATGTATCCTTCCTGCAGGCGGCAGGTCTGAGCACGCGAACGGCCGGGGACAAGCTGCGCGAGTGGGTCAGCGTCAAGGATTTTGGGGCCGTGGGCAACGGCACCACCGACGATTCGGCTGCCTTCCAGGCGGCGATTGCTTATGCCGAGAGCCAGGCCGTCACGAACCCGGCCCCCGGGGCTTCGGGAAGCAAGCTAGGTCGGGTCAGCCTGTTCCTGCCACCGGGCTCCTACCTCATAACCCAACCGGAATCGCTGCTGCGAAGCAGCTATACGACGAGTACGGTCGGCTTGCACATCCAGGGCGCCGGAGCAGGCACTACCCAGGTCATCTACAGCCCTGCGGCGGCCGGGACGTATTTGGCCCACAACAATAACGCCTGGCAGTTCTGCTCGATCTCCGATATAGAGTTTTATTCGACCAGCACAAGCAATCATTTTATGCGCTCCTACTCGACCGGGCAGCCTCAGAGCTGGTCGTTCGAACGGATCCGCTTCCGCGGAAGCTGGGGATATACGTTCCACCTGGAGGGGACGGACACGAACAGCGAGATGAACTGGTGTGAAGTAGATTGGGCGGGGAGCTGCTTGAAAGGCGTCTATGTCCCTTCGTCCGGAGGGTCGGACCAGTTCCTGAACTATAACTTCTACTCCTGCAATTTCGAGGTACAGGAGGGGGATTTCCTCCAGTTTGAGAAAGGCGGCAATATTACCGTCTGGGGCGGAAGCTACATCCATATCGGGGCTAATGCGGGCACGTTCTTCAAGCTGCTCGGGGCTGCGCATTCCTATGGAGTGGAACGCTTTCTGTGCATCGGCTCCAGAATGGAGCACCGCAACGCCAACAGCAAGCTGATCTACTGCGAGTGGAGCGCGGGAATCGTGTCCTTCATCAATGTCGATACGTCGAGCTCTGTGCCGTTACGCGCAGCGACAGAGCTGGTCGCCACGTTCTACAGCAACAACACCAAAATGCCTGTCATCAAATTCGATAACTGCCGCCTGCTCGGCAAGCACGAATATATGTACAGGGTGAACAGCTTCCAATATCCGCACAATATTGTCTATGCCAACTGTGAGATTAATCAGCATACGAGCCCGTCGGATTTTATCGTGTTTACGGCGGAAGGCGGCAACGCGAATCAGGGCGGGACGCCGACGATTCATTTTACGAATACGAGGGGCCAGGGAGATCCTTCCCGCAAATCCTGGGAATGCGACTACGGATTCCAGAAGAGCTCGTTCGGCATCACCAAAAGAACCGCCATTTCGGTCAAACGGGCCGACGGCAAATTCCCTTATTCGGCCTCCACGACCGTTGGGTTCTATGTGCCAATGAACGCACGCATCGTGAACATTTTCCTGCAATCGCCTGCCGGTGCGGTCACCTCTACAGGGGCGGCGACCTTTACGGTACAGACGACGGAAGCGACGCCGACGGTATTGGCTACGTTGACGGCGCCGAACCATTCGCAGGGGTTCCTGCTGAAGCAGGATTTGTATTTCCGCTGCGATACGGCCGAGAAATGCAGCCTTCAGCTGGTGGCCGGCTCCAATGTGACCCAGGCGAACCCGGAGGCGGAATGTATTGTGGAGTATATCGGGTAGGCACATGCTGGGCTAAGCCGTCTTATCCGGATTATTTGAATGAAGAACGAATCGAAGCACTTGCCGCAAGGGCAGGTGCTTTTTTTGCCATATCGGATGTCTATAATCGCGCTGGAAATAGGTTTCTGGTGCTTATGAATACGGATGCCATCTTCTGCTTTGACGAGGATACGGATGAAATCGTCGGAGCTCTCGGGTTTATATTCGGCAGACGATAGATTCGTTTCGGCTTTTTTATTTCTAGGCCTTACGGGAGCTTGTACTCCAAATCAGAGTTATAGGATGTAATGGCCCATCCGCCATCCTGCTTAGCCAATAGAATCGTATCGGTGTTGCGGTGCTCCTTACCTTCTCTAAGGCTGGTTACCGTAATGACAGCTTGCTTCTCGGAGCTGGAAATGCTCCGAATGGTCTGTATGTGGTAGCTTTTCACGTCCCCATACCAGAATCGGATGTTAATGACCATCTGAGGGTTTCGGTCAAAGACCAGCGGTGAGATCATGGAGTAATCCCTGGTTTGAAACGCCTGATAAAACTGGTCAAGGATATATCTTTGCGGGCTGTTCCACCTGGCGTTGGGGCTGGCGTACACGAAGTAATACAGCAGTGCCGATAATAAAGCGAAAGCCATAACGGATAGGATGAGCTTCTTTACGGCAGACATGATCGCTTTCCTCCAGAGACACTTTTATAGTTAATGATCGATATGATGGTTAATCCAAGCTTGAATTTCCTCCGCTTCCTGATGCTCCTTCATGGCGAATGATGCGCCGAATCGGTCTTTTCCCTTTGATGCAATGACTCTCCTTTGCTATCTGAAAGTCCTGATTTCTATTGGTAGGAAATCCCAATGATATAGACTCCCCCTTAATGGAAAAAGTTGCAAAAAAACAAGAGCTCACCTCCACGAATGGAGGCAAGCCCTCTTGATATTTCTCCGACTAGATGCCTTACGCGGAGGTGATGGTGATCGTCTTCTTGCTGTCGTCCCACTGCACATTACAGCCGAGCGCTTCGCTGACAAATCTTAGAGGCACCATGGTGCTCCCGTTAATCATCCTCGGCGCGAGCTCCAGTGTCTGGCTCTGATTATTGATTCGGGCACTGCTGTTATTGATTTGAAGCCAGACGGATGCAGCTCCTCTGTTGGCTGTGACGGATTGGTCGTTTGAGCTCCATAGCACCTCTGCCCCCAGCTTCTCAAAAATAGTCCGCATAGGCACAAGGGTGCTCCCATCCACGATAACCGGAGGCTGCTCGAAGATTAAGTAATCTCCGTCTACAATAACGGTAATCCAATCATCCAGAACTAACGGCTCAAAATCGATCCCTGTGCCGGTCAACTTCTTGCGTGCCTCCGAAATCTCCTGGATCGTCTGCTCGCGCTGTTTAAGGAGAGAGTTCTTCACGTTCAGCCAGGCGTCGCGGATGTCGCGCAGCGATTCGTTTTTTTGGGCTTGCACGCTGTGCTCGGTTTCACTGATCCGCTTGTTCATACCGGCTTCAGCCTTGGCCAGGGCATCCGCCATCAATTGCTCCGCCTCGGACTTCGTCAGCTTTCCTTTCTCATACCTGTCCATAATGCTGCCTGCACTATGAATGGACGAATCCTTCTCAAAACCGTCCATGACACTTCCAGCGGAGTGCTGATTCGCTTCGTCGTCGTAGGTATCCATCGCGCTGCCTGCATGATTCGGGTCAAGAGTATCATCATACTGATCGGTTGCGCTGCCTGCCGAGTTGGCATCCAAGCTATCCTCAAATTGATCCATTGGGCTGCCGGCCCTATTCGGATCCATGATACTTTTGTATAGATTCATAGGACCTCCGGCACGATTCTTATCCGCTTTCCGGACATAATCCTTAAACTCGGAGCTGTTTTCTTTATACTTTTGCTTCAATTGTTGAATGTCGCTGTCTATCAGGCTTGTCATTGTATCCAAATCGGCATGGGACCGCCGCATAAGCTCATTATAGACCGCCATCATTTGACTGTGATAGGTATCATACAAATGCCTTTCATTCTGAAGATACTGATCATACAGGTCCCGGTGTTTTTTCTCAAAGGTCTGGTATTGCTCCGATATTTGGTTGATGAAGGCCGTATCGGCCGCCAAGGCGGGATGGGCTCCCCCTCCCCATAATAAAGCCAAAGCAATGGAACCTGTCAGGAGCTTGCATGAAATGCTTGATCTTCTCATTCTCATCCTCCACAAATGTTGAATTGACAATTATGTATAATGATACTATAAAAAATGGAAATAAAAATAGGAAAATGGGAGGTGAATCCAGTAGGCAGGTTGTCACGGATTTACCCATTCCTTGGTAAAAACGGCCCCCTGATTTTTGGAATGATCGTCCTAAGAAAAAAGTTTCATTTCATGAAACAATGAAATCACAGCTGCTCTCCGGGGCGGCTTGTTTGTTTTGACCAGGTATTAGAAAAAAATAGTACTTTTAGCTTCAGCGGAATAGTTTACAATAGGATATACAAGTTTCGACAAGCAATCATGTATCACGGTCCTCGATTACATCTCATAGTGGATTTGACAACGTGCATGCATGAGGAGGGTTAACTATGCAGAGCAGAAACATTAAAATAACGGGTACAGGCAAATATTTGCCCAAGCGGGTTGTAACGGCGGAAGAGATGGATGCGATACTGGGAGTTCCGGCGGGATGGGTACAGAAAAAGTCAGACGTCAAGCGAAGGCATTTCGTCGAGGATGAGACGGCATCCCAGATGGGAGCCATCGCTGCCCTGGAAGCCTTAAGGCAGGCGGGACTGGAATTCACCGACATCGATTGTCTGGTATGCGCGAGCGGTACGATGGAGCAGCCGATTCCAAGTACGGCCTCACTCATCCAAAGGGCACTGGGGCAGGAATGGTCCGGAGTTCCCGCCTTCGATATCAATTCAACGTGTTTAAGCTTCCTGACCGGACTCGATGTGATGTCTTACATGGTGACAGCAGGCAGATACCGGCGCGTGCTGCTCGTTTCGACGGAGATTGCCTCCCTCGGTCTCAACTGGTCGCATAAGGAGAGCGCAGCCCTGTTCGGAGACGGAGCGGCGGCTGTCCTTATCGAGGCGGCAGAGGAGAGGGAAGGCTCCCGCATCCTGTGCTCCGCCATGAAGACGTACAGCTCCGGCGCGCATCTCTCGCAAATTCGCGGAGGCGGAACGGGAGCGCATGCGCTGTCCGGGCAGGAGGAGGAAGCCTTCCTGTTCGAGATGGACGGACCGGGAATCTACAAGATGGCATCGCGGATTCTGCCCGGCTTTGCAGCATCGCTATTGCAGGAGGCCGGGTGCTCGATGAAGGATATTCAGGTGGTCGTGCCGCATCAGGGAAGCGCGATGGCGATGAGGCTGATCAGCCGCAAGCTGAACATTTCGCAGGAGCAGCTGATGTTTATTACCCCGACGCACGGTAATACGATTGCGGCCTCCATCCCGATGGGGCTGCATGAAGCAATCCGTGAAGGGCGCATATCTCGTGGCTCGAGGGTGATGCTGCTCGGGACGTCAGCCGGCCTGTCGGTCGGAGGGATGGTCCTTGACTACTAGCGGTCAGCGATCGGAGACGGGGAAGCGGGTACTGCTGACGGGGGGACGGGCGCCGGCTGCTCTGGATCTGGCCCGCCAGCTGGCGGCGAACGGGCACCTCGTCTTCATGGCCGAGAGCTGTCCGCAGCACCTGTGCCGGCGCTCCAGAGCGGTACGGCGCAGCTACATCGTACCGGAGCCTGCTATCCATCCGAAAGCCTATGTGGAGGCTTTAAAGCAACTTATTGAGAAGGAACGGATCGAATGGCTGCTGCCGATGTGCGAAGAGCTGTTCTATGTGGCCGGAGGCTTAGGCGAGCTTGGCTCCCTATGCCGTGTCTTCGTTGAGCCGATCGATAAATTACGGCGCCTGCACAGCAAATGGGAGTTCATACAGCTGGCGGCGCAGCTGGGGCTCGCCGTACCGGAGACGAGGCTGTTAACGTCGCCGCAGGACTGCCTTGCCTTCATGGAGCGGGCGGCGGAAGAGGCCAGGCTCCGGCATGAGGCTGGAGGCCCTGCTGCTACGAAGTGGGTGTTCAAGCCGGTGTTTTCCCGGTTTTCCAGCAAGGTATTCCTAGCGGAGGCTGCTGCAGATGGCTGGCGATCCTATACGCAGACTATAAGGGAACTGCCGGTTTCGGCGGCTGCACCTTGGGTCGCGCAGCAGTATATGGAGGGAGCCGCCTATTGCAGTTATAGCATCGCCCACCAGGGAAGGATAACCGCGCATGCGGTGTACCCGGTCCGATTTACGGCAGGGCTCGGCGCCTGCATCAGCTTCGAACCGGTCCAGCATCCCGGGATCGACCGCTGGGTCGAGCGCTTTGTCCGGGAAGAGGGCTTTACAGGTCAGATCGCCTTTGATTTCATAGAAGCAGAGGACGGAACGGTCTATCCGCTGGAATGCAATCCTAGAGCAACCAGCGGGATTCATCTGTTTCGGCCGGAGGACCGGCTGGATCAGGCGTTGTTTGGGGGCGAACGGCAGCTGCAATCGGAGCAGAAGCGGATCACGCCGCAGAAGGACCGCAGAGCCATGATTACCGTGGCTATGATCAGCTACGGTCTGGCGGCTGCATTATCTCCGGCGGGGCGGAGCCGCTTCTCCTATTGGCTGCGATTCCTTGCAGGGGCGCAGGATGTTGTGCTCCGGCTTCTTGATCCGCAGCCGTTCTGGCAGCAATTCCGGCTCGTATATTGGAATTGGCGTAAGGGCAGGGAGCATCGGATTTCCGTGATGGAAGCGTCCACGCGGGACATTGAATGGAACGGCGGTGAGATGAAATGAGAGTATTGGTCACAGGGGGGACCGGATTTCTGGGCAGGAGCTTATCGATAGCTCTATATAAGCTCGGTCATGAGGTGACGGCGACCGGAAGGACGGAACGAATCGGAGCCGAGCTGACCGAACAGGGGATCACCTTCGTCCCGTCCCGGCTGGAGGACACGGTTCAGATGGCCCGGCTTTGTGAGGGTCAGGAGATCGTGTTCCACTGCGCAGCCTTGTCTTCGTTATGGGGCAGCTATAACGATTTCTATGAGAGCAACGTTACGGGGACCCGTAATGTGATTAAAGGCTGCGTCGCCAACGGCGTGCAGCGGCTTATCCATGTATCGACGCCAAGCATTTATTTCGATTACACCGATCGGTATGGGATCGTGGAGGCGGCCCCTTTACCACGCAGAGCGGCCAATGGATATGCGGAGACAAAGCTTCTGGCGGAGCAGGAGATCGACCAGGCAGCCTGTGTATCCGGCCTTCCGGTCATAACGATTCGGCCCCGTGCCCTATTCGGCCCGGGAGACCCGGCGATTATTCCGAGGCTGATTCAAGCGAATCGCCAAGGGAGACTGCCGCTCATTCGAGGCGGAAAGGCTGTAATCGACATGACCTATATCGATAATGCCGTCGATGCGCTGCTGCTGTGCATGTCGGCTCCTGCCGCCGCCCTGGGGCGTAAATTTAATATAACGAACGATGAGCCGGTCCGGTTCATCGACGCGCTGTACTATTTGTTCGAGCGGCTCGGGGAGCCGATGCAGGCGAGACGCATTCCTTATCCCGCAGCCTACTTGGCGGCGGGATGCATGGAAGGGCTGGCCCGTTTGTTCGGGAGCGGCAAGGAGCCGCTATTGACCCGGTATGCGGTCGGCCTGCTCGGCAGAAGCCAGACGCTCGACATTTCGGCGGCGAAGGAGCTGCTCGGGTACCGTCCCCGGGTGACGGTGAAGGAAGGGATTGACGCCTATGCCGCTTGGTATAAGGAACAGCATGGTTAAAGTATACACAGAAGTGTCCCTGATGGCGGCGGGCTATTGCACGCATAAGGAGCGGATAACCATCCGCGGAGGAAGCGGCCGGACCGTACGTTTTCCGGCTTTATTTGCGCTTATCGAGCATCCGGAGCGGGGGCCGGTTCTGTTCGATACCGGCTATACGGACCGTTTCTTCGAAGAAACGGCCCGATGGCCTTATTCGTTGTATGGGCGGATGACGCCGGTTTATTACACACCGGAGGACAGTGCAGCCCATCAGCTGCGCATTCGTGGGATTGACCCGGCCGATATTCGGTACATTATTATCTCTCACTTTCATGCGGATCATATCGCCGGCTTGCGGGATTTTCCGAATGCAAAGTTCGTATATCTGCATGAGGCGTACGATGCCGTACGTTATCGCAAGGGCTGGAGCGCAGTGGCGGCGGGTTATTTGCCGCGACTATTGCCCGATGACTTCGAGGCGCGCTCGCTCCCCATCGATGAGAGGCGTCTCATCGAGCTGCCGCCGGAGCTGCCGTTCCGGCGGGGGATGGATGTGTTCTGGGACGGCAGCGTCATAGCCGTCGACGTGCCCGGTCATGCGGCAGGCCAGATCGGAATTATCATGTCCTCGGAGAGCCAAGCTTACTTCTTGTGCGCGGATGCCGTATGGAGCAGCCGGGCTTACCGCGAGCTGCTGCCTCCCCATTGGATGGCGGGCTTCATCATGGCGAACCGTGTTCAATATAGGGACAGCTTCCATAAAGTTCATCAAGTCTATAAGCAATGCCCGGAGCTGCGGATTATCCCGTCACATTGCGGTGAGGTATGGGATTCGCTCGTGAAAGGCGGTGCCGAAGGATGATCGGAAAGCTGTTGATTGTATGGTATTACTTGCTGACGAAATACCGCATGAGATTTTCCTCCCGCGAACGGTTAGAGCGATGGCAGGAGAGGCGCATACGGAGGCATCTCCGGTTCGTAAGGTGCCGCTCCGCATTTTACAGGGAGCTATGGGGAGAGCTCCCCGACAGTGAATGGAGACGGTTCCCGATCATCGGGAAACCGGAGATGATGGAGCATTTCAACCGGTTGAACACGGCGGGGATCGACAGGGAGGAAGCCTTTGCTCTGGCGCTGAAGGCTGAGGCGAGCCGGGACTTCACCCCTACGATCGGCTCGATTACGATCGGCATGTCCTCGGGCACCTCCGGCAGCAGAGGACTGTTCCTGGTCAGCACCCGGGAACGGATGGCCTGGGCCGGCACGGTGCTCGCCAAGGTGCTGCCCCGCTCGCTGCTTCACCGCGAGCGGATCGCGTTCTTCCTGCGCGCCGACAGCAATCTGTACGGCAGCGTCGGCAGCCGCAGGCTGCAGTTCCGGTTCTACGATCTGCTCAACCCGTTGGCCGAGCATGTGGATCGTCTGAACCGGCAGCAGCCTACGATCCTGGCGGCGCCCCCGTCGCTGCTGCGCGTGCTGGCCGAGGCTGCGGAGAGCGGCAGGCTGGACATTCAGCCGCACCGCATTTTGTCGGTGGCCGAGGTGCTGGATCCGTTGGACTGCGAACGGATAGAGGCAGCATTCAAGCAGAAGGTACACCAAATTTATCAGTGTACCGAGGGCTTCCTGGCCGTTACCTGCCCACACGGAACGCTTCATCTCAACGAGGATATCGTCGCGGTGGAGAAGGACTATTTGGACGCAAGCCTGCGCAAGTTCGTTCCGATCATTACGGATTTCTCACGGACGACACAGCCGATTGTCCGTTATCGGCTGAATGATATATTAACCGAGAGGGCGGAGCCTTGTCCTTGCGGGTCCCCTCATCTGGCTTTAGAGCGGGTAGAGGGACGCTGTGACGATCTCTTTTATTTGTACGGCTTGGCGGACGGGGGGCTTGTTCCGGTATTTCCTGATTTTATCAGCCGCGCTATTATATCCGTATCGGCGGATATCGAAGAATACAAGGCCGTACAGCATGCCCCGGATGCCTTGGAGATCTCCTTAAGGCTCAAGCAGGGGAAGGAAGGCAGTATGGACCCGGTTCAACAGAGCATCCTGGATTCGCTGGACCGCTTATGGGCTAGAATAGGCTGTTCTGCGCCATCCGTCGAATTCAGCCTGCTGAACCGGCCGCCGGGCGTTCAGAAGCTTAGACGTGTCGAGCGCAGGTTCAGTCCTATGACTGGGAAAGGGGAGATGACGATTGAATCAGCAGCCGTATATGCCGGTTCAGGCAAATAAAAGCGATAGGCCGGTTGCGGTTGTTACCGGTGCATCCAGCGGCTTCGGCCTGCTTACCGCATTGGAGCTTGCGAGGCAGGGCTATCGGGTTATTGCCACGATGCGCGATACAGCCAACAATCGCATGCTGCTGCAGCAGGCCGACGAGGCCGGGCTGGCCTCGTTCATTGAATGTATGCCGCTGGATGTGACGGATCACGGCGCAATATCCGATGCCGTTGCCCGAGTGATCGATAGGCACGGATCAATCGATGTGCTTGTCAATAATGCGGGGCTGGCCATCGGAGGCTGCATTGAGGAGATTCCCATGGAGGATTGGGAGAAGCAAATGGACGTGAATTTCTTCGGTCTCGTCGCTATGACTCAGGCTGTGCTTCCCTTTATGCGCGAGCGCAGACAAGGCAAGGTGATCCAGATCAGCAGCGTAAGCGGCAGAGTAGGCTTTCCAGGCTATGGACCTTATGCAGCCTCCAAGTTTGCGGTAGAGGGCTTTAGCGAAGCGCTGCGGCTCGAAATGCTCCCCTTCGGCGTCCATGTGGTCCTGGTCGAACCGGGGGCTTACAAGACGAGCATATGGAATAAAGGCTTTGAGCATATGGGGGCACGAGCTTCCAAGGATTCCCCTTACAGCCGATATCTCAACGCCATTATGAACTATTCGAAGCGCACGGCAGAGCATGCGGATGACCCTCAAGAGGTCGCCCGCGCCGTTGCCGGGATCGCCCGTTCCCGTTACCCCCGGTTGCGTTATACCTTAGGGAAAGGGGCACGAGCGGCCATTCTAGGGAAAGCGCTGCTGCCCTGGAAATGGTTCGAGCGGATCCTGCTCAGGGAGCTGGAGAAGTGAAGCAGGAGGCGGAGATCCCTTCTCCAGCAACCCGAATGAAATTTTTATGATAGGGATGTGCCTGGATGGATAAAAACAGAAGACTTCGTGATCTAAGCTTTGGCACGATAAGCGTAGCTGACAAATCGCTTATTCTCGGAGCGGGGGTAACGCCGCTGGGAGACCCCTTGTCAGGTTTATTGGCGAACGAATTCAATCATAACTTCGATGCCTATGACAAGGCTATCGATTCTATCTACAACGAGACGCATATAGGCGGCTCGGGCCTACACCATTTGCTGGACGGCCAGCATACGATTTGGGGGGCATTCGAAGCGGTGAGAGATGTCAAGACGGATGATTCCTTCGTCACCGAGCTTCTTCAAGTGTGTGAGCATCTATTGAGGGACGCCGCCTCCAAGTCGGGAATCAACCCGTTATTTTCTTTGACGCAGGAGCAGTTCAACCACTTGGGGAATATGGTGGGTGAACTGGGCATTTCCAAAACCTTTTTGGCAGACGCCCTTACTTTTAACGGTTCGGAGCTGCTTGGAGGCCTTGGGGGACTTGCAGCGTCGCTGCTGCTTGGGAATCAACCGGATCCTTCACGATTATCCAGGCTTTCCGGGGGGCTTCTTATCTCATCGCTTGTGACAGCGAACCCTATTCTGTTCCCGATAGCGGCCGGCGGAATGGTATACAGTGCAATCCGAAGCGGCGATCCGGTTGCAGCGATGAAGCAATGCGGCAAAGGAGCTTTAGTCTCAGGCAGCGCCTTGCTCGTCTCGTCGTTAGTCGGTGGACCTGTCTGGATTGGCTGCCTCACGGGTGCGGCGGTAGCGCTGCTGGTCTCCTATGCGGTAACGAATCCGGAGGATGCCTTCCGGAGACTCAAGGCTCTTATGCGGCCCGCAACTGTGCTGTACCGCAAAATTTCGCTACAAATATAGCCAGCTATAGCCAACGACGACAAGGAGATACAGGATGACAGAGAAATGGATGGATAAGATTATTAACCTGGAAGCATTCGGCAAGGTACATAGAGATATGCGGGCTGTGAGCCCGGAGACGGCGGATAATATTATCGATTCCTTTACGAAAGCCCTTGCACCTGTGAGAGAGGCTTTGGCGAAGGCAAGGAACAACGACCAAATACGCGTTGCCCTCATTCAAGAGCAGTTAATTGTTCAGGCGCAGGCGAGCCAATATTTGAGCATCACCGACGAGTTTACAGAGCGTCATAAAAATTTGTGGAAATTTAACTCCCAGGCTCCCGAGCTCTTTTTCCAGACCGCCTATGATCGGCTTGCCGCCTATTTTCAGCAGAAAAAAACGGTAATGCACCACAAATTAGAAATGGACAGCTCCTGGTACAGCGGAATCAAGGATTCGGCCAAGAAAATGGGGTCATTGGTCAATTATGCCGTCAAAGGCGCTAATCAATTGTCCGAAAAGCTCGGCGGTCAAAAGCTGACCGCCAACGAGAAGGTGATCGACGACAAATCGATTGTAGAGACACTGATGGAGCAGCACCTTCATCCCAAGCAGGTGTCAGTGGATATAGGACTCATACTGGACCACTGCAATAAGGTCTATGAAGAGGCGTGGAAAAAGGAAATCGCTGCACAGCAGCCTGACTTGCAGCGGATTATCCCGCATATGCTGGTCCATAAAGCAAGGGAGAATGTCGAGCTGCAGTTTCAGGTAGGAGCAACGGAGCAGATATTCCTTGTCTCCATTGGCACTACGGTTGCGAGCGTCCTCGCTTTGGCGGCGGGGTGGCACACGCTGACATGGGCCATTTTGAACGTCTTTCCCCCGATGGCGCTGTTCGTTGCCGCCTTGACCGTTGTCACGGGATTTTTGACCAAAGAGAGTGCATTGAAGCAGCGGAAAAAGCAGATCGATGATTCGGTCAATCAATACTATCATTATTTTCTGACCTATCTCGACGTCATTAAGCTGAAGGAGTTAGGCGACAAATCGTTAAGGCAGCACATCGTAAATGCCGGGGAAACCATCATCCATAAGACGATCGAGCAATGGGAAGCATCGCTGCTGGGCGGATTGACGATCGATCATTATAGGCAGCTGAACGCTGCCTTTTCCAGGCACATTCTTTATTTACAGGAGAAGCTAGAAGAACTGGGGCAGACTTGAAGCTGCTGAATCGGGGGGGAGTGTGTAATGTACTCAGCTGTTACCAGGAGCGGAAATCCGTTCCTGGCAGCCACGGCTGAAGTGTCGTTGAATTTATGGTGTTAATCCTGCCCATCCAGATTAAGCTTCAGCTTCCTTCTTCCAGCAATATCAGGAGGAAAGCTGGAGGGCTCTTGCTCACGGGCGACGGATTGCGATGATCGCTGTCCGGCAGCTCCCGTTAACACGTTGGCTACTTCTTGATACCCCTTTTCATCTGCATAGTCTAAGGCAGTTTTGCCAAGAAGATCGGCTACCTGAGGGTCGGCTCCCTTTCTTAATAGGAAAGAAGCTAACGCGAGATGATTCATCCCGACTGCATAATGAAGGGCTGTTCTCCCCACAACATCGGGTTCATTAATATCAACGCCCTGCTCGGTTAAATAATGGATGATGGCAATTTGTTGATCATCGATATCGGTTTCCAGGCTTTCATCGTCGTACTCAAATACGTCATAACCTGTGCTGTATACGGTTGCGATGATCAGATTTCGTTCATTTTTGGTTTTGCAGCGCACATCGGCGCCTTGCTGAACAAGCTTTTTGACAAGCGCCAAATCCTTGCCATACTTGGAGCAAGCCTCCGCCAGACTTTGATTTAAGCCCGAACGGTCCAGCAGCTGGTATTTGAACATGTATTCGACAAGCTTGGTGTTGCTGCCTTTCAAGAGAAAGTCAATCAGCGCTTGTCTAAGGGTAGCACCCTTGGCCAGCAGCTGTTCGACGTAGAAGGAATCCGCCTGATTAAGAACGCAGGAGGACATCCCTAATTCCATGGTGTTAGAATACAAGGTTTTGGTCATTAGCGTTTCAAAAATGTGCGACTGCTTCTCTCGGATGACCTCGGCCAGCAGGGTGAAATTATCGTTATTAACAGCATTCACATCAGCGCCCCGGGCGATAAGATACTCCACGATATCCCACGAATGATGCTTGGCTGCGGCCAGCAGGGGAGTAAAACCTCCGCGGTATTTATGCTCGATTTTGGCTCCTGAGACCATATGCGTCTTGACCGTATGCAAATCTCCATTCATGATAGCTTCTTGCAGCGCTTTATAGGATTCCTTATTGATCGTAATGGGGTGAATGGGTTCCTCCGGTGCGGCCGCCTCCTGCTCGGGCTGTTCCTTCTTCTGGGCAGCCGTTCCCGCCGCTATCGGCTCAGGCTGATCTACCTTGATATTTAAATAATGAAATATCGTTTGTACCAGAACTTCAGTACGGTCCTTGGAGAGATGGCGGGTCGAGGAAAATCCTTGAATAATTTGATTGTAGTTGTTTTGATTCAATGTAACTCCCTGAAGCCGGAATAAGGTTTGAAACAGGCCGCTTGCTTGATACAGGCTGTTCAAATCACGGGCCATAGCTTGCTGAAGCTCGGCGAAATTGTTCATATGGACTCACCCTTTGTTGTAATGGATTTAAGTAGAGAATCGGAGGGAAAGCCGGTCATCTGTATGGTACCGTCCGAATTCAATGTAATCTCGACTTGTCTTGCTTTAAAATCCTCCAATATGTATCGTTCGCTTAACAGATGAATGGTCTGGTTATATGAGCCTGCCGTCAGTTCAGACGAAGGAACGGATTCGTCGAATCGTCCATCGATGAGAACATCGACGTGCTGAAGGATATCCGTTGCCAAAGGCATCTGTCGGAGTTCTTTCATTGTAAAGCCCGTAAACAAGACTACGGAGAGATGCCGCGACCTTATATATTTTACCAGCTCGAGAAGGCCCTCTTGCTGCAAAAAAGGCTCTCCCCCGGAGATGGTTACTCCCTCTATATCCTGCGGTATGCATTCGAGTACGGTTTCCAGCGTCATCCGGGTTCCACCGTCTAAGGGGTGGGAATCCGGGTTAAAGCATCCCGGACAATCCAGCGTACAGCCTTGAAAATGAATGACGCAGCGCTTCCCCGGGCCGTTTACATAGGAATAGCGGTGAATGCCGTGGATATTTAACAAGATCGAAGCCATGGCTTATAGCTCCACATTCCGGTTTTGCTGCAAGGCGGTTCTTTGGTAATACTCAGGCTTTTTCTTCCGCTGCTCGGTCATGCCTAGCGCCTTCTCCAAGGCTTGGGTGGCTGCTTCACAAGATTTCCCTTGAAAACCGATGGCTTCAATAGACAGCGTGCCGTCCTTTTTGACGATAATTTCGATTGATTTCATGATTGTATTAGCCTCCTGTCCGGCAGATCAATTTGATCGAGCCGTCCTCCATCTGACGTCGCTCCACAGCATAGCCTTGCTTGCGTGCTGCAAGTGTAGCGGCATGAACCCCATAATGCTGAAGCAGATGCTCGGCGCGTTTGCCGACTTCCTTTTCTACATGCCCGTTGTACCAGTCCGTAGTCATGGTGTAGGCACCCGTTCTGCCCAAAGTGAATGCTAGATCATAAGGGCCCTTTAGCTTCACTACATAATCTGCGGGAAGTAGCCTCCCGTTGTATCCCCGTGCGGACTGATCTCGAAGCAGATCCAGGCCCAACTCGCGACAGGCAAGCTCCAGCGCTTGAATATCGCGAATTTCTGTTTTCATTTTGGTAAAATGGCTCATGAGTTTGGCTCCGTTGTAGATTAAGATAGAGTAATTCTTCTTTTTGGGAGAGCGGATCTTTCCTCGATTTCGGATAGATCGATTTCCCCTGTGCATCGCGAGGCACTCTTGGCCCGCAGCTTTCCCCAAGCCCTAATGGATTCAATTTTTTCCTTCATCGTTATAGAAAGCGGGATTTTGCTTTGAATCGCCCGCAGCATATCATCGGTCGTAAAGTCGCGTTTCTGGCTAAAAGCGTAAAACATAGCCGCTTCCAGCACCTTTTCGATCTCGGCGCCGCTATATCCTTCTGATGCTTCGGCCAAGGCATTCAGATCGAACAGCTGGGGATTGCGCCTCTTTCTGGCGATGTGAATGTGCCAGATTTCTTGACGCTCCTCCTTTTGAGGGAGGTCGGCCCAGAAGATTTCATCAAACCTCCGAAGAAGCTCGGGAGGAAGTGAAGTCACATCGTTGGCGGTTGCAAAAAGGAACACAGGCTTCGATTTCTCCTGCATCCATGTTAACAGCTGGCCGAAGATCCGGTTGGTTACGCCCCCGTCATTGCCGTTCCCTAAGCCGCTGAAGGCTTTATCCAGCTCATCGATCCACAGAATACAGGGGCTCAAAGTTTCGGCCAGCTCAATCGCTGCACGCATCTGCTTCTCGGACTGACCGACAAGCGAGCCAAATACGCGATCCAGCGGAAACCGCAGCAGGGGAAGCTGCCATGCGGCAGAAGCGGCCTTGGCGGCAAGAGATTTGCCGCATCCGGGCACCCCCACATAAAGAAGGCCGGCAGGTTCCTTAATTCCGTAATCCCTTGCCATAGGGGTAAAGGCTTGTTCCCGTTCCAGCAGCCAGTCTTTAATCTCCTGGTTTCCTCCGATATCGTCTAGCGTGAGTGAGGGCTCAATATATTCAAGCAGTCCTGAACGTCTGATGATCTTTGTTTTCTCCCTCTGAATCTCCGTTATGGCCTGTCCATGAAACGAGCCGTGCCTTACAAGAGTAACGGCAAACGCATTCTCCGCTTCTGCGCATGTCATACCGAGCGCTGCTTCGAGCAGTCTGGTTCTATCAGTGATCTCAATTCTCGAATCTACGGAGGACATCACGATGTCGAGCACCTTTCCTAGCTCCTGTACATCCGGAAGCCGATACTCGACCAGGGCCACTTCCTTTTCAATTTCCGCAGGAAGCTGCACATACGGAGAGAGGAAGATGCAGGGCTTGCTTCCGTGCTTGGCGAACGGCACCATATCCCGTATCTTCTGCAGTACCATATAATTATCCAGGAAGAAGTGGAAGTTAGTGAATACATGAATCATGTTGTCCTGCTCTTGCCTGTATACGTCAAAACAGCTGATTTGATCTGACGGATGCATTTCCAGCGATTGTCCCGTTTGCGGATCAAACCAGCCCTTCGTACAGGACCATATTTTGACTCCCATTTGGATGTCCTTACTGATCTTGAATATGTCCTCCAGTATGATGTTCTCTTCGTATCCCGTGACCCAGATAAGCGGAAATCCGGCAGCGATGTATTGTTTAATGGTTTGCAAAGTCAGCAGCTCCTCAGATGTAGAAAATTTCGACTATGCTTTTATTCTCCTCATTTTTGTATATTTTGACAATCCTTTTTTCTTCCGCGTCGTAATACTTTCGCCATGTTCGGATGGATTCAAATAAGAGACAATAGGTATCGGGTTGACGCACGGAAGGCTTACCTAGGCTCGGACATCGTAGTCCGGCAGTGCAGGCGTATCCTATACACTTGTATGCTGTTTGACCTATTCGGCTCAATTCCTCACAGGGGTTCGATTCCCCATATCGTATGGGACGATATTGCCCGAGGTAGGGCACTCGACTTTCACTCGAGGAGAACATGCTAACCATTACGGGATGGCCGGAAAGGGATTCCTCGGTGGCTTTCTACGCACACTGCGGCGGGGCTTAGCAATCCGCGGATACCGGCATGTGCCGTTCAGGATCAGAGGCTGACTCCAAGGCATGATGAGACAGGTTGCATCCGGACCTGGCTGCATCCCGTCAAGGCGGAAGCGTAATGGTTCGCACAGCACAAGTCTTAAGCGGGATTCCGTCTTACGCGCAGGAGGACCTCCCTTTTCCAGAGTCATCAATCAAAGGCAGACTGAAGGTCTGCTTAAGGAGGAAACATGATGTTTAAAAAGATCAATATTAAAACCGACGAACGCGGGCTGCTGTTCCGCAAAGGAAGCTATGTCAAGCTGCTGCAGCCAGGCACGTACCGATTCTCTCCATTTTCGGAGGATACGGTAGAGGTTCTTACTATAACGAAGCCTTTTCATGTCCAGGGGAAGGATTTGCAGCTGTTCATGCAGGATGAGCGGCTCTTGCAGGAGCTGGATGTCGTTCAGGCGCAAGACCATGAGTATGTCCTGCATTACGAGAACGGCCAATTCGTCTCTCTTCTAACCGCCGGGAGCTATGCGTTCTGGAATGTACTGAAGAAGCATACTTATATCCGGATCGATATCCGGAACCCCGAGCTGCCGACCGAGGTTGATTTGGCGGTATTGCCTAGGCTGGCCAGCTATCTTCAGGCGTTCGAGGTGGCTAATCATGAATCCGGTGCGCTGTACTATAACCATGTGATGCAGAGGGAGCTGGCACCCGGAAAGTATTACTTCTGGAGGGGGCCTGTCTCGGTAGCGGTCAAAACCGTCGATTTGCGCCAGCAGCAGATGGATATGACCGGCCAGGAGATGATGACGGAGGACAAAGTCACTCTGCGCTTGAACTTCGTATGCCAGTACAGAATCGTTCAACCGCTGCGGGTGCTGGAGATCCGTTCCTTTGAAGAGCAATTGTACATTCAATTGCAGCTTATTTTGCGGGAGTATGTAGGAACCTTGAAGTTAGATGATCTGCTGAAAATGAAGCAGGAAATCGCGGCCTTCGTTCTGTCGAGATTGAATGAGAAGAGCGAAGAGTACGGCGTCCGGTTTTTGTCCGCAGGGGTGAAGGACATCATTTTGCCGGGGGATATTAAGGAGATCATGAACACCGTGCTGCTTGCCGAGAAAAAGGCCCAAGCCAACATCATCACCCGGCGTGAGGAGACGGCATCGACGAGAAGCCTGCTGAATACCGCCAAGCTGATGGATGAGAACATGACGCTGTACCGGTTGAAGGAGCTGGAGTTCCTGGAGAAGATTTGTGAGAAGATCGGCACGATTTCGTTGACTGGCGGAGGCAATCTGCTGGAGCAGCTGAATTCGCTGCTGGGGGATAAAAGTGCCGGGAAAGTGTAAGCTGCCGAAGGGAACCATGTATGTCCCCTGATCTCCGATCGAAAAAAGAAGAAGTGCCGGTACTTCCCGAACCGACACTTCCTTTTACTTCCTCACATACCACTTCAACCAGCTTCGAATGGCTTCTTCCTCTGACATTCGTCTATTGCACAGGCAAGGAGAGATTACCCACTCATAAATCGCCTGCTGCTTGGTCTTGAAAAAACGATAATCACAAATATTCCATGGATTATAGACCTTCCGGTACCCTTTTCCATTAGGCAAATCATAGGTATAACGACGAACTGCTTTATTGGCTTGACGCTTGGCCCAACGGGTACCCGGCGTGTGATGATCGGTCCATACGGGGGCATGCTTTCTGCTTCGGCTCATCTTTGGCTCTAACCTCCTTCTGGGAAGTTAGAGACCGTCCAGCTTCTTCATGCGCTGCTCCCTCCTTTTCGGGATGGGGTGAATTCTATCCATTTAAACGTGCCTGGCTGGAAAAAGTTGCATGGTCGTAATACTTTCACCCTGTTGTCAGAAGTCTGCAGGATCGATAATAAATAACAGAACTACTTTTATTTTAAGGAGCGGTACGCATGGCTATTGTTCAAATACGGTCCACCAACCCTAAGCTTTCCTTTATCCTCAAGAAAAATCCCGAATCCGGCATGCTGCTGCGATCGATTCGCAAAGGGACGGCTTACGGCTGGTATACGGACGATTCCACCTACAACGTCTATTTTAAAGATGCGGATAACGATATTTCGTATAAGCAGCACGAACAGGAGACCTTTGAATACTTGAACGTATCGAGGTATAACACGCCGTTATTTCCTCTGAATGCGATCAATGAGTTTTTCTCAGCGCCATTGAAGGCGCGGGATGAACGAGATACAGACGGATACGAGAACGGATTTTTCATCCATATGATTCATGTGGAGATGATTCGATATGTTGAGTTTTTTGAGAAGCATATGAAGGAGTTTACGTTTGAAAGCAAGCATCTGGCTCATCAGAGCTATTCTCTTACGATTACAACGAACAAGAGCCTCTACGAGCTTTTGCATGTAGCCAGTGTTCTATGCTTGTTTCTGTCCATGTTCGGCAAGGAGCACATTGATATTTCGGAGAGTATCATTGATAAATATGTGAAAAGCATGAACATCATCGATGCTCCGTTCTATATCCGAAGCCTGTTTGTAAGGAACTTTTTATCGACGAGAGACCGGTTTAGAAAATATAAAGCTCAGCTGGAAAGCACAGCCCGGTACGCCATTCAGTTTGATTTTGGCGGGACGGCTTACCAAAGAAGGAATTACATCGGCAGCGCGCTGCCATTTAACAAAGCGATACTGGATATTGGATGTGGTGAAGGATTCTATGCGATTCCTTTCGCGGGGAAAATCGAGGACAGCTATTATGCGATCGATATTAACGAAGAAGTGCTGGAGGTCGTGAACCGTAAAGCCAAATCCAAGGAGCTTGATAACATCGTCACTCTGGAGTCTATCGACCGCTTTCTGGAAGAATACAACATGGAACAGGTCGACGTGATTTTAACGGAAGTCATTGAGCACATGGATAAAGAGGAAGCAGCGGCGCTAATCGCCAAAATATGCGAGCACGTCGATTTCGACCATTTCATTATTACCACCCCGAACTCCGACTTTAACCGGTATTACGAGATTAGCGGATTCAGACATGATGACCATCGCTGGGAAATGGGGCAGGAGCAATTCAGACAATGGTTCGAAAGTGCGGTATCTCCAACCCATCTGGACTACGAATTTGTATCGATTGGCGACGGGGTTAATGAGATCAGGACGACGCAAGGCGTTATTCTTAGAAAAAAGGGGGCGTAACGGTTGGAAATCCGGACTAAAGTTCATACGATTTTTATGATGATAGGCTCAACAGAATGCGGCAAAACGACCTTCGCCAAGGAGGTGCTGATTCCCGGTCTCCGTTTGGAGGACGAAGGAAGCGGGTTAAAGACCAACGTCCAATACATTTCCTCAGACAGCATCCGGCAGGAAGTGCTCGGCTATGAGTACGATAAATATGATCAGGTGATGCTGGAGGCCAGCGAGCAGGCTTTCCATCTGTTATTCGAAAAAGTAAAAATGGCAGCCAGCTTCCCCATTCATGCCGAGTTCATTGTTCTGGACACGACCGGTTTGGCAGAAGACTTTCGAGAGAAGGTACGCAAGATTGCACATGAGCAAAACTACAATCTGGAAGTCATCTTATTCGATTATCGGAAAAGAGAAGATTATTACGCTTCGGAACGGTCGAAGAGGCTTATTACGAATCATATTAACAGGCTGCGTAAAGAAGTGCTCGGCTCCTTGGCTAGAGAAGGCTATTCCAAAATTCACAAGGTGCGCAGCAAAGATTTCTACTTGCCGGAAGAGGGTAGCGCAAATCCGGATTACCAAGTGATCGTAGAGGATTGGGGCGAATATGCCTCGACGGCGCTTCCGCAGGATCAGAAATATATTATCGTGGGCGACGTCCATGAATGCATTCAGGACCTGAAGGGCCTGCTGCTGGACCACGGTTTTCAAATCGACGGCAACAAGCTGGTTGCTGCAGAAAAAGTGCGGAATACGAAGGTGATTCTGCTCGGCGACTGGATCGATAAAGGCAATCAAACCAGAGAAACGGTACAGTTTCTGTATGAGAACCGGGAACATTTTCTTTTTGTCATGGGCAACCATGAGAATTTCGTCTACAAATACTTGCAGGGAGAAATCAGCGGGGCGGATCAGGAGCTGCTGCACAGCTACTTCACGTCGATTCAAGCCCTGCAGAGCGATGCGGCACTGCTCGAAAAGTTCAATCATCTCGTAGGCTTATCGAAACCTTTCTACCGGATGGTAGGAATGAACGGTCCGTCCTTCTATGTAACCCATGCGCCTTGCCGCAACAAGTATATCGGGAAGCTGGACCCGAATTCGATGCGTCATCAACGTAATTTCAGGCTGGATCGCAGCACTCCGGCAGAGGAGCAGCTTTCCTTCTTGCAGGAAGAGGCGGTAAGAAACCATCCGTATCATATTTTTGGGCATATTGCCGCCAAGCAGTCCTTCCGTATCAAAAATAAGCTGCACTTGGATACCGGGGCCGTTCACGGCAACGCCCTGACGTCGGTGAGCATATCGTTCAAGCCATTCCTGAAAGCACGCAAGGCAGCGCAAGCCGTCATTCAGGAGGAACTGAAGGTTCTGTTTCGTGAAGCGCGCAAAATTTCGATTCAAGATCTGGAAGAGGATGAAGTGCGCCGCCTGCATTACAGCACCCGTCATAAGGTGAACTTTATCTCCGGTACGATGTCTCCTGCAGATAAGGATGAGGCCGTCAATGAGCTGGAATCGTTAAAAAGCGGCTTGAACTATTTCCAAGAACGGGGCGTTCAGCAGGTGGTGCTCCAGCCTAAATATATGGGCTCCCGATGCAATATTTATTTGCATAAGGACATCGATCAATGCTTTGCGGTAAGCCGCAACGGCTATAAAATCAATCGAATCGACTTGACCGGGATTTACGCCAAGCTGCTGAACAAGTTCGGTTCGTATATGGAGCAGCACCAAATCTCCATGCTTTTGCTGGACGGCGAGCTTATGCCTTGGTCGGCGATAGGCGAAGGCTTGATTCAAAAGCAGTTCAAGCCTATCGAGAAGGCGCTGGAAGGCGAGCTTGAATTTTTGAGGCAGAACGGATTTGATGAGGCTTTTGACAAGCTGGTTGAGCAGTATCGCGGCAGCGGGTTCGAGCAGGACCAGTTCCGCATGCCCAAGACCGAATTAAGCGAAAAATACAGCAGCCATATTTATCAAAATTACAAAGACCTCCGTCAAATCATAGACACTCATGTTCCGGTCGAGGAGCATTGGAAGGCCTATGAAACGTACAAAAGGCAGCTGGAGCTTTATGCCGAGGACGGAGAGGCGGAGTATAAACCATTTGCTTTGTTAAAAATCGTTTATGACAACGGGGAAGAGCAGCTTCCCGATTGGAATACATCGGAGATGTACCGGTTCTTGTCGGATGATGAGCTCGTGCTGCTTGATTTGTCCGATCCGCAAAGCTATGAAATAGCCGAAGGGTTCTTTGCCAGGCTAACTGTCGATAACCATATGGAGGGTGTCGTCATCAAGCCGGAAGTGCAGGACGGCAAAGCCGCTCCGTATATGAAGGTGCGCAATCCTGAATATTTGTCCATCATTTACGGGTATGATTACCGTTTCCCTCATAAATACAGCAAGCTGATGAAGCAAAAGAGCATTGCTCCTAAGCTGCGTACTTCAATGAATGAATACCGGCTGGGCCAGGCGCTGCTGGCGGTTAAATTCGATGAGATTTCCCCAGATCATGAGACGTACAAGGAAATTGCGGCGAGCTTGCTGTTCGAGGTAGCGAAGGAAAAAGAGATGGACCCCAGGCTGTAAAGCATTAGAGGCCGGTCAGGAAAGGAATCCTGATCGGCTTTTTTTAAAATAGTCCTGAACGGTCTGCTTTCCAAAATAATGGGAAATTTGCACGACCCAAATCATGGATTTGGCTTATTTCACATAAAATATTTACCGATGGTGCAATATTCGGTATTATGAAATAGAGTCATTTGAAAGGGTTTACAATGGCAGAGTGAGTTTTTAACAAACTCGGGAGAAGGTGGGCTGCCTTTGAAGGAATGGGACATGGCTATTGGGCAGCTGATGGAGAAGCACCGGATCGCAGGCTTGGCGGCTTCGGTCGTCCGTGAAGGCCGGATGCTTTGGAGCGGCGGATACGGATGGGCGAATCTGGAGCGTAAAACTCCGGTGACGAGCCGGACGATATTCCGTATCGCCTCCATCACCAAGTCGGTTGTGGCGACGGCCTTTATGCAGCTTGTGGAGCGGGGCTTGTCCGATATCGATCAGGATGTCGGAGCCGTTCTCGGCTTTCCGCTGCGGAATCCGCGCTATCCGGGGCTGGCAGTGACGTTCCGCCATCTGATGACCCATACCTCCGGCTTGCAGGACGAATACGCCCGGTTCGTCACGAATTCCCGTAACGAAAATCCTCCGACGCTAACGCTAGCGGATCTTGTTCTGGAAGGTGGGGCTTATTACACAGATCGGCTGTGGGGTATAGGAAGGCCCGGTGATCCGGACAGCTTCGAGTATTCCAATCTGGGAGCGGTCCTGTTGGCGGCGGTAGTGGAGAAGTTGTCGAACGAACGATTTGATCTGTACTGCCGCAAGCATCTATTCGAGCCCTTGCAGATGAAGGATACGAGCTTTAACATAAGCGATTTTGCACAGAAGATGGACAACATTGCCGTCCTCTATGAATATGGCGGGAAAGACGACAAGCACCTTGTCGGTGCCGATGATTTTGGCGGCAAACAACCGGTTCCTGTTGATTACAGCAGCTATGTGCCCGGAACGAATGGAGCTTTGTTCAGCCCGCAAGGCGGACTTCGCACGACGGTGGACGACCTTACCCTGTTTTTGCTGGCTCATGCCAATGACGGCAGCTTGCAGGGGACAAGGGTGGTGCAGCCGGAGACGGCGAAGCTCATGCATACGGCGCAATGGACAGGGCATCGTCAAGAAGGCTTTTTCAAGCACAGCGGGCTTCAGTTTCATAGAACGAACGAGCTGGTACCGGGACAATGGCTTGTAGGCCATGCCGGCGATGCTTACGGGCTGCTCAGCGACATGTACTTCCACGAGCAGGAGCGGTGGGGCTTCGTCATGATCTTGAATGGAGCGCGCCGCGACAAAGGCGCAGCTTATTTCCGGGCAGAGGAAGAGCTGGCAGGGCTGATGGTCGAAGCTTTCCTGAAATAGCAATCGAAGAGCTCGTCTCCACAGCCAAAGGTTGGTTATTTACAACATGTTAATGTGATGTTAGACTATATTACATCATTAGCTTTTGCAGCGTCCGGCGGTCGCAGGAAGAGCCCCTTCCTGACATCCCGTACGGAAAATGGGCGGAGGGCTAATAAGGAGATGGTCTTGATTGCAGTACGATAAAGATACGATCTATATTGTCGGTGACGCCCAGGTGCCGCTGAATAACCCGATTACGCAGCAGTTCAGCGCCTTCTTCATAGGGCTGGTCGTCGATACGACGAACCATAAAATTATCGATGCCGGGTGCTCCTCCACGATCCCGTTAACCTCGGACTTCGTAAGGTCCATCTTCATCGGTCATCATATGCTGAATTTGGATCCGGTAGCCGAAGAAATACGACGGCGCTATCACGGCTCTTCCCAGAAGGCATTGATTGTCGCCTACAAAGACGCGCAAAAAAAATATAAATTAGCACTTAACGGCCGGGAAGAGTCAGGATATCTGCCTTCCGGCACAGTGTAGGCTGCTTTATTTATCCGTATGGCAACATACCCGTAAATAAAACCCAGCAGACGGATATCAGGATGTGTTCCTGATGCTGTTTGCTGGGTTTTTTCAACTATAAAACCAATGGAGGGCAATCGGATGAAATTGTATATTTCCATCGATATGGAAGGCATAACGGGACTGGTGGATGCTACCTTCGTAGATTCCAGGCAGTATAACTACACCCGCGGTCAGCATAGGATGACGGAAGAGGCCAATCATGTCATCGGCGCCGCCTTCGAGCAGGGATGCAAGGAAGTCGTCGTTAACGACAGCCATTCCAAAATGAACAATTTGCTTATTGAGAAGCTGCATCCGGAAGCACAGCTGATTATGGGCGATGTGAAGCCATATTCTATGGTGCAGGGCCTGGACTCCTCCTATGCGGGTGCAGCGTTCCTGGGCTATCATTCGAGGGCCGGCAGACCGGGGGTGCTCAGCCATACGATGATTTTCGGCGTGCGTAATATGTTCCTTAACGGGCGGGAAGTCGGAGAGCTGGGCTTGAATGCCTTCGTGGCCGGTTATTACGGGGTACCGGTACTGCTGGTAGCCGGGGATGATGAGACGGCTCTAGAAGCGGAGGAGCTCATTCCCGGGGTAACAACCGCGGTCGTCAAGAAGCGGGTCTCACGGACGGCGGCCGTCTGCCTGACACCGGAAAAGAGCGGGCAGCTGCTGATGGAAAAGACGAAGGAAGCGCTGGCCAACCGGGATAAGGTCCAACCGCTTCAACCGCCGGAGCAGCCCGTGCTTTCGATAGAGTTCGCGAATTACGGCCAGGCGGAATGGGCCCACCTGATGCCGGGTACGACCATAGATTCGAATAGTCCTGTTGTGACGTTTCAAGCGAAGCACATGCTGGAGGCTTATCAGGCCATGATTGTCATGACCGAGCTGGCCATGAAAACGACATTCTGTTAAAAAGCGGGTGATAGCATGGCGCAATACGTGGTTCGCCGATTTATATCCATGATGGTCACACTGTGGCTCATCATAACGGTTACGTTTTTTCTGATGCATGCCGTTCCCGGTTCTCCTTTTGAAAAGGACGGGAGAAACTCGAATCCGACTGCCGTGCAAAATCTGATGGAATTTTACAACCTAGACAAGCCGGTGTCGGTTCAGTACCTCATGTATTTGAAATCGCTGCTGACACTGGATCTTGGGCCATCGATCGGGCATTTTCCCGATACAGTCAACTCGATGATCGAGCGAGGCTTTCCGGTTTCCTTACAGCTCGGTCTTGTATCCATTCTCTTCGCCATTCTATGCGGCGTTGCTCTGGGGACGGTGGCCGCGCTGCGGCATAACCGGATGATCGATTACACGGCGATGGTGTTCGCCGTCATCGGGATTGCGGTGCCTAACTTTATTGTAGCGACGCTGCTGATCAAGTACGTGGCAGTGGAATGGAAGCTGCTGCCGGTAGCCACATGGGGAAGCTGGAAGCATGTTATCCTGCCTGCGCTTGCGCTTTCAACCGGTCCGCTGGCGATTATCGCAAGGCTGACGCGGGCCAACATGCTGGAGGTGCTCACGGCCGATTATATCGAAACGGCAAGGGCGAAGGGACTCTCGCCTGTAACGATCGTCCTCAAGCATGCGCTGCGCAATGCGATTTTGCCGGTTGTTACGCTGTTAGGCGCTTTGGTCGCTAATGTGCTGACCGGAAGCTTTGTCATCGAGAAAATATTCGCGATTCCCGGAATGGGCAAATATTTCGTCGACGGCATCAATAACCGTGACTATTCGCTGATCATGGGCACGACGGTATTCTACAGCGCTCTGCTCGTGTTCATGATGTTCCTGGTGGATGTCGCCTACGGACTGATCGATCCCCGCATCAAGCTGCACAGGAAGGAGGGATAACGATGAGTGTTCCCGATTCATTATTTGTCCCTAAGAACCAGACGTTGGGGGCGTCGGAAGCCATTGTAAGGCCAAGATTGTCGTTCTGGCAGGAGGCTTGGCTCCGGCTGCTCCGCAATAAGCTGGCGATGCTGGGACTCATCATCATTGCGGCGGTTGCATTGCTTGCGGTGTTCGGTCCGCTGCTGACGGAGCATAGCTACTCCAAGCAGTCGCTGCTGGATGCGAACCAGAAGCCCTCGGCCGAGCATTGGTTCGGTACCGATGAGCTCGGGCGGGACGTATACGCCAGAATCCTGTATGGCGCCCGAATCTCCCTCTTTATCGGACTGATGGCCGCTCTGATCGACCTGATCATCGGCATGGTCTACGGAGGCATTGCCGGTTATTTGGGCGGCAGGGCCGACAACATCATGATGCGTTTTGTCGACCTGCTGTATGGAGTTCCGTACCTGCTGATCGTGATTCTGCTGATGGTCGTCATGGGACCGGGTCTCTTGACGATCATCGTGGCCTTGAGCGCTACCGGCTGGACCGGCATGGCGCGAATCGTGCGCGGACAAGTGCTTACGCTGAAAACCTCGGAGTATGTATTGGCAGCCAGAACGCTCGGCGGCAGCGCCGGGTACATTATTCGCAAGCATTTGCTGCCCAACGCGATTGGCGTCATTATCGTGCAGGTGACCTTCTCGGTCCCGTCGGCCATCTTCGCGGAAGCCTTCTTGAGCTTCCTGGGGCTCGGCATTCAGCCGCCGCTGGCTAGCTGGGGCGTGATGGCGAACGACGCGCTGCCGACGATTTTATCCGGTCACTGGTGGCGGTTGTTTTATCCGGCGTTCTTTATTTCGATCACGATGCTCGCCTTTAACCTGGTAGGCGACGGCCTTCAGGACGCAATGAATCCGAAGCAGAGGAGGTAGGGCAGATGCCCGCAAAGGATAGTTCAACGATGCGATTGGAAGTGGATAATTTGCATGTCTCCTTCACGACCCACGGAGGCGAGGTGAAGGCGGTACGCGGCGTCAGCTTCAAGCTCGGGCAGGGGGAGACTCTGGCCATCGTCGGGGAATCCGGCTGCGGCAAGAGCGTTACGGCCCGCAGCGTGATGCGTCTGCTTCCCGAGCAGAGCTCGAGGATTACCCGGGGCAGCATCCGCTTCGAGGGTAAGGAGCTGACGAAGCTCACGGAGAAGCAGCTGCGTGAGCTGAGAGGCGCCGAAATCGCGATGATTTTTCAAGACGCGATGACCGCGTTGAATCCGACGATCTCAATCGGAGAGCAGATCATGGAAGGGGTGATCCGCCATCGGAAGCTCCCGCGTGCGGAGGCGCGCAAGCTGGCGGTGGAGATGCTCGGCCTTGTCGGCATCTCACATCCCGAGATGCGGATGAAGCAATATCTGCACGAATTCAGCGGCGGAATGAGACAGCGGATGATGATTGCTATAGCGGCGGTATGCAATCCGTCGATCCTGATCGCGGATGAGCCGACGACAGCGCTCGATGTCACGATTCAGGCGCAAATTATCGAGCTGTTTCAAATGCTTCAGAAGAAAACCGGGGTGTCGATCATCATCATCACGCACGACCTCGGGGTCGTCGCCAAAATCGCCGACCGGGTAGCCGTCATGTATGCAGGGCAAATCGTGGAGAGCGGCACGGTGCATGAGCTGTTCCACAACCCGCAGCATCCGTATACGAAGGGGCTGCTCGCTTCCATGCCGCGCCTGGATACGGACCGTACGCAGCCGCTGACGCCGATTCCGGGTACGCCTCCAGATTTGTTCGCTCCTCCTCGGGGCTGTGCGTTCACCGCCCGCTGCCCCTATGCGATGGAGGTATGTGAGCTGCATCCGCCAGCGCAGACGAACATCTCTCATGGCCATACAGCGGCCTGCTGGCTGCAGGATCCGCGGGCCCGGAAGCTTTTTCCACCGACGGGCGATATCAAAAAGGCTCTATAGGCCGGCTGCGCCGGCTTTTAGATAAATAAACGATGTAGAAGAAGGGGAGAAGTGCTTATGAAAAAAGTATCCGCATTGCTCGTCAGCTGCGCCCTGTTATTCGGCACGGCCCTCGCCGGCTGTACCAAGGATGAAGGCTCCGGGGTCAAAACGGAAAGCGGCAAGGAAGCCAAGGCCAAAATTTTGACTTATAACAACCTGAAGGAACCGACATCCCTGGATCCGCCGATCGGCTTCGACCAAGCGTCCTATGACATCGTCAACAATGCGTTCGAAGGCTTGACGCGTCTTGGCAAGAACCATTCACCGGAGCCGGCTATGGCCAAGGAATGGAAGATCGCTCCGGACGGCAAGAAATATACGTTTACCCTGAGAGACGGCATCAAATGGACAAACGGAGAGCCGGTGAAGGCCGCAGACTTCGAATATGCGTGGAAGCGGCTGCTGGATCCTAAGACAGCCTCGGACGCAGCATTTCTCGCTTACCCCATCGAAGGGGCAGAGGCTTACAACTCCGGTAAGGGTACTGCTGACGGCGTTAAGGTGAAGGCCGTTGATGATAAAACCCTCGAGGTGAATCTCGCCTATCCTGCTTCGTGGCTGCTCGGCATGGTGGCGAGCCCGGCATTTTTCCCTGTGAATAAGGGAGCGGTGGATAAGAGCGCGAAATGGGCGGGCGAAGCATCGACTATTGTAAGCAATGGGCCGTTCAAGATTGCCGAATGGAAGCATGACAGCGAGCTGAAGCTCGTCAGAAACGATCAATATTGGGACGCAGCCAACGTCAAGCTGGACGGCGTAACCTATAAAATGATTAACGATTCCAACACGGCCTACCAGCTTTTCACGACGGGTGAGATCCTTGTCTCCAATACGACGGGAGCGATTCCGGCGGATCTAAGCGACAAATTGTTCGCAGAGAATAAGGTGAAGGTCGAGGATGGCGCGGGACAGGCGTTCTATCGTTTCAATACGAAGATGGCGCCGTTTAACAACGTGAACATCCGCAAAGCGTTCGTAGCGGCTGTAGATAGACAGAAGCTGGTGGATCTTGTGCTCAAGCAAAAGCAGAAGCCGGCCGATGGTTATGTATCACCGGGACTGAAGGACCCTGCCGGCGGGGATTTCCGCAAGGTCGGCGGCAGCCTGATCAAGTTCGATGCTGCAGAAGCAAAGAAGCTGCTGGAAAAAGGCATGCAGGAAGCGGGCTACAAGACGCTGCCGGAAGTGACGCTGACTTACAACACGAACGATGTCAGCCAAAGAATCGCGCAGGCGCTCCAGGCGATGTTCAAAGACAATCTGGGCGTCGATATCAAGCTGGCTAATAAAGAAGGCAAAGTATTAACGGATGAACAGAAGAAGCTGCAGCTTCAATTCTCCCGTTCCTCGTTCCTTCCGGATTTTGCCGACCCGATCAACTTCCTGGACGGTTTCCAATCGACGAACGCCTTCAGCCGGACCGGATGGGTTAACGCTTCTTATGATAAATTGATCAAGGACGCATATAATGAACCGGATGAAGCTAAACGCTTCAAAATGATGCATGATGCGGAGAAAATTTTGATGGATGAGGCCCCAATCTTGCCGCTGTATTTCTACAACAACGCCTATCTGCAAAGCGACAAGGTGGACGGTGTCGTCAGACACGCCTTCGGCTTCATCGACTTTAAGTGGGCGGATATCAAATAACCGCCGGATTCATTGGAGATAACGGCATGAAGGTGCTAGAGTATCCGGGAATCCTAGTTTTGCAGGAACTATGCTAAATATGGAGGTGGGGTATGCCTCGGAGGAGGGGCATATCCCACCGGAATATATTATCAATAGTTCAAGCTTCGAAGGTTTCTCAGCAGACATTAGCGCCTTCCAAGGCAGGAGGAAAGCATATGATGAGGCTAGTCAAACCGCCCCATCTCCTTCCGGGCGATACCGTAGGCATTACGGCTCCGGCAAGCTGGGGAGACAGGGAACAGATTCGCGCGGCATCCGCCTGTCTGGAGCGGCTGGGGCTTCAAGTCAGATTGGGTGATACGCTGTCCGGACAGCATGGCTACCTTGCAGGAACGGATGAAGAACGGGCTAGGGAATTGAACGGGATGTTTGCCGACCCGGGGATCAAGGCAATTATCTGCGCCCGAGGGGGCTATGGTACAGGCAGAATCGCCGATCAGCTGGACTACGATCTCATCCGGGCCAATCCGAAAATATTTTGGGGCTACAGCGATATTACTTTTTTGCATACGGCGATCTTGAAGAAGGCTGGACTGGTTACGTTCCATGGCCCGATGATGATTGATTTGGAAAAGGACAGCGACCCGCTTACGGTTCAGAACTACGAAACGATGCTGCGTCCATCCGTCCTGCGGTATACCGAAGACATATCCTCGCTGCAGGTGCTGGTGGATGGAGAAGCAGGCGGGCAGTTGGTCGGCGGCAACCTGACGCTTCTGACGAGCACGCTGGGGACGCCTTATGAGCTGGATACGAAAGGGCGGCTCCTCTTTATCGAGGATATTGATGAGGAGCCGTACCGCGTGGACCGGATGCTGAATCAGCTAAGGCTGGCGGGTAAATTCGCCGATGCTGCCGGCATTTTAATCTGTGATTTTAACAATTGTGTTCCGAACAAGCGTAAGCAATCGCTTTCTTTGGAGCAGGTGATTGAGGATCATGTCGTATCTGCCGGCAAGCCTACGATGGCTGGCTTCAAGATCGGTCATTGTTCCCCGAATATAGCCGTGCCTCACGGTATAGAAGCTAGAATGAGCACGCAGCAGAAGGTGCTGGAATGTATAGAACCCGGTGTTGAGACATAAGGAGGCAGCGTTTATGAACATAAAAAGCATTGAAGTGATGAGGCAGTCAACTCCGCTGAAAAAGCCATTCAAGACTGCCCTGCGCACGGTATATAACGCAGAATCGATTCTTGTGCGGATTCAGACTGATGACGGCAGAACCGGATGGGGGGAGGCTCCTGCGACTATCGTCATTACGGGAGACAGCTTGGACAGCATCCATTCCGCTATCGCCCATACGTTTACTCCGCTTTTGATTGGACGCAGCTTGCTTGCGTACGAGCAAATTCTGCAGACGATCCATCAGTCGATGGTCGGCAGCAGCAGCGCCAAAGCGGCCGTCGATATGGCCGTATACGATTTGGTCGCGCAGTACTGCGGCCTTCCTTTGTACCAGTTTCTTGGAGGCTATAAGGATCAGCTGGAGACGGATTTCACCGTTAGCGTCAACTCGCCCAAGGAGATGGGGGAGGATGCCGTCCGCTATGTGAAGGAAGGCTTCAATGTGCTGAAGATTAAAGTAGGCAAGGATGATATTCAGCAGGATATCGAGCGGATCAAGGAAATCCGCAGCTGCGTCGGCAGCGGTATCCGCATCCGTATTGACGCGAATCAGGGCTGGCAGGTGAAGGATGCCGTCCGTTCCATCCGCCGTATGGAGGACATGGGGCTGGATATTGAGCTGGTGGAGCAGCCTGTCAAGGCGCATGATATCGAAGGGCTTAAGGCGGTTACCGATGCGGTGGAAACGCCGGTGATGGCGGATGAGAGTGTGTTTTCCCCTGCGCAGGCATTTGAAGTGCTGAAGCGCCGTGCAGCCGATATGATCAATATTAAGCTGATGAAATCCGGCGGCATCTATAAAGCTCAACTCATTAACCAAATCGCCGAGGAATTCGGCGTAGAGTGCATGGTCGGCAGCATGATTGAATCCCGCGTGGCCGTTACCGCTGCGGCGCATTTGGCGGCAAGCAAAAAAAATATTACCCGATTCGATTTCGACTCCCCGCTTATGATGCAGAACGATATTGTAGACGGCGGTGTTCAGTATGACGGCAGAAGGATGACGTTCCCTAACGAAGCGGGTCTTGGCATACGTAATGTAGCCTATACGCAAAGCGTAGGGGTGGGATCATGAGCATGAGCATGGAGCGGATGGTTGTCGCGGTCTCCGTTGCCACGGTGTGGACGAATCCTCAATCCTCGCGTTCACTGGATGCGCCTGCCTTACAGCAGCCTGCAGCTATAAGATCATGGTTAGAGAATATGACGTTGGAGGACCGTCTGGATTTATACAGCAGCAACCGGATCCAAACCCAAGCTGTATACGGCACGTCCGTATTAGCAGTCGAGGAGCAAGGGGACTGGGTGAAAGTGCTTATTCCCCAGCAGGGGACCCGCAAGGAGGCGGGGGGGTATCCTGGATGGATTCCCCGCTGCCAAATAGTGTCCGAATCTACTGAGCTGGCGAGCAGCAAGAGAGCGGAGGTTATCACCAATACCGCCTGGCTCTACCTGACTCCGGCTGAGCCGCTCATTGAATTAAGCTTCTTGTCGTCGCTCCCTGTACTTGAAGCTGCCGATCCTTGGATTAAGGTACATATTCCGGGGGCGGAAGGCATCGGGTATGTAAAAGCGGAAGAAGTACGCTTGATCAACGGATTCCTAAGCCCTAAACCAGGCTCGGGCCATGTCGGGCAGTTCATTTTGGATAGGGCGATGCAGTTCTTGGATTTGCCTTATTTATGGGGCGGCATGTCAGCCTTTGGCTATGACTGCTCCGGGTTCGCTCACTCGATGCACCGCTATGCGGGAATATCGATTCCGAGGGACGCCTCGGATCAGGTTCATTACGGTACCTCTATTGAGAAGGACCGGTTGGAGCCGGGAGACTTGCTGTTTTTCGCTTACGAGGAAGGCAAGGGAGCCGTTCATCATGTCGGAATCTATGCAGGCGGCGGACGAATGATTCATTCTCCCGAGACGATAAAAAGTATAGAAGTGGTCGAGCTGAGCAGCTATAAGCTGATCAAAGAGCACTGCATGTCCAGGCGTTATTGGGAATAGTACGGACTATGAGAAGAGCCTGAAGCGAAGCTTCGGGTTCTTTTTAGGCATCTCGCCTAAATTTCGATTTATGTAATATTGTTTTAAACCATTCATGACCTATATTCCAGACATCCCCAATGATATGATGCTCATATACCTGCTGCGCAGCGGGACGATGTGATAAGGAAAGGGGCTTCAAGAATGGGGAAGGATCATATCATTAGAGCGATGCTGTCTGAAAAGGTGAGTATGACGCCAAATGGGTTTGAGGCAAACCAATTAAATCCCAAGCAGTTTGCAGAGTGCCACGAATTGTTTTTTGACAAGATTTTTGACATTAGTGCATCGGATATAACGGGTGTAGAGGGCTATGGTGAGTTTAACGATGAATGCACAACAGAATATGGGACCTGCAGAGAATTCCTGATCGATACCTTCGCAGAGGATGGAGAAGGCTACTGGTATAACTGGAGAGAAATGTTCGAAACGACGGTTCTGGAGCGAGAATTCTTCGAGCAATACTTCAAGGAAATGGAAGATAGAATTGATTATTGTGAAGGGAAGCGTTATTTGGTTTACAACAATACGTTTTTCGTGAATATGATTACAGATGGCAGGACGATGGTCGGTTTCCCTGACTGGAGCCGATCCGGTATTTGTGATTTCCTCCTGGATTTTGCCATAATGGACTTAAATAAGCCTTACTTGCGAATACCGGAATTGTTGGTCCAGTATTGCGAGAACAGGGGCATCAACATACCCGATTTCAAAGAAAGATTCTTATGTATGGCCTACTATAAAGGGATCGACACCTTGCGATGGCATGCTTCGATCGATGACACAGAATCGTGCGGGTCCATAATGAAATCCATCCGTGAACTGAAAGATCGGCTATACGCCTTATAGATGGTGATGCTATGAAATACGAGAATGCCTGCGATGTATTACCAGAGGAGCTGTTGAGAGAAGTTCAGAAATACGCGGCAGGTAAGCTTCTATATATTCCTTCCGGAGAGGAAAAAAGAGCCTGGGGCGAAACGTCCGGTTACCGGGAGCAGCTGCAGCGGCGCAACCTGATGATTCGCAATAAATATGCTAATGGAATGACGGTTTCGGAGCTTGCGGATGAGTACTTTTTATCCTTGGATTCTATTAAGAAAATCATCTATTCGAAGAAAAATGATAGAAAGTTGACCTATTGTCCGACTATCGGATCAGCGGTTCAATATGCCAGTATCGGGATGATCGAGGAATGGATTCAATGCTATCTGCTGCTTACCCACAAAGCTGCTCCCCTTTTACATGATTTCATCAAGGAAGATCATTTGTATTTTGGCGTCGTGAAGCTCCCGCTTCGTCTCGTTCAGTATGATGGAGCGGAGCAGGAGGAAGAACATGGCATGGAAGAGGATACAGCCGCCCTCCCGCCGCTTCTTATTCAATATGAGGCAGGCAAGTTTTATTGTATCGTACAGCAAGAGCTGCTGGGCACGTTAAAACAACGCAAAGTCAACGCTTATCCGACGATCATTGTATTGAAAGGGAACGCCGATTATAAACGATTTATGAAATACTATGGAACCGTATTATTTTTTGTTGATAAAGGCTAACAGACCGGGTCCAAGTCAGCCTGCTTTTATTAACAATAATAAATGGGTCTTGTTTAAATGATAAAAAATTATTAAAATAATCCCTAGGGCAAAAGAAATAAAGCTTTCGCCTTTACCAGATTTACTACACCTAACCACTAATTCGGCATTAATGAACCAGAGATAGCGCTGGACATAAGCCTAAATAAGAGTTGTTCATGACAACTTTTATTTAGGCTTTTTTTGCTTCTAGTTCCTATTAAATAATTGAGGGTAAAAGACTAGCTTTACCTAAACTGAGGATGGGTTTTTTGGATAAAAATGAAAAGCAAACTCAAAACGAAATTGCGAGCCACATCGGAAGATTGCTGCGAGAAGCCTTTGGAAAAGGGCCGCAGTCGATTTTTGTCAGTATCAGTCGTCCGTTTATTATCATATATTTAAGGAAATTTTTATCGCCAACGGAGAAGATTCTTCTTCAGCAAGATGAGGTTTATTCCGTTCAGCATACTAGAGACTTAGTGATGAGGTCGTTGATCCCGGAGATTAAAGCCTATTTGCTGCTGCTGACTGGAATGAACATTCGGGAATTTTACTATGACTGGGGATTGCATAACCATTCGGGCATACTTGTCGAAATAGAATCCGAAGACAGCCAGCAGGATTTCACTCCGCAGGAATGGTATGCAGGGAAAGAGGAGCTGCATCAGGAAATCGATAGAATCAGCCATCAGATCCAAAAAAAACCGGATGAAACCCAGTCATATTTGATTAATGAAAGGACACTTCTGGTTGTTAGAACGGGAATTCTGATCAGCATTGGCAAAGAGTTAATTCGGCTTGGCTTTGAAGAAAGCTTAAAGCTGGCAGAGCGAAATTTGGAAAAAAATCATTTGTTCAATAACAATCAGTTTCAAAAAATTTTAAATTGCCGGATTGTGGATGTATTTGCTGATTGGGACTTCCATCTGGACAAAAGCATTATCGTGTTCATCTTAAAACCGTTTCAGGAATAACAATCCAATTCGCTCTAATCATGGATAGAATGCAGCCAGAAGTGAATAATAAATGAAGTTTCTGTTGTTTTATTCCAAATAAGTAATTACAATGAATCTGGGGTGAAAGAAATAATGCTTTTGCCTAAATAGAGGATGAATGATCTTGGATAAACAGGCTATAACCGAAATAGCGAGTTACGTCGGCAGATTGCTTAGAGAGGCTTTCGGGAAAGGCCCTCAATCGATATTTGTCAGCATCAATCGCCCGTATGTTGTTCTGTATTTAAGAAATTTCTTATCGCCGACAGAGATGATCCTTCTTCAGCAGGAGCAGATCCAATCGATTCAAACGACGAGAGCTTTATTAATGAAATCCATCATTCCCGAAATCAAAGCCTATCTGCTGCTGCTGGGTGGCATGAATATTCGGGAATTTTATTATGACTGGGGGCTTCATAACCAATCGGGCGTGATGGTCGGTATCGAAGCCTGGGATGACCACGGACAAACCCCTTTAGAGTCAGGGTATACAGGGAAAGAGGAGCTACATCGGGAGATTAATACGATCAGTCATCAGGTGCAGAAGCTGCCGGACGAATTGTATTCGTGCATGATCAATGAAAGAACCCTTCTGGTGATTCGCAATGGGATCCTGATTAGTATTGAAAAAGAAATGATTCGAATTGGACATGAGGAAAGCTTAAAGCTGGCTAAGCGAAATCTGGAAAAAAGGCATCTGCATAACGATGGCCGTTTCCAGGGATTTTTAAATGCGAAGGTTATGGATGTATTTGTTGACTGGGATTTTCATCTGGATAAAAGCGTCATTGTGTTCATCCTAAATCCGGGTCAATAATTTGGCGGTAATGAACCAGAGAGAACGCTGGACATCAGCCTAAATAAAAGCTGCGATTGCAGCTCTTATTTAGGCTTCTTTGATTGTTCGAGCACTTTTCGCGAAATGAGGAGATAATATGGTCGATTCTCACGAACAGAATGAGGTTCTAGATCGAATCACGGATGCCTTCTTTGCAGTCAATAACGCCTGGGAATTTACTTACATCAACGAAGAGGCGTCAAGAATGTTGTTCCGCAAGGCGGATGATCTTATTGGTAAAACTATATGGAATGAATTCCCGGATGCGGTTCATTTAACGTTCTTTGCACAATACCAGAAAGCCATGTGTGAGCAGCGAAGGGTGGAATTTGAAGCGTACTATCCTCCTTTAGCAGCCTGGCTCGATGTAAGGGCCTATCCATCCTCCAGCGGTCTTTCGGTTTACTTTCAAGACATTACACGGAGGAAGGGGATTTCCTTACAAAAGGAGCAGCATTTTGAGTCGCTTTTTACATATAACCCTGATGCTGTTTTTGCATTTGATTTGGAAGGGAATTATCTTCGTGTGAACCCGGCCATGGAGCGAATGTTAGTATACAGCGCGGATGAGCTTTTGGGCATGTCGTTTGTTCCATTGATCCCGGCGGAAGAGCTGGATAAAACCAAGATGTATTTTTTGAAAGCAGCCAAAGGCATCACGCAATATTATGAAACTAGAGCGTACCACAAAAACGGAGCTATTATCGATATGAAAGTAACCAACATGCCGATCATAGTCAACAATGAAACCGTGGGAGTATATGGGGTCGCCAAGGATATAACCCAGGAAAATAACAACAAGACGATGCTGCTGCAAGCTGAAAAACTGACGGCAGTCGGACAGCTCGCGGCATCGATTGCGCATGAAATCAGGAATCCGCTGACCTCGTTGAAAGGCTTTGTCCAACTCATCGAACAAACCTTGCCTGGAGTTAGCGAACATTATTTTAGGATTATGAAGGATGAGCTGAAAAGAATAGAGCTGATTACCAGCGAATTGCTTTATTTGGCCAAGCCGCAGGCCCAGGAGTTCAAAAGCGAGCAGATCAGCCAAATCATTCAGGATGTCATTCTGCTCATGGGCTCGCAGGCTTTAATTCACAATGTGGAAATAAGAACGTTCCACCTGGAGGAGCTGCCTGCCGTCCAATGTGTGGCGGCCCAGCTGAAGCAGGTTTTTATTAATGTTATTAAAAACGCAATGGAAGCCATGCCCGACGGCGGGAAGATCGATATTATGGCATCCAGGCCAAACCCGGATTTGATTATGATACAAATCAAAGACCAAGGCAAGGGTATTCCAGAGGAGCATATTTCCCAAATCGGCTCTCCCTTTTATTCAACCAAAGAAAACGGGACAGGTCTCGGCATGATGGCCACACAGCAGATCATTCATTCCCATAACGGAACTTTGAAAATATCAAGCAGCGAAGGCCAAGGAACGACCATTCATATAGGTTTGCCTATATACTCTGAGGCATACCCATCCCAATATAACGCATAGTTCCTGCAAAAGTGGGCTTCTCAACAAACCAAGGACACCTTATTGGTGTCCTTGGTTATCTTCATTATGGTCCCGGATTTAACTGGAAAGTAAAGGAAAGGGTTACGCTTGTTTGTAATTTAACGTCTATTGCATCATAAGAGATGATTACCCTCGGTGTTTCTCCCAAATCATTAAAAATTCGTACCCGGGTTGGTGATCTGAAACCCGCCGATCTTAACAACGCCCTCATTTGCAGGACTCTTTTACTAGTGCTTGTTTGTGTGTCGCCAATGATATCTTCAAATTTCTTTCTGAATTGCACGGAGTTTGCTAACTTCGCGGATAATCTGGCAATTTGAAGCAAAACTTGTTCGACTGTGGCGGCCATAAGATTCCTCCCTAAATCGTTTAGGATATCTTATGAACCAATGAAGAATAATGCTTGTACTAACGACCTATGCGATAAATAAGGCTCGTTAATAAACCGGATTAATGAACAAGCAAGCGGGAAGGAGCTTGGATATATTCGGCATATCTTTTAGCTTCTTGAGAGAGATAGGTATCGTTATCTTGGGAGGCGGCAGCATAGGTTACAAAAGCAGGAAGGTAACTCCCATTACATTTGGTAATCGTCCTCTGGATTGGCCTTAAAAATTCACTGATAGTGAACCAATTATCTCCACCCGCCCGGTAGCAATTTTCCGTCCCCCCCGTTGTTGTGGCAATCATAAATTCTTTGCCCTTTAAATAATCACCTCCCGGTCCATAGGCCCAGCCAAACGTTAATACATCATCAAACCATTTTTTTAATAGAGGCGGGCAGCTGTACCAGTAAAATGGAAATTGTAAAACAATCCGGTCATAGGCTAAGAGCAGCTGCTGTTCCTTCTCTGCGTCAATATTCCAATTCGGATACTCCTGATAGAGGTTTCGAACCTCAACGTTTGTATGTTTACTAATTTCAAGCAGGAATGCCCGGTTTGCACGTGATGTCTCCAAATTGGGGTGGGCGACGATGACCATAATGTTCATTTCATAAACCTCCTGGGCTGTACTAGTTAGTTTGGTTACACCCTCATTATTGAGTCGAATGAAATTTTTGAAAAGTACGCTTTTTATTCATACTTAGTCTGGAAAAACGTACGATAACGTGTTGATCGCTAGGGGATAGTACGGTTCACCGTACTACGTACGCAAAAAAATAGTACTTATAGAATTCGGGATACTCTGGTAAAGTCAGGGGAAGAGATTCGGAATTAGTGCAACAAGGAGTTGAGCTCATGGACGCGGATACATATCAATCGTATCGAACACAGGGAATAGTGACCACTTTGCATGCTATAGGTGGAAAATGGAAGCCGCTGATCTTATTTATTTTGATGAAGGAAGGAACTAGACGATTCGGTGAATTGAGACGTTTACTCCCCGAGGTTACACAAGGGATGCTTACCAATCAGCTCCGTGAATTGGAGAAAGACGGGCTCATCGTTCGGCAAGTGTTTCAGACGATCCCCCCGAAGGTCGAGTATTCACTGTCCGACCATGGAAGAACACTAAGTTCTATTTTGACCGACATGTGCGGATGGGGGTTTCATCATATCGAATTTATGAACGCTGCCAATGACACCCAAGAAGAGACTAAACGTTATACGGATTAAGAACGAAGGAATTGCACAATTTTACAAATTTCTACAGGATTTTCACGACCGATAGCGAATGTACTAAAAAGTGGATAAACAAGATAAAGTGTACAAAGCTTCGGTGGAGGAACAGACATGAAAAAAGGGTTAGCCCAAATGACGTTAGGCTTTGCGCTCTTATTCGCTAGCGGGGCAGGGATAGTTCATGCAGAAGAGCAGGGCATACATCATGAGCAGAGAAAAATCAGCTACAACGGCAGCAGCTATACCTTGGATCTAATCCGGATCGACCTTAAGGAGATCCCACAATACAGGTAAAGGCGGCGGCCGCCAATCATGAGGTCGGGACTGTACAGGATTTTGCGGACATCATGTCGGACAATGACGCGGTAGCGGGCATTAACGGAACTTTTTTTGATGCTTTTACGGAGGATATAGAGTACCGGACGCCATATGGCATTGTGATGAACAACAACGATCTGTTCTACGGCGGGGATAAGGAAACCTCCATTACAGTATCGACGAATAAAGAGGCTTCTGTGCAAAGATTGGCTATTGGCAGCAATGTCCAGGCAGGCCGACTGGGAGCCCGTCTTAACGGAGTCGACATGTATCATGGAGATCAGGCTCGAAGCGCGTGGGTGTTTACCAAAGATTACGGGGATGTGGCGGATGAGCCGGGCATTAAAATCGTTATCGGACAGGATCAGAAGATAGCGTCCATTTCGGAGGAAGCGGTACGAATCCCATCAGGCGGCAAAGTGCTGCTGCTATCCACGGACTACAGCCTGGAGCAGGTTTCCAAGCAGGTGAAGCCCGGAGACAAGTTCAGCATGAGCCAGACGGTGACCAATCTAGACACGAAGCAAACGCTGCCTTTGGAGCAATACCAGATGGCGATAGGAGCCGGGCCGAAGCTGCTGACGGGCGGCCAAATCGATATTGATTTTGAACGGGACCGGTTTAACGACCCGCTGGTAACGTCGCAAGCGAATGTTCGGAGCTTTGCAGGGGTCGATGAAGACGGCCAATTGGTGTTCGGAACCGTCTCGTACAGCACGATCGAGCAGATGGCGAACGTCTTGGTTCAAGCCGGCATGACGGATGCCATCAATTTGGACGGTGGAGCGAGCTCGGCTCTTTACTATCAAGGCAAGGTACTGCGCAAGCCGGGACGGCTGCTCAGTAATGTACTGCTTGTGCAGCAGGCGGACAAGCCGCTCGTGCAACTTAGCATGAATGGCCATTTGGCCCAGAATAAGACCGGTTATATCGAGAACGGCATCACGATGGTACCTTTTCGCGTGCTGCTGAATCGGATGAATGCGGAATATACGTGGAACTCTGACGATTCCAGCCTGCATATAGAACGGGGGAAGGTGAAGGTCGATCTCAAGCTAGGTAATGACTGGGCAGAGGTGAACGGGCAGGCCGTCACCCTGGAAACGGTACCGCAGATTGTGAACGGCCGGATGTATGTGCCGCTTCGTTTTGTAGCTGAGGCTTTGGGTGCGCAGGTGCAGTGGGATGCTTCGCTGTACAGGGCAAATGTGACGTTCGATGAGGGTAAATAGACAGGTCAGGAACCCCGGCTTGATTAATCAAATGAGTGATACGGAGGTCGAGATGCAGGATCATCAACCATACAAGGCATTGCTTCATTTCCTGCCCTACTTTAAGTCGAATAGCAGCAAGTACGCCCTATCGGACAATGGATCATGGGACCCGTTCCTGTACGATCAGACAGTCCTTGATTTCGTAAAAACCATTAGTGAAACCCAAATGCTGCTGCAATTTGATTGGATGAGCTGGCAGGCCGAGGCTAACTCTTACTTCGATCACATAGAACGGATCCGAACCGCCGATATGTTAGTCATCAGAAAGCTCTTTACCACGATAGTTAGGGCAGACCGTTATAATGGAGGATTCTATGCCTCTATGATAGATCGCGGCGTAATTATTGCATTGTTGGAGCAACTATCAAGCTTGTTGGACAAGGATGAAAGGAGCTTTACAGCAGAACAGCCATGACCGAACGATTAATTCGATTAATTCGCATCATTATAGCCATTCAGGGCAAGCCGGGGATCACCGCCAAGGAGCTTGCGTTCAAATGTGAAACGACGGAGCGTACCATCTACAGAGATCTGCAGCTGTTGAATCTGATCACTCCGCTGACCCAGGAGGGATACGGCAAAGGGTATACCTTCATGGGCAATTTCGCAATCTATCCGATGAACTGGACCGAGCAGGAGGCGTTGGTGTTCTCAATGCTTCCTACGGTGATCGATCAAGTCAAGCCGCTGCTGCCTCCGGGCTTTGATTCCGCTTATGAGAAGGTAATGGCGACCTATAACAAGCAAAAATCAAACCATGCCGAGATCATTCAGCAGATTACCGAAGTGATTCAGATGGGGACCCCGGCTTACCGGGAGGACAGCTCCAACTTTTTATTTAAAATTCTTCAGGCATCGCTTGACCAAAAAACGATTCATGCGGTCTATCATACGCAAAGCCGGAATGCTCAATCGGAAAGAAAGATCGATCCGTATTACCTGGTTCCGAGGGACCATCGCTTCTACTTGATCGGGTATTGTCATCTTGCGGGAGCGATCCGTACGTTCCGAATCAGCCGCTTCAAGGAGGTGTCGGTTTTATCCGACTCTTTTGACAAGGGCAGCTTTAATGTCAAATCGTATCTGAAAAATACATGGTCCATCGAACGCGGAGACAAGCAAATTCGCTTCAAGGCCAAGTTCTACCCCAGTATTGCCCGTTACATAAAGGAGGAGGAGCTGTTTGTCCGGCCGAAAATGACGGATCTTCCGGACGGAAGCCTGCTGTTCGAGGTGACGATCAACGATGACCGGGAGTTCCTCAATTGGATTTATCAATACGGACCGGCGGCCGAAATCCTGGAGCCTGTATCGTATCGCGAAATGATGAAGGAGCAGCTCGCTGCATGGCAGAAGCTGTATGAGTGTAGGGAGTCACATGCGTGACTCCTTTTTTTATGCGGGGATTTCGGCAGATTCGCCGGAGAAGCTGCTGTAGCTTCAGCCGGTTATATGGTTGTAACCGCCATCTGTTGTAATAAATCCTTCAGGAAAACACATGACATAGAAGGAGATGGATTTTTTGGATGCATTATCAACAAATGGCGCTTAACCCTGCACAAGCTTTGGGTCATGCTCCATGCAGTCCAACCAGAGGGCGATTCCGGATCAGCGAGACGGAGTCACGAACATCCATTCTCTGACAAGCTGTTGTCCGCCTGCTCAGGTAAGGTATAAGGGTGGAAAAGATAAATAAGGAGTTATCAGGGGGGAGCAGAATGACAATCTGTAAGGTTATAACGGTAGATGTGCGCCGGATTGCAGAACAGCTGGGAATTCTGGAGCCGTTTGAAAAAGAGAATAGGAGGCAGGCTGGGCTTGCCAGGCAGGATAATAAGGATACGAAGGATAGTAAGGATTCGAAGAAAAAGGAGCCGGCGGATCACAAGGAGAAAGAGGGTCGAAAGAAAGAAGAGGATGAATAAAGCCGGCCTGAGGGCCTACGCTGTGTTGGCATTGGATTAAATTCCCAAAAGCTGAAACTATAGTTTCCATTCTTGCGTCTATCAATTAGATGACATAATAGCCAAAATAAGGGCGGAGGTTGGATGAGAATGCGACGTTATGATTCAGCGGATACGGCAGTGTCAGGCCTGGCGGCTTCGCAAACAGGGATGGGTTCGGTATGACAGTTCCTTTAAAAGAAAGCGGCAAGCAGCATGATATCAAGCAGCTGCATTCGGAATTATGGAGCAGGCTGCAGGAGAAGGATGAGGAGTTCGCGGAGAGCTTTCTCAAAGCCTGTTTGGAGGATTTGGCGTACAATGCCGAGGAGAGCCCCAGACCGAATCTACTAAGCAAAGCACTGGGCTTGCTGAAAGAACGCGGATTTTGGATAGCCGTTGCCATTGGCATTGTATGTCCGTTGGGGTTAACGTTTTTCTTCCTGTGGGCTGCGCTAATCGTCGAGTAGACCTTATGCACAGGATAAAAGGGAAACAAGCCCATAAGGGAAAGCCTTTCCCGGAAATACGATAAAACAGCCCGCAAAAGCGACTTCGTTACGAAGCCTGCCCTGCGGGCTGTTTGGCATGCTTATTTAAAAGGGAGTCAAATCGTACTCCTGTATTTTCCTGTACAAGGTCGTCCGTCCGATCTGCAATAGAGAGGCTGCTTTGCTCAAGTTGCCGCCCGTTTGCCGAAGCGCTCTCTTGATGGCTTCCATCTCCGCTTCCTTCAGGGACAGGACTTCATCTGAACGGCCCGATGCATCCGGGCGGGCTGCATCCTCACCGAGCTGGAGATGCCAGGCATCGATAGGGGCTCCTTCCGCAAGAAAGCTGGCCTGGAGCAAAGCGCTGTTCAGCTCGCGAATATTTCCCGGCCAAGAATAATGCCGAAGCTTAAGCTGAGCCTGCTCGGTAAGGCTTGAAGCGGGGTAACCGAGGTTGTGCAGCAAATGGGCGGCAAGTGGCACGATATCGCTTCGCTCCCGCAGAGAAGGCAGGGTGATTTGAATGCCCTTAAGGCGATAATACAAGTCCGCCCGAAAGCGTCCCGCCTTCACTTCCTCAGCCAAGCTGCGGTGGGTGGCCGCCACGATCCGGATATCGACGCGCCTGCTCTTCGTGCCGCCGACCGGCGTGATGGTGCTTTCCTGCAGCACCCGCAGCAGTGCAGCCTGCGCCCGAAGAGACATATCTCCGATTTCATCCAGAAAAATCGTGCCTTTATGGGCGGCTTCGAACTTTCCTATGCTGCCTTCTCTATTAGCCCCGGTAAAGGCTCCGCGCTCGTAGCCAAACAGCTCGCTTTCGATAAGGCTGTCCGGGATGGCGCTGCAATTAACGGCGATGAAGGGCTGGGCGCTGCGAGGACTGGCCGTGTGAATGGATTGAGCGAACAATTCCTTGCCGGTCCCGCTTTCACCCAGCAGGAGCACCGGATAGTCGGTGAGGGCGGCCTTCCTGGCGATCTCCTTCGTCTGGAGCAGCTTCGGACAAGTCCCGATAATGTCCTGGAATTCATACCATCGTGGCTCGCCAGGAGCTTTCCGCTGAATGGCGACGGAACGCCATATCTTGTGGCGGTCCCCGTGGATCGTTTCAATGGCGAAGCCCGCGGCTCCTTTGAATTCCTTGCCCAAGGCGTCGCGGCCGACAATGCGCAGCGCGGCCTGATTAGCGCGGACGATCCGGTTGTCCCGGTCGAGGGATAATAGCGGCATGGGTACGTTTTGTGCCGTGTAGTCAAGCTCTTTTAGCGTAATAAGATGTTCGTCGCGGGTTTCCTCCCAAATCAGCTTGTTTTGCAAGGAATCAGCCGCCATACAAGCCAAGGTCAATGTATAGTCGTGGTAGCTTTCTTTTTTACCGCTGATGTTAATGACTCCGATGAGCTGTCCGGAGGAATTGAAGACGGGGGACGATGCGCAGGTCAGGAAACGGTTGGACGTATAATAGTGCTCCCCGGCATGGACGCGGACGGCCTTATGCTCCGTCAGAGCCAGCCCGATGGCATTCGTCCCTTTGCGGCGCTCCTCCCAGTTGGCCCCTACCTGAAGCTGTACCCGCTCTGCACGGTTCGAGAAATCAGGGTCGCCGACAGAGTGAAGAATGGTCCCTTGGGCGTCGATCAGAAGCGCCATTTGTCCCGACTGCTTGATAAGACGATTCATTTTGGCAAAAATCTGCTCCGTATGCCGGATTAGCTGCTCATGCTGCCGTGTGAGCTCCCGTATTCGGTTCCCGGTTATAATGTCGTCATATACAGGATCGGACGGCTTCAATCCATAACGCTGACAGCGCTTCCAAGAATTCTCCATCATTTGAGACAGGTCGGTTACTTCCAGAGATGACAAAGTGAACACCTCCATCGTTCGTACGGGCTTCTATCTTCATGATACCATAAAAGATTCAGCGGTTTCTATTTGCGAAAAAAGGTTGTATCAAAATGAAACAGCCCGACTGTACCAGCATAGAACAACAAGCGGCCGGGCATTCTTCCGAAAGGCCTCTGCAGCAGGCCTGAACGGTTTGGCACGATTCTTGCTTATATAATTAGTGAAACCAAATTGAAGGAGGATGTTCACAATGATCTATGCACAACCGGGACACAACGATTCGAAGGTGACATTCAAGAAGCGTTACGAAAACTTTATAGGCGGCGAGTGGGTTGCGCCTGTGCAAGGGCAATATTTTGAAAACGTTTCACCGGTGAACAACCGTCCCTTCTGCGAAATTCCCCGCTCGACGGCGGAAGATATCGAACTGGCGCTGGATGCCGCTCATGCGGCCAAGGAAAGCTGGGGACGCACCTCGGCAGCCGAACGGGCACTTATCCTTAATAAAATTGCTGATCGTATAGAAGCGAATTTGGAACTGCTGGCGGTAGCCGAGACTTGGGATAACGGGAAGCCGGTTCGCGAGACATTGGCTGCCGACCTGCCTCTTGCCGTCGACCACTTCCGCTATTTTGCCGGGTGCATTCGCGCCCAAGAAGGGGCCTTGAGCCAAATCGACAACGATATGGTGGCATACCATTTCCATGAGCCGCTGGGGGTCGTCGGGCAAATTATCCCGTGGAACTTCCCGCTGCTGATGGCGACCTGGAAGCTGGCTCCTGCATTGGCTGCAGGGAACTGCGTGGTGCTGAAGCCGGCTGAGCAGACTCCTGCCTCCATTCTGGTGCTGACCGAGCTGATTCAGGATTTGCTGCCTCCGGGCGTGGTCAATATCGTCAATGGCTTCGGTCTTGAAGCCGGCAAGCCGCTCGCGTCCAGCAGCCGCATTGCCAAGATCGCTTTTACCGGGGAAACGACCACTGGCCGTCTCATTATGCAGTATGCTTCCCAGAACCTTATTCCGGTTACATTGGAGCTAGGAGGCAAATCGCCGAACCTGTTCTTCGAAGACATTATGGCCAAGGACGACGCATTCTTCAATAAAGCGATCGAAGGCTTCGTACTGTTCGCCTTGAACCAAGGGGAAGTGTGTACGTGCCCGTCCCGCGCTTTAATTCAAGAATCGATCTATGACGCTTTCATGGAGAGGGCGCTGAAACGCGTTGCCGCCATCAAGCAGGGCAATCCGCTCGACACGGAAACCATGATCGGAGCTCAGGCCTCCACGGAGCAGGTCGAGAAAATTATGAGCTACATCAGCATCGGCAAGCAGGAAGGTGCAGAGTGTCTGATCGGGGGAGGCCGTGCAGCATTGGAGGGTGAGCTTGCAGAGGGCTACTATATCCAGCCGACCGTCCTCAAAGGCCATAACAAGATGAGGATCTTCCAGGAGGAAATTTTCGGACCGGTCGTCTCCGTAACCACCTTCAAGGATCAGGAGGAAGCGCTGGCGATTGCCAACGATACGCTCTATGGCTTGGGAGCGGGACTATGGACACGCGATATGAACGTAGCTTATCGGATGGGGCGCCAGATTGAGGCAGGACGCGTATGGACGAACTGCTATCATGCCTATCCTGCGCATGCGGCCTTCGGCGGCTACAAGACCTCGGGGATCGGCCGTGAAAACCACAAGATGATGCTCTCGCATTATCAACAAACGAAAAACCTGCTCGTCAGCTACAGCCCGGATGCATTGGGTTTCTTCTAAGAGGTGCGGTGATGACGGAGGACGTCAGGAAGGTTCTTGCCACCGAAGCCGCGCTGGAATTGATCGAGCTCCTGAAAGCCAAGCATGGACCCGTCATGTTCCACCAATCGGGAGGCTGCTGTGACGGCAGCTCGCCTATGTGCTACCCGCAGGGAGATTTCATCATCGGAGAACAGGACGTATGGCTGGGAGAGATCGGAGGAGCCCCGTTCTACATGAGCAAGGCGCAATATGAATATTGGAGATACACCCAGCTTATTATTGATGTCGTGCCCGGCAGGGGAGGCATGTTCTCATTGGAAAATCCGGAGGGAAGGCGTTTTTTGACCCGATCCCGCGTGTTTACGGAAGACGAGCGCCGCAGTTTGAATCTATAGGAAATTCGAAGCCCTTTTTCCGGTCCTGTACCGTTGAAAGAGGGCTTTTTTCATGGAATGCCGCCGCCGTGTAGGGAATTGTCCGCGCGTGTCGAATTATATAGAGAATATGGAAGGCCGCTCTGCAGCCAAATCCAATATCCATAGACGGACCGGCAGAAGGCTGCCGGAATTCCGTCGCTTGGTGTTCAACAGGAGCGTTTAATGAACAGCTGGACATAGATTTATGGAGGAACTGAAATGACATTAATAAAACAATTAACCAATCAGGATGAATTCGTCGGCTTTTACCTGCTTAAGGAGCTGGAGGTCAAGCAGACCAACGGGACGCCTGCCAAAGATTATTTCGATATTGTTCTAAGTGATGCAAGCGGCCAGCTTCCCGCCAAATTTTGGGATGTGACCCCGACGGATAAGGAAACCTTTTTCCCTATGGGGCTTGTAAAGGTACAGGGCGTCGTCCAGACCTACCGCGAGAAGCTGCAAGCCAAAATCATTCGTATCCGAAAAGCGACGGAGAGTGACGGGGTGTCGTTAACCGACTTTATCCGCTCTGCGCCGATTCGTCCTGTCGATCTCGTTTATACGGTCAAGCAGGTTCTCGGCACGATCGAGGATGAGGAGATTCGGACGATTACCGCATTTTGCGTTGCCAAGGTGGAAGAGAAATTGATGCATTACCCGGCGGCCAAGTCCCATCACCATGCTTACTGCGCCGGATTGGCTTATCATATGGTGCGCATGCTCGAGATCGGCGATTTCTTATGCAAGCAAAGACCTTTCTTGAATTCGGATCTCATTAAGGCAGGCATCATTCTGCATGATATCGCCAAGCCGGAGGAAATGATCGCCCAGCTGGGCATCGTATCGGATTACAGTATTCCGGGCAAGCTAATCGGCCATATCTCAATGGCCTCAAGCTGGATTACGGAGGCGGCCATCCTAAGCGGCATCGATCTGCAGTCCGAGCGGGTGCTGGCCTTGCAGCATCTGGTTTTGTCGCATCATAATCTTGGCGAGTGGGGAAGCCCGGTACAGCCGCAAACGGCGGAAGCGGTAGCGCTGCATCATATCGACGCGCTGGATGCGAAGCTGCAGATGGTGGAGGATGCGCTCGACGCGACCCCGGAGACCGAGGAATGGACGCCAATGATCCGCGGTCTGGAGAACAAGCCGATTTACCGTACGAAGCTGTAAAAAAAATCGGATACGAACATATATTCCATGACATCCTGCTGACGGACGGCTTTGCTTTAATAGAAGCAGCTGATGAGATGATTGAAGCGATCAGACTACAATGTTACAACGGTGGTGGCCTACATGAATATCCAAAAAATCGAGGAGCTGCTCGCGATTCCCGAAACCTCCGAGCGCTGCGAGCGTGTGCATGACGAAGTGCAGCCCGTACTGCTGCAGCTGATGAATGCCTTCAAAGGGGAATATGGGGGAGTTGCCCCGGAGCTGCACGATTACCAAGTACATACCTATGAAATGACGCTGCGGACGACCATGCACGATGCACGCAATCCGAAATATGCCCCGAAGAAGCAGGACAGCGATATAGGGAAAAGGGCGTTTATCGAGCTGATCGACAAAAGCCTGTTTCAAACGGAGTTCGGCGTGCTCCGGCTGGAATTTAATGGCCTGGAAAAGCAATGTAAGATCATTATGCCGAGCAGCTTTTATCCTTTTTGGGTAGCGGTACGCAGTCAATCCAATGAGAAGAGCTTCCGCGATCTGCTCGACAAGCTGGATTCCGATATTCGCATTCAGGCGGCGGATGGTCCGTTTCTTGCCAAAGACGAATGGATCCCCTACCTGCAAAAGGCGGCTGAAGATAAGAAACGGCCTTGGTTCCATGTCGGCATCTTTATTCCTTTTCCTGCTATCACGACGGAAGCCGGGCTGCTGGAGTCGATATGGTCGGCTTGGACTAAGCTTCAGCCCCTCCGGGAATATATCCGGACTGAAGCGGAGCAGCATGCACGCTCCATGAAAGTATTGAGTCAGCTGAACGCCCATCACGAGGATATTCCGTTAACCTTGTACGGGAAAACGTACGACATCAAGTTCGAGGAGGCTTACGATTACAAGTCGAACAACCGCCGTCAAAAGTTCGGCGTTTATGAGAAAGGCCAGCTAGTAGCGGACGGCATGCTGGATCAATATCTTAGGGAGCCCTATGAGGTTCTCGGTATTTTCATCAACAGCTACGGCCATATTTATACCAATCTGCGTCAGCTTTCGACGGAAACGGTGTACGAATGGTATATCACGAAAAGCTTCAAGTTTCATAAGCAGGAAGGCAAGGATATTAACCGGGAGTACCAGCTCAAAGCCTTTGAAGCATTGGCGGCCCATGGCTTTCAGGTCAGGGACAATGCTTTTTATGTAGGGACGTACGATAGTCATTCGGAGCAGTTTAAGGAGCCTGTCGAGCAATTGAAAAAGACGCTTGTAGCCGCTGCGCTTCTATTCGCCGACAGCTCTCAAATGATAACTTTGCCAAGGGCCGATTCGGCGGGAATGCAGCCTGCAGAGGAACCGGCCGCAGAGAATCTTGCGGAGGAGATAGAGGACGGTTATGAGCATAACTTCGATCTGTCCGTCATCATGGCGAATATCGGGGAGAGCGAATTGACCTATGCCCCGTCGATCATCCGGGATTTCCACTTGAACCTGGTCAGCCTCGAAGATAAACACTTCGTTATCTTGAACGGCATTTCCGGGACAGGAAAAACCCAGCTCTGCTTGCTCTATGCCAATGCGGTATACGGCCAGCCGCGGGATCATCTTAACCCTTATGTGAAGGTTATCCCTGTAAGGCCGGATTGGACCGACTCGACTGCTTTATTCGGTTATTACAGTGCGCTGGAGAAGCGATATGTGCGGACGCCGTTCCTGAATGCCCTGCTTCAGGCGATTCATGAGGGCAAGCCGATGTTCATCGTTCTTGACGAGATGAATCTGGCCCGTGTGGAATATTATTTGAGCGACTATTTAAGCGCCGTCGAATCGAAGCAGCCGATTCAGCTGCATACGGAGGAGCATATTACCGACGTTCCGCAGACGCTGCATATTCCCAACCATCTGTATTTGATCGGGACGATCAACGTGGACGAAACCACGCACAGCATTTCGGACAAGGTGCTGGACCGTGCCTTTGTCATGACGCTGTCGGATGTGGATTTGGACAGCTTCTGGAAAGAGGCGAATCCCAAATACAAAGCGGCTCTCTCCCAGGAGTGGGAGCTATTGCAGGAGCTTCACGGCATGCTTCGCCCCTATGAGCTTCATTTTGGCTACCGGACGATGAATGAGATGCTCCGCAAGCTGTACGTGAACGCGCAATTGGAAGCGGGAATCCGCATGGAGCCGGTGGAGGCCGTAGATCGTGCGGCTTCCGAGAAGGTACTGCCCAAAATTCGCGGGGATGAGCGGATCGCGCCCCTTCTTCAGCAGCTGATCGATTGGATGACAGCCAAGCTGGGTGAGGCTTCGGAATCGCTTCGTCATGTCAAGCGGATGAAGGGGGAGCTGGATCGGTATGGATCAGCCCAATTCTGGAGATGACCTGTTCTTGTGGTGCCCCGATCAGCTTGAATGGGTCGAAATCGGCGATATACGGCTTGAAGAAGCCAAGACCTACCGCTGGCGTACGGCGAATCCGGCTCCGTTTCGTTTGCTCTTGAACGGGATTCCGCAGCCGATGATGAGATCGGAGGACGGATGGGAGGGGGAACTCGCCATGCCCTTCCAATCCGGGCAAATAACGTTTCATATCCACCGGGATGGCGTCCGTGAGATCTCCTCATACCTGTACTCCGATTCCCGCAAATTGACGGAGGCGGAGTACCAGCGGATGATCACCGACATTTTGCAGGAGGCCAAGGTATGCTTTCAGCATGATGGCGCTGCGCTGTCGTTCCAATATAGTGGAGTGGACCGTTCGGTCTCCATTTCCCAATGGGATTATGTGGAGCGCTCCTTTCATCGGCTGACTTACTTATTCCGTGAAATTCAGGCTAGCCCGATGAGGGTATTGAAGGTTAGGGATCAATGGATGCAGCGGGACAAGGTCAAGCATGTGACGCCTGCCATGATCGCTTGGGCGGAGCGGCATCCCGGCCATGGGGCCACGCCAGAGCTTCCTGTGCCCTCTATGATATTGGCAGGAATGAGGGAAGAATCCTGCGACTTGTATGAGAATCGCGTCGTCAGCCGGCAGCTTCGGGAGCTGCTGTTCCTGCTAGGGCGATATGCGGATTCCGGCCTGGATAAGATTGCGGCCAAGGCGAACCGTTATCGCGACATCGTAACCCGTTGGCTGCAGACCGGCTTCCTAAAGCAGGTTGCCGCTCATAAGGGAACGATAACGATCTCCCAAGGGTTTCGGAAGCATCCGATCTATCGGGGCTGGTTTCAATGGTTTCAGGAGCTGTACCACTTCGATGACATCAAGCTTGGCTTAAAGAGCTCCATCCCGCTGAAGGACACGTATCATTTGTATGAAATCTGGGTATTTATGCAGTTGGTCGGCAGACTGAGGGAACAAGGGCTCGTTATGGATGCATCATCTCTTTTTGCAATGGATCGGGAGGGCCTGGTTCTGACCTTGTCAGAGAAAAAGGAGCATCGCGTGAAGCTGATCCAGGGCGGGTCTATCGCTTATCAGCGGTGGTTCACACGCAAAACGGAGAAGTTCGGTACATACACACACGGGATGAAGCCGGATATCGTGCTGGAGCTGAATGAACGCTTGTATATTTTTGATCCCAAGTACCGGCTGGATCATAATCTGCCTATGGCGCTCGGAGAGATGCACAAATACCGGGACGGAATCGTGAGACAATGCGGCGGCGCTCCCGCCGTTGAAGAGGTGTACATTATCACTCCGGCGTCGGGGACGGACAACGTTCGGTTCTTTGAGGACGAGTATCGGATGAAGCATATGATGGGCGCCTACTCCATGAATCCGGGCGGGTCCAAGGGAGAAATCCATGCCTGCTTGGAACGGATCCTACACAATGCATGGAAGCCAACTCTTGTATAAAGGGGTGGCTTTTTTGCGCTGTATAACAAAATGAAACCAACCAGCGGCAGCATCTTGTTTTTCTTGAAATGGAGAAATGCTATGGGGATACTGGACAATACCGAGAAAAGTACCTCTTATGTACTTCGACAATATTTTACATGTCATCAGCCCAAAACAACTTTCTTATCCCGGAGGTTGTTTTTTTATCCTTATGGACAAAGGGATTTCCACTATTTTCAAAATCACAGGAAGTTAAAACAAGCATATTGAGTGTTCCTACCGGCTGCCATACACTACTTATACTGCTGATGCTGCGTTGCATAAGCATACAAATACAACATGAGGGGGAAATGCGGTTTTGCGAAAACAACAACGATGGTTCGCGTTGGTGATGTCACTGCTGTTATTGTTTTCTCTGATGCCAGTGCCTGCTTTGGGGGCAGCGGGGGATATGATTAGTATTGGAAGTGACTGGAAAGGAAGTGTGTTTGGAGACGTTGGAAGCGATAACAATATCAGTTCTACCAATTTCGAAATTGCCGAAAAAGACGATGGAAGCGTAAAACTGAAAAGTGCAAATGATAGGGGGAAAATTTCAGGTTCTTCCTCCACTACTGGAACCGAAGGAATTGCATATTATTTTAAAGAAGTTGCTGAAGATGCTAATTTTGAATTGTCAGCTACTGCATCAGTTGGTGCGTGGTCAGCTAACAATCAGGTCTCTTTTGGTATTATGCTAAGAAGCAATGTACTTGAAAATAAATATCTAAGTACATTTACAGGCGACTATGCTGCAGTAGGTGCTCTTGATCAAAAAATCGAGACATTTTATAAGCAGCAATCTGAGAAGATGCCAAAAAAATTGGAGTTTACAAATGCGGCACCGCCAGCCGTAGGAAAAGTATATGATATAAGCATTAAAAAAGTAGGAAGTGCCTATAAAATTAGGGTTGGAAACGAAACGAAAGTCATTGATGATTTTGCTGGAAATATTCGTTATGCGGGGCTCTTTACAGCGAGGAATACAACAGTTACTTTTAGCAACATTCAATTAAAAATGGATCCCCGAGTCCCAACCGGAATCAAGGTTGACGACTCTTCGGTGAAAAAGAATTACTACGTTGGCGACAGCCTCGACTTAACCGGCTTAAAAGTGAAAGCGCTGTACGGAAGCAGCGAGGAAGCTCTCACGGCTAACGATTACATCGTTTCCGGCTTCGACAGCAGCAAAGCGGGAGTAAATCCGATTACGGTTCATTTTAACGGGCAAAAGTATACGATGAACCTAAATATCGCCCCATTAATCGTGGATGCTTTGGATATCAAGTATTTCCCTGCCAAAACGACCTACTACAAAGGAGATGCTTTTGACCCGGCAGGTCTTGTGGTTACGGCAACGTTTAACACAGGGAAAATTGCGGATCTCGGCAGCGATCAATATGCTATTTCGATACCTGGTGCGACCGTCTCCGGTGCAACCTATGTGTTCGATACGCCGGGTACCAAAACGGTTACCGTGGCATCGAAGCAAACGCCGACGACCTCTGCAGCGTTTGACGTCATCGTCAAGGACGCGGATCTCACCGGCCTTGAGATGAAGCAGCCGCCTCAAAAAACAGTCTATTATTTAGGCGATGCTCTGGATTTGGACGGGCTGGTGGTCTATGCCCAATATAGCGATAACTCGTCCATTCGTCTGCTAGGCAGCGAATATTCTGTAAGCGCTTTGGATACGAGCACACCGGGCACTAAGCAGGTGACGATAACCCATAAGGGAAAATCTGCGAATATCACGGTTACAGTCAAACAAAAACAGGTGATTGGCATTGGAATTACCAAATATCCAAAAACGACGTATGCTCTAAATGAGTCATTCGATACTACCGGATTGGAAGTATCCAAGCTGTATGATAACTCGGATAAGGATGTTCTGGCCGGAAGCGATTACACGGTAGACAGCTCCGCCGTAGATACTACGCAAGTCGGCACATACGATGTGATCATTACGCCTGCGGACGCAGCTCTTGCTCCGATCGTGTTTCCTGTTACGGTAAGGGAACCAGCCGAATACCAGTGGAAATCGATTCGTTTCGGTCAATCGACGTCGGCCTCCAACAAAGTAACCGTAAATCCGGATAACAGCGTAAAGCTTGAGGCTCCTCAAGGAAGCGGCAAGGTTACCGGAGACCACGACGGCATCTCGTTCTACTATACCGAGCTGGATGCGACCAAGGATAACTTTGTCCTGTCAGCCGATATTACCGTTCTGGAATATGCCAAGGAACCGTATGACGGCCAAGAATCGTTCGGGATCATGGCGAGGGATGCTATTGGTACGACCAATGATTCCGGGGTATTTGCTTCGAACATAGCAGCTATCGGAGGCTACAGCGGAGGAACGACCAAGCCTAATGGAACTCAGCTGTTTGTAAGAACGGGTGTTCAAACCAAGGAAGGGTTAGGCAGCAAGGGGATTCAGAATATCATGCTAAACAGCGTGAAGCCTTCTGCATCCAATACGCCTTACCGATTGACACTGGCTAAAACGAATAGCGGTTTTACTGGGAAAATCAATAATGGACAGGAATCGATTATTTTTGAACCGGATATTCTGAATGTTCAGGATTCCAAAATGTATGTAGGCTTCTTTACAGCCCGTCTGGCGACGATTGAAGTACGCAATATTCAATTGACCGTATCGGAAGCGGCAACGGATGCTCCTAAGGTTGAGGCTCCCAAGAAGCCAATTACCCCGAGCTTCCAAGTGCTTTCGCTGGATAAAACCGCCGAGACCAATTACGACCTGCTGGTGAAATCCAATGTAAACGGCACGGTAACGGTCAAGCAAGGGCAAACGATGATTGCTCAAGACCGGCCGGTGGAAGCAGGTAAAAATACAGCCATTCGCGCTTCGCTTGCTGCCAACAGCAGCACGAACTTCAGCTTGACCTTCTTGCCGGATGATACGCAGGTGTTGACATCTTACGATAAAATCATCAGCAACTTCACCGTAATTCAAAAATCTTATGTGCCTAACGGAGATATTTACGTTTCTCCGGCCGGATCACCGAACGGCTCCGGCTTGGAAAACAATCCTTTGGATTTGGACACAGCCGTGGCTTATGTAAGAGCGGGGCAAAAAATCATCCTGCTCGACGGCAATTATGTGCGCAGCTCGAAGCTTGAAATTAAAAAATACAATGACGGCACAGAGCAAGCGATGAAGTACCTTGTTGCGGCACCTGGAGCAAAGCCGGTAATCGACTTTAACAAGAAATCTGAAGGCGTTGTACTGAGCGGGAATTACTGGCATGTAAAAGGCATCGACTTTGCCCGGTCCGCAGATAATACGAAAGGATTCACGGTAGGCGGAAACCATAACATAGTGGAGGCCAGCCGATTCTATGAGAACGGGGACACAGGGCTTCAAATCAGCCGTACGGATGACTCCGAGGACAAAGCGCAATGGCCGTCCTACAACCTGATTTTGAACAGCGAGTCGTTCGATAACCGTGACCCGTCCGAGAACAATGCCGACGGTTTTGCCGCCAAATTAACGGTGGGCGAAGGCAATATTTTCAGAGGTTGTATATCCCATAACAATATTGATGACGGATGGGACCTGTATACGAAAGCCGGCTCCGGAGCCATCGGCGCTGTTATCATAGAGGATAGCATTGCCTACAACAACGGCACATTGACGAATGGCGATGTAGGCAAAGGGGATAAAAACGGCTTTAAGCTCGGAGGCGAAGGAATCTACGTACCTCATATCATCCGAAACAGCATCGCTTTTGGAAATGGAGCTTATGGTTTTACAAGCAACAGCAACCCGGGCGTAAGAGCAGAAAATAACATCGGGTTTAACAATGCAAGAGCGAACTTGAACTTCACTTCGTACGCAGGCATTCCTACAGATTTCAAAATTGACGGGTTTATCTCTTATCAAAAGGACTATGTGAACAGCGGGGCAAAAGATAACTATCCGCAGAATTTGATCTCGGATACGAACTACATGTTCGACGGCTCCGTTTCCATGAACAAGTCTGGGGTCAAACTGACAGATGCGAATTTCATAAGCTTGCAGCCGATCGTGCCTTATCAAAGAAATGCGGATGGAAGCATTATTTGGGGAGATTTCCTTACATTTATCGCTCCGACACCAGGAACCGCTCCGGCAGCACCAGCCGACTTGGCGGCAGCAGCAGGAGACACCCAAGTAACACTGTCGTGGGCAACTGTTACAGGCGCAACCTACTACAATGTCTATCGCAGCGCCTCAGAAAACGGAACTTATGCAAAAATCGCAGCAAATGTGACCGACGCCGTGTATACTAACACGGGCCTGGTCAACGGCACAACGTATTACTATAAAGTAACGGCCGGCAATGCGAACGGAGAGAGCGGTTATTCGAATGCAGCTAGCGCTACTCCGACAGCAGCCGTGGTACAACCTCAAGTACCGGCAGCACCCGTCGGCTTGACGGCTGAGGGCGGATATCGTGCGGTGGCACTGAAATGGACGCAGGCAGCGGGAGCATCGAGCTATACGATCTACCAAAGCACGATCAACAACGGGCCTTATACGAAAGTGGCTTCCAATGTAACCGGCGCAACTTATTCCTTCGACGGACTGCTTCCTTTCACGGAATACTTCTACGTCGTCACAGCATCAAATGCTGCAGGGGAAAGCTCCTATTCCGCTCAAGCGAGTGCGAGAACGTATGGCAGCAGCAGCCCGGGAAAAGGCAGCAGCGGCTCAAGCGGTTCTTCGTCAACGGGCGGCAGCGGCAGCAGCACCGGCACGACACAGGACGGCACCAGATTGACAGGCGAAGCTGTTGTGGTGACCGAGAATGGCAAGAAAACAGCCAAATGGGCTGTAGCAGCAGATGCATTGGCCAAAGCATTTGAGGCGTTGAAGGGCAAGGCCGATCAGAGAATTACGATGGAAGTAACCAGCTCGGAGTCCATCGTCAAAGTGGAATTGCCTGCAAGCGTACTGGCAGCCGGGGCACAGGCGGCTCCTAATGCGGTGCTGTCGATCAAAACCGGTCTAGCAGCTTATGATCTGCCGGTCAAAGTGCTCCGCATCGCGGAATTGGCTAAGTCGCTTGGCGCTGCGTCCGACCAGGTTACCATCAGCCTGACGATCGAGAAAGTATCGGGTACGACGGCTGCCCAAATGTCAGCCAAAGCGAAGGAATCGGGAATGACGGTCTTGACCGGTCCTATCGATTTCGTCCTTAAAGCGGAGGGGAACGGCAAGTCCGTTACGGTCACCGACTTCGGCGGCACTTATGTGACAAGATCAATGACTCTCACCCAAACGGCTCCATTCTCCGAATTGACAGCGGTATTGTACAATCCGGACAGCAACGAAGTAAGCTTCGTTCCAGCTGTATTCACTACGGTTAACGGAACGACGGAAGCGGCTGTAAAACGCTCCGGCAACAGCATGTATGCTATTGTGAAGGCATCCAAAACCTTTGCAGATTTACAGGGACACTGGGCGAAGAGCGATACGGAGCTGCTCGCTTCCAAAGGGGTCGTAAACGGGATCTCGGATACGTCTTTTGCACCTGACGCTTCGATTACACGCGCTGAATTCGCGGCGCTGCTCGTACGCGCTGCGGCTCTTCCAACAGAGTCGACTGCCCAATTCTCCGATGTCCAATCGGAATGGTATGCAGGGTATGTGGGAGCGGCATCGAAAGCAGGACTTGTCGAAGGGTTTGAAGACGGCACCTTCCAGCCGAACGCTACCATTACCCGTGAGCAGATGGCGGCCATGATCGTACGCGCGATCAAGCTCATGGGCAAAACAAGCGATTCGAGTATCGGCAACCTCTCAGTATTCGCCGATAGTAAGGATATTTCCAGCTGGGCTAAGGAGGCCGTAGCCGGGGCGGTTCATGCGGGCATTGTCAACGGTGTAACCGACAAAGCCTTCGCTCCTGGCAATAAAGCAACGCGCGCGGAAGCGGCCGTTATGCTCAAGCGCCTTCTTCAATATGTGGAATTTATGAACAAATAAATTTTGATTATCAAACAGGAAAGGGTTATCCTGCCAAGTCTGACGACTTGTACTGGATAACCCTTTTTTGCTCCCCGCACAATAATTGAATGGGCCTGCCTCGAAGACTAAGCCCTGCTTTGTGGGGTTATTTCATCCATACAAGAAGGAGGGCAGCTGCTAATAACAAAACCATTTTCTCCAAATGTCGTCGGATTCGCCTTCAGGACAATCGTCCTTGTGCTTGTCATACCAGTCCTTGAAGTCTTTGTCCTTATCCGTTGCATGCTTCCAATCATCGTCTTTATCTTTTTTGTGGGAGAATAGGGACGAGAAGAATTGCTCCCAGCTTGAATGGCTGGAAAGCTTCTGATTCGTTATGCCGCTCTGATTTTCCGATCCGGTTGAAGCGAAAGCGGTTGTAGGCAGTACGAAGGCGATGGTGAGCAGTGTGATACAAAGGAGCCTCTGGATATGCCGCATAATTGCCAACCCTCCTCTTGTAAATAAAATGTAAAGAAATGTTCGTTATTAAGAATCATACATCAAATGGATTGATTTGAGAACTATCCGTTTTTAAGATGTAGGCCCTGTTGTTGATTTCCTAGAACTAACTGGCAGGAATGAGCGATTGTTAATGTATACATCCGGGATGTAATGAGTTACTATTGGGTAGGTAATATATTCCAACACTACGGGGGCACTTTATGGGAGAATATCTTCAAGCAACACCTATTAAGCCAATTGTTCCTGCTGTATTCGTTTATGTAACAGATGTAAAGAAATCAGTTGAATGGTACTGTAAAGTGCTGGGTTTACCCATGCCCGAAAAAACTAGAGAAGATATTCATATTTTCGATTTAAGTGACAGCCATTGTTCAAATATTTTTTTGAAAAAACGAGATGATGTAAACCCATTATCTGAGCCTATTTTTAGTTTAACTACACCTGATAATGAAGCAACGATACAATTCCTAACCGAGCTTGGAGTTGAAATAGTTAGTAAGAATCAAGATGTTATTAATTTTAAGGACCTTGATGGCAATATACTAATGGCTTGCTCGATTTGAATATATAGACCAACTAATTGGTTGCACTAAATAATAAAAAAGGCGCCGTACTAACGGCAGCCTAAGGGTTAATTGGCGCTTATCGGACCAAAAGTGTTAAATACGGCCTGCAGGCCGATTTCCTTCCATATCAGCGTATTATCGGTGACAGTACCGCCAGTTGCGGTCGGGAAAACCGGAGGAACGGTTCCGGAAGTGCCTGCCGTCACAGCCTCGTATACGTGACCGCCGGCCTGAATTCGGGCCCCCTGTGCAAAGGCTTTCGATGCCGCCCATGCTTGATTGGCCGCATAGCCTTCTGTCGTGCAAATCCAGCCTACGTATCCGCCGGGCTTAGGCGCGGAGTTATAGATGATTTGCCCGAGGACGTATCTGCCTCCGGAAGGGGGCGCACTCATGCGGTTATCAGGCAAGCCGGTATTGATATTGTAATTGTCAATAAATTTTACGGAGGCACTCGCATCGATAGACACATTATTGAACAAGCACTTGGTTATAGTGATCGAATTTTCATTCGTTATCCAGTGTAAGGAGAGAGACGTATTTTCCATGTAACTGCTCATGATAACGGATTTGTTAGTGCGGTCCTGCTTATAAAGAATACTGTTAATGAACGTGCCGTTGGTAAGATAGGCTTCCTCCAGATTGACTTGAACCCCTTGAAACAGCGCGCTGTCGATATTGACTCTGGAATAAGGAGTTAAGGAGCCTAAGGTCACGTCGCCGCCCATGGCTTTCGATCTTACCTTCAGCACTTTCATATTGCTTAAGTCGCTCGCTTGCAGTATACCGCCGCTTTCCAGCAAGGTAAGACCTGTCACGATATTAGGTCTGCCTACATAGTTGTCCGGTGCTTTAATCGATACCGAACCGTTTTTTACTTTAATATTGGTAAGGACAGCCCCGGCGATGAGCGGCATGAACCCGATGTTACCTGTCGTATCGCTCCAATCGGTTTCGACCGTTATATTGGAAATGTAGCATCTGCCGTAATTGTAGCGTGAAAGGTTAAAGCCCGTCACACCGCCGTCCGTTAGTACGACCGGACTTCCGCCCCTTGTCTCGGATACTTGAAAGCTTGTCGCTGTCACATTGACCGTATAGTATACTTTATCCACGCTAATCCCCGCCGGCACCCTGCCGAACCATTGCTCGAAGCAGACCTGGGCCCCGTTGCCCATCCCATGAGGAGCTTTGTAGGTAAACGTTCCCGTCGCAGTATCAATAGCGGATGGGGTTCCCAAATAACCGTAAATGCTTGAGCCATAGAACAATCCGTCTTTGATTTGGCAATTGTCAATCATCGCGCCTTGAACATCCAGCAAATTCAAATTCGCTTTCTGGAACACGGCACCGTTGACCACGTTATTTCCTTTTACGACCAAGGTGCATTGAATGAACGTATTGTTAAGGTATTTGATGTGCCATTGTGTAGGATAGGAGCTGATTCCCCCGATGTTGTAGCCCTCGAACGTATTGTTTTGCAGCGTAATATGGGTTCCGTCGACGTTAACGAAGTGTCCTTTGGCATTATGATGAATGTAGTTATTGTAAATATAGATGCGATAATTGGTCTCGAGCCCGTCCTGGTTTAAATAAATGCTTTTGAAGGGAATGTTGCTTTCCCCGACCATCGATTCCACGTCAATGCCGAACATGGGTGCAGTCCCGTTACGAAAGTCGGTGGTGACTCCATCGTCTGCATAACCGATATGATGAATTGTATTATTGACGACAAACACGTCATTGGGACCGCATAACGATATGCCCTGCCTTCTGCAATGATGAATGTGGCAATCGTGTATATAGATGTGCTGTCCTATCTCTTCCTGGGTATATCGGGAAGGATCCTCGTAGCGGACGCCAATCCCGGTAAATACGCCGTCTCCGGTACAATGGGATATCTCGATGCCGCCGATTTCAATATGATTCGAGCTCACTACGGCAACCCCGTATCCGCCTTCATGAGTATAGTAGGAGCTGTCGACCTTTGCGCGAATTTGCGCAATCTGGGCATCGGTTAGCGGAGACGAGGAAATGTCGATGACAAAGATCATTTTGTTCACTTTATCGATTGTATCGAACCAGCCTCTGCCTGTAGGGGCGGCCGGAGCGAATTCCCCGTTGGTGCGGAAATTCACCAGTGTGTCCTTGGATACGGTATCCTTGTATTGATAAAAGCTGTAATTGCTGGCGGAGATTCCGGCTATGGACCACAGCCTGAAATTGGCGAGCAGCCCGGCATGGGCATACCGGTCGATAACCTCGCTCCGGATAAAGTTAGGGTCGTCGTTCAATGAGCCGTCGGCGTTGACCCCTCCTCTGACAAAGCCGATAGAGAGCTCATATTGGTGCGTGGCTTTATCTCCGACAATTTGTCCGCCCGTTACCTTGGCATGGCTTATTTGCTGCATCTGAATGATGCGGTAGTTGGGGGAGGAGTTCCCCTCCAGCTGCAGCACACAGCCGCTTTTCATTTCGAAATGGATACCGCTAAGCATATTTATGGCAACCCCATTGGTATCAATCACAAGGTTATACGTACCCGCAGGCAGCAGTACGTGATTATACCCGCTGGACTTCGCCCAGATTAAAGCGTCGTTGATTCCTTGTGTCGTAGCGGCGGCATCGGTACCGTCATTGTGAATATTCCATCGGTCCAATTCTATGACGTAGGAATTAGGTGAACCGATTTTGGAGCCCATCTCCGCAAGCAATGTTTTCAAGCTGGTATCGGGATCGACATAGACGGCTTCTGAAACGGTTATTGGATACATATATTCATTCTGGGCATTTTTCAACTTCTTCAACTTCCCATCCATAACTGCACCCCCTCGTTGGATTTGGATTCCTTATCATCAGCAGCAACAGCTGACATTATCCGTTGATCCAAGTACCCCCTTGCAATCGGGCCGTCTGATTGTTCCCGCTCTTGTCAGGAACTGCGGTTCCTGCGAAAGGCTCCGTAAAATCATATAAAGCGGTTACGATATTGCCGGACATGATCTTAACGCTGTATAGGATTCCTTTCATAGGAATGCTCCCAAGCTGGTTGGCGAAAATGACCAAAATCGACTTGCCGGGGGATTTAAGCACGAGCTTCACGGTAATTCGTTGTTGGGAAGGAACGATGGCGGCTTTGTTGGCAGAAGCGGTTTTATCCTCGCCATTGACATAGACCGATTTCCAGGCCGCTTGCAGGTAATCGATCCCCGCGCTGTTCCTTCCAAAGGCGGATTGCGGAATTCCCCGGGTCGCGTCGAGATAGGAGCTAAACCCCATGCTTTTTGGTTCTGCCAAAATATCCATAATGACCGTGTCAAATGAAAGGGTTGGGGTCTGGACATAATCCGTTGTCCCATTCATAGCCAGAGCGAAGGTCAGAACGGGGGTCGCTACGGTTATGCTGCTGCCGCTGCTTATCAGCCCTTCCCGGTCTACCGCTTTCACCGTGAAAGTGTAAGAGGTTTGCTGCTCTAATCCGGCCACAGTATAGGTGGTTGACGTTGTACTCCCCACGTAGTCCGATCCGTTGTATACTCTATATTCGGTTATATGATCCGAGGAGCTTGCAGTCCACGATAGTGTCGTTTGCATGGCTTGTACGTCAGAGGCTGTCAAGTTCGATACATTATCCGGAGGTACTGTATTAATGACACGGACGGGTTCCAGACTGGACCAGTCATCATAATAAACAATCGTATCCTTAAGATTGCTGTCTGAATCTGCCACTATACTCACCCCTTTATAATCTTTTATTTATACTATGTTTTCATAGTTCGAATGGTGAATTGTGAATAGAGCCTCAGAGCGTATTCTAAAGAGAACAAAAGTAGTGCAAGCTGGGTTCCTGTCTGCCTGACGAAAGATGTAAAGAAATTTTTATTTAGATTCTGTGAAATTTGATACAAAACGGAGCGAATGGCTGAAAATACGCAGTTGACACGATACAAAAAGTGTCATAAAGTATTGACTATAGGCAATGATACAAATAGTATCATTGGAACTTAGGGTGCCATGGCAAGCAACTATTTTTCGCTGGGGGAGAATTATGGAAATCAATTTAAGAGAGTATTTTCTGATCATAAAGAGGCGGATCTGGATGATTGCCCTATTTGTACTTCTGTGTACCGCACTCACGGCCGTCTATAGCAACCTGAATTATCAGCCGATGTATACGGCTTCCACCAAGCTGATAGTTAACAAGACCAGCGAAAAGGATCAAATGGGAAGAGAGCAGATAGACTTTGGGGCGATCGGTGTAAACATCGGACTGATCAATACATATAAGGAAATCATCAAAACCCCCGCCATCATGGATAAGGTCGTTCAACGTTATCCCGATCTGAACCTCACTGCCGAACAACTCATTGCCATGACCAATGTGGCCGGCTTGCACGACACGCAGGTCATGACCATCGTTACAACCAATGCCTCCTATGAGAAAGCCGTCAAAATAGTCAACGCAGTCTCCGAGGTGTTTCAATCGGAAATCCCCAAGATTATGAAGGTCGATAACATTACGATTTTGAATAGAGCCAAGATGCAGGACTACCCGGTTCCCGTTAATAAAAAGTCGAATCAATATATCGTACTGAGCTTTGCCGCTTCTCTCGTTGTGGCTATCGGTATTGCGCTGTTGCTGGATGCAATGGACGACACGGTCAAAACAGAAGAAGATGTGCGCCAGCTGCTTGCAGCATCCACCTTGGCGTTCGTCCCCGTAATGAAGGGAGCGGACGTTCAGACCAGCTCGGGAAGAAAGACAAGAAGGAAAGTAGGAGAGATGCAGCATGTCAATACCATCCGCTAAACCGGAACTGATTATGGAGAACAACCCTGCTTCCCTGGCTTCGGAATCCTATCGCGCCCTAAGATTTAATATGGAAGCATTCGTTATGGACCAAGGGATACAAACAGTATCACTGACCTCGGCAGGAAGAGGAGAAGGGAAGACGACGACAGCCGTCAATGCAGCCATCGCTTACGCCAAGATTGAGAAAAAAGTGCTGCTCATAGATGGGGATTTGCGCAATCCTTCGCTTCACCGCCTATTCGGCGGAGACAACAGCAAAGGCTTGAGCGGCTATCTGATGAATCCGGAGATCCATGCCATAGATGATTACATTATGGAAACCTCCATCCGCAATCTCTCTGTCATTCCTTCCGGGCCCATTCCCAATTATCCTGCGGAGCTGCTGGCTTCCCAAGCCATGAAGCAGCTTCTCGAAGAGATGAAGTGCCGGTTCGATATGATTTTCATCGACAGCTCCTCCGTATTGTCGTTAACCGATGCCAAAATTGTGGCTGCCCAGTGTGACGGCGTGCTGCTGGTGGCTGAACACGGCAAGCTAAAAAAACAAGCGGCCAAAAAGGTGAAGGAGGAGCTTGAGCTAGCCAAGGCACGGCTGTTGGGGGTTGTTTTCAATAAAATTCATCCCAAGAACTCTGAGCTGCTTCTATATTAATGGAATCCAAAAAAGAAGTGCCGATAGATAGATCATTGTTCCGAGAAGAGAGGGTAAGAACGACGATGAGAAGAAAACGGTTAGGACCGCATCGCCGAAACGTAAGAACGATCTGCATTTTGGCGTTGAGCTTTGTCATTATTGCGGGCTGCTCGGAGACGATACCGATAAGCTCGGATGGAAATGCCGCTGCCGTTCAGGCGCAGGGGCTGAAGAGCGTCAAGGTATCCAAGGTCACCAAGCAAAAAATCGGCGAGCCGATGGTTCATGCCGCCGACGTGCAGTCCTCTGTCCAATTCGACATTACCGCCAAAGCGGCAGGAGATATTGAGGCTATTTTAAAAGCCCGCGGCGATGTCGTTCAGGAGGGCGATGTTATCGTCCGCTTAAACTCCACCGAAGCCAAGTTCGAGAAAGAGAAGGCGGCCTTCGCCGTTCAGACGATCCAGGACGCTATCGCCAAGGCGAAGGAGAGAGCAAGAAAAGAGATGGAGAATCAGAAGCGGGAGCTTAACGACTCCATCAAGAAGCAGGAGCAGGCGCTGAATGATTTGACCCGCAATTATAATAAGACAAAAAATGACTACGAGGTCGGGCTGGCGAACAAAACGCAGGTTTATCAGATGGAGGTTCAGCTGAGAAACAGCCGGACCGATCTGGAGATGCTTAAGGAAAAGCTCGCCCGGTTGGAGCCTGTCGATGCAACCTCGGAGCTGGAGACACAGCTGAAAAACGCGCAAATGGCGCAGCTGCAGGTCGAGCAGTCGCTGACTTATCTGGAAGTGAAATCCCCGGTCAGCGGCATATTAACCGAGCTTCCTTTTGAGGTGGGCATGAGTATTTCGGCCGGAACCAAGCTGGGGCTGGTTCAGAAGCTGGACCCGATCAAGCTTAAAGCGCAGCTGTCGGAAGCAGAGTGGAAATATGCCGACGGCAAGACGGAGATGGCCTACTACTTGCAGGGAGAAGCGCCGAAATCCAAGGCCAAGATCAGCTTCCTGTCCAAGGTAGCAAGTCCGGAGACCAAGGCCTATGAGATCAATCTGGATGTCCCTAATAAAGACATGGCTCTAAAGCCGGGGATGAAGGTATGGCTTCAACTGACGGATGAGAAGGATCAAATCGTCCTGGGTGTTCCCACGTATAGCGTAATTAAGGATGGGCAGGATTCTTACGTTTATGTCCTATCCGGTGATATTGTCGAGAAGCGCCCGGTTCAGCTGGGCCGGCTCAACGACACGACTCAGGAGATTCTCTCCGGCGTGAAGGAAGGGGAGCTGGTCGTAGTAACTAACCCTGGCCAACTAAAGGATAAGGAACGGGTGCAGTACACCGTCGCAGAATAGCAAAAATACAATTGGAGTGAACCGTATTGAGAACAAAATGGAAACAGACGTTACTAATGGTCATTACCCTATTCTCCTTGCTCCTTCCCTCCGCATCGTATTTGGCCATAGCGGAAGAGGGGCTGCCGATAACGAAGGAATATTCGCTTAATTCATCAGTCAAGGCAGCTGTGAAAAGTATTCTTAATGAGCAGGTGGCGGAAGGGACCCGAATCGGGGCGGTTGTCCGCCTGACGAATGACGGGAGCCGATTAACCCGGGTGCCTGATTATGATGTCAGAGTCAAAACGGAGGACGGCGTGCTCTATACGCTGCGTCCCAGTGCCGATAATGTGATTGCCATTCAGCCGAAGGAAACGGTAGAACTCAGCTATATGATCGTTATTGACCGTGAGGATGCATTCTCGCTGGCCGAGATTTCTTGGGTTGACGTAGATGAGTTCGTGTCCCCGAGATCGGAGCAAACGATCGTGTCTATCCCTATCTCTTCTATAGAATGGAGAGGGGACACTGCCGTCTTCTCCGACTCGCTCGCCAAGCGGCCTTGGGAGGAAAGCTTTACGGTCCCGGTTCTATCTACCTCGCTGGAGTATAAGCCGGTTAACCTGAGCGAGCAAAATACACCTCAAGGGCCTAGAACGATCCTCGGGCTGCTGGCGACGAACCATAGCGATAAGAAAAAAGCGATACCGGACTTTCGCATCAACGGAAAATCCGATAAGAAGGTGTTCGCAGGTGTAAGGCTGGAGAAAGATCCGATCATGCTCGGTCCCGGGGAGCAGCAGTATATCCACTACGCTATTCCCGCCGGGAAGAAGGATGAGCTGTCCGGATTGACAGTGTTGACGCCGGAAAGCTTTGCCACCGATGACAAAACCAAAATCGAATACGCCATAGGCCAGTTCGATCTCTCTTTGCCGAATGAAGCTGAAGCCAACGCGGGGGATCAGCCCAAGATCTATGTATGGAACAGTCCGATTGAGTTTGATCCGCTGAATCGTGTCATTCAGCCTGAAATTTCGGTTTCCATGACATCCCTCCAAATGAATGAAAGCGTCGGAGGGGGCTTTAAAGCGGCGGTGGCCAAATTCAAGCTGACCAATCGCAGTGACCGGCCTATGCCTGTCCCTAAGTTCCAGGCTCAGCTGATGGGAGTCGATGGGACGAAGTATACGGGTACCCGCCAGAATGCCGTTGTGGAGACTCTGACTCCGAATGTCAGCTATGTCATGTACTATTCTTTTGTGCTGCCAAGCACTGAGAAGGGCGATCAGCTTGTCATGGAGATTTTGGACAGTGAAACCGTGGCCCCGTACAGCATTCCGATTGCAACCTTCAAGACCATGGTGAAGCCGGAAAAGTCGGAGGATGCCTCTCTCTCGTTCTATCCGTTCCAAATAAAGATTAACAGCTGGAAGGCCGAGGTGTTCTATGGCGCTGCCCGGGAAAGCTTCCCGTATTCCTATAAGCTGAGCATCGATATGGAGGTCAATCTTCAGGAGCAGGTTGTGGTCGATCAAAGCTTCCCGAAAATGAAGGTTGAGCTTGTCGATGACAAAGGGAAGGTGATTGGCTCCAAGACGCTTTCATTTAACGGGGAAAATCATGTGGGGACAGGAACGCAAACGATGAACATGGATTCGGTTCTTTACGAATTTTCCAATTCCCTTCGTATTTATGAGACCGTCGATACGCCGTATGGCCAAGCGGAACGATTAATTGCAACGCTGCAATAAAACTGTTGACACAATAATCGCAAGATGCTATTCTGAGATTGTTCTTAATAAAGAACAAAAACTGATCGTTATAGATAACAAAAGCAGCATACATTCCGCATTTTCTTGCGGAATCACTTTCTTTAGCAATTAATATTCGTTATTAAGAACAAAAATGATTATTATCACAAAGCGTTACGGAGGAAAGAGGAAAGCATGAGTGCCATAACAGGAATTTATCAGTTCGAGCAGGCACCGGTACCTGCGGAAGATGGGCGGACATTGATGTCCGGACTTCAGCACTTTCCTTCGGACGCTGTCCATACCTGGTCAAGCGGGCACATATTTCTCGGATGCCATGCGCAGCATATTACGCCGGAATCCCTTCGGGAGCGGCTGCCCTATTATGATTCGGAGCGGCAGCTGGTCATAACTGCTGATGCCATCATCGACAACCGTCTCGCGCTATTCAACGCATTGCAGATTGATCACGGCAGGAGAGCCGAGATAACGGACAGCGAATTGATCCTGCTTGCTTATGCCAAATGGGCAGAAGAGGCGCCGCAGTATTTGGCGGGTGATTTTGCCTTCATGATCTGGGATGCGGGAAAGCAGCGGCTGTTCGGGGCGAGAGACTTCTCCGGCGGGCGGACATTGTATTACTACCAGGATCATCTGCGCTTCGCTTTCTGTACGCTTATCCAACCCCTCTTATCCTTGCCACACACCAGGAAGACACTCAATGAGCAGTGGTTAGCCGAATACCTGGCCATCATAGGGATGGCCGATGTGGTAGATGCTTCATCTACGGTTTACAAGGACATCGCCCAAGTGCCGCCTGCCCACAGCATCTCCATCGAAGGGAATCAAGTGACGCTGAAGCGATACTGTACTTTATCCGTGAAAGAGCGCTTAAAGCTGAAGTCCGATGACGACTATGTAGAGGCCTTTCAAGAGGTTTTCCGGGAGGCCGTCGCATCCAGACTGCGCACGAACCGGCAGGTTGGGGCTCAGTTAAGCGGGGGCCTGGATTCGGGGTCCATTGCCGGCTTCGCCGTTCAGGAACTGCGTAAGAGCGGCAAACCGCTGCATACCTTCAGCTACATTCCTCCGGGGAGTTTCGAGGATTTCACGCCGGATTATATTTTGACGGATGAACGGCCCTTCATCCAATCCATCGTGCAGCATGTCGGAGGGATTAACGCTGCGTACCACGATTTTGACGGAAGCGATCCTTATACGGAAATCGACAGCTTCCTGAGCTCGATGGAAATGCCGTACAAATTTTTTGAGAATTCCTTCTGGTTGAAGGGGATGTTCGAGAAGGCGCAGGAACAGAATGTGGGAGTGCTGCTAAACGGCGGCAGAGGCAATTTGAGCATTTCCTGGGGATCGGCGATGGATTATTACGGGGTCTTGCTGAAACGACTGCAATGGATCCGGCTGGCTCAAGAGCTGCACCTTTACAGCAAAAATGTGGGAGGGGCCCGCCTGCGCAGGCTGCCTGCCGTGGCCCGGACTGCTTTTCCTATCATGGACCGTTTATTTCCAACGGCCGAGTCTTACAACTACCCCATGCTGATCAATCCGGACTTTGCCCGCAAAACCGACGTGTTCAATAAGCTGAAGCAGCATGGCATGGACCACTCCGGATGGTTTGCCTCCCCTAATATATTCGAACAAAGGAAAAGCCACTTCGAGGAGCTGTTTCACTGGAATGCAAGCAATACGCTGGCTACCAAGCTGTCACTGCGATACTCGGTATGGAAGAGGGACCCTACCAATGATCTTCGGGTCATTCAGTTCTGCCTCTCTCTCCCGGAAGGCCAGTACGTGCAGAACGGCCTGGACAGAGCGCTGATCCGAAGAGCGACGAAGAACTTGCTGCCGGATAACGTAAGACTGAACCAGACCCTGCGGGGAGTCCAAGGGGCGGATTGGGTTCATCGCATCCTTCCGCACCATTCCTCACTCATCAGGGAGCTGGACGAAATGAGCAGGGATAGCGCGATATCGGAGCTTCTGAACGGCTCTTTGATCAGGAAGGGCATAGACAAGGTGAAAGCCGGTTTGCGTCCTGAAGACGCCACGAATGCCGAGCTGAAGTTTTTGATGCGCGGGCTGATTGTGTACCGGTTTCTTAAACAATGGACTTGAGAGGAGGTGAGAAAGATGAAAAAAACATGGCAAAAGCCTGTGCTTGAAGTGCTTGACGTGAACCAAACTATGGCCTCCACGGTTTATGGTGATTTCACTGACGAAGCTTATGTACCAGGAAAACCTGTTGATCCGAACAATCCTAGCACCTGGAAACGTTTCAACAGCTAATAGGCATTCAAGTATGTTTTAACATTTTCGGCATTACATATGTTAAAAGCCTTTATACAGATCACGTATAAAGGCTTTTAATGCAAAAACGGCAGCAAATGGAGTGGAAGGTATGTTACAGACGAAACACGAGGTCATCTATGAAGCTTTCGGGTTCCGCATTGCAAGCGAAATTCCGCTACCGGAATTACCGTGTGAGACTCGAAGGATGGATGGCTCGGAAGCTGATATTGAGATTCGCAAGGGCGATAAAGGGAAGCTTGCCGACAAGCTGTATGAGTCCCCTTTCATGCATGTGGTTGAAGAGGGAGAAGTATTCTTTTATGTGCCGGATACTGCTTATTATTCCATACGGGACGGACGTCTTATCACGGTTTCTCCGGTTATCGGAGCTGACGAGGATTTAATCCGCCTGTATGTTCTTGGAACCTGTATGGGTGCTTTGTTGATGCAAAGAGGCATACTTCCGCTCCATGGCAGTGCCGTAGCGATTAACGGAAAGGTATATGCCATTGTCGGAGAATCGGGAGCAGGCAAGTCGACGTTAGCCTCTACCTTCCTAAGCCAAGGGTATTCGCTGGTCAGTGATGATTTGATAGCCGTCACGTTGTCCGGGGAGGGCAAGCAGCCCGTAGTGACCCCGTCCTACCCCCAGCAGAAGCTGTGGCAGGATAGCTTGGATCACTTGGGGATGGCAGCAGGAGAATACAGATCCATCTATGGGCGGGAAACCAAATTTTGCGTTCCTGTCGCTTCTCATTATGTCACGTCACCCCTGCCGCTTGCTGGAGTGATTGAGCTGGTCAAAACGGAGAATGAGCTGCGCCTGGCCCCCATAGGGAAGCTGGATAAGCTGCAGACCTTATTCTGCCATACGTTTCGTCCTTTTCTCATCCCCCGTTTGGGACTGATGGAGTGGCATTTCCAAACGACGTCCGCGATAGCCAATCACCTTTCCATGTACCAATTGAGAAGGCCGGAAACCCGGTTCACGGCTCCGCAATTAGTAAACCTGATATTAGATACTTTGTCCAGGGAGGATTAAGCGAGATGGTCCAAAATCATAAAGTAGGCTTACAGGATTACTTTACCCAAGTTAAAGGCAACATTGTTAGCGATATGGGCGGCGAGAAGGTGATGCTCAGCATAACGAACAGCAAGTATTACAACTTGGGGGAAGTAGGAGGTGAAATTTGGAACTATTTGGGCACGGCTGCCGCCTCATCCGGGGAACAAATTGTCGCCGAGCTGATGTCGCAGTATGAGGTTGACCAAAGCGAGTGCGAGCAGCAGGTCGTGGCCTTTTTGGAGCACATGCTGGAGGAAGGGCTAATTCAGTGGGCTTAGCAGGTAACGTTAGAAAATTTCTCCGGCTGGACTTGGCCACGATGCTGCTGGCAACCGAAGCCTTGTTCTATTTGGGCTGGGCCCGGGTGCTTGTGGCGATGCCCTTCGCCAAGGTGGCGCCTTCGCTGGGAGCCTCCATGGAGGAAACGACACATCTTGAAACAGACAGCGATGTTGATGAGCTGATCAAGGTGAACAGTATCATTCGCGTGATGAGCAGGCATACGTTCTGGGAAAGCAAATGTCTGGTCAGAGCCATTGCGGCGTTAAAAATGCTCGAAAGACGCGGGATCGAAAGCACGCTTTACCTGGGGACGGCAAGAGACGAGCAGCGCAAAATGATTGCGCACGCCTGGCTGCGCAGCGGCCCGTTCTATATTACGGGAGCGGAGGAGATGGCCCGGTTCCAGGTCGTCGGCATGTTCGCCAAACGGATTAGTCATAAAGGAAATTGAAGGTGAGTAAAAATGGAAGCTGGGTTGTCTTTGGACCTTTCGCAATTTCCCAAGGAACTGGTGCTTTTGCTTTCTCTGCTAAAGACCGAAGAAGGAAAAAGCGGCAGCAGGCGCTCTGGCAGCAGCGGGGAGCTTGATCCTATCGATTGGGATGCTTTCTTAGAGCTTGCGGTCCATCATCGGGTATTCCCCGCATTATATAGGAAGCTCAAGGATTCACAGGAAGCGGTTCCTCCTTCGGTGCTTCAGGCTTTAAAAAACGATTATAAGCAGAACACGTTTCAAATGCTTCATTTAAGCGCGGAAATGGATGCGGTATGCAAGCTGTTCTCCGATGCACAAATACGAACCCTCGTCCTGAAGGGGCCGGTGCTTGCGGCGGATCTGTATGGAGATATTTCTTTACGGACCTCGGGCGACCTGGATATCCTCGTCCCCATCGACAAGCTGGAGCTGGCGGAGAAGCTGCTGGCCGGACACGGCTATGTGAAGGACGAATATATTCAAACCGTGCTGAATGACTGGAAGTGGAGACATCACCATGTCACCTTCTTTCACCGCCACAAAGGAATTAAGGTGGAGGTACATTGGAGGCTGGGCCCGGGTCCCGGCAAAGAGCCCGGCTTTGATGCTTTGTGGGAGAGAAGAAGGATAAGCGCTGTTACCCGGCATCCTGTCTATTATTTGGGGAGAGAGGATTTATTTTTATTTCTGGTGTCCCACGGGGCGAGGCACGGATGGTCCCGGCTGCGCTGGCTGATGGATATCGACCGCATGGCAGCACAGAACCTGGATGTGCCGAAGCTTCGGCGGCTGCTGCAGCAATACGGGCATCTGCATATCGGTGCGCAAGCCTTGCTGTTGACGTCTCAGCTGCTGAACACCCCTTTATCGGATGAATTGAGAGCATTGACGCAGGCGAAGCGCGCCGAAGCGTTGGCGCAGGATGCATTGTTCTATATCCGGCAGATGGTCAATTTACATTCGGAGCCGCTGCCCCTCGAGGTATCGGAATACCACAGGAGGCATTTGTTCTCCCTGATGTCCAGTACGCGCAAGGTGCTCTTTATCCTGACCTTCTTTTATCCGTATCCCGAGGACGCCAACACCTTGACGCTGCCTAAGTCACTGCATTTTCTTTATTTCCCTCTGCGTCCCTTCTTATGGGTATGGAGAAAAACCAAAAGGCTAGCCTTTTCATGAGGAGGAACGGAATGGAGCATGTTCTGTATTACACCCGTAAATTACATTCCTATGCCGGCAGCATTTTGTATTTGAATCTGCTGGGAATGACCTGTATCAGCCTATTGGACGGTCTGGGCATTTTTCTGTTGATTCCTTTGCTCAGTGTAAGCGGCATCCTGAATCTGCAGGTCAGCGCCATTCCTGGATTGGGATATCTGGATGCTCTAAAGGAGCTTTCTCAACCGGTTGCTCTCGGAGTGATCCTGGGAGCCTACCTTTTGCTGGTTATCGGTCAGGCCGTCATACAGCGGAATCTCAGTCTTCGGGATACCCGAATCCATACCGGCTTTGTCAACCATCTGAGAATGGAGACGTACCAGGCTTTACTGCAGGCCAACTGGAGCTTTTTTATGAGAAAAAGAAAGTCGGATCTGATCAACGCGATGACGAATGAGCTGGGCCGGGTGACGAATGGAACTTACGTCTTTTTGCAGCTGATGGCATCCATCATCTTTACTGTGATTCAGATCGGCATTGCGCTGTGGCTGTCGGTAAAAATGACGCTGTTCGTTTTGGCCTGCGGCGGTATGATGGCGCTGTTCTCCCGTTCCTTTATCCGGAGATCGCGAATGCTGGGGACTCAGACATCTGACGTGGCCCGGAATTACATAGGAGGAATGACCGATCATTTTAACGGTATCAAGGACATCAAGAGCAACATGCTCGAGCCTTCGCGTTACCGCTGGCTTCAGAACTGGAGCGATGCTGTTACCCGGGAGAGATACGAGCACGCCAGGCTCGGCTCCAAATCGCAGCTGTTTTACAAGGTGGCTTCTACGCTGATTATCGCCGCTTTTATTTACGGGGCCGCTATTTTGTTTCAGACCCAAGGGGAGCAGCTGCTGCTGATCATCATGATCTTCTCCAGATTATGGCCGAGGTTCACCGGCATTCAATCGAACCTGGAGCAGATTGCTGCGGCCATTCCTGCATTTACCTCTTTAACGGAGCTGCAAAAGGAATGCAGAGAAAGCAGGGAAGTCAGCATAGACACGCAGGTTTATAACCAGGTGAAGCCGCTTCGCGTTCAGGAAGGCATCGAATGCCGTGATATCTACTTCAGGTATAACCAGAATGGAACGGGCTATGCGCTTCGCAATATTAATCTGCGTATTGCCTCGAACCAGATGACGGCGATCATAGGCCGATCCGGTGCCGGGAAGAGCACCCTGATCGATATTGTGATGGGGCTGTTGATTCCGGAGCAGGGAGAAGTGCTGGTCGACGGCGTGCCGCTAACGAAGGATAATCTGCTGAGCCTGAGAAAGTCGATCAGCTATGTCCCGCAGGACCCTTTCTTGTTTAACGGAACGATCAGGGAGAATCTGCTGCTGATGAATCCGGATTCGACGGAGGAAGAGATGCGGGAGGCACTTCAATTTGCCGCAGGAGAATTCGTGAACCGGCTGCCTCAGGGTTTGGATACGCTTATCGGGGACAGGGGAGTCCGGTTATCGGGCGGAGAACGCCAGCGGCTCGTATTGGCGAGAGCGGTACTGAGACGGCCGTCTATCCTTGTATTGGATGAAGCGACAAGCGCCCTGGATTCGGAGAATGAGGGCAAGATCCAGGAGGCCCTGGAGCGTCTAAAGGGGACGATGACGATAATCGTGATTGCCCACCGGTTGTCGACCATTCGCAATGCGGATCAGGTCCTTGTATTGGATGAAGGCGCCATCGTTCAACGGGGAGGCTTTCAACAGCTGGCGAAGGAAAGAGGGAGAGTATTCGCTCATTTGCTTGGAAACCAGCTCCAGGATTCGACAATGATCTCTCAAAAGTAAAATTTTGTATTGACATGTTCGTTATAAAGAATTACCATGAAAGAAGAAGCAGTATCAGTACTGTACGGGATTTAAACCGGTGGTGACACCTTCATTTTTTTGTCTGGACGTTCTTTATAGAGAATTATTCTTCTGACATAAGGAGGCACACGAAGTGAATGTGAACCACCAAGTCCGCCAAATTCCCAGAGTCATTCATTACTGCTGGTTTGGGGGCAAAGAGAAGCCCGATATCGTAAAACGCTGTATTCAAAGCTGGGAGCTGCATCTGCAGGGATACGAAATCTTTGAATGGAATGAAGACAGCTTCGACATTAAGAGCAACACCTATATTCGACAAGCCTATGAAGCGGGAAAATTCGCTTTTGTCAGCGACTATGTCCGGGTCCATGCTTTGTATCACTATGGCGGTATCTATATGGATACGGACGTCGAGGTCTTCAAATCCTTTGATGACCTGCTGCATCATGCCTCTTTCTGGGGCTTCGAGCAGGAGAATTACATAGCGACAAGCACGATCGGCGCAGCCAAAGGCAATAGGCTGATTCAGCGGTTTCTGGAATCTTACGAGAGCAAGAGCTTCGTCAGAGAGGACGGAACCTTCGACGATCTGACCAATGTGGCCATTGTGACCCGAATGCTGGTGGAGCTTGGGCTGCAGCAAGACGGCCAGTATCAGGAATTGGAGGGCATAGGCGTATTCTATCCGCAGACGTATTTTTCTCCCTACGATTATATCAATTGCCGGAAGTTCATGACGGAGCATACCTACGCCATGCACCATTTCCATAAAAGCTGGCTCTCTCCCAAAGCAAGGCTGAAGAGCAAAGTGAAAACGATAGCAGCTCAGTGGATTGGCGGGGACAATATCGCAAGACTGAGAAAGCTGGTTTCGAGAACTTAGGAGGTATAGATGAAAAGCCTATTAATTGCTTCCTACGACATGGAGGTCGGGGGAGTGGAGCGAAGCCTGGCCAGTATGCTGGAGCATTTCGATTACGAACGGTATGCCGTGGATCTGATGCTCTACCGGCACAAGGGGGATTTTATGAGCTTGTTGTCCCCAAAGGCACGGCTGCTGGAAGAGGTTCCGGAGTACACGACGTTCCGCAAGTCGATCGCCGAAACGTTAAAGGAAAGGCATTACCGGATCGGATTATCGAGAATCGCATCGAAGGTCAATGCGGAGCTGCTGGGAAAAATGCGCAAAATCTCGGAACCTGGTTATTACCAAATGCAGCTGATGTGGAAGTATGCGCTGCCCTTTTTACCAAAGGTGGAGAAAACCTATGATGTGGCTATCAGCTACTTGTGGCCTCATTATTTCGTTGCAGAAAAAATCGAAGCCCGAACCAAAATAGCCTGGATTCATACCGACTATTCCAATGTTGATACAGACATATCGCTGGATTTAAGGATGTGGAACCGGTTTGACCGCATTATCGCCGTATCGGATGCCTGCAGGACGTCATTTCTTGGGAAATATCCCTCGTTAGAACCCAAGGTTGTTGTTATCGAGAACATTACGTCTCCGGAATTCATAAGAACGATGGCTAATCAGGACACGGCGGATCCGATCAAGAACGACAAGCGATTTACAATTATTTCCGTAGCCCGTTTGTCTCATGCCAAAGGAATCGATAATGCTGTTAGAGCCCTGAAGCTTCTTAAGGACAGAGGCTATGAGGATATCGCCTGGTATGTTGTCGGCTACGGCGGCGATGAGGCTATGGTCCGTCAGCTGATTGCTGAATCTGGGCTCCAGAACCGGTTTGTTTTGTTAGGCAAGAAGACGAATCCTTATCCGTATATGCAGGCAGCCGATCTCTATGTGCAGCCGTCCCGGTATGAAGGGAAAGCCGTCACGGTAACGGAGGCCCAAATACTGGGCAAGCCGATCTTGATCACCAACTATCCTACGGCCAAGAGTCAGGTTGAGGACGGAATCGACGGCATGATATGCGATTTGAATGTGGAAGGCATAGCCGAGGGGATTGAGAGGCTGTATAAGAAGCAGGAGCTGAGAGAGCGGCTAGCGGCCAACACCAGGAGCAGGGATTATGGCAATGCAGATGAGCTGAATAAGCTGTACAGGCTGATTGTATAGGAAATGCAGGATGTAGAGAGATTTTCAGTGGCGGAGTGATTGGGGACATGAGTATCAAGGTAAGTGTGATTGTGCCGGTGTATAACGCGGAGAAGTATGTGGCTTATTGCATCGAATCCTTGCTGAATCAGACGCTTCGGGAATGTGAATTCATCTTCGTCAATGACGGCTCCAAGGACCAAAGCGGGCAGGTCATTGAGGAATACCGGAAGAAGGACTCTAGAATCAAGCTGATCCAACAGGTGAATCAGGGAGTAAGCGCAGCGAGGAATGCAGGGCTTCAGGCAGCGACCGGAGCCTTCGTAGGCTTTGTCGACGCCGACGATTACGTGGATAAGGATATGTACGAGGTGCTCTACAGCACGGCCGTGCAGGGCGATTATGACGTGGTGATCTCCAATTTTGAAAGCGAGATTGAAGGCCATAAAGTAATTACAACCTATCCGTTTCCGCACGGTACCGTTTTGAAAAAGGATTATATCGAGCAAGAGGTTTTAACTTATTTTCTCAAATCGGATCAATTGAACACGGTCTGCAGCAAATTGTATAAGCATAAGCAGATCCGGGACTATCAGGTGAAATTTCCCGATAAGGTGGCGCTTGGGGAAGACGGACTGTTTAATATGCAATTTTTCAGGCATGCGGATCGCATTCGCTATATCGATTACACCGGCTACCATTATCGCGAGGTCATAGGCAGCGCTACGCGGAACATCTTGGAGAAAGACTATTTCAAGCGGGCGCTGGAGGTGTACACCCTCGACATTCCGGATATGTATTTGACAACGATGGATAAGATGAGGATTCAGCAGCTGAGATCCGTCAAGCTCATCAACAGCGTCATGTCCTATATTTACGTGTACTTTAAATCCTCCGCAGGGATTAGCCTTGGGGAACGGTTCAAGTACGTAAGGAACATGATCAATGACCCGTACGTGAGGGAAGCCTTGCCCTATTTTTATAGCGAGATGTACCCGTCGTTGGGAACCTATGAGAAATTTATTGCCGATATGATCAACAAAAGATTCACGCTCGGATTATTTGCCGCCGCCACATACAGCCGGTTAAGGAACAAAGCTTAGCGGGACACCGCCAGGAACTATAGGAGGAGCCAGGACAATGAAAATTATGATGTTTGCGCATGACGGGAGTCTAAACAGAGGATGTGAGGCGATAGTACGCTCGTCCACCCAGATCATTAAGGAAAAAATCCAGGGAGCCAAAGTATATCTTGCATCCGGGAAACCGGAGACCGATAAGATCATTTCGAAGCTGGACGGCATTTACGACGGGTCCGCCCGCGGAATCAAAAGATATTCCTACGAATGGTTCCTCTCGGCAGCCAGGATGAAGCTCTTTAAGGATGAAACCTATGCGCTGGGTAAAATTCATCAGAATATTGTGAAGCACATTCCTTATATGGATGTCTGCTTATCGATCGGCGGGGATAACTACTGCTACGGCGAGCAGCCGGGGTGGTACGAAATTAACCGGAGGGTCAAGGCCAACGGCAAGAAGCTTGTGCTATGGGGCTGCTCCATTGGCGAAGAGGATATGTCCGATAGAAAGCTGCAGGATCTTCGGCTGTTCGATCTGATTCTGGCCCGCGAAACCTTGACTTACGACATGCTTGTGGCGCGAGGGCTGACCAATGTCAAGCTGTGCGCCGATGCCGCATTTACTATGGAGAAGGAAGAGCTGGAGCTGCCGGCCGGATGGCAGGAGGGCAACACGGTAGGGCTGAACTTCAGTCCGCTGGTATGGAAGAAAAATAAGGAGTCCCGGACGGCGGTCAGGGAGCTTATCCAGCATATTCTGGATACGACCGACATGACGATTGCGTTGACTCCCCATGTTATGGAAGGCGGAAACAATGATTACGAGGTTCTTCAGCAGTATGAAGAAGAATTCAAGAGCACCGGACGGGTGCTCCTGCTGCCAAGTAATCTGACGGCAATCCAATATAAGGGCTACATAGCCAGAATGAGATTTTTTATCGGGGCAAGAACTCATGCCACTATTGCGGCTTACTCCAATTACGTTCCAACGATGGTGCTCGGGTACAGCGTCAAGTCCAAAGGCATTTCGAAGGATATCTTCGGGGAGGAGAAGCTGGTGCTGAGCATTGATCAAATCTCGAACAGTTTTATGCTGAAGGCCAAGTTCGACGAGATGGTCAAGGAGGAGGAGCCGATCAAGCGGCAGCTTCAGGCTTCGATCCCCCGCATTAAGGACATGTCCTATAAGGCCGTCGAGTATCTGGATAAGCTAGTTCAATAAAAAAGAGGGCGGCAGGATGAAAAAAAACTTGCTTTTTGTGATGCCAAGCCTGACAGCCGGCGGCGGTGAGAAAAGTCTGGTGAATCTGTTATCCCAAATTGACTACAAGTCCTATAATGTAGACCTGTTTCTGTTCAGCCAGACCGGAGTATTCATGAACTTATTGCCGAGAGAAGTCAATATTGTGAGCTTCCCGTATACCTACAACATCTATACCAAGGGCTTGAAGAAATCAGTCCGGGAATTTCTGGCTAAAGGTCAGGTGACCTTGGCCTATTCCAGATTGATGTTCACCGTGATGAACCGCGCAATCAAAAACAACGCCTATTCCGAGCAGTATACCTGGAAGTATCACAGAAAAGCTCTCGACACCCTGGATAAGGTATACGATGCAGCCATAGGATACCTGGAGAAGTCCTCCATCTACTTTGTAGTCGACAAGGTTAAGGCCGTCAAAAAAATCGGCTGGATCCATACGAACTATGCGAATTCGGGCATGAGCCATCATTATGATCATCCCTACTTCGACCAATTGGACCATCTGGTTACGGTGTCCGAGGAATGCGCCCGATCGCTGCACGATTATTTCCGCCACTTAGATCAAAAAATCAAGGTAATCTATAACATTGTATCGCCCAGAACGATCCATCAGTTAGCCCAAAAGGAGATCGAGGACGGCACCGTATTCGACCCCGGCTATACGAATATCGTGACGCTGGCGAGGCTGAGCCATGAAAAAGGAATCGATATGGCCATCGAGGCTTGCAGGCTGTTGGTAGACAAAGGACACCCGATCCGGTGGTACGTGCTGGGGGACGGGCAGGACAGGGAATGTTTGGAGGCTTTGATTGAGAAGTACCAGCTAGGCTCCCATTTCCAGCTGCTGGGCGTTAAGGAAAATCCGTATCCCTATATGAATAAGGCGGACCTCTATGTTCAGCCCTCCCGCTATGAGGGCAAATCGATAGCGATCGACGAGGCCAAAATTCTTCATAAGCCTATCGTGGTAACAAACTTTGAAACCGCGAAGGACCAAATCCGGCATGGGGTCAACGGCTTTATCGTCGATATGTCGGCGGAGGCGATCGGCGCAGGGATCGAGCGATTGCTGGAGGATAAGGCTTTGCAGCAGAGGCTGGCTGGAAATCTGGCCTCCGAGAAGCTGGGCACGGAAGGCGAAATTCGGAAGCTGTACGAAATTTTATAACGCGGGTGGTCGTTGCTTTGAAGAAAAAGGTTTTGTTTGTCATGAACAATATGCGGTGCGGCGGGGCCGAAAAGGCATTGATCTCGTTATTGGAAACGATAGATTATTCAACCTATGAAGTCGATTTATTTCTGTTTCAGCATGACGGATTGTTCATGAGCCAAATCCCGCAAGCCGTCCGGCTGCTGGAGGAGCCGCCGCAATTTCAATATTTCGATATGTCGGTTAGAGCTGCGATCATGGATTGCATGCAGAAGGGGCAATGGCATATCGCCCTGTGGAGAGGGCTCGCCGGCATGATTTTCAAAAGTGAAAAGAACAGGGTTCGATGTGAGCAGAGAGTGTGGAAATATATATCGAAGTCGTTGACGAGTATAGATCAGACCTATGATATTGCTGTAGGGTATCTGGAAAAAAATCCGATTTATTTTTGCATCGACAAGGTAAGGGCCCATAAAAAAATCGGATTCATCCACAACGATTACGACAAGCTGGGGATGGATCCCGATCTGGATGCGGCGTACTTTGAGAAGCTGGATCATCTGGTTACGGTCTCCGATGAGTGCGGCAGGGTGTTGAAGCAGCGATTTCCGCTGTATGAGCGCAAGATCCATGTGATGCATAATATCGTATCTCCATCCGCAATCCATAAGCTCTCCATAAAGCCGTCCGGCTGGAGTGAGCAGCATATCAAGCTGGTTTCCGTAGGGAGGCTGAATCATCAGAAGGGCTTTGAGATGGCCGTTGAGGCGTGCAAAGAGCTGGTGCAGGGCGGCTACCCGGTTAAATGGTATATCATCGGCGAGGGTGAGGAGCGGGGCAGATTGGAGCAGATGATTGCGGCGAACGGCCTGCAGGATGTGTTTGTCCTGATGGGATTGCAGGAGAACCCGTATCCGTTCATCAAAGAAGCGGATATTTATGTGCAGCCGTCCCGGTTCGAAGGGAAGTCCATTGCGGTGGATGAAGCGAAAATATTGAATAAGCCTATCGTGGTTACCAACTTCAGCACGGCCAAGGATCAGATTCGCCACAAGGCAAACGGCTTGATCGCCGAGATGACCCCTTCCTCCATCGCTGCCGCCATCCGGACCTTAATCGACGATGAGGTTCTAAGAAGCCGATTGTCGCTGAACCTGTCAAAGGAGAAGCTCGGCACCGAAGCAGAAATTCGTAAATTATATGAATTATTCGCGTAACAGGAAAGGACCGATTTCATGCTGTTTCAAACGATAGGCGTACTGTTGTTAGGTCTCATAGCGATCGTCATTTTGATAGACGTGATCCCTATATGCCGGGATTGGCTTAGCCGGATTCATATCGGGCGTTACCAGGATAAGCAGCTATGGAACAAGTCTATAACAACGATAGGAACCCGCTGGCTGAACCATACCCCCAAAATCAAGGTGACGGATAATACGAGATTCGTTGCGATTGATATGCTGAGAGGAAATTATACGAAGAGCGCGATCCAGCATTGGCAGGAAGCTGCGCTGGTTATGGGCTTGGCCGAGTATTTGAAGCGTAACGACGACCTTCAGGTCAGACAGGAAATGACGAAGTTTCTGAATTCCAAGTTTGACAGCCGGGGGCAATGGGTGGAGCAGCCCAAGCAGGTGGATGCCGCCATATTAGCCTATGCGGTCATGAAGCTTGACGGTGTGGATACAGACCGTTACAAAGCCGCGTTCGATGCCGTTTGGGAAATGATTCAGGATCACATAGGGCAGGATGGAACAGTAGCTTACCGGAAGTTTATGCAAAATTACCGTTATGTGGATACGATCGGGTTCATTTGTCCTTTCCTCGTCGCATACGGGGTCCGGTACGGAAAGCAGGAATGCGTAGATTTGGCAGTCAGGCAGATTCAGGCCTATGAAGAGAACGGCATGCTGGATCCCCATTATATTCCGAGTCATGCATATCAGGTGGAGAATAAAGTTCCTCTCGGGCTGTATGGCTGGGGAAGAGGCTTGGGCTGGTTTGCCATCGGGCTTATCGATGCATGGACGGAGCTTCCGGAGGGGCACCCCTATAAGTCCGTGCTGGAGGAAAGCGTGAAACGGTTTGCGAGAGCGGCCAGCTCGTTTCAGCAGTCTTCCGGCAACTGGAGCTGGACGGTTACCCGCAGGGAATGCAGGCCCGATTCATCTACCACAGCCACGTTGGGCTGGTTTATGCTGCAGGCTTCGCAAATTGAAGAGATTTCCGAGCTGTGCAAGGATAGCGCCGATAAGGCCGTTCGTTATTTAATGCAGGCCACCCGCAGGAACGGAGCGGTCGATTTCTCTCAAGGGGACACCAAGGATATCGGAGTGTACTCGATGCTGTTTAACGTGCTTCCGTTCACGCAGGGCTTTTGTATCCGAATGATGAATTCCCATTCTTATTCCAGGGTTGGGTGAGCCAATGATCAAAAAATGCATTCATTTCATTAGAGCCAGGGCGAGGAAATATATATTGGAAGAGCTGTGGCTCGAGGACTATATCAAGATGGGCTTAAGAATAGGCGATAACTGTTCCATTCAGCCCGGGGTCGTCTTCGATTATTCCCACTGCTGGCTGATCAAGATCGGCAACAATGTCACGATAGCGCCGCAAGCCTATTTGCTCGCCCACGACGCCAGCACCAAGCAGCTCAGCCAATATACGAAGGTGGGCAGCGTCACCATTGAGGACAATGTGTTCATAGGCGCCAGAGCCTTGATTATGCCCGGTGTGACCGTCGGCAAAAATTCCATCGTAGCCGCCGGCAGCATCGTGACCAAGTCGGTGCCCTGGGGGGTTGTCGTCGCGGGTAATCCGGCGAAGGTCCTATTGACCGTGGAGGAATATATCGAGAAAACAAACACGCTGATGCAAAGCAGGAAAACCTATGGGGAACGCTTCACGCTAGGCGGGAACATATCCTCGGAGGATAAGCTCAAGATGTATGAGGAGCTTATTCAGGAGATCGGCTTTGTCGTATAAATTATTAGAGTAAGCGGGTGGCCTAATGATTGCAAGGATCCTGTCTTCGTTAAAAGCGAGGATACAAAATAAGCTGAATCCCAAAACAGAGCTGCAGCGGCTGAAGGAGAGAGGTTTAACCTACGGGAAAAATTTTAATTTTTTTAACAGCGTTATCGATTACGGTCATTGCTGGCTTGTTGAGATCGGCGACGATGTAACGATAACCAACAGCACCATTCTGGCCCATGATGCCAGCACCAAATATTATTTCGGGAAATCCAAGATAGGCAAGGTCAAGATCGGAGACAGGGTCTTTATCGGGTATAACAGTGTCATTCTGTGCAACGTTACCATCGGCAATGATGTTATCGTGGCGGCGGGCTCTATCGTAACCAAATCTATACCGGACAACAGCATTGTAGCGGGCAATCCAGCAAGGGTTATCGGCAAAACCTCCGATTATTTGGAAAAGCACAGGGAGCTGCTGAAGGTTAAGCCGGTATATGATACGTATTGGCCGTATAAGACCCAGGAACAGATTGAGCAAATCAAAAGAGAGCTTGACCATGACTTCGGCTATGATGAATAAATTAGAGTCAGGAATGCGGAGATCCTTATGAGAGTGAATAATTCTATCATTAATATATCGGTCGGCATAGGAAATCAGCTCATCATTACGTTCTTGAGCTTCTTCTCAAGAACCGTATTTATCCAAACTCTCGGCGTTGAATATTTAGGGCTGAACGGCTTGTTTACGAATGTGCTGGCCATGCTTTCCCTGGCTGAGGCAGGGATAGGGTCGAGCATCATCTACAGCCTTTACAAGCCCGTCGCGGAAAACGATTATGAGAAAATTAATGTGCTCATGAAATTATACAAAAGGGCATATACCATAATAGCCTTCGTTGTTCTGCTGCTTGGTCTCGCCATCATGCCATTTCTGCCTTATTTCATCAAAGACCACAGCCTTCAAAATATACAGATCATCTACCTTTTGTTCCTGGCCAACACTGTCATACCGTACTTCTTCTCCTACAAAACCAATTTATTGAACGTGTACCAAAAAAGCTACATTACAACGGCCATATTCTCGGGTCTGTCCATCGCATCCACCTTACTCAAAATCGGAATTCTGTATTGGACGCAAAATTACGTTTATTACCTTATTATTGATTGCCTGATCATACTCATCAATTCACTGCTCCTGTTCGTGATCGTTAACCGGATGTATCCTTTCCTGAAGGAAAAGGTGACAGCCAAGCTGGATGCCGCCACGAAGAGCGGTATTATCAAGAATGTGAAGGCCATCATACTCCAAAACGTAGGGACCTATTTCATTTTCGGAACAAGCAATATTATGATCTCGACCTTTGTCAGTATTGCCGCCGTAGGGCTGTACTCCAACTATAATATGCTGATAGAAATATGCCGCACGTTCATTAACCAGGTATTCAACAATATCTACCATAGTGTCGGCAATCTGGTGGCCAAGGAAAGCAAGGAAAAGATTTACAGCGTATATAAAGTCACCATGCTGATGAATTTCTGGCTGTATTCATTTTGCGCCATCTTCATGTACGTCATTATTGAGCCGTTCATCACCTTGTGGATTGGCAAGCAGTTTATTATGGAGAAAATGATCCTAATCGTGCTCATGGTGACCTTTTACGAAAGAGGCATGAGAAACTCGATCAGCACGGTAAAAACGACAGCCGGGATTTTCCACGAGGACCGCTATGCTCCCCTATGCCAGGCAGCGATCAATTTGGGCATCTCCATATGGCTGGTTCAAGTCATCGGATTGTCCGGGGTATTCATCGGAGCGTTAATCAGCGCCCTGCTCGTACCATTCTGGACGACGCCGTATTTTGTTTATAAGAAGGTGTTTCAAAGGCCTTTAACCCACTACTACGCGACTTACGCTTATTATGCGGCCATAGCGCTTGGGACCTGCCTGCTTACGAGCTGGTTATGCCATTGGTTCGCTGCGGATACGGTAGGGATGCTGATCATCAAGATGATCATTTGCATGATCGTGCCCAATATGGTGTACGCTGCGCTCTTTTACAAAACGGAGGAAATGAAATACGTACTGGGTATTGTCCGGCAGCTGCTAGGCAAGGTTCTGGGGAAGGTCAAGCGTACTCCAAGCCCGAGTCTGCCCTCCGAAAGCTAGCGAATGATGCCTGTGACAGATTGGGGAAAATGGCGCAAATTGTATTGACAAATTCTTTATAAAGAACTAGAATGAAGGTACTGAGCACTAACTTAGTGGAAAAAGTTCGCTCCTTTTTTTTGCTTCGATTGTTCTTTATAAAGAATTTACAAACAAAATTATTCTTGTTCAAGAACGTAATGATGGTAATTCATAAAATCCTCCTCCTTTTTACCTGCTTCATAAGAACTATAATCATTTCGACAAAATATACAGCATGAAGACTTAGCAGTGTCATATTTCATGAGAAATTCTTTTTTTTTGAAGTGTTGTTCTTTATAAAGAACAACCTCTTTGCGGGACGGAATCCCTCGATGTTATCGAACGCGGCGCACGTTCCAGTCCGACATTAGAGGGTTTAAATATAAGGTCTTTCTTCAAGGACCTTATACTTAAGTACTTTATTGGGAGGGTGAAGTTGTTGTCATACCATCAAAGGCTGTCGTTATTAATTATGGTTGATTCGGCCATCGTATTGACGGCTATATTCTTCAGCCGTTTTTTGCTGGAAGCCGACCTTCATGTCATTACGCTTCCGCTGGTCGTCAGTTCTATCACACTTCTGCTCAGTCATCATGTGTTTTCCATGATTTATAAAATGTATAAAAAAGCCTGGGAGTATGCGAGCGTCGGGGAATTGGTATGTATCGTCAAGGCGGTGACATTATCGATTATTACCACAGCCTTCATCCAGGAGATGATCGTGCAGGATATTTATGTCCGGCTGCTTGCGGTCACGTGGATGGTTCACATCTTATTAATCGGAGGCTCGCGTTTTTGCTGGCGGCTGATCCGGGGCATTTATATTAAAAACGATGTGAACAAGAAGCGTACGCTCATCATCGGAGCTGGATCGGCAGGCGTGATGGTTGCCAGACAGCTGGTTAAAAATCACGACGTGGAGCTTTTGCCGGTAGCCTTCATCGACGACAATCCGAACCTTCAGCATTTGGACATTCTGGGCATTCCCGTTGTCGGGGGCATCGACCAAATCGAAAAAGCGGTGGAAGAGCTTCATATCGACAACATTGTCATCGCCATCCCTTCCCTTGGCAAAAAGGGGCTTAACAACATCTTCAGGGAATGTGCGAAGACGTCGGCCAAGACGCAAATCCTGCCGATGCTTGAGGATATCGTAACCGGTAAATTATCAGTAAGCCAGTTCCGCGATGTTCAGGTCGAGGATCTGCTCGGCAGGGAACCAATTGAGCTCGATATCGACAGCATCTCGGGATACGTTACCCAGAAGAGGGTGCTGGTCACGGGGGCAGGCGGTTCGATCGGATCGGAAATTTGCCGTCAAATCACCCGCTTTCATCCAAGTCAATTGATTCTTCTGGGCCATGGAGAGAACAGTATTTACTCGATCGAGATGGAGCTTCGCGATCTGTGCGGCAACACAGACATTAAGTTCGTGACGGAAATAGCGGATATTCAGGATGCCGTCAAAATGATGAGCATTATGAACAAATACCGACCCCAGGTGGTCTATCATGCCGCTGCCCATAAACATGTGCCGTTAATGGAACGGAATCCGGAGGAAGCGGTCAAAAACAACGTCATCGGGACCTTAAACGTAGCCAAAGCGGCCAGCAAGTTCGGTGTCGGTACGTTTGTCATGATTTCAACGGATAAGGCCGTGAATCCTACCAGCGTCATGGGAGCTACGAAGCGGCTGGCGGAAATGATCATCCAGCACATGGATATGAGCAGCGAGACCAAGTTCGTCGCCGTTCGGTTCGGCAATGTGCTGGGCAGCCGTGGCAGCGTCATTCCGCGGTTTAAGCAGCAGATTGAAAAGGGCGGGCCGGTATCGGTAACCCATCCCGATATGATCCGATACTTTATGACCATACCGGAGGCTTCCCGTCTGGTTATTCAAGCGGGGGCGTTGGCCAAGGGAGGCGAAATCTTCGTTCTCGATATGGGAGAGCCGGTTAAGATCGTCGATCTGGCGAGAAATTTGATCAAGCTCTCAGGTCATTCCACCGACGACATCGAAATCGTCTTTACAGGAATAAGACCCGGCGAGAAGCTGTTCGAGGAGCTGCTGCAGGCTAACGAGGTCGAGGAGCGGCAGGTCTACCCCAAAATTTATATCGGCAAAACATCGGATTTGTACATAGAAGAAATACGGAAGGTCATTGCAAGCTATACGACGCTGGAGGGAACTGCGCTACGGGAGCAGCTGCTGAATCTGGCTAACGGCAGAGTGATGCCGGCACCTACCAAGAAATTAATTTCGATAGGTTAAGAAGGAGCGGATAAACGGATGAAGGTAAGAAAAGCTATTATTCCGGCGGCTGGCCTCGGCACCCGGTTTCTCCCGGCAACCAAGGCAATGCCCAAGGAAATGCTGCCGATAGTAGATAAACCGACGATTCAATACATTGTGGAAGAAGCCATAGAGTCCGGCATAGAGGACATCATTATCGTAACCGGCAAAGGCAAACGGGCGATTGAGGATCATTTCGACAGCTCCTTTGAGCTGGAGCAGAACCTGCTGGAGAAGCAAAAGTTCGACCTGCTGAACGAAGTGCAGAAGTCGGCGAACGTCGACATCCACTATATTCGCCAGAAGGAGCCGAAAGGCTTGGGGCATGCGATATGGTGCGCCCGCAAGTTTGTTGGCGACGAACCGTTCGCAGTTCTGCTCGGGGACGATATTGTCCGTGCGGATAAGCCTTGCCTGAAGCAAATGATGGAGCTCTACGATCATTACCGGGCCTCAATCATAGGGGTCAAGCATGTATCCGATGACGAGGTATCCCGTTACGGCATTGTTGACGGCAATCAGATGGATGAACGCTTTTATAAAGTGAAGCATCTGGTCGAGAAGCCGAAGAAGGAATTCGCACCGTCGAACCTGGCCATTATGGGGCGGTATATATTAAGCCCGCGCATTTTCGAGATTTTAAGCAGTCAGGAACCGGGAGCCGGATCGGAGATTCAGCTTACGGACGGCATTGCGGAGCTGAACCGGCAGGAGGCGGTTTATGCCTACGAGTTCCACGGAACAAGGCATGATGTAGGGGAAAAAATGGGCTTTATCCAAACGACCATTGAATTTGCGCTCCAGCGGGATGATTTGCGCTATGATCTGCTGAACTATTTGTCCCGCGTGCTGGAGAAAGAGCTGATTAAATAGGTGACCGACATGACCCGAAAAGTGTTATTTTGCGCCACGGTGGACTATCACTTTAAGGCTTTTCATTTGCCTTATATGAGCTGGTTCAAGGAACAGGGCTGGGAGGTCCATGTCGCTGCCAACGGTCAGCTGGAGCTGCCATATGTAGATGAAAAGTTCGATATCCCTTTCGAACGCTCCCCCTTTAAGGCGGGCAACCGGAAGGTCTTTCATCAATTGAGAACGATTATTGAGGAGCACCAATACGATATCATCCACTGTCACACCCCAATGGGAGGCGTTCTTGCCCGGCTGGCGGCCCGGAGGGTGCGCAAGCAGGGAACGAAGGTGCTGTATACGGCACACGGCTTTCACTTTTGCAAGGGGGGGCCGCTGCTTCATTGGCTGCTGTATTACCCGATTGAGAAATGGTTATCCCATTACACGGACTGCTTGATCACCATTAATGAAGAGGATTACCGATTAGCGACGAGTCATCGGTTTAAGGCCAACCGGATTGATCACGTCCATGGGGTGGGGGTCAATACCGAGCGCTTCCAGCCTTTGGCCGAACCTGCCAAGCACGATGCCCGAAGGGCTATGGGGTATGATCCGGAAGACACGCTGATGTTTTACGCAGCTGAGTTCAATAAGAACAAGAATCAGCAGTATCTTATTCAGGCGCTGGCCTTGATTCAGGAGCAAGCCCCCGGAACACGGCTGCTGCTGGCAGGCGAAGGCGCTTTGAAGGAAACGTGCCGGGAGCTGGCGACTCGTCTCGGGATTGCTGACAAGGTGCATTTTCTCGGATATCGGACGGATATCGATAAGCTTCTCCCCCTCTGTGATATTGCCGTCGCATCAAGTGCCCGTGAAGGCCTGCCGGTTAATATTATGGAGGCGATGGCCTGCGGACTCCCCGTCATTGCGACGGATAATAGGGGCCACAGAGAGCTGGTACATAACGATGTGAACGGGTGGATTGTAGATCCGCACGATTACAGGGCCATGGCGGAACGAATGACGGCTTTGGCCTTGAGCAAGCCGCTGCAGCATAAGCTCGGTACAGCCGGCCGCGAAATGATTGTGGCGAGCTACTCCATCCATAGGGTGCTCGATGAGAAACGCAGGATTTACACTTCATTTATGAATGAAAAGGGGGAGATATTGTGGGCGATCCCCTAAGAATTTTGCACGTAGTCGTCAATATGAATCGCGGCGGGGCCGAAACGCTGCTCATGAATATGTACCGGAATATAGACCGGACGAAGGTCCAGTTCGATTTTCTAACCTGCAGGGAAGGGGCCTTTGACCCGGAAATAGAAGCTCTGGGCGGAAGGGTGCATCGGATCCCTTACTTGACCGAGGTAGGCCACTCCGGGTACATCAAGGCGCTGGATCAATTCTTTGCCTCCCATCCCGAGTACCGAGTCGTCCATTCTCACATGGACAAGATGAGCGGCTTCGTTCTCCGGTCGGCGAAGAAGGCCGGTATTCCGGCACGCATCGCCCATAGCCATAGCACAAGGAGTGAGGGCGGGATTGCCGCCAGAGCCTATAAATGGGCTTCGGGTCAGCTGATTCGCCCTTGTGCGACCCATCTGCTGGCCTGCTCGGGCAAGGCTGCCGCATGGTTATTTCCGAATAAGGACCGGCAGGTTGCAATTCTGAAGAACGGCATAGAGTCCGAACGCTTTGCCTTTTCTACGGAGGTTCGGTCGGAAGTAAGGGAGGAGCTTCGGCTCCAGGCGGACGATTTTGTTATCGGACATGTAGGCCGCTTCTCCGCACCGAAGAATCATTCGTTTCTGGTTGAAATCTTCGCCCGATTCCATCAGGAGCGTCCGAATTCGGTTCTTGTGCTGGCAGGCGACGGTCCGTTAAGGACCGGGATCGAGGAGAAAGTAAAAGAGCTGGGGCTGGAGCGGAGAGTAAAGTTTCTTGGAGTAAGGAGCGATATCGCCAGACTGCTGCAGGGCTTCGATATCTTTGTATTTCCCTCCTTGCACGAAGGGCTGCCGGTTACGCTTGTCGAGGCACAGGGAGCTGGACTGCCTTGCGTCATCTCCGACGTGATTACCCGGGAAGTGGATATGGGGTTGTCCTTGGTGGACTATGTGTCCCTTAACCAGCCGTTGGAGTCATGGGTTCAAGCCCTCGGGGACCGTATGGTGAAGCCTGTATCCCGCCGTATCCCGCAGCATTCGTTAACGGAGCACGGATATGATATCCGGACGACGGCCCGATGGGCGGAACAATATTACTTCTCGATAGCGAGGTGATGGGATTGAAGGCACTGACGGTGTTTACGCCCACCTATAACCGTGCGTACTGTCTTCCCGTTTGCTACGAGAGCTTGAAGCGGCAAACGTCGAAGGATTTTGTATGGCTTATCATAGACGACGGATCCAGCGATGGGACCCGGGATTTGGTCCAGGGCTGGATAGATGAGAATGAAATCGAAATCCGGTATCATTGGCAGGAAAATCAGGGCATGCACGGGGCGCATAACACCGCCTATGAACTGATTGATACCGAGCTTAACGTGTGTATCGATTCGGATGATTATATGCCGGACGATGCGGTAGAGAAGATCATTACCTTCTGGGACCGTTACGGCAGCGATAAAGTCAGCGGAATCATCGGGCTTGATGCTTATACCGACGGCCGGATTGTCGGGTCCCGGTTACCGGAGCAGCTGAGGCTCTCCTCCCTGTTCGAGCTGTACAACAAGCACGGGGTAACCGGCGATAAGAAGCTGGTCTACCGGACCGAATTAACTAGGCAATACCCGTACCCTTTGTTCAAGAATGAGAACTACGTAGGGCTTGCCTACAAATATTACATGCTGGACCAGCAGTATGAGATGCTGCTTATGAATGAGGTGCTCTGCTGCATCGAATATTTGCCGGACGGGTCCTCGAGGAACATGCTGAGACAGTACCGCAGGAACCCGCAGGGCTTCGCTTTTTACCGCAAAGAGCTGATGAAGCTGCCTTTCGCCGGCAGGCTCTTTAAGTTCAAACAGTCGATACATTATGTATCGAGCAGCTTTCTTTCCAGAAACCGGAGGTTTATTAGCGAGACCCCCTGCAAGCTGCTGACGTTAGCGGCGATTCCGTTCGGCTTCCTGCTTTATTGCTACGTATTGAGAAAAACAAGAACCTCCTAACCGTACGAAGGGAAGGCAGCTCATGGCCATACTTTGGATCAATTTATTTTCCGTCTACGCCGTCTCCCTGTTTTCGAGAGCAATAGCCAAGCCGTCTCCTATAGGGCCGGTGTACATAAAGCCGAATAAGCTGATGGCCTTTGTCGTCATTGTCATTTTTGTGATGATCTCGGGTCTTCGTAATAACATTGGCGATACCTTCTATTACATGCATTCGTATGTCGTCGACCCCTACACATGGGATTACGTCATTTCCAAAAAGGACATCGGCTTCGGGATTTTCCAGATGATTTTAAAAATGTATACGTCAAATCCCCAGGCCCTTGTTTTTATTACAGCTTTAATAACCAACGCGCTTATTGTCATGGTGATGTATAAGTATTCCCGGTTGTTCGAGCTGAGCATCTATATTTATATCACTTCGGGCTTGTACGTCGTATCGATGAATGGGATTCGTCAATTTTTGGCCGGCGCGATCATCTTTGCCGCTACCAAGTATTTGTTTAACGGAAGCTGGCTGAAGTATATGCTGGTCATTTTATTCGCTTCCACCATTCATCAAAGCGCGTTAATCCTGATACCGATTTATTTCATCGTTAGAAGAAAGGCTTGGACGACGACGACCTTTACCATGCTGGCTGTGGCCATCCTGATGGTGCTTGGCTACAACCAATTGTCCGATGCCATCTTCTCGGCCATTGAGGAGACCCAATACGGCAATTATAAGGATTTCAATGAAGGAGGCGCCAACCTTCTCAGGGTTGCGGTTCAAGGGGTCCCTATTCTTCTTGCTTATATGGGAAGGGAAAAGCTGAGACAAATATTTCCGGAAAGCGATTATGTCGTCAATATGTCGCTGCTGGGCCTCGTATTCATGATTATTGCTACACAGAACTGGATCTTTGCCCGCTTTATCATCTATTTCGGCTTGTACAACGTCATCCTGATGTCCTGGATTGTCAAGGTGTTTACTAAAGAGAGTCAACGGATCATCTATTACGCAATCATCCTCTGTTACTTCATTTATTTCTACTATGAAAATGTTGTAGTCCTGAATCTTTTGTATCGAAGCGATTATATCAGTTTTTAGGAGGGCGGAGCAGTTGGCTGTACTTATTACAGGCGGTTCCGGCTACATCGGTAGCCATACTTGTGTGGAATTATTGAATGCCGGATATGAAATCATCGTGGTGGATAACCTGGCGAACAGCCATATGGAATCACTCCAACGGGTGAGGTTTATTACCGGCAAGGATTTCAAATTTTATCAAATCGATTTGATGGATCAGGAAAGGCTGGACCGGGTATTTGCGCAAAATGAGATCGAAGCGGTCATCCACTTCGCCGGACTTAAGGCCGTCGGGGAATCGGTTCGGCTGCCCCTTCGTTACTACGACAATAACATCACCGGGACCCTGGCGCTGTGCAAGGTGATGGAAAGCTACGGGGTGAAGCGGTTGGTGTTCAGCTCCTCCGCTACCGTCTACGGATTGCAGGAGCGGGTGCCGATCTCCGAGGAGCTGCCGCTTAGCGCCACGAATCCGTACGGGCGGACGAAGCTGATGATTGAGGAAATTTTAAGGGACTTGTACCATTCGGATTCCAAGTGGAGCATAGCGCTGCTTCGCTATTTCAATCCGGTAGGAGCCCATAAAAGCGGCCGGATCGGGGAGGACCCGAACGGGGTCCCGAACAATCTGATGCCGTACATTACCCAGGTGGCGGTAGGCAGGCTCAAAGAGCTGCAGGTCTACGGGAACGACTACCCGACGCCGGACGGAACAGGGGTCAGAGATTACATTCACGCGGTGGATCTGGCGCAAGGGCATTTGAAGGCGCTGGATAGAGTAAACGCGACCACTGGTGTAGACGCCTATAATCTTGGAACCGGCCGCGGTTACAGTGTGTTGGAGATGGTAGCCGCCTTCGAGAAGGTGACCGGCAGGAGCATTCCTTATCGGATTACGGCACGGCGTCCCGGAGATATCGGACTCTGCTATGCCGATCCGCGCAAGGCCGAGCGCGAGCTGGGCTGGGTCGCCAAGCTGGGCCTGGAGGACATGTGCCGGGACGCATGGCGCTGGCAGGTCAACAATCCCAACGGCTACGCCGGACATGAGGGTGTTCTGACCGGGATCGGTGCCAACGGGGATCCGCAGCTGCTTCATCATGGCGCATGGAATGATGCTTCCGCACATCTGGTAAAAGAGGTTTTGTAATATGAAGCTTTCCGAACTGACTCAGCAGCAAATGAAGGAAATTATGCTTAGGGCTTATCATAGGGGCAATGAAGCGGAACATTTGGGTGTGAAGGAATTCATCGAGGAAATCAAAGAGCAAATTTTATCCGCCGTAAGGGGAAAATGATTTGCGGCATTGCCTCACATGGATCAGCTCCGTTGAAGGACTGCCAATGGCTGGTTGCCATAGATGGTCAAGCATTGGCTGCATCGCTGTTAAGCGGAATTATATCGTATAGAGGCTGGAACGCAGCCATATATTTCAGTTGAAAGGGTAGGAGCATGATAATCGATGAAACGATCGTTTGACTTGCTGGTTTCAATCTCACTGCTGCTGGTATTCAGTCCGGTCATTGGAGTCGTAGCGGTTCTGGTGAGATGGAAATTGGGTTCGCCCGTTGTCTTCGCGCAGCAGCGTCCGGGGCTGCACGGCAAGCCGTTTTACTTGTATAAGTTCCGGACGATGACGGATGCGACGGATGCTGAGGGAAATTTGTTGTCCGATGCGGTGAGATTGACGCCATTCGGTCAATTCTTAAGGAAGTACAGTCTGGATGAGATGCTGCAGCTGGTCAATGTGGTCAAAGGGGACATAAGTCTGGTCGGCCCCCGCCCGCTGCTGATGGACTATTTGCCATTGTATACGGAAGAACAGGCCCGCAGACATGAAGTCAGACCGGGAATAACCGGATGGGCCCAGGTGAATGGACGCAATGCGATTTCCTGGGAAGAGAAGTTTCAGTTGGACCTGTGGTATGTGGAGCATCAAAGCTTCCTTCTCGATCTCAAAATATTGCTGCTGACTATAAAAAAAGTGCTGAAGCCCGAGGGCATCAGCCATGGAAGCCATGTCACGATGGAACGGTTCACAGGTTCCAAATTTTCATGAAACGGGCGTGTTGAAGCATGGAGCTTGCCGTCATCGGCGAGGGTGGACATAGTAAAGTCATTATGGACATCATTCGAAGTCATAATGGTAAGGTGAAGGCGATTCTGGACGATAAGTACGAGCAGCTTGCATGCTTTGAAGACGGTATGTACAGAGGGCCTGTAGCTTCGGCAACTGAATTGCTGAGCCAAAACGACCAATTGAGATTTGTTATCGCTATAGGGAGCAATCAGGTCAGAAAAACGATTGCCGCTTCGCTCGATTTTTCGGAGGATCGCTTCGCTTCACTGATTCACCCTTCCGCGGTGGTTAGTCCCAGCGTGAAGATAGGCCGCGGTACGGTTGTTATGGCTCAATGCACAATTAACGCGGACGCCGTCGTCGGCAATCATTCGATTATCAATACAGGGGCTATAGTAGAGCATGACAGCCGGGTATCGGATTTTGCGCATATCGCACCGCGTGCCACGTTGACGGGGGCTGTGACCGTACGGGAAGGGACACTGATTGGAGCGGGGGCATCTATAATTCCGGGCAAATGGATAGGCGAATGGTCCATTATAGGTGCGGGTTCGACGGTGATCAGTGACATTCCCGCGTTCAGTACGGCGGTGGGAAGTCCTGCTAGAGTAACACGCTGCAATGAAATAAGCGACATATTCCCGAGAAAGGACGTGATCCTCCACAATGAGTAAGGATAAACCAAGAATTTATTTGTCCGCTCCCCATATGAGCGAGAACGAAATTAAATATATTCAGGATGCTTTCGATACAAATTGGATCGCTCCATTAGGACCGCATGTCGATGCGTTCGAGAAGGAGCTTGCCGCCTATGTCGGCGTCAGAGATGCCGCAGCCGTCATTTCGGGAACGGCGGCCATCCATTTGGCCTTGCGATTGATCGGCATCAAGGAAGGAGACACGGTATTCTGCTCCAGTCTCACCTTCGTAGCCAGCGCCAATCCGATTGTGTATCTGGGAGCCGTTCCGGTATTCATCGATTCCGAGCCGGAAACGTGGAACATGTCTCCTCAAGCGCTTGAACGGGCTCTTGAGGATGCGGCGAAGGAAGGCAGCCTGCCAAAAGCAGTCATTGTCGTCAACTTGTACGGGCAAAGCGCCAAGATGGATGAAATCGTCGCGCTCTGCAATCGCTACAGCATCCCGGTCATTGAGGATGCGGCGGAATCGCTCGGTTCGACATACAAGGGCAGAGCTAGCGGAACCTTTGGTAAGTACGGTGTCTATTCTTTTAACGGCAATAAGATTATTACTACCTCCGGCGGAGGAATGCTGGTTTCTAACGATATCGAGGCGCTGCAGCACGCCCGTTTCCTGGCTACGCAAGCAAGAGATCAGGCAGCGCATTACCAGCATAGCCAGATGGGCTACAACTACCGCATGAGCAATGTGCTGGCCGGCATCGGAAGAGCACAGCTGGAGGTTTTGAGCGATCGGGTCGAAGCAAGAAGAGCGATCTTCGAGCGATATTATTTGGAGCTGTCCCATTTGCCCGGTATCCGGTTCATGCCGGAGATGGACCAAACCCGTTCGAACCGCTGGCTAACCGTATTAACGCTGGACCCGGACGAAGCTGGGGTAACCGTCAGCCAGCTGCTGGCGGCGCTGACGGAAGAGAACATCGAAGCCCGGCCGGTATGGAAGCCGCTCCATATGCAGCCGTTGTTTGAGGGATGTAAGTACTATAGGCACGGAGAGCAAGAGAGTGTCTCCGAGCAGCTATTCGCTTCAGGCTTATGTCTTCCGTCCGGTTCCAGAATGACCGCGGAAGAGCAGCAAAGAGTGATCGAATGTATCAAGAAGGCTATAGCGTCGGCTGCCAGGACTGCTGTATTGGAGAAAGCGGCAAGCAGCTAACAGCCGGACGACTTAAGTTTGAGTTCATGATGCCTCGCCATCCGGTAATAATGCGCTTTCAATTGCATGTCGAGACAATCCTTATAGAGAGTGCAATGGTAAGCATGCATCACTTGATGGTAAACATATTGTGCCTTTTTCCATGTTCCCGTTAGCAGCGAATACATAACGCACGACCCCCTTTTATAAAAATTTATGTAGGTTCATGCCGATGTATTCAGCTTCTGGCGGGAATGGTTAGAGGGCTGCAGGTTCATTGAAGGGAAGTCATTGGGGGAGGTGAATCGTCAACGACGGTACAAGCCGGTTGGCAGCAAGCATGAAGACGGATCAGGATAAGAATAGTAAGCGCTTTAATCCGAAAACGGATATTTTGTGGAGGAAAGATTCTGCAGCGGGGAAGGTAGAGGAGCGTCCGAAAAGTGAAAGCAAAGACTCCTGTCATCGCTATTGCAAGAATTTTACCAGGTTTAAAAGGACTATGTGGAGTAAGGAGCGGAAGGTCATAACATGGGGGGTTAATGTTGGATGATGAGCATTGAGGGTGTGATGCGGGAACAGCAGGAAAGCTTATGTGCAGCGTTATGGAGTGATAGAGACCATGATCGGTAATAATATATCCTCCATACGAAAACAAAGGGGTTTTACTTTATCCGAGCTTTCGGAGCGGACCGGTATTTCCAAATCGTATTTAAGCAATATTGAACGTAATCTGAAGCAAAATCCTTCTATACATGTCATGGAGAAAATAGCTTCCGTACTAAAGGTCGATCTCAAGACCCTGCTCAAAATAGCGACGGACGCGGAGATTAAACAGCATCCTGATAAAGAGTGGCTTGATTTCATTAGTGAATTGAAAAATTCGGGTATCGAAAAAGAACGCATACATGAGTACAAAATTGTGATTGAATTTATGAAATGGCACAACGAAAAAAACAAGTTTAACCAGTAGGGGTTGGTTCAGGTGGATCGGGTTAGCTGCCTTATTGACCGCCATCTTTTAGTTCACCACCATATAAATGTTTACCGGCGGGTACGCCAGGGTGCCTATCCAGCGTATGACCGGCCTGACAGAGTACAATGCCTATGCAGTGAATGCGCCTGCACCGGGCATAGTCTTTGGCATGCCGGGTTTTGCGCTTCTCCGGACTATCAGCAGGCCTTGCATCGGCTGCACATAACCGGGAACTGTGCTTGCGGCTTCGCTCGACGAGCAGCACCTATCCTTGGTACCGTGCAGGGCGCCTGTGCTTCAGGGAGCATCCCCTGATATCTATGGAAGCATTGCCGGCTCCGGCAGCTCTGTTGGTCAAGGCCAGCCGTGACAAGGGGATGAAAAACGGCAAAAGCCCCGAAGCGGGGCTTAATGACCACAACCGTATGTATAGGATTCCGAGATCATCGGAAGTGAACATTCGTTTTTTTGCTATATGCTTATTTGGCTTCGAGGTATTCGTGCGCTTCGACCGGAGCGTAGCTTTTCATTGACGGGTGCAAGGATAGCTCGAAGTGACCCGGGTTTCTCAAGAAAGTCCGAATGGCCTCGGCACTGAGTCCCTGCTTGCGAGCCGTCCTGATAAGGTCGGTCCACTCTCGATCCAGTTCTTCCATATTCATCAGGTTTACAATACTCCCATTCACAGGTAACCCCTCCATCGCTCGTTTGATACAAAATGTATCCATGGATGTATTATTACACGTTTTACCAGTGAAATCAATCCCTTAAACATAAAAAATATACACATCGTATCAAAGAGGAATTGAGAAACCGCCTGTAGGCATTCAAGCCGCCAAGAAAATCCCAACAGCTTCAACGCCTGCAGGCGGTTTAACATAACGATACGATCAGGGCTCCCGCGAAATTACAAACGGAGGGAGGCGAGATCGAACTCGGGAACCAGTCCTTCTTGAGCAGCGCGGCTTAACAAGGCATAGACCGCTCCATAACCGTCCTCACCCAAATTGGCTGTGAATTCATTGACATACAGATTGATGTGGGCTTGAGCTACGTCCGGGTCCATCTCCTGTGCGTGGCTTAAGATATACTCCTTGGAAACATCCGGATGCGCCCATGCGTATTCGACGGATGCCCTTGTCCATGCAGCGATTGACGCCAGGTCCAGCGAACGGCGGGCGATGATCGCCCCAAGCGGAATCGGAAGCTTGGTGTCCGATTCCCACCAGCTGCCCAAATCGGTCAGAAGGCTTAACCCGTAGGATGGGTAGGTGAATCTTGCTTCATGAATCACAAGGCCAGCATCAATATGGCCGTCACGTACGGCCGGCATAATTTCGTGGAACGGCATCACGATGATTTCCCCGACGCCGCCGGGTACGTTTTGTGCGGCCCATAGCCGGAACAGCAGATAAGCGGTAGACCGCTCGCTCGGTACGGCAACTTTTTTACCCGACAATACGGCCGGGTCCTGGGCAGCCGATACGTTATTTCGGGTCAGCACCAAGGGGCCGCAGCCTCTTCCAAGAGCTCCCCCGCATGGGAGCAAAGCGTATTCCGACATGACCCAGGGCAGGGCAGCGTAAGACACCTTCAGTACTTCCGGTCCGCTGCCGCTTGCAGCCAGACCATTCGTAATATCGATGTCGGCGTAGGTAACCTCCAGCTTAGGCGCACCTGGGACCAGCCCGTGAACCCAGGCGTGGAATACAAAGGTGTCGTTAGGACACGGTGAAAATGCGATTTTCATCATAATACCTCCATTAAGACTGTACTTGCTGCTTCCAATGATTGGAGCGCGTCTCCGATTCTCCAAGCGGCTTTATCCCGCGGGCCAACGGCGTTGGAAATAGAACGGATTTCGAGGACGGGAATTCCGACTTTGTGCGCGGCCGCTGCTATGCCGAAGCCCTCCATGCCCTCTGCGGCAGCGCCGGGTATACGCGAAGCCAGCTCTTCAGCCGATTCCGCCGTGCCTGTAACGGTCGATAAGGTAAGCACAGGAGCGGAGACGGCCTGCAGACCCGCGCTGCGCAATGCGCTGGTAACCGGCTCGACGAGCTCTGTGGCTGCCGCAATGCGGGAGCTTCCGAAGCCCAGCTCGTCCAGGCTGAGAAAACCGTCCGGCGTCTGTGCGCCAAGGTCGGCTGCGACAATCTCGCTTGCCACGACCAAAGAGCCGATTTCGGCTTGTCCTTTAAAGCCGCCTGCGATTCCCGCACAGACTACGAGATCGTAGGCTTCATTCGCTGTTGCCAATAGGGTCGCTGTCGTCACGGCGGCTTCTACAGGCCCGACGCCTGCGGACCTGACGTCAAAGCGGGGATTCCCGCGAAGCCCCCTTACCACAGCGTCCCTTTCCGCATCGACCGCGGTCATGATAAGGATCCGGCGGCTGCCGGTAAGCGATCCTGCACCTGTACCGGCCGATTCCGCCGCTTCCTTGCTGTAATCTGTACTCATAAGGTGAATCTCCTTTGATTTCTTTGTCCATGAAAGCCTCTATATCTCATTATAGTACTCTTCCGGCTGTATGACCAATGATCCTCTGAACGGGTGGATCGAAGCTGCTATGAATCTTATTTGGCAAGATTGCGTATAGAATAGGAATATGGCTTTTTTGACTTGCAAGGAATGCCAAACGATCACTAAGTGGAGTGGATGAAATGGACCTTCATCAATTAAAAAGCGTTATAGCGGAAAGCAATAATATTGTATTTTTCGGCGGAGCGGGCGTCTCGACGGAGAGCAGCATTCCGGATTTTCGCTCGGCATCCGGACTGTATCAGGAGAAGGAACGCTTCCCTTACCCTCCGGAGACGATGCTGAGCCGCAGCTTTTTTATGGAGCATACAGAACTGTTCTTCGACTTTTACAGATCCCGGATGATTTATCAGGATGCAGAGCCCAACGCCGCTCATAAGGCTTTGGCACAGCTCGAGCAGGCAGGGAAGCTTCGGGCGGTCATTACGCAAAACATCGATGGGCTTCACCAGGCGGCAGGCAGCCAAAAGGTACTGGAGCTTCATGGCTCCGTCCATCGAAATTATTGCATGAAATGCGGCACATTTTATCCATTGCAACATATGGTTAGTTGTGGCGATTCCGTGCCCAAGTGCGAGGGATGCGGCGGCACGGTGAAGCCGGACGTCGTGCTGTACGAGGAACCGCTTGATCATGAAGTGGTGGAGCAGGCGGCCGATTACATAGCCCATGCGGATATTCTGATCGTTGGCGGCACGTCATTGACGGTCAATCCGGCGGCTGGACTCATCCGATACTACGGCGGTAATCATCTTGCGCTGATCAACCGCTCGGAAACAGCCTACGACCGTCGTGCCGATTACTTGATACATGACAGCATTGGGAAGGTCTTGACGGAGCTTGTGGAGGGAATTTGATCAAGCTATCAGGAGGCTGGTATCGTTAAGGATTTATTCTCACGATAGCAGCTTAACGGCCGGCTTGTCCTTGGTTTTCACCTTTTAAAGAGGTACAATGTAAGGAATCAGGATGAAGGCGGAAGGACAAACCTTGTTCAGCCGTTGGAGTCCCTGATGGATCTTATTCGCAGAGGAGGCAGGAATGCATTGTCATCTATCATAGACAGAGCAATCGAGTTCGCGGCAAGAGCCCACCGGGGGCAGGTACGCAAAGGGACCGATATTCCCTATGTTTCACATCCTTTTGCGGTAGGAATGATTTTGCAGGAGGCTCGATGCAAGCCCGAGGTCATAGCGGCAGGCATTCTGCACGACACCTTGGAGGATACCGAGACCACTTACGAGGATCTGCACCGTCTATTCGGAGCTCAGGTGGCGGATATTGTGCTGGGGTGCTCGGAGCCGGATAAGTCGCTGTCCTGGGAGGAACGCAAGGAGCATACGATCCAATATTTGAAAACAGCGCCCAGGCCGATCCGTATGGTCGCCTGTGCGGATAAGCTGCATAATGTCCGCAGCACGATAAGAGCGATGGAGGCGGAGGGAGAATCCGTCTGGAAACGGTTCAAGAGGGGCAAGGAGCAGCAAACCTGGTACTATCGTCAACTGATCGAAAGCCTCGGCTATGAGTCCGGCTTCCCTCTGCTTACGCTGCTGGAGCAAGAGATTGAGGCATTGTTCGGAAGCGGGCGGAGCGAAGGCACGGTAAGGGCGGAGATCGATAACGAACGTATCGATGCCTTATTCACCAGCATCTATAAGCCTGCCGGAGAGCATTCCGAGCAAGCCGGGGAGCTTCAGATCCAATCCCTGCTGGACGAGATTCTAACGCTTCGGGATCGCATTCGGCATGAGGATGAGCCGTTTCAAGCCATGGCTGAATATCTTGCTGAGAGGGGCGTACAGTTCGAGCATTCCGAGGGCTCGGAGCTGGTCATCGCCTTCTGCGCGGCGCTTAAGCAAAAGCTTGGCTGGTACAACTACGAGGTGTACGAGCATTTTCGGAGAAACTGGAAAAAAGGCAGCTTTTAGTAAGCATAAGCCGCCTCCTCCACCATCATTTGTTATCATTCCTACCCATTCCTCCCCGAATGGTTTCCTAACGCGCTTCTTCTCCGCGGGACCATCCGGATTGCAGTCTCGCAGTCATTGAAGATCGTCGGACTGTGGCTCTTCCAAAGGCCGGTACCGGTCCAATGCCTTCGTCGCTGTTTCCAGCATGCGCCGCTGCAGCTTGCCGCTCTCAACAACGCGTACTCTTTTCCCGAGAAAACGGATTTTGGAAAGGATCGTCTCACTCTCATCACTAGGAAATGTAAGGGTGATACGATAAGTATCGGATTCTGCGTCGTAAGCGACTTCCTTGTCAAAGCAGGAAAAGGCGTAAAGAATTCGCGAAAGCTCCTTATTATACGCCTGCACCACCTCGATCAGGGCCGTTTCCCTGCGCGATTCGAGAAGGGCAGATATCCGCTCGTTCAGCCTCTCCGCTTCCTCGTCCGGGAAGGGCACTTCGACAGCCGACAGGATGTGCTGAAGCTTCGTGGACATGAAGGCCCGCTTGTTCAAATGATGCCAGAGAAGATACCATTCCCGCTTGACCATCGAATATTCCAGCTTAAAGGGAAAGCCGAGCTGCTCATGAAAGGAACGCCCGTCTTTGACCTGAAACGTGATAGAAAGAGCGTTCCTGTTCATGATAACCCGTCGAAGAAGGCGAAGCATCGGATGGTAGACCTGCTTTTCCACATTTTTGGCCTTCTCTATCAAAGCGCCGGCAAAGTCCAGCTCAGGCTCTTGCTCCAGCATACGCCCGAGCTTTTCCCTGGTTGACGGCATGAAGGCGTCGGATGCGCCGGGGTGCTCCAGCATGTTTTTCAGCCATGCCCTCTCCTGGGCCGTAACGGTGAAGGTGCCGGAATCCTCGAGGCGGGAGATGATTTGGTAATTGAACATTTTCTCAAACAGATTCATAGTAGCTTAGGATCTCCTTCCATTCCTCAATCATTTCGTTACGGAAATAGAGCGGCTCCAGCACTTCGCAGCTGGACCCGAAGCTGCGCAGCCAAGGCTTGATTTCGGTTGTCCCGTTCACCTCGATCTCATAGAGGAACGACGTATCGTCTTCTTCCGTTATCCGCCCCCACTGGCCCTGCAGAAGCACCCTTTCCTTCACAAAATTGCTCTTCGAGTTCTCCGGGTGATAGAACCGGGCTTTGACCGTCACTCGGCGTCCGGTATCGATGAGCCAGCTGTAACGGATTTGCTCCTCCAGGCCTTTTTGCTTAAGAGCGAAGAGCTCCTCCGACACCGACTCTCCCTCCTCGATCTGAGTGATTCCCTCCATCCGGTATTTTTTCAAGGTGTGTTTGACGGTACTGCCCAGCAGATACCATCGTCCGTATTGATGGTCGTAGACGATTTTGATCGGCAGAACCAGCTCTTGTTTGCCTGCCGTCTCCCGCTCGAACAAAGGATTCGTATTTTTGGAGGCGTAGCTTTTATGCGATTTGGGAGAAAAATAGATGAAGCTGACAAACCGCCGCTCCCGTATCGCTTGAAGCAAGGTGTGAAAATGCGCCTCATCCAGAATGCGTGAAGGGTAATGATATTTATATAAAAAGGGCATGACAAAAGGAACAGCGTTATCCGCCTGCAGCAGCGCTTTCTTCAGCACGTCCCTCAGCAAATATCCTTGAACTGAGGGCACCTGGGTGTTGGACATCACATCCGCAAAGTCGTATAAATCGACAAGCTCGTCGTAAGTAAGCTCCTTCAGCAAATCATCCTGGAGACGGTAGCGGTAGGGGCGTCCCCCAGCCTCTCTGCGTATGACCCCGACTTCCTCCAGATACTTGAGGTCGGAGCGGAGCGTCTTTTCGTCGGGCAGCGGCAGGTCCGCCGGCATTTGTTCAGTGCACAGGTCCAGCAGCGCCATGGCCGTCATCGGCTCCTGCTGCATCGCCGTAAGGAGCAGGGAAAGCCGGTACGTCTCCGAGTCCTTCAGAGACTTGGCTCTATACAGGAACAGCAGCATAGGATCTGCCGATTCGTAATAATTGAAGCGCAGTGCCTGGGCGAACTCCTTGCTTTGCTCCTGCGGAAGCTGTTGATACATGGTTTGGACAATGGCCTTAAGGCGCCGTATCGTTTTATCATAGGTATGAACGGAAATGCCGAGACGTTCGGCGAATTGCTGCCGGTTGTAGGCGCCGCTCGTCAGCACAAGCATGCGCAGAAACTGGATTTCTTTATCGAAGCTTTCTTTGGCCATGAGGGATCCTCCGTTGATGTCAGGCTATTCTATCATTGTAACAGGGGAAGGGGAGGGTGAAAATGGAAAAAATCCGGTCGCCATACTTCCGCCGTGTTCATTGACCGCCAAATGAGCGATACTAGGAACAAGAAAAAGACCGGGGCCTTAAAAGAGGCGTTCGAACGAGGCGTCCTGGTCTTCCATACTTTTTATATCGGATGGGAGGGACTACAGGATGATCGAGTCCTCTATAAGACAGCAAATCCAGGATGAGCTTAAGCTCATCGAACAGAAGGAGCAGGTACGCATCCTGTTCGCCTGTGAATCCGGCAGCCGCGCGTGGGGCTTCCCGTCCAGGGATAGCGATTATGACGTCCGGTTTCTCTATATCCGGCCTGTTGACTGGTATTTATCTATATTTGATAAAAGAGATGTAATCGAGCGGCCCATCAGCAGCATGCTCGATATCAACGGTTGGGATATCAAGAAGGCATTGAACCTGTTCCGTAAATCGAACCCACCCTTGCTTGAATGGCTTCAATCCCCAATCATTTATTACGAGAGCTACACGATAGCCAAGCAAATCCGCAGCCTTTCGCCGCTCACGTTTTCACCTAAGTCCTGCCTGTATCATTACCTCCATATGGCGAAGCGGAATTACAGGGACTATTTGCAGGGAGAGCAGGTGAAGCTCAAAAAATATTTTTACGTGCTTCGCCCGATTCTAGCTTGTCAATGGATTGAGCGGGCAGGGACGATGCCTCCGATGGAATTCGGTTCCTTGGTGAGAGAGCTGATACCGGGGGGCAGCGAGTTGGACAGAGCGATTCAGACATTGGTCGAGCGCAAGACATCCGGAGAGGAGCTGGATCTGGAGCCGAGAATCGGTCCGATCAACTCGTTTTTGGAGCAGCAGATCGGGCATTTTGAGCAATCGGCTAGAGGGATGAGCGATTCGGCGGCAGAAAGGGATCAGCAGCTGGATGATCTGTTCCGGGCCGCTTTGAAGGAAGTTTGGGGAGTCGCCGGGCAGGAGTATAGCGACTGAAGGGATATTACGAAAGGATGGGAAGAGGATCATCCGCTAATGGGGCTATAGCGCCAAAGTGAAGGGTGACCCCTTCCTTTTCTACTCACGGAAGGTGAATATTCTACATATAAATGTGAATTTACGACATTGCGATTGAAAGCGCATACAAATATAGTGAAGAGGACTGCGGCTTTTAGCATAACCCGCGTTGCCCATTTGATCAAAGAAGGGATGGATATTGTGCCTAAAAAGAAGTTTGTATTGCCATTCGTTTGCGCGTGTATGCTGGCTTTTCCCGGTGGAACGGTTCCGGCCCTGTCGGCTCCTGCTGAGACTGCGAGTTTGGCCGGTGAGGTCCAAGCCGTATACGTTGCCACCCCGTCAGAGCTTAACGCCGCTATCGCCGGTGCTGTAGAAGGAACGGTGATCGTTCTTGCGGACGGAACGTACGCAGATACGGCTTTTCCCATTGCGGGGAAAAGCGGAAGCGAATCGAAGCCTATTGTGATCCGGGCGGCCCACCAAGGACAAGCTGTCATAGCGGGCAGCAGTTACTTTAATGTAGACAAGTCTTCTTATGTAACGATTCAAGGATTAAAGTTTATTCAAGACGCCACCACGATTCCCGCCGCCGTCAGGCTGACGAATTCCGATCATATTCGTCTGACGCGGAATACTTTCGCCTTGACTCAGCCGTATAACAAGAACGGATACAAGTGGGTTTCACTGGAAGGGGCGAGCAGCCATCATAACCGCATCGATCATAATGATTTCGGACCCCGGTCCGATCTGGGTCAGATGATTGCCTTTCAAGGCAGCGTCATGTCCAAGTATGATGTCATCGAATACAACTATTTCCACGATTCGCTGGCTCAGCCTGTGAACGGGGGCGAGACGATTCGTGCAGGCCTGTCCGGCTTATCCATGACGGAGGGCTTCGCTACGATACAGTACAATGTATTCGATAATGTCGACAGCGACGATGAAATTGTTTCGGTGAAAAGCTCCGGCAACACGGTTCGATACAACACGTTTCTGAACAGCAAGGGGCAGGTGACCTCACGTCATGGCATGAATAACAGCTTCTACGGCAACTATTTTCGTGGGGACGGGGTTAAGGCCGGAGTAGGAGGGTTTCGGATTTATGGCAACGACCATAAAATTTATAACAACTACATGCAAAATCTGACCCATTTTCCTATCGATATCGATTCCGGCGATTTCGACGCCGGGCCGGATGGAAGCAGCTATACGAGCGGAGATTTGTCCAAGCATTGGCGGGTGTACCGTGCACTCGTAGTTAACAATACTATCGTGGACAGCGCCAACGGCATTACGATCGGAAGAAAATACGATAAGGACAAGCCTCCCGTGGACAGCCGGGTTGCCAATAATATCGTAAGAAATTCGAAGGGCACGCTGTACAACGAAAGATTGAAATCCAACACGGTGTTTGAAGGCAATATCGGCTTCGGAGCCGTCCTAAGCAATGAACCTCACGCCCCGAACGAGATTCTGAATATCGATCCGTCGCTTACGGAAGCGGACGGGCTGTGGAAGCTCTCTTCCTCCAGCCCTGCGATAGGGGCAGGCGCAGGCGGCTATCCGTTCGTCACGGACGACTTTGACGGGCAGCCCCGGGAAGCTTATGACGTGGGAGCCGATGAGTATTCCGCCGCGCCGGTCTTACGCAAAGCACTCACTCCGGACGACGTAGGTCCCTATGCTATGACAATCGCTAACGCAGAGGGAAGAGGAACGAACGGATGGTATACGACCGACGTTACGGTGGCGTTAAATGTCCCGGATGCCGATTATGGCGCTGTGTCGACTAGGTACCGCATCGACTCTCAGGCAGACTGGGCGCCCTATACGACTCCCGTAGTCCTGAAGGAGGAAGGGAAGCATACGCTGTATTACCGTTCCGTCGATGCCGCCGGCAATGAAGAGCCGGTCAAATCTTTGGCTATCCCTATAGATAAGTCAGCACCGGTCTATCAGCTCTCAGTCAACGGTACGCCTGTATCGAGTACGGCGTCGTTTTCCGACGACCAGCCGGTCTTGACGCTGAAGCTGCAGGCTCAGGACGCCTTGTCCGGCTTGGCGAAGCAGTCCTTCACCGTAACCGGTGTAACCTATGAATCGCAGGGGGTTATCGATTTCGCCGGGTTATGGGGTGAGCAAAGTATTAAGGTCCGTGTCGAGGACTTGGCAGGAAATCGCCGGGAGGAAGCCGTAACGTTCAGGCTTGTACCGACCTTGTCGACATTAACGGCGAAGCTGGAGCGGTATGAGGCTTCAGCGGAGCTGGAAGATCCCCTGGCGGGGCAGCTGCGGAACGCTTTGAAGCAGGCGCAGCATCACAAGGATAAGGGATCGGCGAAGCAGGCTATCAAATTTCTGGAAGAGATGCTGAAGCATATGGACAATAAAGCGCTGGCAGGGCATATTTCCGTCCCCGCTAAACAGGATCTGACAAGCTATGTGGAAGCATTGAGAGCAGAATGGTCTAAGTAAGGGTTATGAGCTGCGTGAGGGATATCTCCTTGCGCAGCTTTTTTGCCCTCATAGCGTTATAAGCTTTCCAAGGGCATAGGATGCAGCGGAGCGGCGCGAGTTAGATCGTTATACTTAAATTTTACCATTTCTTTTCGCTTGGAATCGGTATAATAAGAATCATCAGATTTGTGGAGACAAATTCAAGGTTAAGTTATGTAAGGAAGTGAAGTAAATGCATCAGCAAAAGTCGGAAATCAGCCTGAGCAAATTTATGACGAGGCTGCTTCGGCATACGCCGGAGAGCCATGGCCTGAAGCTGGATCCGGAGGATGGCTCGTGTCCGTTCGATCAACTGGTTGCGGTCATTCAAGCAGAGCCGCGCTGGAGACGGGTAACGGCAGAGGACATAAGAACGGTAGTAGCCAATTCGGATAAACAGCGGTTCGAAATCCGCGGCGACCGGATCAGAGCCAGATACGGCCATAGTCACGATAAGGTTCAATATACTCCCGGCACGCCGCCGTCCGTATTATATCACGGAACGAATACAGAAGCTTTGCCTTCCATTCTGCGTGAAGGGCTCCGTCCGATGAACCGGAAGTACGTTCATTTGTCGGAGGGAACTCATTTTGCTGCCATGGCTGGAAGCCGCCGAGGTGAGCTTGTCATACTGACGATAGATACGGGCAAGGCGGAGTCTGAGGGCGTCGTATTTTATTATGCCGGCAATGAAGTATGGCTCGCAGATGCCGTGCCGGCTTCATGCTTTAAGGCTCTTGACGGCAAGGAGAGGGAAGGATAAGACATGAATGAGAACATGATTGATATAGGTGTCAATCTGCTGCACCGTTCCTTCCAAGAGGATCGGGAGCAGGTGGTTGAGCGCGCCGCACAGGCCGGAGTGTCGCCGTTGATTATTACCGGCACGAGCCTCCGCAGCAGCCAGCAGGCTGCAAGCTATGCCGTACGGTTTCCGGGACAGCTGTACACTACGGCGGGCGTCCACCCTCATGACGCCAAAAGCTGCAGCGAATCGACCCTTCGTGATTTGAAGAAGCTTGCGGTGCTGCCGCATGTTGTGGCCATTGGGGAGTGCGGTCTGGACTACAACCGGGATTTCTCCCCACGCGATGTACAGAAGCGCTGGTTCGAGGAGCAGGCTGCTCTGGCTTGTGAGCTGCAGATGCCGCTGTTTCTGCATGAGCGGGAGGCTCATCACGATTTTGCAGCGATACTTAAGCAGTTCCGCGGCCGGCTGGGCAAGGCGGTGGTGCACTGTTTTACCGGCAGCTCCTACGAGCTTCGGACCTACTTGAATATGGGATTCCACATCGGTATTACCGGTTGGATCTGCGATGAACGGCGAGGCAAGCATCTGCGCGAGCTGGTCAAATCCATTCCTCTTGATCGCTTGATGCTGGAGACGGACGCCCCTTTCCTTACCCCAAGGGATATGGAGCCGAAGCCGGCAAACGGGCGCAACGAGCCGGCATTTCTTCCGCATGTGGTGAAGGCGGTATCGGATTGCATCGGGCGGAGTCCGGAGGAAGTGGCTCGAGCGACGACGCAGACGGCCAGGCTGTTTTTTGGCATCTAGGGGGAGGCGGGCTTTGATCTATTAGGAAGACATGGTAAGATTAAACTTGATGTTTTCTCTGAAAAGCCGGATAATTAACCAATGGATAAAAATGATCAAAGGGGCACTGCCGCATGAACTCATTGGACACAAATTTAGAAAAATACGCTGATCTTCTAGTCAAAATCGGGGTCAATATTCAACCGGGACAAGTGTTGATGATTGAATCTCCGCTTGAGGTCGCACCGTTAACCCGTTATATCGTCAAAAAAGCATACGAGGCCGGAGCCAAGTACGTTCAAGTCAACTGGGACGATGAAGCGGTGACACGCACTCGCTTCGAATATGCGCCGGAGGAATCGTTCAGCTTCTACCCGGAATGGACCGCGAAAATGATGGAGCAGCTGGCCGAAAGCGGCGGGGCGCTGTTGAATATTAAAGTACCGAATCCGGATTTGTACAAGGGCATCGATTCGCACAAAGTATCGACCGCTACGAAAGCGGCTTCTGTAGCACGGCAAAAATTCCAGAGCTACGTTCGGAACAAAGCGTTCAGCTGGTGCCTGGTCAAGGCACCGACCCAAGCATGGGCGGCCAAGGTATTCTCCGACCTTCCGGAAGACGAGCAGGTGAACGCTATGTGGGAGACCCTGTTCAAGATCAACCGGGTAGATCAGGAGGATCCTGTAGCGGCTTGGCGCGAGCATATCGAGAAGCTCAAACGCATGAGAGAGCGCTTGAATAACAAGAAGTACAAGCGGCTTCACTATAAAGCCCCGGGAACCGATCTATCGGTAGAGCTGCCCGAAGGCCACCTGTGGTTCGGCGGCGAGAGCCTCAACGATCAAGGGGTTGCCTTCGTAGCGAACATGCCGACGGAGGAAGTGTACACGCTGCCGAAGCGGGATGGAGTTAACGGTACGGTGAGCAGCACGAAGCCGCTGAATTTGAACGGCAGATTGGTCGACCGGTTTTCATTCCGTTTTGAGAACGGCAGAGTCGTTGACTATACCGCGGAGGTTGGTTTGGAATATCTCAAGGATTTGCTTGGCACCGATGAAGGGGCCAACTACTTGGGCGAGGTTGCGCTCGTTCCTTTTGACTCTCCGATCTCCAATTTGAACCGTATCTTTTACAATACGGGTGTCGATGAGAACGCCTCCTGCCATTTTGCGCTAGGAAGCGCCTATCCGTTCACGCTGGAAAACGGCACGAAGCTGTCCAAAGAAGAATTGCTGCAACGCGGGGCTAACGTCAGCCTGACGCATGTCGATTTTATGATCGGCTGTGCGGAGCTGGAGATTGACGGAGAGCTTGCCGACGGTATGGTAGAGCCTGTATTCAGAAAAGGCAACTGGGCGTTGTAAGCTGCACAAAAACCCTTGTCTATAGGGGGTTGTTGAGAAACCGAGTTTTGCGTGAACTTTGCTACATATGGAGGTGGGGTATGCCTCGGAGGAGTTTACGTCCGCCTTTGAAACCCGTGAAAATACCGCTAAATCTAATCACATTTCACGGGTTTCAACAGCTATGGGCTTTGTGTAGCAAAGCCTGCTTCGGAAGCCTGGCTGGAGGGGCATAACCCACCGGAGTATATCGGCATAGTTCAAGCTCTATAGGCTTCTCAACAACCAGACCCTTGTTCAGCAAGGGTTTTTGTACTAAATAAGTAAGAGGTGAAACGCACGATGGCTGCCAAAACGAACGCGAGCCGTATCCTGGATAAGCTCGGGATCGCCTACACGCTGCATGAATACGAATGGGACGAGGACGATCTCGCCGCATCGACGGTTGCGAAGAAGGTGGGTCTCCCCTGCGAACAGCTGTACAAGACCCTGGTGCTGCGCGGTGATAAGACAGGCGTGGTGATGGCTTGCATCCCGGGAGACAAGGAGCTCGATTTGAAGGCTATGGCCTCCGCAAGCGGGAACAAGAAGGTCGAGATGGTGCCTGTCAAAGATATCATGACGCTGACCGGTTACATTCGCGGCGGGGTTTCCCCTTTGGGGGTCAAGAAGAAATATCCTTTGTATATCGATCGTTCTGTCGTGTCGAAAGATCCGGTAAGCATCAGTGCAGGGCGCCGCGGGCTGCAAATGTTCATAAAGGGAACCGATCTGGTCGAAGCTTGCGAGGGCATTTTATCGGAGCTTACGCACTAGATCCTGCTTCCAATACAGACTGCCCCGTTTAAGCCTTGGGCGGTCTTTTTTGCTATTCATTTATAGCTTGTACCTATAAAGTAAATCTGATTTATCTATTTTACAAACTAAGCTAACCCCTTCATACTATAGAGTAAAGGTTGATTTCCATTTTATTGAAATGAGGCGATGACCTGTGGGAACCATGTATGCTTCTCTTCTCCCCGAGCATGAGGCGTTTATTAAAAAGCAGCATATTTTCTTTGTCGGCTCCGCTCCGTTAAGTGCTGACGGCCACGTTAATATTTCCCCCAAAGGGCATGATGTGCTGCGGATATTGTCTCCTACGGAGGTGGCCTATCTGGATTTAACGGGCAGCGGGAATGAAACCAGCGCTCACCTGCTCGATAACGGCAGAATAACCTTGATGTTCATTGCCTTTGAAGGGGCGCCTATGATCCTGCGTCTGTATGGCCGCGGAAGGGTAATTTTGCCTGACATGCCGGAGTGGGATCCATTGATGGAGCGCTTCGACCCGCTGCCGGGCGCACGGCAAATCATCCACGCGGAGCTTCATGCAGTCAAAACCTCCTGCGGCTTCAGCGTGCCGTTCTTCGATTATACAGGGGAGCGCGAAACGCTGAAAAAGTGGGCGGAGCAAAAGGGGGAACAGGGACTTATCGCTTATCGCCAACAAAAAAATGCCGCCAGTATGGACGGAATCCTAACTCCATTGGGGCATAGCTTTCATAAATAAGCGTGAAAAGACGCAAAAAAAGGGGATAGGACGGGGCGTCCCGCCCTTAACTGCGGACGATGGACTGCTGCGCCCGGGATGTACAGGGTTCTTCCGACAGCGCATCAAGCGTAATCGGCAAGTCCCTGTTTTTGATCTCGGCGCGGAGCAGCACAAGAAATTCTTCATCAAGCTGAAGCCGGACGGCTTCCAAATAGCAAAATATTAACTCCTTGTCTCTAAGCGTTGGATACATTGCGATGCTTCTCCTTTTACATCATAGGCCTGCAAATGGATTTCGCTGTGTACGGAATCGGCAATATGCTTGAATTTGTAGGCTCTCCGCATAATTTCTCTCGACATTTCCTGAAGGAGCTGCTCGTTGGACAAGGAATCCAGAATCGACTGGATTTGCTCCTTGTTATTAAACAGCACCGTCTGGATGGCAAGAGTCAAGCATTCCTCGTCATGGAAAGCGGCACTGGAAACAGGTCGATGAACTTCGAAAAAATTATTCATGAAATCCCCACAATTACCATTTTTATACTTTCAATTATAGTATAATAAGATCATCAGATCAGCGCAAAATGTTTGCACGAGTATACATTCTTTTTTGCATTTTCGTCAAAAAAACGGTTCTAATAGGAAAAGAGACTGCATACCTGGAAGGATCCATAATATACAATCTCTTTATGATTTGGTAAAATAATGAAAAATAGCGCGAATTAAAGCCAAGGGCCGTAAGCACCGATTTTTCTTATGTAGTCGCTGGCTGATTGGGTAAATAATTTCATGACGGCTTGTCCTTCTGCAGCGGACAGAGACTTCGCTTCGAACCAATTGGCATCCTTAAACAGGTTCAAGACGTCTTGGGTGTCCATCTGTTTCAACGAGCGTACAACTTGATGCAATCCAGGAGAGTAAGTTACTGCTTGCATGCTGATCACCTCGCTTCCGACAATTATTTACAATTATTACAGGTTTATTATATCACAAAAAATTACAAATCAAGGGGAATTTTGGTGATTTATAAATTTTTTTTTCGATTGGTCGTTGTTTTGTTTCTGATCATTCACCTATGGTTTGCCTATATCACCTTTCAGTACCCGTATTTGGGGATTACCTTAAAGAAGGGCATGCATGGAGAATGGGTCGTCGCTAAGCTGGAAACGGAAAGCGCCAGTCTGGAAATGAATATACAGGTTGGAGATGTCGTCAATCGAATCGATGGAAGACCCGCAGACGAGCATCCTACGGTCAAAAAATGGAGATTGGTGGAGCAGGCGAGGACACTGGAGCTGGAACGAAAAGGGGAGCCGTTGACCGTCGAGCTCAACAAGGGGAATGCTGCCAATCCTCCGATTATATTGCCGATTCTGGTCGAGCTCCTTTGCCTTTCCCTGGCCGGAATGCTCTACTGGAAGACGAGGCATTCCCGGTCGGCGCGCTTCCTGTCGATAGTATTTCTAAACATCGGCTTCATCTTCGCCAGTATAGGCGCATCGCAAAGGGGAGATACATTGGGTAAAGTAGCCATGAGCTCGCTTATGATGCTGCTTCCCGTCGTTTTCTTGCATTTTTTGTTCGTATTTCTAAAGGAGAAGGCAGAAATCCAGTTCCCTTTCCGATTTCTGCGGTATTTGTACGGTACTTTCGCAATCCTGCTGCTGCCTGTATTGACCTTCAGCACACCGAGATCATTCCTGTTCTATCAATACAGCATTCAGTTCGTTATCACGTTCTTTTTGTTCGGCTTGCTGCTTAACTTCTTTTTTCTTGCCTATGTGTCTGTCAAATTTCGCAACGAGGTCTCCTACTTATCTACGATTATCCGAACGGTTTGGTGGGCGCTTGCCATCTCCTTCTTTCCGTTTGCCTTCTTGTCGTTTGTCCCTCAGCTTATGGGAGAAGACGGGATCAGCTCGCTGTATACCTCATGGTTCGTACTGTTCTTCCCTATAGCCTTCACTTATTTGATAATGTCCAAGCAACTATACGATATTGATCTGGTCCTGCGCCGGTTTGCCTTTACGACGGTTATTTCCATCATCCCGGCCTGTGTCATTGTATTGCTGACAGCCGTCATTTTTCGGCAGGCGGTAACGGTGCAGCACCTGCTGCTCAGCTTTATTTTTATCTTAATGCTGCTCTCCTTCGTCATGTATTCACTTGAATATTTCGCTACAAAATTGGAGGCGGTAATGTTCCCCAGGAAATACCACCTGCAAAACGCGCTCAAAAAAATCGCTGTCAATCTGCAATCGATCTCCAGCTTCCGCGAGCTGAAAGATATCATTCTGGTAGATATCGTGAATACGCTGCAGGTGTTTGGAGCCGCCATCGTGTTCAAATATAAGGACCGGATGGAGACGGTTCTGGAGGGGGATATCGAGCTTTCTGAGGTGGAATGGCTGACCTCATCGGAAATGGAGCATCCGTTCCTTCGGCGCTTTGAAATCAACCGCCATGAGGAATATACCAGCTATTTGATTATCGCCAGGAAAAGGACCAATACGTTTCTCGGCATGGAAGAGATCCAATGGTTGAATCTGATCATCTCGTATCTCGCCGTGAGCCTGGAAAATATGCATTTGATCAGCAAGCTGCATATGAGGCTTCAGCGGTTGGCCGCACAAATCCCTAACGAGGATGCTTCACAGGACTTCATCTGGTTCCGGAAGCTGATGTTCGAGCTTCAGGAGGCCGAGCGCAAGCGCATTGCAACCGATCTGCACGACACGACGCTGCAGGATTTGTTCTTCCTCAAGAAACGGTTCAGCTCGATAGTGGACAAGCTTAATTTTTCCAAGGAAGACATGGAGCGGATGAGGAACATCATCGACTATGTGGAAATCATTAATACGAATCTCCGCCAAAGCTGCTTCGAACTGCATCCGCATCTGCTGTATGAAATCGGACTGATTCGAACGATACAAAAGGTGATTGACAACGAAAGCTCTCTCTGTCCGTTCCGGCTGGAATTTATCGCCAAAGGCGCCGAGCAGATTGAAGCGTGGGATATGGATTCGAAGCGCCATTTCTTCCGCATTATTCAGGAGCTGCTGAACAATGCGAAGAAGCATTCGCAGGCATCCCGGGTCAGCATAGCGATAACACAGGAGAACGACCGCATTCTGCTGATGTATGAAGACGACGGCGTCGGCTTTACTGTATACAAGGTGAATGAAGCGGAGCTGGAGATTGGAGCATCCGGCACGGGCATGGAGCAAATGAAGAGCCGCGTGCTGTATTTGGATGGGCAGATGGACTTCAGGACAGGCAGGGGGAAAGGGCTGCAAATATGGATTTCCGTACCATTAAAGGAGGTGCTGACCGCATGAACGGCTCAATGAGAGCACTTGTTGTTGATGATCATCCGGTAATGGCAAATGCGACCAAAGGAATTCTCGAGCGAATCAACGGGATTGAAGTTATTGGAACGGCAGGCAGCGGAGCCGCATGCCTGGACTTTGTAGATACGCATCGCCCCGACATCGTGCTGCTCGATTACCATTTGCCCGATAAGTTCGGCAGCATAGTCGCGAAGGAGATCAAGGGCCGTTATCCGGAGACGCATATCATCATTTTTACCGGAATTGATGTGGCGGATATGTATAATCATTTGCTTGAAATCGGGGTTAGCGGCATTATTTCCAAGGAATCCAGCGAGAGCGTCGTTCAGCATATGGTTAAATGCGTTATGGATCATTACACGGTTTTGCCGTTATCGCTGTACCACAATATGAGGCTGATGACGGGGCTGCCTGCGCAGGAGGTCGTACTGACGGAGGACGAAGTGCAAATCATGTCCATGCTGGTCAAAGGAGCGACGCACGAGCAGATTGCGGGTGAAATCTATGTGAGCAAACGATCGGTGGACAATTATTTGAAAAAAATTTACGGCAAGCTGGGAGTCAAGTCCAAGGTTCAAGCGTTGGAGCAATTTGTGCAGAGCAAATATTATACGGATTCGAACAGGGGGGATTAGCTTGAATCGGGAAATACAAGACGAGATGGAAGCCATGGTCGATCGCGCCATACATGCCGAGGATTTGAACGGATGGATGAAATCGTTTATAGCAGCAAGAGCCGAGGGGGACAGCATCTGGTCCGAGCTGACGGAGAGCACCCATGGAATGCTGGAAGGCCGATCGCCCTATATCATCAAGGCAGCCGCCTTGACGGAGCTTGTGATGCTGACGCTGGATATCGTGGATGATCTACAGGATCGGGATAAAGGGCATCGGATATGGATGACCTGCCCGGAGGCTTACACCTTGAATGCGGTGCTTGCTTTTCTCATGATGTTTATGGGCGAAGCGGGGCAGCTTCAATGGCAAACAGGCCGTACGATGACGCCGTTTCTTCCTGAGATCAGCCAATGGGTTCTCTCGGCGGTCAACGGACAGCAGAAGGACTTGAATCCGCATGCCCATATCGCCAATGAGGCGGACTATTTCAAGATGGTACAGCTTAAGTCCGGGTCGCTGATTCAGCTGGCTTGTTATCTGGGCTACTCCTTGGCCGAGTCCTCATCCGCCGGGCTTACCGGACAGATCGACGAGCTTGCCGCCTGCCTGGGAGTCGTAGCTCAAATCGAGAACGATGTGAGAAATCTGGAGCAGCTCGGACCCGGCAACGATATATTGCAGAAAAAAAGAACGCTGCCCATCGTGTACATGCTCTCGCAAGAACAAGACGGCTTCCCCGAGCTGGCTCAATACTATGACGGAAGGCTGGGGGCGGAGGACTTTATCCGGCAGCACAAGCAGGCTTGTCTTCAAGCAATCGCCGATTCGGGCTGTCTGGAGTATGCAAGAATCATACAAGCCTTGTATTATGATAAGGCGGAGCAGCTGTTTGAAGCGATGCCGGGTCCGCCTTATTGGAAGGAGCGTTTCCGGCGGGTCACGCTAGACCGGTACGCTGCGGCTTCCTTAAGAAATAACGGTTGACAATTGCAATCATTTAGAAGTAGTATAGTGACGACAAGATGATAATTGTGTAGGAGACACGGAGACATACACATGGATTGCTTAATGGATAGGATTAAGCAGTTTATGTGTTTTTTTGCGTTAACCCCCAATTCTGACGTCTACAAAGACGGGAAAGGAATCAAACTTATGCTTAACGAGAAACCGATTATTATTGCTCATCGCGGGGCCAAAGGGCACGCACCCGAAAATACGCTTGGTGCATTCCGGCTGGGAGTGGAGCAGGGCTGCGAAGCCATCGAGCTCGATGTCCACTTGTCCGCTGATGGAGAAATCATCGTATGTCACGATGAAACGCTCAACCGTACGACGAACGGGACAGGGAAGATCATTGACAAGACATTGGCAGAGATTCAGGCATTGGATGCCGGCTCCTGGCACTCCGAGGTATACCGGGGGGAGAAGGTTCCTACGTTAGGCGAAGTATTCGATCTTGTTCCCGATTCGATTATGATTAACGTGGAAGTCAAAAACAGCTATGACGGAAGGATGGACCGCAAGCTCGTCGAGTTTCTGCGGGAGCGCAGCTTGTTCGACCGCGTGGTCGTATCTTCCTTCGATCATAAATGCTTGTGCGCAATCAAACGTTTGGAGCCTAAGGTTAAAATCGGTCTGCTGTATCAGCTGAGATTGGCTGACGCTGCAGCCTATGCCAAAACGCTGGGAGTCGATGTGTATTCCCTTCATCCGGACTACCGGATTGTGGATAAAGAGGATGTTGAAAAGGCGGATCGGGCAGGCATTCAGGTTTATCCTTATACGGCCAACGATGAGAAGGATCTTCGAGCGCTGATGGATTTGGGCGTTTCCGGCATCATTACCGACTTCCCTGATCGTTTGAAGGAGATTCGCTCCTCGAGGGCTCATGCTTAGCTAACCGGGAACACGAAATAAGACATAACGAGACGGAAAGTCCATGAACCTTGCAGTTGTATGCAGACTGCCCGGCCGATGCGTTTGCATCAGGGCTTGGAACGCGGTACACTACAACTAAAACAAGGGAGTATGGATATGCCGCAGCTTATCGTTAGAGGTATTACAGCCGAGCAAATGTGTAAAATCAGTACATCTTTGGTGGAGGAGCTAGCTGCCGTCTGCGAATGCGGAACGGATAACTTTACGATCGACTGTCTTCATACCACATCCGTCTATAATGGAAGTCTTGTAGACACCTATCCGTTTATCGAGGTCGCCTGGTTCGAACGGGGACTTCAGGTGAGAGACCGCTTTGCCAAGGCGGTTGCCGATCATGTCAGAGCGCTCGGGATTCCTGAGGTGGAAGTAGCGTTTACGACCTATCGGGAGGATAGCTACTACCTGAACGGGGAACGCTGCTTCGATAAGGCGGAATAATGCTTTGACAGATAGGAATATAACATTTCATAGAATCGTTCGTTCTTTACAAGGTGCCGTCGCTTCATGCGTTCGGCACCTTGCTGTATGATATGGACAGGAAAAACCTTCCAGAAGGCTAGTCCGCAGCGCAACATTCGGGATGCTCCTTACGTATGAGTAGTTATCCAGCAATTACCATATGGAGAAGGTGGTTTTATGCTTCGCAGGGCTTTAGCTCGGATAGCTCGTTATCACTCCTCCGAGGCATACCCCACCTCCTATTTAGCATAGTTCACGCAAAATAGATTTCTCAAAAACCTGAGGACAGCCGGCAAGGCTGTCCTCTTTGGCATATCCTATATTTTCATCGTATCGACGTAATTCGGGCTGCCGCTGATAAGCCAGTTGCGGTGGCGAATAGCAGTTTCATCCTGCTCCGGCTCGCCGTATGGCCAGGCTTCCCCGTTTGCCTCCACATATTCCTTGATGAGCATCAACAGCGCGGCGCTCCATTGGCGTGCTCCTTTAACTCCCGGAACAAGAGGGTAGTATTTGTCATAGGCTGCACGAATCAGCGCATGCGCGACTTCCTGAAGGACGCTCGGGATGTCGGCCTTCTCCAGCTTGGCCGCCAGCAACTCCGGCAGCTCCGCCTCATCATTCGATGCATGGCTTTCGTACTCGAATTCGGTAATGACGCCCTGCTCCTTGGCCATCCACAGCTTCATCCGATTAAGCGCAGGCTTGAACGCCGCAGGCACGGAGACCGTTAATTCCGGCTCCGGGTTGTCCAGATTGATGACGAACGATTCGTCAAATTTGTTTAGTTTGGCATTGCCGCGCACTCCGAGCCAGCGAAGGGCAAGCAGGGCGTGGGTTCTTACCTTGCCGTCGATTTCCTCGTTGCGGCATACCCTGCGGAGCAGCTTCTCGCTTCGCGGATCCGGCAGCATACAGAGCAGCCTTACCCCTGTCAGAACCGCTTCCGGGTCATCGAGCCAGGTTTGGATATGCTCATAGATCTTATCGATCGATTCCTCAAGAATCCAGTCGAGCTCGATCCGGCGTGCGGCATATTCTCCAAGGTTCAGCATGCCTTGCTCTTGAAGCGTTTCCAGACCATGCTTGCTTACCAGCTCTTCATGCGCTTTCTTCAAGTCCTCGCCCATTTGGGTGAACAGCTCTTGATCAGACGGGCTGACACCCTTCATTTGGGAGATCAGCAGGATCCATTCACCCATGGCTCCCGGATTTTGCTGCCACAGCATCATCGCGAACGTAATCAAATCGCGGTCGAATTCCAGAATTTCATGATGCAGCGCGTAGCGCGCCAGCATCGTTTGCGCGTCGTGTTCCTTTCGCATGAGGCTGAGAGCCAGGATCAGGCCATTCCAAGCATTACCGTTCGCCCGGTCCTCCAGAATGGCACGGTAAAAACAAAACGCGGCGACGCCGTATGATTCCGCTTGCAAGTAATGACGGCCCAATCCGCCGATATTTTCTTGTTGACTCATTTCTTCTACCCCCATGACAAAATTGGCTATAGTAGAAGTATACCTTATCTGGCGGATTGTTTAAAATTATTTTTCGGACAGGCGGTCGCGATTGGTGAGAGAAGGATTATCGCGCGAATGGAACAAAAGCATAAAACGGCACCGCAATCTAACCGATTCCTAGCAGGATAACCGATAGCGCCAGCATCAGCAGTGCGTTCAGTGCCATGATCGGTTTATGTTTTGCCCGTATCAGATGAGCATGAACAGCGCCAAGCATCAAGATGATGAACAGGGCGGCAGCATACTTGGCGATACCCGGAATCCATAGAGCAGCGAGCATGCTCACTGCTCCCAGCAGCTCCGCCATGCCGATGACGCTCATCAGCCACATGGGATAACGGTATTCGCGCCAATGTCTGACCATGGAGGCGGTTCGGACGAATTTTATGACGGAGGATAGTACAAACATACTTGCCAAAACGATTTGAATCATGACGACAGCCTGGTGCACAGGACTCACTCTCCTTTTTTATCACATTACATGGCCCACAACACAATACGGGACTAATTTGGTCCTGAAGCTCTTGCATAAAATCATAATTTGTACAATGCTAATAATCAGTAGTCCAGACTACAGCAAAGCCGAAAAGGGAGGGAACAGGATTGGACAAGGTGAAATATTTATCGAGAATTCACTGGCTGAGCGGCTTGGATAGGGGGGAGCTGGAGCTTCTGGAGCCTGCGGCACCATTGAATAAGATAAAGAAGGGAACCGTCATCCTATCTCCGCTCATGGAGCAGAAGAGGCTGTTCCTCATTAAATCGGGGACCGTCAGGCTCTATAGGCTATCGGACAGCGGCAAAGAGCTTACGATGGATATCCTGGGAACCGGACATCTATTCGGAGAAGCCGGGGCCTTTACGACTGGCTCGCCCCATCTGTTCGCGCAGACCTTGGAGGATTCCGTCATCTGTACTATGGATAAAGAGCAATTCAATCAAGTCGTAAGAGAGAGGCCCCAGCTCGCTCTTCGATTTATTGAAATCGTATCCGAGCGCCTGAAGGAAGTGGAGGAGCTGTTGGAGCAGATGGCTTACGGCAGCGTTCGCAAAAGGCTGCTTTATTTGCTCGATAAGCTGCTGCATAAGTTTGGAATCGAACCGGAGGACCCGGATAGGCAGCATGGCTGGATGCAGCTGGACGTATCGTTGACGCATCAGGAATTAGCAAGCATGATGGGCAGCATACGTGAGACGGTAACGCAGCTGCTAAACGAGCTGTCCATGGAAGGAATTGTAAGGAAGGCAGGCCCTCGCAAGCCATTGCAGATCCAGCCGGAGCGCTTGAAGTCGGCGCTTACGTGCTGCGTCTAAAAACAGCCGATTCTTAGTAAGAAGCTTAGCCATTATTAATAAATCAGGAGGAACCTATGAATCACATTCAAAGACCTACCCGAGGTATTGGAGCGGGAGAGGAGCATGCGTCTCTTATTCTGAACAGCTATCGTCAGCTGCTGGGCAAAGATTTAATCGAAACGAACGACAGTCGGAGCTTGGCGGAGCAGCTGTTTGATTCGCCAACCGTCATTTTATCCCATGGGACGGAAGCCGATCCCGTGCTGAATTTTGGCAACCGAGCCGCCTTAACGCTGTGGGAGATGGACTGGGAGACGTTCACGCGGACGCCATCCCGTTATACGGCGGAGGCCATGGAACGGTCGGAGCGCGACCGGTTTCTCCAAGCGGTGGCCGAGAAGGGGTACATAGACAACTACACCGGGATCCGGATCTCCAGCACGGGACGCAGATTTTATATTAAAGAAGCGGTTGTATGGAACCTGAGGGACGCGTCGGGACGCTATGCCGGGCAGGCGGCAGCCTTCAAGCAATTTGAAAATTGCTGATCCGCTCGGCGCATGCGGAAGCCTTTCTTGTTGTTTGTCCATAAGATAAAGGGACGAATACAAGGAAAGGGTGTACAGCCATGAATAACACTTTCAAGCAGGGCCTCAAGTTTATGATGGAGAACAAGAAAATGCAGAAGATGTTCAAGGATCTGGAGAAGGCGCAGAAGGAAATAGACGCAGTTATGAAAAAAGCGGACGCGCTTAAGAAAAAATGAAAGTGCGGCGGTCATAAAACGTTTCCTCTCCTTATAAGGATAAAGTATCCGATGATGGAGAGGGGAATGAAGCGTGGGAGTAAAGCTCATTAAGATCGCTTCGATTTATTTTGTTGTGGGGATTATCTTGGGGATGTACATGTCCATATCGCACAGGTTTGATTTTGCATCCGTGCATGCCCACATTAATTTGCTTGGTTGGGTGTCGCTAGCTTTGTCCGGCTTTGTGTACCACGTATTTCCGAAAAGCGCGGAATCGGCGCTTGGCAAAATTCATTTTTGGCTTCATAATATCGGCCTCCCCATCATGATGATCGGCCTTTTCGTGCTGGTTAGCGGAGCGGCCAATACGGAGCCCGTCATCGCAGTCGGAGGAACCCTGACCTCTATCGGAGTCGTTATTTTCATGATTAACGTATTGAAAAATGTCACCGCAGCCAAGGATACAACCGGCTCGGGCCGCTGATCCTGATCATATGAACACGAAACGGGATGCGAGAGAAGAATTTGCTTCTTCCGCACCCCGTTTTTTTGCCCCAATAGAGTGTATAAGCTTCCGAGCTCCTTCTCATTGACTCCATAGTAAGCGCAGATCGTCGGGAGAGCTCCCTTGCAAGTAGACATTGCGGACAGCCTCCTGACCGGCAGGGATCGTAATGGAAAAGTCACCGGAAGAGCTCAGTATACTATAGCGAAGCTTCACATACATATCGCCGCCGGATCTCTTGTAGGAATAGCCGCTGAACCCTGCCGCGCTGTGGCTGGTAGTTCCGGTAAGCTGAAGCTTTCCATCATCCATATGAACCTGCTGAACCATCAAAGCCTGGGGACTGGCGGGTGTACCGCGCTGCAGATAGAGATAAGCCCCTAACGATACCGCGAACAAACCGAGGAAGACAATAGCGGCAATGAGCCGTCCTTGTTTCATTGCTGGAGCCACAGTTTCGGCGGACCTCCTTTTGAAATGAAGAATGCTGTAAGCCGCGGCCTATAGGCTGCCGATGCGGCCTGCAGAGACTTTCAAACGAAATCAAACTTTGTTACATTATTATCACCAACTTCTAACGGAATTGCAAAGGATTACAATAAGCCACCCGGAGGCGAGAGAAAGCATATATGTACAAGCTGATATTGGCGGAGGATGAACAGGAAGTCAGGGAGAGTATTGTTCGGGAAATTGACTGGGCCCGGTACGGCTTTGAAGTGGCGGATACGGCGGAAAACGGCAAAGAAGCCATGGAGCAGATTGAGAGATGGACGCCGGATGTCGTCGTCACGGATATCCGTATGCCCTTCATGGACGGCATGCAGCTCTCCGAATGGATCCGCAGCAAATATCCGACGACGAAAATTATTATTCTGACCGGCTACGATGAATTCGAATATGCGCAAAAAGCGGTCAAAATGCATATTGACGAATATGTGCTTAAGCCGTTTTCGGCCCAGGAGCTTATCCAGGCGCTGGTCAAAATAAGGCAGCTCATCGACGAAGAAACCGCCCGCAAGAAGAATGTACAGACTCTGCAGGAGCATTACCGGCAAAGTCTGCCGGTCCTAAGGGAAGTGTTCCTTGGCTCGCTCATTCACCGCAAGCTGCCCAAGGGGGAAATCGAAGAGAAGGCGTTAAACTACCATGTCGCTCTGCAAGGGGACGTATTCCTGGTATCCGTCCTCAGCATGGATAATCCGGAGATGCAGGGAGACGAAGCAAGAGCGGCCTCCCAGTCATTGAAGTATTCCAAGGATAACGAGCTCAAATTGTTTGCCATATTAAATATTTCCGAGGAAATAGTGTCGAAGCATCAGGCAGGCATCGTATTCCTCCACAACGGCAATCTGGTGCTGCTGAGCACGTCCAAGGAGGAGACGGATAAAGAAGCCGTCATGAAGCGGACTCTCCCCGCCCTGGAAGAAATACGCCAAAGCATCGAAAAATATTTGAAGCTGACCGTCACTATCGGAGTAGGCACCGTTGTATCCGATATTACGGATGTCAGCTATTCCTACAGCGATGCGGTTCTAGCTCTGGATTACCGGGTTGTTCTCGGCAATAACCGGATCATATGCATTGATGATGTCGAGACTAGACAGGTAGAGAAGCTGCGGTTCGACGAGCTGAAGGAGCATTCGCTGATCCGCTGCATCAAGGTAGGCACCCAGCAGGAGATGAAGGAGCTTGTGGACGAGCTGTTTTACGGCATTGCCGATACGCCGGTCTCGTTTCAGGATTACCAGATCTATTTGCTTGAACTGCTGACCGCTATTTTGAAGGCGGCGAAGGATTCGAACGCCGATCTGGATTCGATCCTCGGGAGCGCCTTTAACCCTTTTGCCGATATTCATAAAATGACGAACCCGCAGGAGGCGAAGCAGTGGATTCTGGGATTATGCACGCGAATCATGACGAGCATCGTCAGCGAACGGCAGTCCTCCTACAAGTCTCTGGTCGATAAGGCCAAGGAATATACACTGGCGCATTATCAGGACAGCGATATTTCGATTCATAAGGTGTGCAGTCATCTGCATATTAGCGCAGGCTATTTTAGCGGGATTTTCAAAAAAGAAACGAAAATGACCTTCGTCAATTATCTGATGCATATTCGGATGGAAGCGGCCAAGGAGCTGCTGCGTACAACCGATTTGAAAACGTTTGAAATCGCCGAGAGGGTAGGCTACGCCGAGCCTAACTACTTCAGCTTCTCCTTTCGGAAGCATGTCGGCGTTTCTCCGAAAGAATACAAAAGCAGCTCCAGAGAGATATAGATCGGGGGTGTTCCCGCTATGAAGCCGATTCGGAAGCGGTACCGCGCATTGGCGGATATGTGGAGGACGCGAAGCATCCAGTTTATTATCACCGCCTCCTTTACGTTAATCACCATCACGGTCATGATTATTGTGAGCGTCCTTGTATACAACAAATTTGCGCGCACCGCGGAGCAAAATACGTTTCTCAGCAACCAGCAAATCGTCGAGCAGATCAATTACAACCTGGATGTTTACCTGAAAGGGATGACGGAAGTGTTCGAGCTCGTCGATCAAAAAATACGGACTAGCCCGGCGATTCCGAACGGCCCGCTGCTGGAGCAGATGACGACCATTTTTGAAACCCGTGAAGATATCGTATCGATGGCCTTATTTACGGAGTCGGGGGAGCTGATAACCGGGCTGCCGGCGGCGGAGATGAGGAAGAATACGAAGCTGACCGAGCAGAGCTGGTTCCTGTCCGCATTGGAAAGCCCGAATCACCTTTCCTTCTCACTGCCCCACATCCAAAATCTTTACAAAGGGCAGTACAAATGGGTGGTGTCCATGAGCAAAGGGATCACGATTACGCGCAATAATGCGCCGGTCAATGCCGTGCTGCTGATCGACGTCAATTTTAAAACGATGGATGAGCTGTTCCGCAGAGTGAACCTGGGCAAGAAGGGCTATGTCTACATAATCGACGAGTCCGCAGGCAATATCATTTACCATCCGCAGCAGCAGCTTATCTTCATAGGCTTGAAGTATGAGAACGTGGAGCAGGCTCTCAAGTATACCTACGGCAGCTATCTGGACGAGTCGAACGGGGAGAAGCGGCTCATTACGATCAAGACCGTGAACAATATCGGCTGGAAAATCATCGGCGTCTCTTATATGGATGAGATTGTCGCTACCAAAAAGGAGATCGGCACCTTTATCTTCTGGCTGTTGCTCTTTGTCATTTTGTTCGTCGTGCTGATCTCGGCCTTCATGTCGGCCAAAATTTCGCAGCCGATCAAGCGGCTGGACAAATCGATGCGCAGGGTGGAGCAGGGGGACTTCAACATCCATATTCCCATCACCGGCAACGATGAGGTCGGGAGGCTGTCGCGGAGGTTCAATCTGATGGTGACGCAAATTCGCCAGCTGATGGATCAGAACATTCGGGAGCAGGAATCGAAGCGCAAGAGCGAGCTTGAGGTGCTGCAGTCGCAGATCAATCCCCACTTTTTATACAATACGCTGAATTCCGTCGTACGGATGGCGGGCAGCGGCAAGAGCGAGGACGTCATTACGATGATTACTTCGTTATCGAAGTTTTTCCGCATCAGTCTTAGCCGGGGGAAAACCATTATTACCGTTCAGGAAGAGCTGGAGCATATCCGCAATTACCTGATTATCCAAAAAATCCGCTATAAAAATAAATTTGATTTTGAAATTACGGCGGAAGAGCAGGCGCTGCCCTGCCAAAGCCTGAAGCTGCTGCTTCAGCCGCTCGTCGAGAATGCCATCTATCACGGAATCGAGTATATGGTCGATGAGGGACATATACACATTTCGGCTTCGATCAGGGAAGGAAAGCTGCTGTTCGAGGTTCGGGACAATGGGCTGGGGATCCCGCCGGAGAAGCTGGAGCCGCTGCTGCAAGGCCAGGTCCGGTCGGAGGAGGGCTCCGGTGTGGGAGTTCGTAATGTACAGCAGCGGATCAAGCTGACGTTCGGGGATGAGTACGGGCTTCATGTGGAAAGCGCGCTGGAGGAAGGGACGACCGTCCAGGTCTGGCTGCCGCTGCTGCGGCAGGAAGGGGGCGACAAGGAGCTATGATCCGATTCCGTTACGCTTGGCTGGCGCTCCTGTTGTGCCTGCTGCCTTTGATGAGCTCCTGTACAGATACAAGGGATACGGGAACGACCGGGACGGCAAGGAATGTCACGCTGATAATGAAGAAGGAGTCCGGCGATTATTGGAACACAGTCAAAATGGGGGCGGAGGCTGCCGCCAAGGAATTCAGCGTTAATTTGAAGGTAACGGGTCCGGAATTCGAAGGCGATGTGAACGGCCAGATTGCGCTGATCGATCAGGCTGTCAAGGAAGGCATGGATGCGCTGGTGCTGGCGGCCAACGACTATGATGCACTGGGAGAGACCGTAGACCGGGTCGCGGGTGCAAGAATCCCTGTGATCGCGATAGATTCCGAGGTCAATTCCCCCAAGGTGCGCAGCTTTATTGGAATAAAGAACTATGATGCCGGACAGCAGGCAGGCAAGAAGCTGATTCAGCTGACGGGGGAGAGCGGACGAATTGCGGTCATCAGCTTTGGACAGGGCGGAAGAAATGCCGTGCAGAGAGAGCAGGGGCTGCTTGCAGCCATCGCCCAGTATCCGGGAATCCAGACGAATACAAAGCTGGACTGCTCCATGGACGTAAAGCGGTGCGATGAGCTGACTGCCCGCCTGTTAAGCGAACCCGGCTCCATTGACGGTATTGTTGCGCTGGATGCCGCCGCATCGATCCACGTAGCCGCGGAGACGGACAAAACCGGCCTGGCAGGGAAAGTTAAGATAGTGACCTTCGATAGTACCCCAGAGGATATCGAGTATTTGCAGGAGGGGGTCATTCAGGCGACGATCATTCAAAACCCGTTCAGCATGGGCTATCTTGGTGTAAAATACGCCGTGGATGCGCTGGACGGCAAAAAAATACCCGAATTCAAGGATACCGGCACGAAGGTGATCGACCAGGAAAATATGTTTTGGTCGGATAACCAGAAGCTCTTGTTTCCTTTTGTAAAATGATATGAATGGTAATTACGATTTGCCGGGGGAGCCGTGAGAGGAGGCTCCTTTTTTTGCTATTATAGGGTTTATAAATTTCGGGGCTCCCCGCAAAGTACCTGAATCAGCTTCGAAGCCAAGGCCCCACTTTGTGGGGTTATTTTAGCTTTATAGAGGCGTTATAGAATAGATTAAGGGGCCCCGCCTTGCTCGAGGGTATTTCATCGTACACTTTAAGTTGGGTTTTTACAAAAAATGCCACGATTTTGAAGGGGTTTCCGGGAAGTTATCGTCTAAGTCTGTAACCATAAGTATGAAGGAGTAGAGAGATGAACGCATTAACCCGGTTTTCTATGAAAAATATATCGGCAGTCATCATCATTATCGTGCTGCTGTTTGGCGTGGGGACCTATGCCGCTACCCAATTGAAGGCAGAACTTTATCCGGAGGTATCGATTCCCTACGTATTTATTCAGACGCAATATCAGGCACCTCCCAAGGATATTGTGGAACAAATAACGAAGCCGCTGGAGAAGGCGGTCGCAGGCCTGAAAGGAATTAAGAGCTTGCAGTCTAATTCCAGCGATAACTTCTCGTCCATAGAAATACAATTGGAGCACGGGCAAGACACCGATAAAGCCAAGGTGGATGTTGAAGCGCTGATTGCGAATGTGAAGCTTCCCCAGGGAGCGGAGAAGCCGAAGGTGATGACCTACGGTATGGCCTCCATACCGGAATATTCTTTGGCGGTATATGGAGTGGGCAATATGAACCAGCAGGAGCTGGATAAATTATACAAGGATGTTTTTCTGCCCGGCTTTAATACGATCAAAGGGGTCGACCATATCGATTCTATCGGTAACCAGGAGGCTGTGTTAAAGCTTAAGCTGGACGGCAACGCCATTCTGAGCTACGGGCTCATGCCTGCTGAAGTGGCTCAAGGCATCCAGTCGGCCCTTCGAACGAGCCCTATAGGGGAAATCGATATGGGCGGCGATAACCAGATGGTTCGTGTAAAAAGCGATATTAATACCATTTACAGCCTGGAAAATATAAAAATCAACACGCCGGGGGGAGGAACGCTGCTCCTCAAGCAGATAGCCAAGGTCGAGGCGATAACAGAGTCCAAGTTCATCTCGCGGCTGAACAATCAGCCGGCTATTGGAGTGATCCTCTACAAGACTAACGGGATCAATTCAGTGGAATTTTCCGATCATGCCGATGCATTGATAGCTAAGTGGGAGAAGGATTATCCGAGCGTTGCCTTCAAGTCGATCGAGAAAAATGCGGACATTGTGAAGGAATCAATCCATGGAATGGTTAAAGAAGGGGCGCTTGGCGCGATTCTGGCCTCCATTATGATTCTTATTTTCCTCAAAAACGTCCGTATGACAGTGATCGTTCTGGTTTCCATCCCGTTATCGATCCTGATCACTCTGCTCATTATGGCCCCTCTGAACATTACACTCAATATTATGACACTAGGCGGAATGGCGATTGCCGTCGGGCGCGTGGTGGATGATAGCATCGTTGTCATAGAGAATATTTATAGTGAGCTGGTAAAAAGTCAGGAGCGGGGAGAATCGGTCATCAAGACGGCGACGGCACAGGTGGCTTCCGCTATCACGTCTTCCACTCTTACAACGGTGGGGGTATTTGCTCCGATTGCCTTTGTCGGCGGGGAGCTTGGAGACTTGTTCCGTCCATTCGCTATTACGCTTTCCGCGGCACTGCTATCTTCCCTGTTAGTGGCTGTTACAGTCATTCCTATGCTGGCGAAATTGATGGTGCTGCGTTCCAAACGTTTAAAGCATCATGATGAGCATCAAACCAGTAAAGTGTCCGCAAGCTATTTGAAGGTGTTGAAATGGTCGCTTAACAACCGCAAGAAGAGCATGCTGCTCGCCTTTCTTGTGTTTGCTGCAGCAATAGCAGGAACGGTTCCCTTCCTGGCCTTTGAATTCATGCCGAGCAGCAACTCGGATAAGCAGATCTCGATATCCATCGAGATGCCCCGGGATACCTCCATGGATTCTAACGATTTAGTAGTGAAGCAAATCGAAGCTATGATGCGCGATACCAAGAACGCTGCAGGCGATCCGGCCTTTGACTACGTGCAATCGTATGTCGGATTAGGAGGCGGAAGCGAGCGCGTGGCCTATAGAAGTAAATTCAGTGCAGCGGCAACCAAGGGAACGGACGCCAAGAAGCTGGTTGACGATATGAAAAGGAACATTACGGAGATGCTTCCCAAGGGTTCCGAGGTGAGAGGCAGCGTTGTCAGTATTGGAGGGGGCGGCGGCGGCAGCGGGATTGATTTCTCCTATGTGCTTAGAGGGGATGATGTGGATTCACTCATTAAGGCCGCTGAGCTTGTGAAGGCCAAGATGAACGAAATTCCTGAATTCCGGGATGTGGAAGACAGCCTGAGCGAGACGAAGAAGGAAGTAGAGATTGCTGTAGATCAGAATAAAGCCCGTCTATACGGCCTGTCCTCTTCCCAAATTATTGAGTCCCTGCAGCCATGGGTAGCGGAGCAGAAAATCGGCGACTTGAAGTTCGATAATACGCTATTCTCGACCAAAATCATGGTTGACCCGAGCTTTAAAAATTCGGTGGATAAAATCGGGAGCCTCTTGATCCAATCACCGGCTGGTCAGACGATTAAGCTGAACGAGGTAGCAAAGATCCGTCAAATCGATGGCCCAGCCTCCATTCCGCGCGATATGCAGGAACAATTTGTGAGAGTGACCGCCAAGATCGATTCCAAGGACAAGGGCGGTGTCAGCGCCAGAGCTTCCCAGGAGCTGCAAACTCTTAAGCTGCCGGACGGGGTTCATACCGAAGTGACCGGTGCGGCTCAAGATATTGATAAAGAGTTCAGCAATATGTTTGTTGCGATGGGAGCGTCTGTCTTCATTGTTTATCTGGTCATGGTTCTTGCTTTTGGCAATGCGAGCGCTCCGTTCGCGATCCTCTTTTCGCTTCCGCTGGCGGCTATCGGAGGCTTGCTGGGCCTGCTGGTCACAGGTGAATCCTTGAATCTTACTTCCTTAATCGGCTTTCTGATGCTGATCGGGGTTGTAGTTACCAATGCGATTGTTCTCATCGACCGGGTGCAGCAGCTCCGGGAGTCCGGCTATACGGTCCGCGATGCGCTGCTTGAAGCGGGGCAGACTCGGCTTCGCCCGATTATTATGACCGCAGGGGCCACGATCATTGCATTAATGCCCCTGGCTCTGGGGCTGTCCAAGGGAACGATTATTTCCAAGGGCCTCGCCGTAGTCGTGATCGGCGGCTTGACCACTTCGACGCTGCTCACCCTGCTCGTCGTGCCGGTTGTATACGAAATGATTGAGAATACCAAGCTAAGAATGGGCAAAGTATTCAAATCGGGAAAAGCTAGTACGCCTCCTTCACCTGAATCATTCTAACTAACAGAAATCAGAAGCAGTAAGCCAAGTCAGCTAACCGCGGCAGCGGGTTGACTTGGCTTATTTCATGTTCAGAACAACGGACTACCGAAAAAACACATGAGAATTTTAATAGAACAGATGAGAATTTTGCATGTGCATTTGACTCAACATAAACGATAATGAGAAAGCAAGAGAGAGGAAATCTTTAACCAAACGGAGGTCATGGATATGAAAAAGGTTATGTCAGCGCTGCTCGCAGCGGCATTAGTGACGACAGCGGCCGGCTGTGCGAGCGGAGGCGGGGGGAATACGGCGGCACCGGGCGGAGGCGCAAAGACAGAGACAGGCGGCGCCGCCAAGAAACCGGTTATCGGCGTTGCGATCTACAAATTCGATGATACGTTCATGACCGGCGTGCGCAATGCGATTTCCGCGAACGCGGAAGGTAAAGCTCAGACCGATATTGTGGACAGTCAAAACTCGCAGCCTACGCAAAACGATAAAGTGGACTTATTTATTACAAAGAAGGTTAACGCGTTGGCTATCAATCCGGTCGACCGCACGGGAGCGGGCGTTATTATCGATAAAGCGAAGGCAGCCAATACGCCAGTCGTATTCTTCAACCGCGAGCCTCTGGCGGACGACATGAAAAAATGGGATAAGGTGTATTACGTCGGAGCCAAGGCGGAGCAATCCGGCACGATGGAAGGCCAGCTGGTCGTCGATTATTTCAAAGCCCATCCGGAGGCGGACAAGAATAAAGACGGCGTGCTTCAATACGTCATGCTCAAAGGTGAGCCGGGCCATCAGGACGCGGAGCTTCGCACCAAGTTCTCTATCAAAGCCGTCGAAGACGCAGGAATCAAGGTGGAGAAGCTTGCGGAAGATACGGCGATGTGGGACCGCGTGAAAGGGCAGGAGAAAATGGCCGCGTTCCTGGCTTCCCATGGCGATAAGATCGAAGCCGTGTTCGCAAACAACGATGACATGGCGCTGGGAGCCATCGAGGCCTTGAAGGCCAAAGGCTATTTCAAAGACAACAAATACATGCCGGTAGTAGGCGTGGATGCAACGGCGCCTGCATTGAAAGCGCTTGAAGAAGGCACCCTTCTCGGAACGGTGCTGAACGATGCCAAGAACCAGGGCAAAGCGACCTTCAATCTGGCCAACGTCCTCGCACAGGGCCAAACGCCTAATAAAGAGAACACAGGCTATGAAATTACGGACGGCAAATACGTATGGGTTCCATACAAAAAAATTACGAAAGAAAACATGAATGACGCCAAATAAATGATTTAGAGGCTTGCAAATCGAGCGATGACAGATATGTGCCGATAGGCGGTGGCAAGGAATTACCGGTAACAGCAGCCGGAGGGGAAACCTTATCGGAATGCCACGTTTTACACACGAATGGCTCGGCAGAAAGCCGGTACGTAGTATTGGGCAAGGGGCAATGGCTGCTTTCGTTGTACCCTTGCCTTCTCTTTTTTCGAAGGGGGCATTACCATGACGGAACATGAATTTTTGCTTGAAATGAACGGCATCTCCAAGGAATTTCCCGGCGTCAAGGCGCTGGACAATGTAACGCTCAAAGTACGTCCGGGCACGGTTCATGCATTAATGGGAGAAAACGGCGCCGGAAAATCGACGCTGATGAAATGCTTATTCGGCATCTATAAGCCCGATGGGGGCGAGATTTATTTGAACGGCAATAAGGTGGAATTGAACAGCTCCAAGAATGCGTTGGACCATGGCGTGTCCATGATTCATCAGGAGCTTCACCCTATTCCGCAGCGCAATGTGATGGAGAATATATGGCTCGGGCGTTTTCCCGTAAAAGGTCTGGGGCCTTTCCAATTGGTGGATCATAAAAAGATGTACAAGGATACGCAGCAGCTGTTCAAGGATTTGGAAATGGATATCAATCCGGCTGCACTTGCGGGCTCCATGTCCGTATCGAAGCTCCAATCGCTAGAAATTGCTAAAGCGGTTTCGTATCAGTCGAAGGTCATCATCATGGATGAGCCGACATCCTCCTTGACGGGGAATGAAGTCGAGGCGCTGTTTAAAATCATTGATCAACTGAAAAGCCGCGGTGTCGCCATCATTTATATTTCGCACAAAATGGAGGAGATTCTCCGGATCTCGGATGAGGTGACGATTATGCGGGACGGCAAGCTCATCGGCACTTGGCCTGCGGGCGAGCTGACAACGGATCGGATCATTACGAGGATGGTTGGCCGGGATCTGAGCCAGCGATTCCCTGAACGGACGAATGTTCCAGGCGATGTGCTGCTCAAGGTAGAGGGACTCACCTCTCCGGTTGCCAAGTCGTTCAGCAACGTGTCCTTCGAGCTTCGTAAGGGAGAGGTGCTGGGCTTGGGCGGTCTGGTCGGGGCGCAGCGAACCGAGCTTATCGAGGCTTTGTTCGGACTAAGGGCCGTGTCCTCGGGAACTATCACGCTGCGCGGCAAGCCGGTCAAATTCAAGTCGCCGCTCGATGCCAAGAAGCATAAGATCGCGCTGTTAACGGAAGAACGGCGGGTTACCGGCATTTTCCCGGTGCTCTCTATTCAGGAAAATACCGCGATAGCCAATTTGGACCGGTACCTGAATCCTTTCCATCTGCTGAACGAGCGGAGGATCAAGGAGGAGGTCGGCAAAAGCGTAGAGCAGCTGCGTGTGAAAACGCCTTCGATCAAAACCTTGATCAAAAACTTGTCCGGAGGCAATCAGCAGAAGGTTCTGCTGGCCCGCTGGCTGTTGACTGAGCCCGATATTTTGCTGCTCGACGAACCGACCCGCGGCATTGACGTCGGGGCGAAATTCGAGATTTATTCCATTATTGCCGACCTGGCTAAACAGGGCAAAAGCATTATTATGATCTCTTCGGAAATGCCTGAGCTGCTCGGTATGTCCGACCGCATTATGGTCATGTGTGAGGGCAGGCTCTCCGGAATTGTCGAGGGCAAGGATGCTACGGAAGAAGAGATTATGCGGCTGGCAACTAAATATATGGTGTAAGGATTGCGAAGTAAGTTTTCCCACGAAAACTAAGCAACGCTTACGAAGAAAGTTTTGCTTGCGCAAAACTCAGTAACGCCTACGAAGTAAGTTTTCTCACGAAAACTCGGCAACGCTTACGAAGAAAGTTTCGCTAACGCAAAACTCAGTAACGCTTACGAAGTAAGTTTTCTCACGAAAACTAAGCAACGCTTACGAAGAAAGTTTCGCTAACGCGAAACTCTTAGGAGGATCAACAATGAACACAAACAAAATAGGCAACTTTGTAACGCAGAACGCGATCTACATGGTCCTGATCGTTCTCGTTATCGGGATTGCGATATCCGACCCCAGGTTCCTGTCCATAGATATATTGCGCGATATTTTGCTGCAAAATTCAACCAGAGCCATTATTGCTCTCGGCATGGCGTTTATTCTGATTACCGGAGGCACCGACCTTTCGGCTGGCCGTGTCGTAGGCTTAACCGCTGTGCTGTCCGCCTCCATGCTGCAAATGTCGGATTATCCGCGCCGGTTTTTTCCGGATATGCCGGACTTGCCGTTATGGGCTCCTATCGTTATAGGGATTCTCGCCGGCCTTATAGTCGGCCTGCTTAACGGCTGGATCGTCTCCAGGCTTAGCGTTCCGCCGTTTATCGCCACTCTGGGAACGATGGTCATCGTGTACGGGGCTAACTCGATCTACTTCGATTTGAAGCCCAACGAATCGCAGCCGATTGCCGGTCTGCGCAAAGATTTTACGAATATCGGGACAGGTTTTTTCGGTTCAGGCGGCTCTTATTCCATTCCTTATATCGTCATTATCGCCATTATCGTGGCCTTAATCGTCTGGGTCGTGTTTAACAAGACGCGGCTCGGCAAAAATATGTACGCTATCGGCGGCAACATTCAGGCTGCCACAGTATCAGGGATCAATGTGAAACGGAACCTGCTCTACATTTATGCCTTTGCCGGCGCTCTCTACGGTCTGGGCGGGGTATTGGAAGCGGCAAGAACCGGCGGCGCGACGAATAACTACGGTAACATGTATGAGCTCGATGCCATAGCGGCTTGCGTGGTCGGTGGAGTATCGACAGCGGGCGGGATCGGCACGGTGCCCGGGGTATTGGTCGGAGTTTTGATCTTCGGGGTTATCAACTATGGCCTTACTTTTATCGGCGTCAGCCCGTATTGGCAGCTGATTATTAAAGGGTTGATCATTGTTGCGGCCGTCGCTTTCGATATCCGCAAATATTTGGCGAAAAAATAAGCAAGGCAACTTCAGTTTACCTTATTTCCTCAAAACTACAGGGTTCTAATCCTCTGCCGTATAGCCAGCTTGGGCTATGCGGCTTTTTCTTTTGGCTGGCCTCTGTTCTGGAGTACGTTTGATATTCAAGGGGACTCTAACGTGTCAGGCAGCTCGCAGCCGGATTTTGTAATACATTGGACAGAAGCGGAAGGTCATGAGACAATCTAGGTACTTTCATCAATAAGGGCGGGACTTAAGTGCTATGGAGAATGCGGAACAGAAGTTGAAATCGTACTTATATACGTACGTTTGTCATGAGGACGAGGTGCCTCTGTGCTTGCTGGAGCTTCGAGCTTTATTCGGGAACAACCCGGAGCACGACGGATTTATAGTAAGCGAGCGTGGTATTGATGCCAGCCGGAGCCCGTTTATCAAGCAGCGCGTGGAGATACATATCCAAGGCGGCAGCCTGGATGAAATTGCGCGAGGAGTTGAAGCCATTCAACTGAACGGGGAGACGTTCAAGGTGGTCTTCGTCGAAGCGGCAGACGCGCTGGATTATGACGCCCGGCGGGCTGTAGAAAGACGGATCGGCTCTCATATTCGCGGCCGGGCCGAGATGCGTAAGCCTGAACGAATCTTCGGCATAGCTTATACCGGAGACCAGTGGGTGTTCGGCCCCTGCGCCAAGAATGAGGCACTATGGCTCCGGCACAACCAAAAGCCGCAGAACTATTCAACCGCTTTAAGCACGCGTGTAGCGCGCGCGATTGCTAATATTGCCGTTCCTTATCCGGAAGGAATACGGGCTATCGACCCTTGCTGCGGAATTGGTACGGTGCTAATTGAAGCTATATCTATGGGGATAAATATGATCGGCCGGGATTTGAACCCGCTTGCCGTAAAAGGAGCCCGATTGAATTTGGCGCATTTCGGTTTTCCGGATGTGGTGGCGATTGATGATATTCGAACGGTACCGGGACACTACGATGCGCTTGTCCTCGATTTGCCTTACAACCTATGCTCGGTTCTCCCGGCAGAGGAGCAGCTGGAGATGCTGCAAAGCGCGCGAAGGCTGGCCGACAGAGCGGTGATTATTGCTACAGAGGTTATTGATGAGCCTGTGGAACAAGCAGGCTTCCGCATTATCGACCGCTGCGAGGTGAAAAAAGGAGCCTTTGTTCGACATGTCCTTGTTGCTGTCTGAGTCCAGCTAAGCTAATAAAAGCCCAGCTTAATAAAGCGAAAGCCATAATGAGCAAGCCTCTGGCATGGAGATTTATTCTTCGTCGCCGGGGGCTTTGTTGTTTTTGGCCTCTGGCATGTTCTCCAACAAAGCCTCATACACATGGTAATAGGCAGCTAGTCCTATAGAGCAAGATTTGACAGCGCTTTCTAATTTAAATCCGGAACATATAAGGAGGAAATGTTCGATGTTCGAGATCTTGCTTCGCTGGTACAATGTGGCGGCTTTGTTCGCGGTGCTGGCAGTGAACCGGTTTGCTGAAACAGAGCCGGTCAAAGGAATGACGACGGGGGAAATATCCGCGATGTTTCCCGTCCAAATCACGCCGGCCCCGTATGCGTTTGCTATTTGGGGGCTTATTTATGCGCTGCTGATTGGCTTCATAATCGTGCAATTTTTACCGTCCAAGCGAGGGCGTCATGAGCTTCGTTCCATCGGACCGTGGTTCGGCGTAACCTGTATTTTCAACATTGCCTGGCTTCTGCTGTGGCAAAGTCTTAACATCACTTCCTCCTTGTTTGCTATGCTGGGGCTTCTTCTATCCCTGGCCGTTATCTATGCCAATACCCGCCCTCACGGCTGGTCGGAGGATCAGGCTGTCCGCTGGTGGGTTCAAGTTCCCTTCAGCCTCTATTTCGGATGGGTTACTGCAGCCGCTATAGTGAACACGGCCGTTGTATTCTATGCAAACGGCTGGGACGGCTTCGGATGGCCGGAAACCTTCTGGACGGTGCTGATGATTCTCATCGTTTCACTGCTCAGTTTGTTGATCGGATTTCTCCGCAAGGATCCGTTTTATATGCTGGTTACGGTATGGGCGTTAGTCGCAATCGGTGTGGACAATCAGGGGAACAGGGCCTTGGGCTATATGGCCTGGGGTGCCGCCGGGCTGCTGCTCGCCTATGCTATGCTGCTGTTCATTGCCAACGGCTGGCTGAAGCGGACGGTAAGGTCCGAGGTCGAAGAGGGCAGGGCTGGTCATTTTATCAGCGGATAGGAACGGGGTGAGCTGATAGATATCGGCATGAGCTCAATAAGAAAAACCAAGGGTTGGGGAAAAGGCGGAACGTCCGAAGAGGAATCTTCCGGCAAATGGTGGAATATGTACTGAATAATAACAGGTCATGGTGATCGTTTGGAGTGTTTTAGATGCCGGATTGGTCCTATCAAACATTATTCCGCCCCGCACTGTTCCGTCTGCCTTCCCGGATCGCGCGTGATTTTACCCTGAATGCCATGGGAGCGTTGAGCCGTCTTCCCGGCGGCAGTCTCGTCATTCGCACCCTGGGTCATATGGAGCCAGCACCTATGCTCGAAAGCAAGCTGGCAGGAGTGCGTATAACATATCCTGTCGGATTGTCCGGCAGCTTGGACCCTCGTGGTGTCGCCCATAAAGCGATCGCTCAATTCGGTATCGGCTTTATCGAGATAGGTCCGGTAACACTGGAGCCTGTAGAGAGCGATCGGCCGATTGAGCGGAATAACGAGAAGGAAGCGATTATTTACCCGCCTGATCCCGTCAATGCCGGGCTGGAGGATACCGTTCGGCGGCTGAAGCATAAGCAGGGGCATTCGCTGCCGCTTATGATCAGAACGAGCAGCAGGAGGGGACGGGAATGGAAGGAAGCGCTCCAGGAGCAGAGGCAGCTCATGGACGCTCTGCGGCCCTATGCGGCCGCATTTTATGTGGATTCTCTGGATGAGCGGTGGACGATAGAAGAAACGGTACATCATCTTGAAGCGATGGCTCAAGCCGAGGCGGGAGGAGCCGGGCGAGGCGGCAGCGGGTCCAGGCCGATGCTGCTGTATATTCCGCTCGATTATCCGCTGGAGCGGCTGGCTGAGCTGCTGAAGCGAGTACGAATGGAGCATTGGGCGGGCTTCGTGATCGGTGAAAGGCAAATGACGGAAGAGGGCGCCGTCGTAGGCCGGGCGGGAAAAGAGCCGGGTCTCCATAAAATCCGTCTGATACGGAAGCTTTGCGGCGACGATATCCCCATCGTGGCGAGCGGCGGCGTTCATGAGCCGCAGGACGCCTTGGATTTGATGCAGGCCGGCGCCCGTTATGTACAGCTTCATAGCGGTCTTGTATATGCCGGGCCAGGGCTTCCCAAACGCATTAATGAGGCCGTCATCTATGAACGGTCCTGTAATAAGGCGCATAAGGATCTAACGGAAAGCGCCGAACCGTCCTTCTGGTATAACTGGGGCTGGATGTGCCTGTTAGGTGCCGGAATGATCGTTGGGGGAATCTTGGCCTGGCTCATAGCGGCCAGCACGGTCATGCTGCCCTATGACGTCCAGTTCTTGGGCATGGACACGCTGACGATCCGGCAAATGAATCCGCTGCTGCTTCGCTTTATGTCTCATGACAGGGTGACCTTGGCAGGCACGATGATCTCCATCGGCATCTTGTATTTTCAGTTTGCTTATTACGGCCTGCGTCAAGGGCTTCATTGGGTCAAGACGGCACTGATGACGTCATGTATCGTCGGGTTCAGCAGCTTTTTTCTTTATTTGGGCTACGGTTATTTCGATCCTCTGCATGCTCTGGCCGGGGCGGTGCTGCTGCCCATGTTCATTCTGTCCATGAGAGGCAGAGCGGATAACCCTTCCGTTGAACCGCCCAATCTTTACAACGACCGCTTATGGAAGAGAGCGCAATGGGGACAGCTCATGATGGTCATGCTCGGCTTCTCGTTGGCCATCGGAGGGGGAGTCATATCTTGGATAGGGATCACCCGGGTGTTTGTCCCCGAGGATTTACAATATTTATGCGCGACCCCGGCGATGCTGAATGAAATTAACGACCGGTTGATCCCCTTGATCGCCCATGACCGGGCAGGCTTCGGGGGAGCTTTGTTCTCCGACGCGATTGCGCTGTTGGCTGCCGCGCTGTGGGGAGTAAGCCAAGGACGCCGTTGGCTGTGGTGGACGTTCTTGATCGGAGGGTTTCCGGGATTTTTGGCCGGCTTTAGCGTTCATTGGGCTATCGGATATACCGATTTTATCCACTTGCTGCCTGCTTATTTTGCCGCTGCCTTGTATATAGCGGGGCTTATTCTGCTCTACCCGTATTTAATGCATCGAAGGACCGATACGAAAAATCAATAGAAAGAATTAATATAATCAATAAATATTTTTTATCTAAAGGTTGACAAAGTTTACCTGCGGCGTTTATCATAACCGTATCTTGAATGTGAAAGGAGGCCAATGATCATGATCCGACTGAACAGACTGAGATTGCACATACAACCGAATAATTCAATGGATTCCATTGGCCTCTACGGGCCTGCTGCAAGCGGATATTTCCGGCCTAATCCGGCACATGAAGTGTGACCGGATGGCTTCGGCAAAGGTACAACCGCATATGCGCGAATGAATAATGAACCGTAGGCATTGGTGGAGCCTGCGGTTTTTTTGTTGTTTCAAAAAAAAGGATTGTATCATTTTCATTTTCAAGAACGCAAAGAGAGAAAGGATAAATAAATCATGGGAACCAATCAACAAACAGATTCATTTTACAGGCAAGTACAGCTCCCTGCGGGACATTTGCATGTGTATGCCGGGGAGCAGCTGTTCGCCGGACTGGATTACAAAGTATTCGATATGGCGAATAACAATTTGCAAATTCCGAACACGATGTATATGAGCTATACGCCGGATGTACATGTTGGCGTTGGCACCTGCATCGGAACCACGGCGATATGGGATACGAGGAACGGGTATGTATCCCCGTCGATTGTCGGCAGCGATATCGGCTGCGGGATGCGCCTGCATTTGACCAACCTGCATCGCGACGAGCTTCGCGATGTGAAGCTGCGCCGCAAGCTGGTCAAAGCGATTGAACGGCATCTGCCGGTCGAAGAGCAGTCGCGCGGGCATTTCTCCGATATTCGGCTTGAGCACGTCATCCGCAAGGGATTGTTCGGCCTGCCGAAGAAATACGTGCCGGACGCTTACACGCCGCGCAAGGCGACCTCGCTTGAGCGGATCGAGTGCGGCAAGTTCGGCTTCGACGAGTCGTATCTGGAGCGGCTGCCGGAGATGGTATGGCACCGCTCGCACCGGCAGCTGGGAACGCTGGGCAACGGGAACCATTTTGCCGAGGTGCAGGCGATTGAGATCGCTGAGGAGCATCGCGAGGTGGCGGAGCAGTGGGGATTATCCGACGGCCAGGTGGTCATCATGATCCATTCGGGGTCCAGGGCTTGGGGCGGAGCCGTCAACCAATACTGCAGCAGCGAAATGCTGAAAGCGATGCGCCGCAGCGGACTCGGGACTTCCAATCCGAAGCTGATGTTTGCTCCGCTGGAGAGCGAAAGCGCGCAGGCCTATGTCCACCTGATGTACTCCGCCTTGAATTATGCGGTGGTGAACCGACATTTGATTGCGTACGGAATACGAGAGGCTGGCAAGGAAGTGTTCGGCCCGAAATTTGAAATGAGTACGCTGTATGATTTAATGCATAACTATGCCTGGGAGGAGAAGCACGATGGCCGTTCGCTTTTCGTCCATCGCAAAGGCGCAACCCGGGCGCTTCCGCCCGAGCATCCCGACAATCCGGCTCCGTACCGGGAGACTGGACATCCTGCACTCATCCCGGGGTCCATGGGGACGGCCTCTTATATTATGGTTGGCAGGCCGGAGGGCAAGCGCAATTATTACTCCATCTGCCACGGCGCTGGCCGCATCCGTTCCCGCAGCGCGACGAAGCGGCTGGTGACACTGGACCAGTTCGAATCCTCGCTGCGTGTCGGTCACGATGATGAAATCGTCGTGAATCAGCGGATGCTGGAATCGATTATTGATGAGTCGCCTCAAGCTTATAAGGACGTCGACCAAATCATCGACAGCGTCGTAGGGGCGGAATTGGCCTCTGTTGTCGCCAAATGCAAGCCGCTCGCCGCCGTGAAAGGGGTGTAGCCATGATAAATCCAGGCAATAAAAGCAGCAGGCCTGAAGGGGCCGCCCTTTATTCGGAACGGCTGCGGGAGGCTGGACGCCGTACCCATGTCAACGAAAGTCATGGATGTTACATCATCCCTATCAGGGCGAGCGAGCCGCAGGAAATCCCGCAATATTTTGATACGGCGGTCGTAATCGAGCGCATCCAGCAGGAGCTGGAGTCCCGGTATGGGGCTGCTTTTCAGATGTATGTTCAGGATGATTACGGCAACGAGATATGGGATATGCTCGACGAGGACGTTCGTCAAGGAAGCGGGCAGGTGGAGCATGCGGCTGTCATTTACGACCGGGTCGAATCCAAGGCGTTCTCTTACCAGGGAGAGCTTGGGGATAACGCGGGTTACCGGATTTTTCCGGCCTCGCGCAACAATCTATTCGTCTATCCGTCCTATGGGGTTGCCTTGGTCCGCATCCCCGTATTCCGCCCAAACGGGAGCTTTAGCGAGGAGTATGTATTCGCCGTAAACGATGACTGCTTAGGCCGGTTTCTTGGCTATATGCGCGAAAGGCAGAGGGAGAATGACCGCAAGCATGTGACGGTATTTACAGACAGCCGCAACGGCCTGGACCAGCATCGGGAGCCTATTACCAGGAGCGTGAGCCGGGACGAGGTGATCATGAGCGAATCGCTGAAGCAGGATATTTACAGGTCGATCGATCAGTTTTTTGCGCAGGACCGGCAGTTTTTTCAAACGTACCGGATTCCTTATAAACGGGGAATTTTATTGTACGGCAGGCCCGGCAACGGCAAGACGACTCTGGTCAAATCCATAGCGGGGAGCGTCAATGCTCCCGTAACCTACTGGCAGATTACGGAGCATACATGCAGCTATACGATTCAGGAAGCGTTCGAATCGGCCGTGAAGATGGCGCCGATGGTGCTTGTCATTGAGGATATCGATTCCATGCCGGAGCAGGCGCGGTCCTTTTTCCTGAATACATTGGATGGGGCTACCTCCAAGGAAGGCATCTTTCTTATCGGAACGACCAATTACCCCGAGCGCATCGATCCGGCCCTGATGAACCGAGCGGGACGCTTTGACCGGGCTTACGAAATCAAGCTGCCGGATGAGCCGCTGAGAAGGCGTTATTTGGCGCAAAAGCAGCTATCGGCACTGATTGGCGAAGACGAGGCGGAGAAGGCCGTGCGTCTGACGGACGGCTTTACCTTCGCCCAGCTGAACGAGCTGTACGTTTCGGCCGCGCTGGAGAAGCATTACGAGCCGGAAGTGAAGATCGAGGAGCTGATCCGGGGGATGAGGGCCGAGCTCAACAAGGAGAAGACCCAGCATTGGCATACGACGCAGCCGGAGTCGAGAATGGGCTTCGTTGCCGGCTAATACCGCACTAAAAAAGCAAGAGCCGGAGAGACTGATCTTCCGGACTCTTGCTTTTTACTGCAATAAGGCTTCTTATTCGAAGCGGTAGCCCCTTGCTTTAAGGAACGGCATAATATGCGCCCGCCCCGGCTTCGCATATTTGTCCGCAATCCCTTTGGACCAGGTCGTCAGCGTTTGGCCGTTCGTACGCTCTTGGTAGTATTTGTACATGGTATCGTCGTACTGCTGAATGCCTTGCGCCACTTGTTCGGCGTTATAAGCATTTTGGTGATATACGGCCTGCATCGGAAGACGCGGACGGTAGGAAGGCTCCTGATCCGGAACGCCTACGCACATGCCGAACACGGGATAGACCAGCTCCGGCAGGGAAAGGGCCTCGCAGACCTCCTGCGGCTTGTTGCGGATGCCTCCGATGTAGCAGATTCCGTAGCCGAGCGATTCCGCGGCAACGGCAGCGTTCTGTGCAGCCAGAGCGGCATCGACGGTTGCGACGATAAAACTCTCAGTGTTGTGATGAAACGTTTGGCCGTGCTGCTCAGTCGCTCCCTTGAGCTTGTGCAAATCGGCACAAAAGACGAGGAAAAGTCCGCACTGCTCGACGTACGCCTGATTGCCGGCGAGCTGCGCAAGCTCCTTCTTCAGGGCGGGATCCGTGACCCCGATAATGCTGTACGCCTGCACGTTGCTGGAAGTGGAGGCCATCTGGGCGGAGGAGATGATAGCTTCCGTATGTGCCTCGGGAAGGGCTGCTTCTTTATATTTGCGGATGGAGCGATGGTTACGAAGAAGGTCAATAGTTGGATTCATGCCGGAACAACCCTTTCTGTGAATGATATAAAAAGTCCCCTTGCTCTCTGCAAGGGGGCTCCGATGGATCGGTTGCTGCTTCTTATTTTACCACAGGAGAGATTGGATTTCATAATTGGGCTAGAGGCCCGGAAAGCAGACTTACAGGAATCCCTGATTTTGTATCGTCGAGAAATTTCCCCCTGCAGATGTTGACAATGATAATGAGAACCATTATCATTGTGGTATAGGCAGTGAGAACAATTATCAACTGATACAAACAGACTATCTGCCATAATGCCTCAACGGCATTGGCTAAAAAATAGCCTAAGAAGTCCTACATATTCTAAACGGCCTTCGTTCCGGCCACAACGTAATCTTTCCTTGTAGAAAAGAGTAAGGAGGAGATGCATTCGTGCTGATATTTATTTGCCTGCTGCTGCCGGCGCTGCTTGTGTCTTTGATACTTATCGGGATGTACTGTTGGGGCATGCGCGGGGAGTATTCGTATACCGGCTTCCGTTCGGAGAAGCGTTAGAGCTCATACCATTCATGAATCACATAAGTTCCTCAATATACGTACTATACAAAGGAAAGGAGGCAAGCCAATGGCGTCCATATTAGTAGTAGGTGCCGATCATTTGGGCAATATGCCGGAGCAGCTTGCCAATATCGGTTTTGATGATGTAATGCATATGTCCGGCCGCAAGTGCCAGATGGTTCGCAAAGGGATTCCCGAAAAAGTTGATGCCGTGCTGGTGCTCACCGACTATATCAACCATAACCTGACCAAGGTCATTAAGCAGCAAGCGAAGGATCAGGAGCTTCCGATCTATTATGCCAAAAGGTCCTGGTGCTCCGTTCAGAAGGCGCTGTGCTCCTGCGAGCATGTCTGCGAGATGATGAAAGCCAAGCAGTAGCCTGCAAGGAATTACAAAAAAAAAGCCCGCGCAGGGGCTTGGGCAGGACGCTGTCTGGACATGCTGTTATGTTCCAGCTTACTTAAACACCGGCTTCGTGGCAATGAGGTTCGTCCGTGAACTGTTCCTGGAGGTCCCGAGTGTCTTGTCCGCTGCGTCCGCATACGATGGATCCTTGTATACAACCGCCGCTTCGCGCAAATAGAAAGCGAATTCGGATTCATTCTCCGCTTTGATTTGTTCACGCTCCCATGGTTTTCCGTTAAAATAAGGCACCAGGAATTGATAAGCCTGATGAATGCTTTTTCCATCCGTTGTTTGGTAATTCCATGCATCGAACCCGACTTTACTCCCGTACAAGGCAAGCATAGAGAAGGCTTCCAGATTAAATACAGGGTAGTGAAAGGAACGGGTTCTGCTCATTTCCAGAGGCATACTGCCGTCCGGCTGTATTTGCGCGGCGACTCGTTTGGGCACCGTTTCACGTAAATACGCAGCCGCGGCATCCTTTTCCCCGATAAAGAGCGTAAGCCCCGTATAAATCGCGTCATACCACGTCCCGTGATTGTTTTTGGCCGCTTTTTCCTCGAGCGCCAGCTTGTTTACCTTAAGCCATCCTGTATATTCCTTGACCCAGCTTTTGTAAGCGGCCATATCCTTGTCAGGCCAATTCGGCGAGCCCGCCAGCAGGGCGGCGGCATCGGAGGTCGTCAGAAAATGCCGTGAATCGAGCACGCCCTCCTTGCGTCCATCCGTTCGTCCGGGCACGCTTTGCCCGAAGTTCATATTCGGGTTCATGCGCGTCTCCGCGTCCAGGAACCAGACTCGCAGCAGCATAGCTGCCTTTTCGCCGTAAGGCTCATGGCCGGTCAAATAATAAGCAAGCGCCAACGTTTCCACGGCGGAAGCCATATTCCCAAGGCGGGTTGCATCATATCGGTTGGTTGCCCGCTCGGGATTCGTTTGGCCGTCCTTCTGGATATAGGGTCTGCCATCCGGCTTGCCGGGGTCAGGCCACCAGTAAGGAGCCATACTCATATAATCGTGCTTGTCCCCGCTCGGCGGCGTGCTCTGCTTATGGACAACGGAGAACGGCCCGGTCTTCAGGGCGAGATCCGCTTCCTTGCGCAATTGGTTGAGTGCGGCCTGAAAGTCCGCCGCTTGGTTTGATTTCACCTTGCTTCGAATATCTTGCAGCACGGAAGCATTCAGAATAAGAGTGTCCGGCTCAGCGGCCTCCTTCGCTATAGTCATATTTTCCCCTTGGTTCGCTGTGGGCAGGGAAGCGGCAGGGCTGCCGCTTGGAGCTTCGCTTGCCTGCTTTGCTCGAAGGGGAGTCTCTGGAGGCATCGTGCATCCTGGTAGAACTGCCGCGGCCAGAGTGAAACCGGATATGAATGCGAGCTTGATTTTGCGTCCCAATGGGGCACGCTCCCTTCCTTGCATGACCTACAATTCCATTATAAGGGAAGGCTTTGGAAACGACATAGCGTAGATACACTTTTATTTGCGGTATGTTCAGCTTCCATTAATGAAAATGCAAACATGAGCATAGCAGTGAAAATACGCTGCAAAGCCCGTAAACATAAAATGTATGCGATTTATTGGATATGTTCAGTGTTTGTAATATTATCTAACATTAAATTAAGATAACTCTCATAAACGTTACATATATGTAATGTTTTATTACATAATAACAGCTGTGGGAGGAATTTGCTTATGATGCTCAAATCCGGTTCTATGATGGTCAAGGTCTGTTTATCTTCGGGATTGTTGTTGTCGTCCCTGCTCTCTGCCGTTGCGGTAGTCCCGTTGTCCCCGAAGGTGCTCGCTGCCGAGAGTGATGCCCAAACCCAAGCCGTCAAGCTTCCGAAGGTAAAGGTCATCGGAACGGGAGGGACTATATCGGGCAAATCGCAGGATGAAACGAGCTTTCAGAATTATAAAGCAGGGAGCTTGCTGATCCAGGATATGGTCGACGCGCTCCCGAATAAAGAGAAAATAGCGGAGGTCACGACCTCTCAGTTCGGTAATTCCGGATCTTCCGCGTACTCCATGCAGGATCTGTTCGACTTGTCCTTGCAGGTCGACGAAGCGCTGAAGGAGCAGGATGGAGTTGTAGTGACGACGGGGACGGATACGATGGAGGAAATCGCCTATTTCCTCGACTTGACGGTGCAAAGCCCCAAACCGGTCATCGTTACCGGCTCCATGAGACCGTGGACGGTCATTGGAAGCGATGCGCAGGCTAACCTGTACAATGCGATTAAGCTGGCAGGCAGCGGGAAAACCAAATATTTCGGCACGGTGATTATGCTGAATGACACGATTCATGCGGCCAGGGAGGTAACGAAAACCAACGATTACCGGACCGATACGTTCGAGTCACCCCAGCTCGGCATGTTCGGATTTATTGACGAGAACAACATCCGTATTTACCGCGCACCGGCAAGGAGCTTTAAACCGACGGAGGAATGGGCGACGCCATTTGATCTAAAGAGAATCAAGAAGGAGGATTTGCCGAAGGTAGAAATCGCCGTATCATATCAGGGAGCAGGAGGAGAGGCGATCAAAGGCTTTGTCGAAGGAGGAGCCGAAGGAATCGTCACAGCTGGAACGGGAGCGGGCGGCATATCCAAGGCGATGAGCGAGGCGAGGCAAAAGGCGATTGACGAGAAGGGCGTCATCTTCGTTACGACTACACGTACCGGTTCCGGAAGCATTTATTCCGGAGGCAAGGGAGTGATTGCCGGAGATAACCTGAACCCGCAGCACGCACGTATTATGCTGCTCGTGAGTCTGGCCTTCTCCAAGGATTTCGATACGATCAAAGGCTGGTTCGACAAGTACGGCGCTCCACAAGTCGACCTGACAAACAAATAACGTAACAAAAAAATCACTCTGCCGCATAAGACAGGGTGATTTTTTTGACTTTACAGAAATGTCGGGGGCCTCCCGCAAAGCGCCTGAATCCGCTTCGAAGCCAAGGCATCACTTTACGGGGGGATTTGATCTGCAGCCTGCCGCCGCACCAGCAGATAGAGGAAAACTAGCCGTTGTTAATGGATCTTTCAGCCCTTACAAACGCAATGAACCGGCGTGCCTCCTCAGGTGTCAGCTTCTTTCCGTCTATGGTCAGGGCGAACTTCTCCATAATTTTCTCGTTGGATAGTTCCAGAGCATCGACAAATTCACGAACATCCTCATCCAGCACCCGGTGAGGGTCGTCCGTCCTGCCTATTAAATAATCAATCGATACATTGAACAAATTGGCGATGCTTACGATCGTGTCGTAATCCGGCTCTCTCCGGTTGTTCTCATAATGCGATAGAGAAGCCCTCGTAATGCCAAGCTTGTTGGAAAGCCCCTCTTGCGTCAGGGAATGTTTTTCTCGAAGTGATGCGATCCGCTCCCCGTATTTCATATCATATACCTCCAGTTAATACGACCATAGTTGATGGATTCGGTATTTTTGATGCAGTCTCACGCACGTTGTCACCGGACCGCTATAAAGCTTTCGGTCCTATTGACATTGATACAAAATGTATCGTATGTTAATGATAATATATTCCATTTACCAGACTTAATATGACCAGGCTGCACTAAAAGGCCGTGGTCCAGCCCCTTTGTGCGCTTTAAAGTACAAAATGTATCGCAATACGTTTATTTTACCCAAAAAAACGAAGGTTGGGAAGATGCCATGTGAACGAAAAACAAATCGGAAGCAAGCAAAATAGATTACGGAACATGCTAGGTTCCATGGAATGCCGGATGTGGATCAGCAAATTGGATAACAAACCGGTCCAAACGAACTATGGGATTGTACAGGTAACGAACCTGGACGCACGCGAGATTCACTTTACCTCTTCGCTGCTGCTGCCTGTCACAAGGCAAATGACTTTGTCATTCCAGCTGGTTTCATCCGATGGAGTCATTCATTTTAGCGGAAGCGGAATAAAACGGAAGTACATGGGTCCGGATTATCATTATGAAGTGAAGCATGAATTGGATGAGACCGAGCGGTCGTTGTTTATTTCGTCCGTTAACCTCATCCTGGGGGAATCTCATTCTATCACGAATAGAGTCCTGGCGAGCTACTCTTCCTTTTACTCCTACGACCATTGTACCCCGAACTATTACTTTCAAACCTAGGTCCTGCTTGTCCGGCAACGATTCTCCTGTCCGTTTGTCCTAAGGTCTGTACATCTTTTTGGTACTATAGGGTGATAAACATGCTCCTTGTGTAACTATTTTGATACAATTAGTATCAATGTATCATAGACATGAAGGAACAGCTATAAATAATGCATCGTGACCTCGCTTCGTACCAGGAAGCGAAGGTTGATGCCGGTCTGGCCAATGCCTTTGGAAATATAGTAAGTCCCGTAAGAATTCCTGTGCAGTCCCTTGTAAATGCCCTGCGCAGGCAGCTCGCCCATTGGCCGCAGCTTATAGAAGCAGGGGATGGCGAATTGTTTGCCGTGAAGATGTCCCGCCATTAAGTAATCGTAGCTTTCGCGGATGCTCAGAACCACATTGGGATCGTGTGTGATGATGACCCGTGGTACCTGAGTATCGGTCATGCGGAACGCTTGGAGGATGTTGCTTTTTCCGGTGTGATAATCATCGATGCCGATCAGCTGAAATCCGGGCAAACGGACCGACTCATTGCGCAGCAAGTGGATGCCCCGGTAGCGGAGGAGACGGATAAGACGGATGACCTTGCGCTGCTGGTAATCATGATTACCGAGGACGGCGAAGGTGGGAATGGGATGCTTCTCTAACATCCGCAGATAGCTGTCCAGTCGAAGCAGCTGCGATTCCAATTCGGTGAAATCGCCTGTAATGACTATGTAGTCGGGCTTAAGCCGAGTGATGTGCTTCGATAAGGCAGATGGGGAAATGCGCAGCCGCTCCACATGGAGGTCGCTGATTTGAAGTATGGACAGATTAAGGCCGATTGGGTTACGGATTTGCTCTACCTTTAGCCACTGGGTCGGCAAAACGAATAAGGCATACACAAGTGCGAGCAGGATGATGAAGGCGGCGGCATACAGCACAATGATTTTCCCCCCTCTAGAGCCGATATGATTCATGGTACACTAAATCTTACTAAAAGTGTATGTCCAATAAAAGTCGTACATGCTAATGCACTTTCACTGATGGTGAACAAAAGTCATCCAAAAATTTAATAAAGTAAACATTTTTTTATGGAATTCGACACAATCTCCTTTGACAAGATACATTACGTATCATACAGTGAATAAAGAGACCACATACTGTGATAGAGAAATTCATGTAAATATACGGAATAAGAGAAGGAGTGCAATAGAATGAGCAGCAGCAACAAGCAGCAGGAGAAGAAGAATGTAGATGTGTTGAGAATCTTGGCGCAGTTGAACATTGATGCGAGCAAGCTTGCATTGTTCGGTCCTCATGGACCTGATACGCTGCCCCCGACTCCTGGTTCTTCCTGCTAGTAAGCCCCTGTAGATGACTAAAATTACCTCTTTGGTTTACATAAAACTCCCGTTATCCTCCCGCACAGATCAGCTTCCAAGTGAATAAAAAGCCGCCCAAGAAGAGCTTGTGTTCTGATCGGACCTAGTCATGATGTCCCTGGAGAACCAGGATGTGAGTTCCTGTTCTTTGCTCAAGAGCGTAGGATCATGGAACAATCCGTCTTTCCTACTAAAATTGGCGGCGGCACCTAATTTCGGTTAACTTTTCTGGGACCTCTTGACTGGAGGCCTTTTTTTGTTTATATTGATACAAAATGTATCAATATTCGACGGGTCAAGCGCATCATGCGCTTAAGGATATAGGACTTTGGGAAAGCACCCGAACGAACGCTTAAACGACAATATCGAATCGGTGGAGGGATAAGGATGAAAGTACTAATTACAGGCGGAGTCGGCTTTATAGGGTCCCATACGGTGGACTGTGCCATTCAGGCAGGGCTGGATGTAGTAGTAGTCGACAATATGAGCACAGGGAAGGAAGCGAATCTGCATCCGGCATGCAAGCTGTATCGAATGGATGTTGCCAGCACGGAGTTAAGAAATATTTTTGAGCTGGAGCAGCCGGATTACTGTATCCATCTGGCGGAGAAAACCGATTTGAACGAAGCGATGGTCGTTCGGGGGCTGAGTCCCAATTTGCGCGGATTGATCTATTTGCTGGATCTGTGCAAGGAATTTTCGATCAAGAAGCTGGTCTACGGATCCTCCGCAGAGGTCTACGGTTCCTATGAGCCTAAGCCGATTGACGAAGCCGCTCCATGCGCTCCGGTCTCCTGCACAGGAATGTCCAAGCTGGCTCCCGAGGAATACATAAAGCTGTACGGCGCGTTGTATGGACTTAACTACACGATTTTAAGGTATGCGAACGTGTATGGCTGCCGGCAAAAGAGGTATGGAAGCGGGGGCGTAATCTCGGCCTTTCTGGAAACCTTCGTCAACGGCGAGAAAGCCATCATTCAAGGGAAAGGCCTTCAGACCCGGGATTTCGTCTATGTATCCGATGTGGCTTCCGCCAACGTTCAAGCCCTGTCCTTGTCCAACAGCGATACCTACAACATAGGCACGGGAACGGCAACGTCCATTCTGGAATTGTTCGAGCTGATGAATGAGATGACGAATCAAAAAGTAAAGCCCGTATTCGTAACGGCGCGTCCGGAGGACCATCTGCATGTCTGCGTTTCCTGGGACAAAGCGGCCAAGGGCTGGGGATGGAGTCCCAGGATCCAGCTGCGGGAGGGCTTGACCCAGCTTATGGGGGATTTTATGTACCAAAGGCTTATGGACAAAATCAATGGAGTTCAGGAAACGGCGCCCGAGCCTGTGGCAGCCAGTATGCTGATTCGCCGTATGGCCGTGAAGAAATCGGCCCGAAGGCTGAAAACTTCCTCTTTATAAGCCGTTGAACCGCGTTGATAAAGATTTATTTAGAATAGCTTATTCGACAAAATGATCGGTGTTTTTTACCAAAACACTCCCAGTATGCGACACCTTTTTTTGAACATCTCCGATATAATACTAGACATTGAAAGTCTATGAGACGAGATGGAGTGTGGGTTGCAAATGGAAGAGAACAAGAAAACGGTGGATATCGACACCGTCCTGAATCAGCTCGGTATCCCCAGAGACAAGTACGATCAATGGCTGGCTCTTCAAGAAGCCGTGAAGGAACCGATCAAGCCTCAATACAAAGGCCTCGATAAACCGTTATTTTCATATATGTACAAGGAACTAGGCATGATGGAGTACAGCAAGTAGCCGTACCTCATCATGGCTTATTTTTGTCGGCAGGGAGAGAACGCTCGGACCGAATGAAAGCGATGAAGCTTTTGGACTCCTCCAGTGTGAGTTCTCTTCCGTCAATAGTCAGAATGAATTTGTCCAGAATAGCTTCGTCCGAAAGCTCAAGATAGCTGATAAATTCCTCCGTGCCGTCCGCAAAGCTTCCGGGATGATCCGTGCGGCCCATCAAATAGTCTATCGATACGCCGAATATATCGGCAATTTTTTGAATGGTTTCATAATCCGGCTCTCTCCTATTATTTTCATAATGAGAAAGGGCGGAACGGGTAATTCCTACTTTATAGGCAAGCTCTTCCTGGGTCATGTACCCTTTGCTCCGCAGTTTGGCTATTCGCTGCCCGTATTTCATAGAGCATCCTTCCACCTTTGCTGTTGTAAATCGGCTGACCTTCCTCATTCCAGCTCTTCTGTATAGTCGGCTATATTGTTCGTAAGCTATCGTTTTGTTTCAATGGGTATGCTGTAAAAAATAAGAACTTCGGCCCATACCTCCCGGGGCATCGAACGGCTTGTCGTTAACGGCGGGAGGGCGCGCAGTTATAGACAAAGCTTCGCTCCGGGTGATATGATGACTCTGGACAATCAAATACGGATGAATTAGGTGCTGAATGAAATCATGCCTCATTTGGCTTAAAAGGGAAGCCCGGTGCAAAGCCGGCACGGTCCCGCCACTGTGAAGAGTGCCTTTCCATAAGAAAGGCTTGTTATGCCGATGTTGTTGCCACTGGAGCGCCATAGAGCGCGTCTGGGAAGGGAATCGGATGACGAAGCTCGAAGTCAGGAGACCTGCCTAATTTCAAAACACTGTTGACCTACGAGGATAGGGAGGTGTTAGAGATCGGCTTACTTAAGGAATGGTAATGGCATATCGAATGTAATGTCATTGGAATTCTTGAGAACGCGGGCTGCAAGAGCATTTCTAACACTTTCTGTAGGAATGCTCTTTTTTGTGCTGCATAAAAGTAAGGAAGACATGTTCGAGTTGCAACCATCATGATGTATTTATATAGGAAGGAAAGGATGTGCGGCGAATGGCGGGAAAACTGCTTATCATCGGCTTCGGACCGGGAAGCTTCGAGCATATTACGAAACGGGCGCGGGAGGCCATTGAAGAAAGTGAAGTTATCATCGGCTATAACACGTACGTGGATCTTATCCGTGGACTTCTCACCGATCAGGAGATTGTACGGACAGGGATGACGGAGGAAGTGAGCCGGGCTCAGGAGGCCGTTCGGCAAGCGGAGTCCGGGAAAAAGGTAGCGGTTATCTCGAGCGGCGATGCCGGTGTATACGGGATGGCCGGACTGGTGTACGAGGTGCTGATGGAAAAAGGCTGGAGGCGGGACGGCGGCGTGGAAGTCGAGATAATCCCCGGCATATCGGCGATTAACTCTTCCGCCTCGCTGCTTGGGGCCCCGGTCATGCACGATGCCTGCACGATAAGCTTAAGCGATCATCTGACGCCGTGGGAGCTGATTGCCCGGCGCGTCGAGGCGGCGGCCCAGGCGGACTTCGTCATTGCGCTGTACAACCCCCGCAGCGGCAGACGAACCCGGCAAATTGTGGAGACGCAGCGCATATTGCTGAAATACCGCTCGCCGGAGACGCCGGTCGGCATCGTGAAGAGTGCCTACCGGGACCGTCAGCATGTGGTGCTGACAACTTTGCGCGATATGCTCGATCATGAGATCGGGATGCTGACGACGGTCATTATCGGCAATGCGTCGACGACGGTCTACGACGGTCTGATGATCACCCCGCGCGGTTATCAGCGCAAGTATACTCTCGGCGCCGATGTACAGCCGCTTAAGCCGCACCAACGGCTGCAGGAAGCGGCGGAGCCTTGGGCGCTGCAGCAGTGGGACGAGGCAGAGGCGGTCGATGCGGATGACGAGGATTGGGCTTGGGAAGGCGAAGGCCAAGTGGAAAGCGGCCGGGAAGCCGTGGCCCGCACCGCAAGGGAGACGGCTCCTGCAAGCTCCGCCGGCGGCGGAAGCACGGGCGGAGCGGTGCTGGCTGTCAGCGCGGTCAGTGTGGCTGAGCGCGAGGAGCGGAGCAGCGGCCCCGGTACCGACTCGCCGCTAATGCTGGCGATGGAGGCGCTGCGCCTGTCCGATCTCAGCCGAGGCGTGGTCACGGAGCCGGGCAGCACGCCTGCCTCGGCGGGATTGTTCCGCCAGCAAGCGATCTTCGAGCTTGCGGTAAGTCCGGGCGTCGCCGAGAAGCGTTTTACCGCCAGACAGATGCTTGCGCTGGCTGAGGTCGTTGGCGAGAAGGGGACGATGGAGTATACGCCCCATCACCAAATGATTATCCGGGTTCCGACATCGAATCCCGATGACATTACGACGAAGCTGCGGCAGGAAGGCTTCCTGCTGGCGCCGATCGGCGATGTAGCGCAGCTTAAAGCTTGCGACTTTTGCAATGCGGAGAAGGCGGATGCGATTCCGTACGCTGAGGAGCTGCAGAAGCGGATCGGCGGCTTGAGCGTGCCGAAGGAGCTGCGCATCGGCTTGAACGGGTGCGGAATGGCTTGTTATGGGGCGGTGCACGAGGATATCGGCATCGTATACCGGAAGGAGAAATTCGATTTGTTCCTGGGCGGCAAGACGGTCGGGCGCAATGCGCATCCGGGACAGCCGGTCGCCGAGGGTATTGAGCCGGATCAATTGGTAGACATGATCGAACGGATTGTACAGCGGTATATTTCGGATGGTCATCCGAATGAGCGATTCCATAAATATTTTAAAAGAGTAAAGGAAGTAGAAGGTTATCGTCACCAAGAGGTGCCGGTTTTCCAAATTGAAAACGCGGTATGCGGCGATTAATACGGAAATAAAGACAGGGAGGGAACAGGATGAATGCGGTTTTGTTTGTAGGCCACGGCAGTAAGGATGCGGAAGGTAATGAGGAGGTACGGGAGTTCGTCCGTTCTATTGCATCGAAGATGGACCAGCCGATCGTGGAGACGTGCTTTCTGGAATTTGAACGGCCCACCATCGCACAGGGTATCGAGCAGTGTGTTCAACAGGGAGCTACGCAGATTGCGGTAGTGCCGATCACTTTATTCTCGGCGGGGCATGCCAAAATACATATTCCGGCTGCGATTGACGAAGCGAGGCTGCGTTACCCGTCCGTTCGGTTCAACTATGGACGGCCTATCGGGGTTCATGAGCAGGTGCTGGATATTCTTGCGTCGCGGTTGGAAGCGGCCGGTGCAGGCGCTGCAACGGAAGCCGACCGGGAGCAGACGGCGGTGCTTGTCGTAGGACGGGGCAGCAGCGATGCGGACGCCAACAGCGATTTGTTCAAAATATCCCGGCTGTTCTGGGAAAAGCTGAAGGTCAAATGGGTGGAGACGGCGTTTATCGGAGTGACGGCGCCTTTAGTGGATGAAGGGATCGAGCGCTGTATCAAGCTCGGCGCACGCAAGGTCGTTATCCTGCCGTATTTCTTGTTCACGGGCGTATTGATGAAGCGGATGGAGCAAATGCTGCTTCAATTCTCGGAGAAATACCCCGAGCAGGAATTTATATTGGCTGATTATTTCGGGTTCCATCCGAATTTGCAGCTGATTTTGCGGGAGCGGGCGCTAGAGGCCGTAGAGGGCGAGGCCAGAATGAACTGCGATATGTGCCAATACCGCTTGGCGGCGATGGAGCATATCGATCATCACCATCATCATGATCACGACCACGACTATGGGCATCATCACCATGGGCATGATCATCATCATGATCATCATCACGGGCACGACCATGATCATGACCATGATCACGACCACCACCATCATGATCATGACGATACAAAAGCGCCTGCGCTGGGGAAAAGCAAATCTTAAGGAGCGGAAATTACTCCCGGCTCTATGGGCAGCTGAAACGGAATGCATGATCTTAACAGATGGAGGCGCAAATCATGATATTGGTTATGGCAGGAACAAGCGATGCGCGTGAGCTTGCATTGCAGATTCGGGAGGCAGGGTACCCGCTCTTGACTACGGTCGTTACGGACAGCGCCGCCAAGTCGATGGAGGAGGCCGGTCTCCCTGTACTGACGGGAAGACTAACCGCAGAAGCTCTGGCAGCCTTGGTACGGGAACGCGGGTTCCGCACGATTGTCGACGCCACGCATCCGTTCGCAGAGGAAGCGTCGAAGAATGCGATTGCCGCCTCTCAGGAAGCCGGCGTCCCCTATATCCGCTATGAGCGGGGACGGATCGCCATCGATCAGAATCCGCTGATCACATTCGCGGATGATTACGAGCAGGCGGCGGAGCTGGCGGCACAGCGTCAGGGCGTCATTATGCTGACGACCGGCAGCAAGACGCTGCATATTTTTGCGAAGCGTCTGCTGGGCCTTCCGAATACCACCTTGGTGGCACGGATGCTGCCTCGCAGAGACAACATGGAGAAATGCGAGGAGCTTGGGCTCGAGCAAAAGAATATTGTTGCTATGCAGGGGCCCTTTTCCAAGGAGCTGAACAAGGCCTTATATACGCATTACAACGTTACCTTGATGATCACGAAGGAGAGCGGCAAGGTCGGAGCGGTGGACGAGAAGCTGGAATCTGCGCTGGAGCTCGGGATTGAGACGATTGTCATCGGCCGTCCTTCGGTTGACTATGGTACTTATTTTAGCGAGTTTGACGGAGTCATTCATAAACTAAATGAATTGCTGCAGGAGGCGTAAGCGAGATGGATTTTAAAACGGAGTTTAAACCGTTAACGGTACAACCGCAAGAAATTGAGGAGCAAAGCTTCCGGATGATTACCGAGGAGCTCGGGGAGCATCCTTTCACGGATGAGCAATATTCGGTCGTGCAGCGGGTGATTCATGCGTCGGCGGACTTTGAGCTGGGTCGCAGCATGCTGTTCCACCGGGATGCCGTACAGGCGGGCATTCAGGCGATTCGTGCAGGGAAAACGATCGTGGCCGACGTGCAAATGGTACAGGTCGGCATCAGCAAGCCCCGCATCGCCAAGTTCGGCGGCGACGTGAAGGTATATATATCCGATCCGGACGTCATGGAAGAGGCGAAGCGTCTTAATACGACCCGGGCGATCATTTCGATCCGCAAGGCGATTCGTGAGGCCGACGGAGGCATCTTTGCCATCGGCAACGCACCGACGGCACTTCTGGAGCTGATCCGCCTTGTGAAGGAAGGCGAGGCGAAGCCGGGTCTGGTCATCGGCGTGCCGGTAGGCTTCGTGTCGGCGGCGGAATCAAAGGAAGAGCTCGCGAAGCTGGATATTCCGTTTATTACGAATATCGGACGCAAAGGTGGAAGCCCGGTAGCCGTAGCAGCCGTGAACGCCATTTCCTTAATGGCGGAACGTCTCGGTTAAGGGGATCTAAACGATGGCTATGGATAAAGGCGCAGATACGAAGGATTCCAAGCCGCTTAGACATGGTTATACGACAGGCTCGTGCGCTGCGGCTACGGCTAAAGCGGCAGTGATAGCCTTGATTGAGCAGCAGCTTCAAACGGAATCGACGATAAGATTGCCCATCGGACAGGATGTGACGTTCAGCATGGTTCGCTGCGAGTTCACGGCGGAGCGGGCGGAGGCCGAGACCATCAAGGACGGAGGCGACGACCCGGACGCTACGCATGGAGCAAGGATTATCGCCGAGGTTCAGTGGCGGGACGGGGAAGGAATCGAGCTGGATGGAGGCATCGGCGTAGGTCGGGTTACGAAGCCCGGCCTTCCTGTCCCTGTAGGGGAGGCGGCGATCAATCCGGTCCCCCGCAAGATGATCCGCGAATCGGTCGAATCCGTTCTGGATGAATATGACATTCATCGCGGGGTCAGAGTCGTTATCTCTGTGCCCGACGGCGAGGAAATTGCCAAGAAGACGCTGAACGGGCGTCTCGGCATCGTAGGCGGCATCTCGATTCTCGGCACCCGGGGCATTGTGGTGCCTTTTTCCACAGCTGCATACAAAGCCAGTGTTGCACAGGCAATTCGAGTCGCCGTCAAATGCGGCTGCAAGCATATTGTCCTGTCAACAGGCGGACGTACGGAGAAGTACGGCATCGATATGTATCCGGACTTGCCGGAGGAAGCCTTTGTCGAGATGGGCGATTTTATCGGCTTTGCGCTGACACAGTGCAAGAAGCAGGGCATCGAGAAAGTGACGCTGGTCGGCATGATGGGCAAGTTCTCCAAGGTGGCCCAGGGCGTCATGATGGTTCACTCCAAGAGTGCGCCGGTCGATTTCGGCTTTTTGGCGCGGGTAGCGGAGGAAGCGGGGGCGACGCAGGCACAGGCGGCGACCATACTGGATGCAAATACGGCAGCGATGGTAGGGGACCTGATGCTGGAATGGGGCCATTCCGCCTTTTTCGAGAGGCTGTGCGCCTATTGCTGCGAGGGCGGGCTCAAGGAAGTGCAGGGCGGCATGGAGATAGAAACCGTCATCATTTCGATGAAGGGGAGCCTATTGGGCCAAGCCTCCAAGTCGGAGGAGTAGCGCTGCAAGGTCACGGCTGCGGCAGTCAGCCGAAGCTTTTTACATACAGCAATCGGTATCGGGGGAATGCAGGTTGATACAACAGCAAACAACGAATCAAACGGCAGCGCTCAAGGTGATCGGCATCGGGGATGACGGTCAAGGAAGTCTGCTGCCTCAATATATACAATGGATCTCGGAGAGCGAAGTGCTGGTCGGGGGAGAGCGGCAGCTGCAATTTTTCCCGGACTACAGCGGAGAGACCATAGCGATCAAGGGTGGCTTGTCCGAGCTCGCGGCCCGCTTGCAAACGAAGGCGGAGGAGGGGCGCAGGATCGTCGTGCTTGCATCGGGAGACCCGCTGTTTTACGGGATCGGCGGCTACCTCTCCTCTAAGCTGAACGTGGAAATCTACCCGAACGTCAGCTCGCTGCAGCTGGCTTTCGCCCGGATGGGGCAGAGCTGGCAGGATGCCTATGTGACCAGCGTTCACGGGCGTAGCATGAAGGGGCTGGCGCAGCGGATCGACGGGAAGTCGAAGGTCGCGCTGCTCACCGATGAGACGAATAGTCCAAAGGCTATCGCCCAGTACTTGCTGTCGTTCGGCATGGCCGAATACCGTGCGTTTATAGCGGAGAATTTGGGCGGCTCGGAAGAACGGACAGGCTGGTACGAGCTGCAGGAGCTCGAAGAGCGCGAGTTTTCTCCCCTAAACGTGATGATTCTGAGTGCTCCCAAGGGCGCATGGGCCGGCAAACGTTGGCCGATGGGCATTGAGGATGAAATGTTCATCCAGCGTAAGCCGGATAAAGGGCTGATAACCAAGAAGGAAATCCGCGTCATGAGCTTGGCGCAGCTGGCGCTTCAGCCGGACAGCATCGTCTGGGATATCGGCACCTGCACTGGGTCCGTTGCTATTGAAGCGGCTCGTATTGCGCGCTACGGCGAAGTATACGCGATTGAGAAGAACGAAGCGGATTTGCAGAACTGCTTGGACAACATGCACCGCTTCCGGACGGACATTACAGCGATTCAAGGACGAGCGCCGCAAGGCCTGGAGCAGTTCCCGGATCCGGATGCCGTGTTCATCGGAGGCAGCGGAGGCGAGATGGAGGAGCTGCTTCACGTGTGCTGCAGCCGTCTGCGTCCGGGCGGGCGCATTGTATTGAATGCCGCTACAATCGAGAATCTATATGAAGCGAACAAGGCGTTCGCGAATGAAGGCTTCGCGACAAGCATTACGCTCGCACAGATTTCGCGAAGCAAGCCGATTTTGAATTTGACCCGGTTCGAGGGTCTTAACCCAATATATATCATTACCGCTAAACATAAGGAATCCGGTGGAGCAGAGGAAACGGAGGGGACAGCAAGTGAGTAAGTTAGGGGTGTTATACGGATTGGGTGTTGGACCCGGGGACCCGGAGCTGATCACGGTCAAAGCGTTCCGCATATTGAAGGAATCGCCGGTCATCGCTTATCCCCGCAAGAAAATGGGGGCTAAGAGCTACGCTCTGACGATTACGGAGCTGTATGTTAATACGGAAGAAAAGACGATGATAGGGCTGACCTTCCCGATGACTAGGGATCGCGAAGCGCTGGAAATGCAGTGGAGCAAGACAGTCAGCACGGTGTGGGAGCATCTGGAGCAGGGGAAGGACGTGGCGTTCGTAACCGAGGGTGACCCGATGATTTACAGCACGTTCATTCACTTGATGCGGCTGATGAAGGAGCGCCATCCCGAGGTGGAGGTTCGTTCCATTCCCGGTATTTCTTCAATCAACGCTTCGGCGTCACGCCTTGGGATTCCGCTTGCGGACGGCGATGAGCAAATTGCCATCGTTCCTGCAACGGACGATTATGAGAAGATGCGTACCGCTATTGAAAATCACGACTGCGTCGTATTCATCAAGGTAGCCAAAGTGATCGATCTGATGATCCATGTGCTGGGCGATCTCGGATTGACGGACAAGGCGGCCGTACTGACCAAGGTCACCTCATCGGAGGAAATGATCTGGCGCAACATTCGAGAGCTGCAAGGCAAAGGCTTGGAATACTTAACGCTAATGGTGGTGAGAAAATAATGAAAATTTATATTATCGGAGCAGGACCGGGCGATCCCGATCTGATTACAGTCAAAGGACTTCGTATTCTGCAGGAGGCCGACGTCGTACTCTACACCGATTCCCTGGTTAACGAAGAGCTCATCGCCAAGGCAAAGCCGGAAGCGGAGATTCTGAAAAGCGCTGGCATGGATCTTGATGAAATGGTCGCTATCATGGCCGACCGCGTCAAGCAGGGTAAGATGGTGGCTCGGGTTCATACGGGAGATCCTGCGGTCTTCGGCGCGATTATGGAGCAGGTGGCTCTGTTGAAAAAAGAAGGCATCGGCTACGAGGTCATCCCCGGCGTAAGCTCAGTCTTTGCGTCTGCTGCCGCCCTTGGTGCGGAGCTGACGATTCCGGAGCTGACCCAGACGCTCATTCTGACCCGTGCCGAAGGCAGAACTCCGGTGCCGGAGCTGGAGAAGCTGAAGGATCTGGCTTCTCACCACTGTACGATTGCATTATTCTTAAGTGCCACTTTGACGAAAAAAGTGGTGGAAGAGTTCCGAAGCGCGGGCTGGAGTGAGGACACGCCGATAGCCGTCGTGCAAAGGGCGACATGGCCGGATCAGCTTATTGTCCGGACGACGCTTGCCAATCTCGAGCAGGATATGCGCAGCAACGGAATTCGCTCTCACGCGATGATTCTTGCAGGCTGGGCGCTTGATCCGGAGATTCATAACAAGGATGAATACCGCTCCAAGCTGTACGATAAAGAATTTACGCACCGCTTCCGCAGAGGGGTGAAATCATGATCGCATTGCGCGAGGGCGAGATTCCTTCGATTGAGCAGCACGGCGATTATGCGATTGTAGCCATCACGAAGCATGGCGTCGAGATGGCGCGCAAGCTGCACGAAACGTTCCGCCATTCGGATTTGTACTACATGTCCAAATTCGAGCGGGGCGATGAAGCAGCGCGGGGCATTCAGCTGTTCGAAGGCAGTGTCAGACTGCTGTTCCCGGCTTTATTCCCGGCGTATAAAGGACTCATTATTATTATTTCGTTAGGTGCTGTAATCCGGATGATCGCACCGCTGCTGGTAGATAAAAAGACAGACCCCGGCATCGTCGTTATCGATGACAAAGGGGAGAATGTGATCAGCGTGCTGTCGGGTCACTTGGGCGGCGCGAACGAGCTGACCCGAGAGGTAGCTGCGGCCATGGGAGCGAGGCCGATCATTACGACGGCCTCGGACGTGCAGGGGACGATAGCGGTGGACTTGTTCGGCCGCCGCTTCGGCTGGGAATGGGAGTCGGCGGATAAGCTGACGCCTGTCAGCGCTTCCGTCGTGAACGAGGAGCAGGTTGCCGTCGTTCAAGAATCCGGCGAGCCCGGCTGGTGGCTGTATGATACGCCGCTGCCGGCGAATATTCGCACGTTTGGCAGCGTTGCCGATGCGTTGGCGGTGAAGCCGCAGGCGGCACTCGTGGTGACGCACCGCGTATTAAGCATGGACGAGGAGGCAATTCTCGAGAACGGCGTGCTGTACAGGCCGAAGGTCATCGCGCTCGGCATCGGCTGCAACCGCGGCACATCCGCCGAAGAGATCGAATTGGTGATCTCGGAGACGCTGGCCGAGCTGCAGTTCTCGATGAAGAGCGTGAAGGCCGTCTGCACGATCGATCTGAAGAAGGACGAGGAGGGGCTCCTCGCCGTCGTACAAAAGCACGGCTGGGCGTTCGTCACCTATGCGCCCGAGCAGCTGAACACGGTGGCCCTGGAGGCCCCATCGGACACCGTGTTCCAGTTCACCGGCGCCTACGGCGTGAGCGAGCCGGCGGCGAAGCTGTACTCCGGCGCCAAGGAGCTGGCGCTGGTGAAGAAGAAATCGGGCAACGTCACGATTTCAGTAGCCGTCATTCCGTTCCCGCAGGAAGGGAGCGAGGCAGCCGATGGAAGGTAGCCGTAAGATTGTCATTGCCGGAACCGGCAGCGGCGTCGGGAAAACAACGCTGACAATCGGCCTGATGGCCGCTTTGCAGCGTCTCGGACGCAAGGTGCAGGGCTTCAAGTGCGGCCCCGACTATATTGATCCGACGTATCATACGGCGGTCACGGGACGCATATCCCGCAATCTGGACAGCTATATGCTGACGCATGATACAGTCAAAGAAATATATGCCCGGGCGAGCCGTGAGGCGGACATCTCCGTCATCGAGGGCGTCATGGGCTTCTATGACGGCAAGAACCCGAAGACGAACGAGGGCAGTACGGCTGAAATCAGCCTTCTGCTGGAGGCCCCCGTGCTGCTCGTGGTGAACTGCCAGAGCATGGCCCGCAGCGCCGCCGCCATTGTGCGCGGCTTCCAGCTGCTGGAGCCCCGCGTTAACATAGTCGGCGTCATTGCGAACAAGGTCGGCAGTGAGGGCCACTACAAGCTCGTGCGCGAAGCGATCGAGCAGGGATGCGGGATTCCCGTCGTCGGATACATGAAGCGGGAAGATCATATCGAAATGCCGGAGCGGCATCTCGGCTTGGTGCCTTCCATTGAACGGGGCGAGCTGCAGCCGTTCTTCGATAAGCTTGCCGAGCTGATTTCAGCCACGGTTGATGTAGAGCGCATATGGGAGCTGGCCCAGTCTCCCGCGGTTTCATTGTCTGAGGAAGCCGAGTCTGCTTCCGCTTTTCGCCGCCGGACCGGACGGTCAGGCCCCCCAATCCGTATCGCGGTAGCGAAGGATGCAGCCTTTAATTTTTATTATCAGGAAAATTTCGAGCTGCTGGAGGCTTATGGAGCGGAGTGCGTCTTCTTCTCGCCATTGGCAGGAGAAACGCTGCCCGAAGGCGTTCAGGGCCTGTATCTCGGGGGAGGCTTCCCTGAAGAATTCGCCGAGGTGCTGTCGGCTAATGAGGCGGTGAAGCAATCGATCCGCCAGGCGATTGATCAAGGACTTCCGACGCTGGCCGAATGCGGCGGATTCATGTATTTAACGGAGTCCATCGAGCATACGGACGGCCGGAAGCATTCGATGCTCGGTCTTATCCCCGGCAGCGTCAAGATGCAGAAGAAGCTTGCGGCATTAGGCTACCGGGACATTACCGGGAGAGAAGGCAACTTCCTGCTCGGGCCGTCCGACCGCGCCAAAGGCCACGAGTTTCATTATTCGACCTTTCAGCCGAATGAAGGGGCTGACATCTCCAGCGCCTATGAAACGAAAGGGCTGCGGGGCATGAAGCAGGAAGGCTACATCAATGAGAGCGGGTCGCTCGTCGCGGGATATACCCATATCCATTTCGCATCATCGCCTGAATTGGCAGAACGCTGGGTAGAGCGATGTGCCGGCTTTCAGCTGAAATAAACAGGGATAGGAAGGAGAAACTGAATGTCTATTATGGAATTGCTGCAGCAGAGAAGAGCGGTGCGCAATGTACAGCCTGTAGAAGTTGAGGATGAGAAAATTCATGCCTTGCTTGCTGCGGCTACTTTAGCGCCGAATGACAGGCTTCGGGAGCCTTGGCATTTCTATGTGATTCGCGGAGAGGCGAAGCAGCGTTACGAAGCAGAAGCGCTTCAATACTTGGAGGAACGGTTTCCGACCAAGCCGAATCTGGTGAAGGAATCATTAAAGGTTTTGACGGCTACGCCGCTTGTCATTGCCGTTACGGCGGATGTCATTCCTGACGATCCTGCCTCCTCCAAGGATAACGAGTATGCCGCTGCCTGTGCCATTCACTCGATGTGGCTGGCAGCCACGGAGATGGGGCTCGGCTTCGTATGGCGCACGCGCGGAATCGGCCTGGTTCATGACGACCGGATGCACCGGTTTATCGGCTCGCCGGAAAACAAGAAGGTGATCGGAACGATTTTCATCGGCTATCCGGCCGACACGCCTCCGGCGACTTCCAGAACCCCGCACAGCGATAAAACCACTTGGCTGTAAAACAGCGATTCTTACATTTTCCATAGGAAAGCAGCATGTATAACCCTTTATTCCGTTTTTGGATAAAGGGTTTTATTTTTCAATAAAGAGGCTCGCTAAAGGAGAGAAAAATGGAGGGATTATCATCCTTTATTACTTAGGCTGGTTGTGGATGTTCCTATACGTAGCACTTGGCTGGGTAGCTGTTTCCATGGTCGGCTTCCGGTTCCAGGCTGTTTATTTTATACTCTGTGTTCTGCAAATGCTGGCTTTGGGTACATATCAAATTTATTGGAAAGGATTGCGAACTAGGGATTATGTACTGACGGGTCTTATCTTGGCAGGCTTATATGCAGAAATGAAGTGGGTGCTGGATATTGTGAAAATGGCGTATGGCAGCTAGCGGACAGAAGAAAAGTTCTCTTCGTTTCAATCGTATGGTACTATTGGATTTATATGGGTTGAAAGAGGTGAGGACTGTGGGCAAGCCGAAGTTCGGCGTTTCAGGAAGTACCATTTTATCCAACCCGGAACGTTTTGAAGAGCTATTTTGGGATGATATAGATCAGATTGAAATAGGAGAATTTCCTGACGAGCGGGCTTTTGAACAATTTCTCGAATTGGCCCGGCAGAAGGGAGTACCGTATGGCGTTCATTCTCCCCTGCTTCGCAGTGGAAGCAAATATGACTTGCTTCAACACGTCTATATGGAGCCTGAGGAGGCGTGGAAGCGGCTGGAGGCCGAAGTCTGCCAATTGTCGCGGCTGGGTGCCCAATACGTTTTGGTCCATTTTCCTTATTTTAAAGAAGAGCTTCCCGCTACGGAAGACGTTCATGTACTCATCGAACAAGGCTTGCAAAGATTACATTCGCTGCAGGAAAAGTATTCGATTCCTTTGGTGTGCGAGCCTAAGCTTGGATGGAATCGTTCTGCCGTCGGGATAGAGTATCTGCATCATTTTCCGGTCGAGGTGTGGGAGAAATACGGCATTTCACTGTGCATTGATATTGGCGATTACCTCATGGCGGCGGGAGATCGGATTCTTTCCTATCTGGCCAAGTGGAGGAACCACATCAAGTCGGTTCATCTGCATAATGTAGAGCTTGTGCCGGGGCATTACCACTGGATTCCCGTTCACCCGTCCCACGAAACGAATGGCAGGCAATATCCGATTCAAGAGCTGATTCGTTTTTTAGCCGAATGTGAGGATGTCGTCTTTATATTCGAGCATACGCCGCATGGCCAGCATGACAAAGCATTCATCCAAAGCGGCTATGAATGGATTCGCAAGCTTGCGGAGGGGAGATGACGCCTGTGGACTTAGAGGTCAGGAAGACAGCTTCGAACGAGCTGGAGGATTTCCTGTCCATTCTCCGGGAAGCGGCGTTATGGCTGAAGCAAGGCGGTCGGGAGATGTGGAGCGACAGTCAGCTGTCCGCAGAGAGACTGCTGAAGCATCATTCGCTAGACGATATGTACATAGGATATTGGAACGGTGAAGCGGCAGCCGCGATGATTCTCCAGGAGGAAAACGCTATGCTGTGGCCGGATTTGGAACAAAAGGACTCGTTGTTTGTGCACAAGCTAGCCGTTCGCAGGAAGTATGCCAAGCAAGGCGTGTCCGAGCATATGATGAATTGGGCCAAAGCTCACGCCGAATACGCCGGCAAAGCCTGGATCAGACTCGATTGTGCTGCGGATAGGCCTAAGCTATGCCAGTTTTACGAGAAGCAAGGCTTTAAGAGAGTAAGGGAAAGAGTTGTGCTCGGAAAATACCCTACCGCTTTTTATGAATTTCGCATTGTGACTACGTAGAATGATACGTAATCCATGCAGAAAGGCTGTGAAAACGGATGATCTGGAAAGTTGGAGCCATTGCAGCGCTTGCTGTGCTGCCAGCGTATTATTACTGGAAATACCGTCTGTGGAATAAACGGGTATAGAACCGCCCCTCCAAGGCGGTCTTTTATTGCCCGGGAAAAGGAAGATGAAGCTGTATCCGGCTGATGTGCGGGAACGCTTTTACTGCCGTAGGGCGAAAGGTCAAGCAGTACAATGAGGAAACGGGGATAGGATGAAGATGACGGTTGTATGGTATAATAAATGTCCACGAATTTCCAGACGGCGAGGTGAATCTTCTGAGAAGAAATGAATCCTTCAATACGGACGCGCAGCTGTATGACGAAATGAGGCCTCCTTATGATTCATCGGTGATTGACTGGATCATGAACAAGACCGGGGTGACGGAGCGGGACCAGCTGATCGAGATAGGACCGGGTACGGGGCAGGCGACATTGCCGTTTGCCGAGCGCGGGCTTTCCATTCATTGCATCGAGCTTGGAGAGAAGCTTGCCGCTATCTTAAAGCGGAAGTGTGAGGGATATCCGCAAGTGACGGTAGACGTGAGCCCGTTTGAAACGTGGGAATCGGATACGGTACCCCAGCCCAGGCTGATCTATTCGGCTGCAGCCTTCCATTGGATAGATAAGCAGGTAAAGTATAAGAAATGCTCCGACCTGCTGGTGGACCATGGCTTTCTTGCCTTGATGTGGCACGAGCATACGGATGATACGCCGGATATCATAGTCAAGTCTTACGAACTGCTGGAGCGGTATTCGGACAAATCATTTCACTATCCATCCAGACAAGAGCGAAGGCAGAAGCGAATTAACGAGATCGATCATAGCGGTTACTTTACCTTCTGTGAGGCATTTGAGCACAAGTGGATGACGGAGCAAACACCGGACGAATATTTGCAAGCGTTTAAGACGCAATCCTCTTATTTATCGCTTGACGACTCTAGCAAAAAGCGGCTTTCAGAGGAATTGGCGAACCTGCTGGCCGGCTGCGATCAGCCCATCCGCAAGGCGTATGTGACCGCGGTATACTTGGCCCGGAAAAAGAGTCCGTCTTGTGTAGAAAGCGAGGCTTAGCGCTTTGGAAAAACACAGTCGCTACAATACGATACTGCTGCTTATCGTCGTCTTCGGAGGCTTTCTGATCTTCGGATTTTCGGAAAATATTAAAGGTCCGGCCATTCCCAGAATGCAGGCTGATTTCAGCTTGAATGAAGCGCAGCTGGGATGGCTCCTGGCCTTAAATTCGCTTGGCTATTTGGCGGCCTGCTCTTATACTTCTATTTTATCAAGGAAAATAGGGATCCGATGGACGGGAATCATCGCCTTTGTATCCATGGCGGTCTCGGGCGTATTGATGTATCTCTCCACCTCCTATCCTTTTTTGTCCGCCGCTTATTTTGTGATGTATCTGGGGAACGGGATGCTGGAAATCGGTCTTGCGATTATGGCGGCGCGTATCTTTACAAGGAATACGGGAATGATGATGAATCTCGCCCATTTCTTTTATGGACTCAGCTCGACGGTAGCCCCGATCATTGCAGCTTCCCTTATGGGATGGCATGTGATGGGCGGCGAGCTGGGATGGCGCGGGATGTACCTGATCATGCTGTCTTTATCCTTGCTGCCCGTCATTCCTTCGCTGCTGGGCCGGTTTCCGACGGGGAATCAGGAGGAGGGAGCCAACAGCTCCTTTCGCGATCTGGTCGCTGATCCTGTCGCCTGGCTTATCGTCGCCGTCCTGTCCTTCGGGGTCGTATCGGAGCTTGCTGTCGGAAGCTGGCTGGTTTACTTCCTGGAAAGAGCGTATGCATGGCCGATAGAGGACGCTTCCCGCATGCTGTCGGTTTTCTTCCTTTTCTTCATGCTCTCCCGTTTATTTCTCGGACCGGTTACCGATAAGATCGGATATACGATGTCCATCATGATATTTTCCGCATTCTCAGGCCTCTGCAGCCTGGCGGCCATTGTACTCGGCGAAAAAGCCGCCATTCTGTTTGCCGTCGCCGGAATTGGCATTGCTCCGATCTATCCGACTGTGATGGCGCTGCTGGCCAAGCGATACGGGAAGGGCGTGGATACCGCGATCACGTTTACCGTTACGCTGATGGGAATTGCCAGTGTTATCGGCAATCTTCTGATAGGATATATCATCGATGGGGTCCGCAGTATGTTCTCTATGCGTGACACCGCGGACAGCCAGCTTATCGGGCTTCAGGCAGGGTACGGGTTTATAGCCGTACTGGCGCTCTTGTGCTCGGTTACCTGCGGGATTCTGTACCTGCGCCTGCGGGAGCAAAAGGAAGTCGTATAAAACGGGTAGATAAAGAAGAGTTTGAAACCGTAATGAAGAGAGAGGGCGCACAGATGAGGTCAGACCGTAACGCTGGACTTAATAAGGCAGCCAAGAAGGATGTACTGGGAGATGCTTTAGCCGATTGAAGGCTTCCGCCGTTATCAATATTATAGCTGCATAAATTTACCACTCCGGTCCCTGTACGCGCCGTTACAGCCGCTTCTCAAAATGAACCGGTATAACCCGGGTGGTTAAGGAGATATTAGAAAGAAATGGATGATGCTTATATGATGCCTTACGGGACTCAACGCGTTCAGTCAGACGAGAGGAGGCAGACGCTATGAATGCATATCAGCGCAAAATTACAGCAGCGTTATTAATCGCAACGTTTCTATCAGCTATTGAAGGAACGATCATCAGCTCTGCGATGCCCGCCATTGTTAAAAAGCTGGGAGGCATGGAGCTTATCAGCTGGGTGTTTGCCATCTACCTGCTAACATCGGCGGTCACCACTCCGATTTTCGGTAAATTAGCGGATCTTTTTGGCCGCAAAAAGGTGTTCCTAATCGGAACCTCCTTATTTTTATTGGGCTCCATGCTGTGCGGACTTTCCCAGACGATGCAGCAGCTGATCTGGTTCCGCGCCATTCAAGGGATCGGAGCGGGGGCCGTGGTGCCGATTACCTTCACGATCATCGGCGATATTTTTACATTTGAACAGCGGTCCAAGGTCCAGGGAATGTTCAGCTCGGTATGGGGGATCGCCGGTATTTTCGGTCCGCTTGTCGGCGGCTTTCTCGTCGATTATGTCAGCTGGCATTGGATCTTTTACATGAATCTTCCTTTTGGAATCATCTCCATGTTCATTATCGCGAAGAGTCTGCAAGAAAATCTTGAAAAACGGAAGCGTAAAATCGATTACGGCGGGGCTGTAACCTTTACGGTCGGGACGACGGCGCTGCTCTATGCGCTGATTTCCGGCGGCAACGAGTTGTCGTGGAATTCCGCACCAATGTATATTTTATTCGCGGTTTCGGTCGTATTTCTCATCTCGTTTGTTTGGATTCAGATGCGGCATCCGGAGCCGATGATCCCAGTACAATTGTTTCATCATCGGGAGGTTACGATTTCCAATGTCGTCTCGTTTCTGGCAAGCGGCATTCTGATCGGGATCACGGCTTATCTTCCTCTATGGATTCAAGGGGTTCTTCAGCAAGGAGCTATGTTCTCGGGATTCATTCTTATGCCGATGTCCATCGGATGGCCTATAGGCGCTATGGTTGGAAGCCGACTCTTGCTCCGGCTGGGCTCCAGACTGATATCCCTGATGGGAATATTTCTTCTGGTGGTCAGCACTCTTTCCTTGACGTTTATAACCATTTCGACACCTAGCTGGGTTATCTTGATCATGATCTTTATATCAGGGCTTGGCTTCGGCTTATCGATGACGATTTTTACTATTGTGGTTCAATCTGCCGTGGGATGGAATTTGCGCGGGGTGGCTACATCCTCCAATACATTTCTGCGCACATTGGGGCAGACCTTGGGCGTTGCGGTGCTGGGAACGTTCCTGAATCAACGTATCGGAACTTACGCCAAAGCAGGCGAAGAGGTTCCTCCTGCCATTCTTGCCGGTGGCATTCATGGCGTGTTCTTGATTATTGCAGGACTAGCTGTCCTCAGCTTGCTTATTTCCTTCTGGATTCCCAAGTTTAAACCGGAGCAGGAGACGGAAAAAGCGAAAGCCTGACCGGCCAGCACAGCAGGAGGGTCCGTTCTTTGAAGCGGCGGCAATCGTTCATCATATTGTCACTCCATGATATGGGTTTATATGGAATAATTATACATGAATTCAGCTGCAGCTAAATAAGGAGGGCCTTATGAAGATTGGTGAGATCAAAATATTCGCCGGAAGCTCCGGGAAAGCCTTTGCGGACAAGATGTGCCGGTATATGGGAGTCGAAGTCGGGCAATCGGAAACGTTGACCTTCTCCGAAGGCAACACCTTCGTCAGGATCAGGGAAACCGTTCGGGATAAGGACGTCTACCTGGTACAGTCCATCGGACTCAGGCCGAACGATGAATTTGTGGAGATCTTGTTTTGGGTCGATGCCTTCAAGAGAGCGAGCGCCAATACGGTAACGGTCATAATGCCCTACTTCAGCTACGCCAAGGGGGATAAGAAGGACGAGCCCCGAGTCTCCATCAGAGCCAGGGTGTGCGCGGAAGCGATTGAAATGGCCGGCGCGGACCGGGTCGTTGCGATGGACCTGCACAGCCACCAAATCCAGGGCTTTTTCAAAAAGCCGGTAGACCATCTTTTTGCCCTGCCTGTACTATGTGAAACGATAGCCCGGATGCAATTAGCCGACCCGATTATCGTGTCTCCGGATGCGGGCTTTGCCAAGCAGGCGCGCAAATACGCAGATTACCTGGGTACGTCGCTTGCCATTGGGGACAAGACCCGGAAGGGTCACGATGAGAAAGCTGAGATTTTGGAGCTCATCGGTCATGTTGAGGGAAAAACGGCGATCATCGTCGATGATTTCTCCATTTCCGGCGGCACGTTGATCGAGCTTTCGAAGCTGCTGGTGGAACGGGGCGCAGCAAGAGTCCTCGCATGCTTATCGCATCTGGTTCTCAACGAAGCTGCCGTACGAAAAATCGACAACAGCCCCATCGAGCTCGTAATCAGCACCGATTCCGTGGACAATCCTCATCTGGTCCATTCCAACAAGTTTAAGCTGGTCTCCGTCGCGCCTCTGTTCGGGGAGGCCATAAGCCGAATTCATAACCGGGAGTCCTTAAGCCCTTTGTTCGACAGGGTTCCCGATAAAGTCATCACCTGTTCCTTTGATCAATGATACGCAGCATATTGGAAGAGAGAGTTTGCCTATCTGTTTGGCAGGCTCTTTTTTTCACCACATGTACATGTAAGAGGGGGGGGATCGGATGTGAACGAAGTGATTATCCATAAGGCGGAGCAGCTGGATGGCTCGGAGCTAAACCGATTAGTAGAAGAGAGCACGGGGGAGGGCTTTCGTCATCTTCAGCGGCTAATCCGCGATTATGAAAGCGGAATCAACACCTTCGATAAGCAGGGGGAGGCGCTCTTTCTCGCTTATTATCAAGGCGCTCTTGCCGGTGTATGCGGATTGAATCAGGATCCGTATGCCTTGGACCAGCCGGTTGGCCGCGTTCGCCGTATGTATGTTTCAACAGGAAGCCGGAGACTCGGCATCGGAAGACGGTTGATGGAGGCCGTCATTGCGGAGGCAAGAAGTCATTACAGCATGCTGGTTCTAAGAACGGACAATCCGGAAGCGGATCGGTTTTATCGCTCTTTAGGCTTTAAGCCAGATGAAACGGAGATCATTACAGTCATTACCTTCCATTAAAAGCTTGCGGGCTTGGCTAAGACGACCTGAAGCATGCTGCTTCCAAAGTTTCTGATAATTTTGGACATATCCCTTGCACTGATACTTCGTTATAATGGGTGACAAATCATACCAAATAAACAAAAAATTTGGAGGCAATCGGGAAATGGAACAAGGTGTAAATCAAATGAACCGGCATGCTGAGGAGGATTATAAGCCTGCTGCGCTGCCGCACGCATTTAAGATAATACACGGCAGCCTGTTTCCGACCAAGGGAGACCATGCTGTTTCAACAGCGGGCTCGCTGCAATTGCTTAGAAGCTTCAAGGCCGCAGCTATCCGCTGTCAGGGGTTGGGGCGATTCGAGACATTGATTCCCGAAGCGGCCAAATGTTGGCGTGAAAAGCTGCATAAGGTGCCGAACCGGATTCACTCGGAGCTGCATTTCGGCCTAGCTCCCTGTTCCGTATCACAGGATTCGGCTGAGACCCATACCTACTATTTGGCCGTGGAGGTGAGCAGCTTTGAAGGGCTGCCGGAGGAGTTCGAGCGCATTGAGGTTCGGGCGGATCACTACGCAGTGGTTCGAAAAGAACCAGGGCAGGATGTGAAGGACATCTATGCTGCCGCTCATAAATTCATCCGGAACGAACAGAAAAGGATGGCGCCCAAGGATGCGGAGCCGTTAGCTTACCAGTTTGAAATTTTTTACGAAAGCATGGAAGCGTACGGGGAGAGATTGTCAGGGGCTGCGGGCCGCCCGTTCGTCATGGATTTATGTATTCCTGTAGAGGATAGTGAAGGCTACCGTCCAACATCCGTTCCATCCGTTTTCAAAGTCCTGCATCAGCCGCTTGAAGGCACAGATACGGACTCGGTTGACAGGTCAACGGCGACAGAGGGGCCAGCTCCCATAGAGCGTTTCGTTCCGCAGATTGTCTTCGACGGCGGGACGGTTACAACGACATTGGAAGAGCATGAAGAGATGATCGCTTGGCTTGAGCGACATGCCGGTTGGAAAATAGCTCAGCAGGAGAACTGGAAGCCTGTCCCTCAGGCAGCGGTCGGTAAAATGACCCATATGGGTTGGGGAGTCTGGATCGAGTCCGGCAGCTCATCCGAAGGAGAGCCTGTTCCTGCCGCGGCTAAAGGACCCTTCGATCCATTCGTCCGCTGGTGCTGGAGGACCGGGAATGTGCAGGAAAAACGCCAGGAGCTAATGGCAAACGGCGTTCGGGTAAGCGAGCTGTACAGAGACCCAGAGGGCTTAGAAAGCTTTGATTTCTGGGCCGGCCCTAAAGAGATGCTGCTGACGGCCATAGAGGATCCGGCATGGAAGGAGTCTTCTCTCGCCGACGCGAACCGGTTCCGGATCACAGTCCGGCATTTGCAGAAGTCGATGGAGTGGTACCACAATTACATTGGAATGGAAACGGTAACAGATCGTTCCGAGCATGGATACGCGGTCATGAAGCTTGGCATCAATTACCATCCGGATGGACAATCCCGATGGCTATTGGAAGAGGACCCGAGCCGTCCCGAAACCGGCCCCGTCGATGGACTGTTCCGAACCCGGTGCATCATTTCTAGCCGGGAGTCGTTCTTCAAGTATCACCAGTTTCTGAGGGATAGCGGAGTTGAGGTTTCGGAAGTCACAGGGTTTCTTCAGCGGGGCCGCGTCTGCTTCCATCTGTATGATCCGGACGGCAACCGGTTTGATGTTAGCAGCTTTTAGTATGCTGTATATGGATGAAAAACGAAGTTCGGGTTACGATCTGTTAAGTTGTTCCGACTGGAACCAGGAATAAAGACATTGTATAACGAGCTGGAAGGGGGTGCCGTGGCAGCTCCTTCTTCACTCTCATAAACATCTCTGCAGTGAAAAGCTTCATTATATCCAAACGTTACCTACCAGGCTTCGCTCCTCTCCCGTACAATAAGAGTCATATAGGGTACGGAGGGGGCCGGTGTTATGCACGATCTGGAATGGGCTCAAGATTACATGGAGGATGACGCGCGGCGGACTGCTTTATTTAAGCTGGCTGAGCAAATATTCGGGCTTCGTATGGAGAACTGGTACCGGCATGCGCCTGACAATCGCCGCTATATACCTTTTTCTTATTTTGACGGGGGCCGGACAATAGCCAATGTATCTGCCAACCTGCTGGACCTGGTCATTGACGGTGAATGGAAACCAGTGATTCAACTGGGGACGGTCATGACGCATCCGGATTATCGGGGCCGCGGATTGGCCGGCAGCCTGATGACCCGCGTGCTTGAGCACTATGAAGGAATGTATGATGTCATGTATCTTTTCGCTAACCGCAGTGTCCTTCGTTTTTATCCCAAGTATGGATTTGAGCCGGTAAGCGAGCAGTTGTTTATATTGGATTGGTCCCCATCGAAGCTGCAGCTGGCAGGTGAGGGGATAGGTAAACTCGACCCGAGAAACAAAGACGACTTGCAGTTCATTGCCCGTATGGCAGCAGCCAGAAGACCGGTCTCCAGGCGCTTGGAGCCGCCAATGCCGAAGGCATCCTGATGTTCTACTGTCTGAATGTCTTTCCGGACGATATCTGCTATTTGGAAGAGGAAAAAGCGATCGTAATCTGCAAACGGCACATGACGGATCCGGCGCGGCTGGAAGTTTTCGATATCATCAGTTCTGTAGAAATCGATATACATAGAGTCTTGTCCCGGTTAGCTGGAGAGGAAATCCGAACCGTTGTGTTCCATTACACCCCGGATTATCAGGGCATTCAGCTGAGGTCCAGCATGTTTAACGGCAGCGAGGTGCTCTTTGTCAAAACGAACGGTTCGGTTCGGCTCCCCCCGCTAATCAAGCACCCCATAACTGCCCAAGCGTAGTCAGGGCTGCACGGAGAAGTCGTATTTCATCAGCTTGAAGCGGATGCCGTGAGACTCATACAGCTTATGGTCCAGCCATGGGGAAGCTTCTCGGAAACCAAGGCTGCTCCAGAAATCTATGGATAGGCTCCGCGAGTGCAGCTCAACCGTAGTGATGCTCGTCTGTTGTTTGATGTACGCGGCGATTCCTTCCCATAGACGGCGTCCGATTCCCTTCTTGCGATGCTGTGATGAGACTGCGGCAAACCGGATTTCGGCCGTTGTCCCGTTCATGAACAAGACCATGGCTCCAACCACGTCCTCCTCCTCCGTGCAGACAAAGCCAACCTCATCTCCTTCCATAGAAAGCGCTTGTCTTGTTTCTCTTCCCATTCCCAGCGGCTTCCACATCTCGTTATACAGCAGGTCTTCCATCTTCTCTTTTAAAGTTTTGTTATCGACGATACCTACGCGCATGTCTGATCGGCTCCTTTTTTATAGACCATGGCTTCCAGCATATATGTATGTGCTTGCTCCGATAAGCAGTACGCGTACTGGCTTCTTTTCAAGATAAGGCATGTTGTTGTAAAAGCGGCGGATATTGTTTAGAAAAGCTGGAATTCAGGTAATAGTAATGTATAGAAATTAGAGATTGTGAGAATAATAGATTACTAGAGAGAAAAAGAAGGGAGGGGAATCGAATGAAGAGTCCAACCAATCAAGCTGCGGCACACAGCAATCGTTACTATTTCTTAATGTACATAAAAACCGGCGATAAGAAGTATCTAATGCGGATTTTACCTATGGAGCTTGAACAGAAAGCATCCTTTGCCTAGAAAAGCTTTATGGTTAGAATAAAGAGCCCGTGAAAAAGACCTTTCCTCTGTCAGAAAAGGTCTTTTTTGACGTTCGGGGCTCCCTGCAAAGCACCTGAATCAGCATAGAAGCCGAGGCCCACTGAATCCAGGTACAGCGGTTCTTTTTTGCAGGCTGGATGAGGGGTTACTCGGCGGATGATTTCTCATCAAACCAAAGAGGATCGTCGCAATCGACTTCCCCGTTGTAATTGATTAAGATTTCCTCCCCGGCCTTGATGTCCGTATACGCATAGAAATCAACCGTATGGTTGTCGAAGTTCAGCTCGTAATAGGCATTAGGCTCATAAGCGTGATTAAACAGCATACCATAGCCCAGAAGGAGAGCGGAATGATGGGCACCGTACTCAAACGCGTAATCCGCAAGCAAGGTTTTCTCAATGTGAACATGCTCTTCGTTAGGATAAGGAATAACAGGCGCCTCGTGGATCAGAGACCCTTTGGCTATATCACAAGTTGCAAAAACCCCTCTATTGAATTCTCCGTCGCTAAGTTTGGAAGTCTTGATCTCAATCATGGTAGTCACCTGCACGATCTATAGTCTATGAAAAGTCTGAAGATTGGACAATCAGGAAGAACAATATCATGTTACCCCATATCCGAACCTTATTACAATAGAATACCAAAAACATGCAAGTAACTCCAATTCCAAACGAAGTGTTATATTTATGTTATGTTATATGATATAAATGTTAGTTTTTTACTTAATTATCGTTAGTTTTGGTGGTGAATCAATATATTATGTTAGATTTATTGACAAAAACAACATGAGTCCGGTAAAATACGTTCAAGACCTTTAAAGTTTATAGAGAAAAGGGAGGTTTTGTTACATGAGGATGCTGCTGCTGAAGCATTTTGACTTCGATGACCCGTCGTATTTCATCTCTTGGGCAGGGCAGCATGAAGCTGAATTGACGATTCTGTTTCCTCCCAACGGATTTCACGCACCTGCCATGGATTCCTTTGATCTCATGATCATATTAGGCGGCCCCATGAGTGCCTATCAGGATAATGAGTATCCTTGGCTGCAGAGCGAGAAGGCGTTCATTCGGGAGGCGGTCGAATCGGGGAGGAAGGTGCTCGGAATATGCCTCGGGGCCCAAATGCTGGCGGAAGTGTTGGGAGGACGGGTGTACCGCAGCCCTCATAAAGAGATCGGTTGGCATCAGGTAAAGCGGAACGGCACCCAGCATCCTTTATTGGAGGGAGTTCCGGACGATTTTTACTCCTTTCATTGGCACGGTGATTGCTTTGATATTCCCCCCGGGGGCGGTTTCACTGGCTTCGTCGGAAGCATGCAGGCATCAGGCGTTTACTTATGGAGAACACGTTCTTGGTCTTCAATTCCATCTGGAAACGACGGAAGGCTGCATGACGACGATGCTGGAGAGATGGCAGCATGAATTGGTGGAGGCACCGTGGATACAGAAAGCGGAGCGCATCCTTGAACAGACAGAGCGGACACAAGCTTCCAAAGCACTATTGCATCAAATTCTTAACAACTATTAAATTTACCAGCGAGCGAGGGTGACGATATGGAAATAGGCGTAAACGGGATATGGACAATGTTGGGCGCCATCCTGGTGCTGTTCATGCAATGCGGATTTATTATGCTGGAGGCCGGCTCCACGCGAATGAAAAATGCCGGTCACATAGCAGGAAAAACGGTTTTTACCGTAGGGATCGTTTCTTTGGTTTTCTGGGCGGTGGGCTATGCATTTATTTTCGGCACGCAAGGCGGCTCGCTTATCGGCTGGGGCGATTATTTTGGCTTCAATATGATGAATGTGCCGGAAGGAAGTAATGTAGCGCCTACGGTCATGTTCGTATTTCAGCTGTCCTTTGCCGCGATTTCGATGTCGGTGGCGTGGGGCGGATTTGCTGAAAGAGCGAAGCTGTCGGCTTACCTGATTTTTGCGGTACTATTCTCCGCCGTGGTCTATCCTGTCATAGCCCATTGGATTTGGGGAGGCGGCTGGCTGGCTCAGCACGGGAAGCAGGATTTTGCCGGCTCCACTGTCGTACATCTTACAGGAGCTATGGCTGCATTTGCCGCAACCTTGCTGCTGAAGCCGCGTATCGGCAAATATAACAAGAACGGTACGCCGAACGAAATTCCTGGCCATAACCAAGTGTTCACCACTTTAGGCGTCATGCTGCTGTGGATCGGCTGGTTCGGATTCAATGCAGGCAGTACGATTACGGCCGGTGACGGAAGCTTTTTCGGCTATATTGCGATCAATACCCAATTGGGTGCAGCGGCAGGCGCTGTAGCCGCCTTGATAATCTCCTGGATGTTTACGGGAAAAAGCGACATCAGCACGATGCTGAACGGCGCTTTGGCTGGACTTGTTGCCATTACTGCCTCCTGCGCATTCGTTGAGCCTTGGGCCGCGATCGTCATTGGTCTGGTAGCAGGAATCGTCGTATTCGCCAGCATGAGATTGTTCGAGAAGCTGCGCATCGATGATCCGATCTACGCGCTTTCTGCGCACGGAACGGCTGGGGTATGGGGAACCTTGTCCAACGGCTTCTTCGCCACTCCGGAATTGGCCGAGAAGGTAGGTGTAGGGAAAGCCGGCTTGTTCTATGGCGGCGGCTTTGAGCAATTGGGCGTGCAAATAATAGGGATTGTCGCTTGCGGCGCATTTGCTTTCATCGTCTCTTACGTCATTCTTTACGCAATGAAAGCGACTATCGGCATTCGTGTTACGGAAGAGGAAGAAATGATGGGTCTTGACCTGAGCGAGCACGGCACCTACGGATATCCGGAGCAAATGAAGGAAGTCAAGCCGGCTTCGGGCGTATTGGTAAAAGGATAAAAAACGGCTCTCCCGTCTATAGATGGGGGAGCCGTTTCGTTACAAAGAAACTAAAAAACTCGAAATGATGCCAGTATACTTACGGTGAGGTATGCCCCTCCGGCCGCTGTTGAAATCTATGAATTTGATTGATTTAGCGGTATTTTCACAGATTTCAAAGGCGGGCGTAAACTCCTCCGAGGCATACCTCACCTCCCGTATAGCGCATTTTCTCGAAGTCAGTTTCACTATCCCAAAACGGCTCCCCCGTTAACCACGGGAGAGCCGTTTTGAGGTGGTGCAGGCTAAGGTTAAGCCGATTTGGCCGCTTCTGGAGGAGCGGCTTTAGGTTTGACCATCTTGCCTGGGCCGACGTAGAACCCGGCAATGATCCCCAAGGCGGCAAGGCACAGAGCCAGAATGAACCCGTGATTGATGGAGGCGGCCAGCGACTCTCTCAAGAAATCCTTGATTTCCTGGGGAACCGAGGCCCCTGCTCTCATCAGAAGCTCCGGATTAGCCAATGTATCCAGCTTATCCGCAGGAATCTGATGTGCTGACGCGCCGTCTTGTATCTGATGCGACAAATGGCTGTTAACGATAGCCGCCATCATGGTCGCCCCCAGGACGCCGCCGATGTTTCTCCAAAAGCCTACGATGGAGGAGCTGATGCCGATATATTGCTTATCGACGCTGAACGCTACCGCACTCTGGGCGATGCTCATTAACGGCCCGATAGCCCCAAAGCCCAGCAGAATCATCAGAAGGATCATGTAGCCATTGGAAGCGTTGCTGGGTACGTTCATCAATAAATAGGCGGTAACGATACCGAATAGCATCGATGTGATAATAAGGGAACGAAACGAGACTACCGTTTGGAACGAGGCAAAGACGATCGAACCGACGATTAAGGAGAACATCATGGGAGTTAACAGTCCGTTCGAATTTGGCTGGCCCAGTACAGCGACAGAAAACATAGGCAGATAAGTGATGGCGGAGAACATGATCGCCCCTTGGCAAATACAAGCTATACTGGTGCCGGTAATCATCCGGTTGCGAAACAGCTTCAACGGAAGCACCGGCTCTTCGGCCCGCAGCTCGGTTCGTACGAAGAAGATACCTCCGACTATGGCAACTGCCAATAACGATAGGGTCGGCCATGAAGTCCAGCTGCCATCCTTGCCGCCCCATTCAAGCGCCAGCATCAGCGATACGGTGGAAAGGATCAGCAGGAGAGTGCCCAGATAGTCGATCTTGGGACGTCGTTCGGAGCGGGATTCCTTCAAGGCGAACAACAAGGTCAGGAAGGATAGCGCGCCAAGCGGCACATTGACATAAAAGCACCAGCGCCAGCCCCATGCTTCGGACAGCAGCGTGCCGATCTGCGGACCGGCGACGGAGGATAGGCCGAAGATGGCCGCAAAGACGCCGGACAGCTTCGCGGCTTGCTTGGGGTCCGCGAACAGCGTGTAGATGATCGTAAAGCTAATAGGCATTAACGCTCCGGAACCGATGCCTTGAAGAGCGCGGAACCAGATCAGCTGCGTTATATTTTGCGAGATGCCGCACAAGGCGGAGCCGATCAGGAAGAAGCCGATCCCGATCAGGTAAAACCGTTTGCGTCCGAACAGATCGGACATTTTGCCGAAGACCAGCATGGTGCTGGTCGCTGCAAGCATGTAAGCGGAGAATACCCAGCTCATGCTTTCAAAGCCGCCGATGTCTTTAATAATATGGCTCACCGCGGCCGAAGTGATGGTATTATCTAGCGATGACATCAGTAGACCGAGCGCCATGGCTAATAAGATCAAACCGTTATGCTGCTTGCTCATCTATCATTCCTCCTCAATTTGGTTGGTTGCAGGGCGTTCGCCTTGCTCCGTTTGCCTTATTTTAGCTAATCCTTCCTTGACGATCTTCAGATTGCTCTCCGCGCTGGCGATCCCGATTTGGATGCAAATTTCCTGCGTCGGCGTCATGTATTTGCCGAAGCGCTCGTAATCTTTTTTCAATCGCGCGAGATGCGCTTCCTCTCTAACGATAGCTTCTTTCATCCAGCTTTGGATCAGCTCAGAGTCGGCGAATTGACCGAAAAACATCCTAACCATGAAATCAGAGCGAAGCACGTTATCCTGCAGCTTGCTCTCCAAATAGCTGTGGAATTGCGCTTTGCCTTTTTCCGTGATGGTGTACACGTTTTTGTTAGGCTTTCCCTGCTGCTCGATGCTTTCCTTGGTAATGAGCTCCTCTTTCTCCATCTTGCTTAGGGTAGGGTAGATGGTGCCGAAGCTTGCGTCAAAAAAGTAGGAAAGCAGCTCTTCGAATTGCTGTTTTATGTCATAGCCGGACATGCTTTTGCGCATCAATAAACCAAGAATCGCGTCTTGACCTGTCATCTTTGTCACTCCTATATCGAACTGATATATCGATTGTGAGGTTATATTAACATCCGATATATATCGTGTCAATATATAGACTTGCCTTATTTTGCCCAAAATATTCAAAACCTTTTTGCGCTTCCCGGTTTTTTATTGGATAATGAAGTCAGGATATTGCCTTTATTCCAACTACTACATAGATTTCAGGAGGGCTTTTTCATGAGCCAGGCTTCGATTCAATATGTACTTTTTGATGATGTGCCTTCGATTCAACTGGATGCCGGAGGTTACCGGGCTGTTATTGCGTACGCGGTGGGCAGCAATATGGTCGAGCTTAGCCGGCCCGCCGAAGGGTTGAGCTTTCTTCGCACCCCGGATAATGGAGAGCTTCTGCGGCAAAAAAGCCAACGCTACGGTCTGCCTCCCTTATTTCCGCCCAACCGGATTATTGACGGGAAATTCTCCACGCCATACCGAGATTATGTTCTGCCGTTGAACAGCTCGGATGGGGCTCATTTCATGCATGGTATTTTGCACAAACGTCCTTGGCGTATCGAATCGGAGAAGGTTCTTGAGAACGGCGCAGCCGAGGTGGTTCTTGTTATGGACATGGGTAAGGACGGTGAAATGTATCCCTATTTTCCTCATGAATTTACTTATGAGCTCACCTATACCTTGTCAGAGCAGGGTCTTCATCAGCTGGTGCGGATTACGAACCATAGCCATGAACCGATGCCGCTTGGGGTTGGATTTCATACGGCGCTGCGCGTCCCGTTTCACAAGGAAGGACGGGAGGAGGACTACCGTCTCGCGATTTCCGTAGGGGAAGAATGGGACCTGACGCCATTGTTTGTGTCTACCGGCAAGCTGCTGCCATTATCCGAAGCAGATCGAGCACTGCGCGAGGAAGGAATTGCTCCAACGGGGGAGCCGTATGCGAAGCATTTTACAAGCAGCGCCGTGGAGCGGAACGGCAAGCCGTTTACAGGTGCTGTAATGAAGGATACGGCAAGGAACATCAGCCTGGTCTATGAGGTCGATCCTCAATATGGGCATTGGACGGTTTGGAATGATGACGGCAAGAGCGGATTTACATGTCCTGAGCCGCAAACCTGGACGAATAACGCGCCTAACGTGCCGCTCCCAGGGGAAGTGACCGGATTCCGGCTGCTGGAGCCGGGAGCGACCTGGTCGGCATGGACGAAGCTATCTGCAGAGCTAAGCTAGATTTATAAGGAAGAAGCATGATGGAATCATTAAGGGGAGAGTGAGTCGATGACACTGCAAATCGGATTTGTCGGCACCGGAGGCTTTACGAAGTTTCACTGCAATTTATTGGCCAAAATGGATGGAGTGCAAATACGGGCCTTCTGCGCGACGAACCTGGAGAAGGCGGATCGGCTAGCCGCTGAGTGGCAGGGAGCCGAAGGCTACGACAGCATTCACCGGATGCTGGACGAGACGTCCCTGGACGCCGTCTACATTTGCGTTCCCCCGATGGCTCATGGAGAAATCGAAACCGCGTTGATTGAGCGGGGCATCCCCTTTTTCGTAGAGAAGCCGGTGGGGCTGGATCTGGAGCTTCCTCACGCGATTTTGCAAAAGGTTCAGGAGAAAAAGCTGATTACCTCCGTCGGGTATCATTTCCGGTATATGGATTCCACGCAGCGTGCGGCGGCGGTGTTAGCCGAGCGTACGATCGGGATGGGTCTCGGCTACTGGATGGGCGGAATGCCACGGGTGGCTTGGTGGCGCAAGCAGGACGGCTCCGGCGGGCAGTTCATCGAGCAGACGACGCATATCGTCGATTTGATGCGCTATCTGATGGGCGAGGCGGTGGAAGTGTACGCAGCCTACGGCAGCCGTTTTATGCATACCGTGGAAGAGGGAGTAACGACCCCGGATGTCGGAACGGTGACGATCAAGCTGGCGAGCGGCGCGGTAGCGACTATCTCGAACACGTGCATGCTTCCTGCAGGAGGACCGACAGGTCTGCATCTGTATACGGATCAAGGCATTATGGAGCTGACACAGGGAGGTTTGAAGGATATCGGCAAAACGATAGTGTGCGAATATAAGAATCAGAGCAACCCTTACGTTCGCGCGCATGAAGCGTTCCTTCATGCCGTACGGACAGGCGATACCAGCGGCATACTATCCACGTACGAGGATGCGGTCAAAACACAGGCGATTGCTGTAGCTGCTCTTCAATCTGCCGAGCGGGGAGTACCTGTACGTCTAGGCTGATGAGAATAAACGGAGTGTTCGCCGCAGGACGCTCCGTTAGTCTTTTTTCACCGGCAAGTTCAAATAATGGTCACAGTCAAGCGTGGAAAAATATGGGATACTAGAGAGGTAACGCATAAGGCGGAGGAGGTCTTTCGATGGCCCTGGAGGTTCAATGCTTTACCTGCAACGGCAAATTTCTTCTTGATCCTAGCGACCCGCAGTATAGGAAGATCAAAACCAAGCAAACCAAATATTATGTATGCCGATCCTGCAATTCGTCGATCCAAGGAGAGGCTATGAAGCAAACCGGCTTGGATCCCAAGCTGCTTGATCCGAAAGGCTATGACAAATTCATCCCGTAACTCCTTTTCACCCGCACGGCTGAAAGGGTAAAAACATCAGAGAGATTGGCTGCAGCCTAGATTTGAGACAGGTTACATTCTTGTAAAACTATGGATACTTCAGGAGGCTGATCTTATGCTGAAAAACTACATCTGGCCCCGCGGAAAGAAAAAGAAGCTAAGTCAATACGATCCGGAGGATACGGGATTAGCTGCGAGTAAGGAAGAAGCCGCTGAAGCTGTGGAGAAGCTGAAGGAGGAGCTGCAGCAGCTGCAGGACATGCTATTCGCCCAAAAGAAATATTCGGTGCTTATTGTATTTCAAGGGATGGATTGCAGCGGCAAGGACGGTGTTATTAAAAAGGTGCTGTCTGGTGTGAATCCGCAGGGCTTCAAGGCGGTTTCGTTTAAAAAACCGACGACGGATGAAGCAGCTCATGATTTTTTATGGAGAACCCACAAGGAAGTGCCTGCCCGGGGCTACATCACCGCCTTCAATCGTTCTTACTACGAGGATGTGCTCATAACCCGCGTCCACGAACAGATCGATGATGAAGAGGCAGAACAGCGCTTTAAGCACATTAAGCATTTTGAAAAGCTGCTGAGCGACCATAACACCGTAGTCATTAAGCTTTTTCTCCATATATCCAAAGACTTTCAAATCTCCAAAATCGAGCAAAGGCTACATGACCCGTCCAAAATGTGGAAATTCGATCCTAATGATTTGCTGGAGCGCAATTTCTGGGATTCCTATGAAAAGGTATACGAGGATGTTTTCAATAATTGCAGCTTCAAGCACGCTCCATGGCATATCATCCCTTCGAATCATCGCTGGTACCGTGATTATGTTGTTCTAAGCATCATAGTCGATGAGCTGCGAAAGCTGCCGCTGGAATATCCCGAGCCGGATGCGCAAGTGAAGGAACGAATCCTGCTGCTTCCGGACAGCAAGTGATGATCCCAAGAAGAGCGGTCAACATGCTAATGTGCTGGCGGCTCTTTTTTTGTTCCAATCGATATCCCGCATCTAGTTCCTCAGATCGGCTTTTCCTCAGGTAAGTTTGCCTATAATCAAAAAACCTCTTGCTGCCTTATAAGACCGGCTTGTAAAATAATACCAACCCTGAATGGAAGATGAGTTTGGAATAAACAAAGCAAAGGAGAAATGGTATATGAACAACATTGCATTGATCTGTCCTACTCATGATCCTGCCGGCGGCAATATAGCCTTTATTCGTACCTATGCAGGGCAGCTACGTGAAATCTATCGAGATATCTACATTACAGTGAGCGATGAAAGCGATAACAGAGTTGTTCGTGAATTGGTTTCAGCATAAGATTCAAGTGTAATGGGGGCGGACGGCTTAGCCTTGCATCATAAGCGAAACGATAAAGTGAGCACACCAACGCTGTTAATCCATGGAAAGGGATGAGGCTTGATGTTATACCGAAGATTAGGCGTGACGGGCGTACAATTTCCTGTAATCGGTCAAGGAACCTGGAAGCTCGGGGAGGACCCGAGTAACGCTGGGAGAGAAATCGAAGCCTTAAGGTTTGGTTTGGAAAATGGGATGACCTTGATCGATACGGCAGAGGAATATGCCAAAGGAGGCTCGGAGCGCATCGTAGGCGAGGCTGTTGCGGACGTGCGCAAGGAGGTCTTCCTGGTTACGAAGGTGTCCGCCAAGCATTGCTCGTACGAAGGAGTTTTGCAGGCGGCGGAGGCCAGTCTGGAGCGTCTGCGAACCGGCTATATCGACCTTTATTTGCAGCATTGGCCAAGCCCGCAGTTCGAGGTGGCAGAGACAATGAGCGCGATGGCCGAATTGGTCGATAGAGGCTGGGTCCGGTACGTTGGGGTCAGCAATTTTAGCCCTGAGCTGATGATGGAAGCACAGCGCGCTTTGGGCAAGCATCCCCTGGTCTGCAATCAGGTAGGCTATCATCTGAACGATAGATCGGTTGAGAAGGATATACTGCCTTATTGCCGAAGCAATGGAATAACCGTTATGGGCTACTCTCCTTTCGGTTATGCTCCCGAGGTGTTTGGCAAGAAAGGCTTTCCAGCACCCGGTACGAAAGAAAGAGCCATTCTTGAGCAGATCGGAGCCAGGCACGGGAAGTCGGCTCATCAGGTTGCGCTAAACTGGATCCTCCGTCAGGAAGGCATGGTGACCATCCCGAAGGCCGCTGGCATCGAACATATAAGAGATAATAGAAATGCTATAGGATGGGAACTGGACGTAACCGAGCTGGAGTTGATAGAAAGCGCCTTTCCCGTAACAGCGGGGGACTAACAGAGCGGAGGGAAACAAAGTGGATCAGCAACAGGCTATCCAATCGGCAGTACGAAAGGCGTATTTTCATAAGGACCAGGATATAAGGACGAAGCCCGTCCCTTATGGAGTGAATAACACTACGTGTTATGTGCTTTCAGGAGAACAAAAGTACGTTTTCCGCATCTACGATAACCGCCATGACGAGCAGCCCATTCAATTCGAGCTGAACGTGCTGGCTTCATTGAAGCGGCAAGACCTGTCCTTTGAAGTCCCTGCCCCTGTACATAATCAAGAAGGACAATGGATTACGAGGCTGGATAACGGCAAGCTCGGCGTATTATTTCATTGCATTCCGGGTGAACGGCCCCGTCCGGAGGATGCTTATCGGTTCGGGCGGGCTGCAGGGGAGCTGTCGGTTGCACTGGGCTCCATTGAAGTTTCCGGCAAGCCGCCATACCGCGGAGGCTCCTATCATTTATATGAGGTTCATCCTCTCATTTCCGAAGAGATGCTACATGAAAGCCTGTCTCGGCCAGCGGACCCAGAGGATGCTCTGGCGGCGGAATTTATGCTGCAAGAGGTTGTTTCGATGGAAAAGAAGAAAGAGAGCTTTTCACGAATGCCTCATCAGTTGGTGCATGGCGATCTTGCACTGAGCAATATGTTGATTCACGATGGACGCATTTCCGGCATATTGGACTTTGAATTTTGTTCACCGGACGTCAGAGCGATGGAACTTGCTGTAGGCTTAATGTCATTCGTTCAAGAGGAGAGTTCCTTTCTTAGCGTGGCGGAAAGCATAATTTCCGGGTACAGCGAACAGGCTTCGTTAACCACTGAGGAGATCGGCATGCTTCCCAGCCTTATCAGACTGAGGTATATAGGGTCGTATATCCATCATCTTGGCCGTTATGCAGCAGGAGTGGGAGCATTCGATGCGGCACGCAAAAGGCTGCATTCATTCTTGAAGCTTTCGGAAGCTCTTGTACGGACTGAGGAGGCATTGCTGCAGCTTGGTTCCAAGTATTTGGCGGCGCGTTCTTAAGCCAGTGCAATAGCAGCAACTTACAGGATGGCAAGCCGATTCGGAATGGAGTTGTTCTATGAAGCTTTTTACGAAAGAAATAAAGAATATCAAGGTAGATGGAGGTTTATTTCATTGCATCATCGATCAAACCCCGCAGCTTGAAGCCGTCATATTCAAAATCTATCCTGCAAGCACCAAAACGTCGTATTGCCAGATGTCGTTTTCCTGGACGGCGGCCTGGTCTGTAACGTTTCATAAGCCTAGTGTTTGTGCCAGCTTAATACGGTATGCGTTGGGAAGCGGCTGGGATCCCAGCCTTGAAAAAAATAGATGGGAAATTCCCGATGCCGATTTTCTTATTCATAAATTGCAGCTTGATAACCTGGAAGGGTAGTATCGTTCTAAAATGGATTTGGAGCGGGCGATTCACGAGCTAGTTCAGGCGTATGCGGTTTGAGTCATTTTTCATATATGCTGTTCCAATAGATGATTTCCGAAGTGACCGGGAGTCATCTTTTTTCATTTGCAACGCAAGATATCTTGGAATTCCCACTAAAATCAATACTCTACAGCGTTGAGAGCTTGCTCTGGTACAAATGCCCATAAAATGGGCGGTTGACTCAGTAACAAAAGCGGAGATGCTCCATACATTGGAATTATGTTTCAGAAGCGATCGAACCTTCCTTCCCGCCTTCAACCGCAACCAGAAAAAAATATTTGGAGGTTTTACCCGATGAATGAATTCCAAAATGATCTTCAACAACTGAATGTATCCCAATTTCAAGCGAGCGACATGACCCCTTGGGTCGATGAAAGCCAGTACCAGGCAGCTCCATTCCCAATGGGTGCAGATCCTAACGACCCGTCCAGGCTATGTGTCGGTTTTTGTGCGGGATTCTGCGGCGGCTTTTGTGGTGTGTTTTGCAGCGGCTTTTGTGCGGGCGTCTGTGGAGGCTTCTGCGGTGGTTTTCGCTGTGGAGGATTCCGTTGCGGTGGTTTCCGTTGCGGAGGATTCCGCTGCGGTGGATTCTGCGGCCATCGCTGCCGTTAAGCCATTAGTTTCTGAGTTGTCTACGTTCGGCAGTCCTGCCGAGGAACTATGCCCCTCACAACATGATGTTGTCAGGGGCATTTTCTTCATGGCAAGGCATGTCGGACGAAACTGCCTACATATAATATACAATACATTGTACCATAAACTGGCAATTCGCAATCGTTAGGAGGAGTGAAATGACCAGTATAACCCCTGCTGCGCGACTTAAGGTAAAGGAGGATACGTTTTTTCTCCCGGTTCCGGATGAGGGTGTGTATTTCCGCAACAATGTCGGTACCTTCCGCATGGAAGGCGCGATGATCGACCGATGGATCGAAAAGCTGGTCCCCATGTTTAACGGGGAGCATACGATGGCGGATTTGACGAACGGCTTGTCGAGCCCTCATCTGGAAAGGGTGTATGAAATTGCCGAAGTATTGTACCGAAAAGGGTTCGTTCGGGATGTAAGTCAAGACATTCCGCATCAATTAACAGATGGGATTATGAAAAAGTTCGCGGGGCAAATCGCTTTTTTGGAAAGCTTCGGCGATTCAGGCGCGTACCGGTTCCAATGCTATCGTCAGGCTGACGTATTGGCGGTCGGGTCCGGGCCCATGTTCGTTTCGCTGGTCGCTGCGCTGTTGGAATCGGGTCTTCCTAAAATCCATATGCTCATAACCGAATCAGTACCGACGAACCGGGAGCGGATTGTGGAGCTGGCCAATCAAGCCCGCCGTACGGATCCGGAGGTCGAAGTTAGGGAAATTGAGCGGCGAAAGGAAGGAGCCGACGGCTGGAGAGAGATGGTAGAGCCATACCAATCCATCGTGTATGTGTCCCAAAAAGGGGATATCGATGAATTCCGGCTTCTTCACGATGTATGCAAAACAGAGAAGAAGCTTTTGCTGCCGGCTATGTGCCTGCATCAAACAGGCATGGCAGGACCTGTTGTGCATCCGGGTTCCGAGGGGTGCTGGGAGTCGGCATGGCGCCGGGTGCATCCAGCCTCTGTATGGAAGGACCCTGAGCTTCATTCCTTCTCCACCACGGCAGGGGCGATGCTCGCGAATGTCATCGTATTTGAGCTGTTCAAATCGATGACCGGACAATCTGAAACAAGAAATTCATTCTTTCTGTTGGATCTGGAAACATTGGAGGGAAGCTGGCATTCCTTCATCCCTCATCCCATGGTTAACGGCTTCGAGACGAATCGTGCGATTCAGGCGCCGGATCTGCAGCTTGACGGTAGGGAAGAGATCTTGGTCCAGGGGGACCCCAACCGTCTGCTATCATATATGAGCCGGTTGACTTCACCTCAGTCAGGAATTCTCCATTTATGGGAAGAGGGAGACTTGAGGCAGCTTCCCCTGTCCCAGTGCCGCGTTCAAGCGGTTGATCCGCTGTCGGAAGGGCCCGCGGCTCTGCTGCCTGAGCAGATCGGAGTGGGGCTGACGCATGAGGAAGCCCGCAGGGAAGCGGGATTACTAGGGATTGAGGCGTATGTATCAAGATGGGCGGAGAAGCTTGTACATACCAACGAAGTGATTGGAATCGGCGCGGGGGCAACCCGGGCGGAAGGAATTGTACGCGGCTTGCAGGCTCATTTGTCCCAACAACAGTCCATGCAGCTCAGGGAATGGGTGCCGTCCGCGGCACGAGTGCCGGCCGGCAGGGTAGAGGACGAACGGTGCCGGTATTATTTGCAGCAGCTGTCTGCCTGGAGAAGGGACCCTGTGATCGCCTTCGGAGAGGAAATAGCAGGCTTTCCTGCCGTGTGGGTTGGGTTTGGCGATGGTTGGTACGGTGGCAGCGGCTTGAATAAGACTGCGGCTCTGCGGAAGGCGCTGCAGGGTGCGCTGTTAGGGCTGCAAAACGGCTCTGTCCCTCCTGCGGATCAGGTGCAGACAGCTTCGTCCGTGCGTATCGTTAGGGAAGTCCCGGGCGAAATCACGTTCCCTTCTATAGAAGGATGGTCCCATTCCAGGTCCATGCAGGAAGCTTTGGAGACGATTAGCAGCCAGGGCAAGCAGCTCTTTGTAGTCGATTTGGCTGTGGAGCCGTTTTTGAAGGAAGAGCTGCAAGGCGTATTCGGTGTGCTGCTGCGAGAGGGGGGATCCCGATGAATACCGGGGTAGCTGTTATCGGAGAAGGCCAGCTGGCGGAGCTTGTATGCGGCGAGCTGTCCTCTTTGTGCCGACTGGCGCGTCGAAGTGATTTCAAGGAGGGAGTGCCGGGAGGAATGGCGCTTGCCCTGGTGCTGAGCGATGCATGGCATCCGTTACTTCATCGAGAAGCGGAAGAGGTGCTCCGCTCCTCGGGCATCCCTTGGCTTCGCGGGTTCGTTGCCTTCGGCGAAGGGGTGATAGGCCCGCTGGTTCGACCCGGCCTGACCGGATGCTCGCAGTGCGCCGACACGCGGCATCTGATGGCGGGACGAGACCGCAAGGAAATGTGGATGCTGGAGCAGCGCTTGACGGAGCATGGCGGAGTTCCGCATGATGCATGGGCATCCCGGACAGGATTGCTCCAGATGGCACATCTGATCTTGAAGGAATGCCGTGCAGTGCTTGAGGGCGGACGTTCCCGGCTGGAAGAACGGATGCTGCTCCTGGATATGAAATCATTGAGAGCTTCAAGTCACTTCTTTTTGCCAGACCCGTTATGCCCGGTCTGCAGCCAGCTGCCCGAAGATACTCCGGCGGGAGCCCAAATAACCCTTCAGCCGAGTCCCAAGGTGGACAGAGCAAGCTTCCGGAGCAAGTCATTGAAAGATCTGGCGGGAGCTCTGGTTCAAGACTATCTGGATATCAAGACCGGCTTCCTGAACGGAAAAATGATGGATTTTGTATCTCCGTTTGCCGATGTCAGTGTCAATCTTCCCATGTTCGATCATGACGAGGTGACGGCGGGGCGAACGCATTCATATGCGCACAGCGAGCTGACCGCCATTATGGAGGGGCTGGAGAGATACTGCGGCATGGAGCCTCGCGGCAAAAGGCTGGTGATCCGGGACAGCTACCGCAATTTGGTCGATCGCGCCCTGCATCCTGCGGCAGCGGGACTGTACGCCACAGAGCAGTATGAACGGCCTCATTTTCCGTTCAAGCCCTTTCACCCCGATGACCCGATGGATTGGGTATGGGGCTATTCGTTTGGCAGGCAAAGCCCAATTTTGGTCCCGCTGCAGCTTGCTTATTATACCTCGCCCTGCGGACGAGGCTTTGTCTACGAGACCTCGAACGGCTGCGCGCTGGGCGGCAGTCTGGAGGAAGCCATTTTTTACGGTATTATGGAGGTCGTGGAACGGGATTCGTTCCTGTTAACCTGGTATGCCAGGCTGCCGCTGCCCCGGCTCGACCCTTTTTCCGCGGGTGATTCGGAGCTGGAGCTCATGCTTCACCGCCTGAAGACGGTAGCGGGCTTTGACGTATTGCTGTATAACGCGACGATGGAGAACGGCATTCCTAGCGTTTGGGCGCTGGCCAAAAATACGAAGCCGAACGGACTTAACCTGATTTGCGCCGCAGGGGCTCACCCCGATCCCGTTCGCGCTGCGAAAAGCTCGGTTCATGAATTATCGGGGATGATGCTCACGCTGAACGGAAAATTCGAGGAGAATCGGGAACAGTATGCCCGAATGCTTCACGATCCGTCGCTGGTGCGCGGTATGGAGGATCATTCTATGCTGTACGGGTTGCGGGAAGCCGAGGAACGGCTTCACTTTTTGCTAGCAGGGGATCGGCCTCTAAGGACGTTTGAGGAAGAGTTCAAACGTCCGCCGGAGCACCCGGATTTGACGGATGATTTGAGAGACGTCCTTCAAGCATTCCGGCGGTTGCAGCTCGATGTCATCGTAGTCGATCAAACGACCCCGGAGTTAAAGCGCAACGACCTGCACTGTGTCAAGGTGCTCATTCCAGGCATGCTTCCGATGACGTTCGGCCATCATCTCGTCCGACTGACAGGGCTGGACCGGGTATTGAAGGTCCCGCAGCAGCTAGGCTATACAAAGCGGCCATTACTTCCTGAGGAGCTTAATCCTCATCCGCACCCGTTCCCCTAAACCGTGAGGAGGAAAAATGATGAGTCTGGACCGATTCCTGCACAGCCTCCATACGGCAAATGATGAGTCCCGGCCGCCGGATTGGGAAGTCGATTGGGAGGATGCGCCGCTGACCTACAAGCTGTATCGCGGCTTGCCGGTTGTTCCTTTATCGGCGGAAATGCCCCTATCGCTGACTGATCGACCAACAAGGGCTTTTCCTGATTTGTTATCCTTAGGCCATTTGCTGTGGTATGCATACGGTCTGACCCGAGTCAGTCAGTTTCCTGCGGGCGTCACGATGTATGGAGGCACCCAGGTCCCGATGTACCGGCGCTTCGTTCCTTCTGGCGGCGGATTGTATCCGAATGAACTTTATGTATATTGGAAGACGTCGGATGTTCCGGAGGGAATATACCATTACGATGCGGCGCACCACCGGCTGGTTCTGCTTCGGGAGGGGAATTTCGATGCTTACCTGACCCGGGCGCTCGGCGGCCAATGCGAGATGGAGGGGTGCTGCGGAGCCGTTATGGTTTCCGTTATGTTTTGGAAAAACTTTTACAAATATCACAACTTTGCTTATCGGCTGCAAGGCTTGGATACGGGAGTCCTGATCGGACAGCTCCGCGAAGCGGCCCGGCAGTTCGGGTACGAATCGGCCTTGTATTATCAATTTCTGGACCGGGGGGTTAATCATCTGCTCGGGCTATCCGACAGAGAGGAGAGCGTCTACGCGGTCATCCCTTTATCGGCAGAGCCTGTGAGGACCTGGATGCATGACGAAATGAGGGGACAGGATGGGAGCACCGCAATGGAGTTATGCAGGGAGCTGCCTTGGATTCGGACGGATCACTACGTACGTTCACAGAACGTCAAGGAGTTTCCTATGCTGACTGCGATGAATGCCGCGTCCATGCTGGAATCAACGGACTCCTTAGGCTGTGCGGGAGCGGGGAAGCACGCAGATAGCGGGCTGCGGGCCGTATACCTGCCTGAAGTGGAACGGTTGTCCTATGATCTGGCATCGCTTTGCCGGCAGCGGTATTCGCCGGAATCGGATTTTGTTCTGAAGAGAGTCACATCGTCAGACCTGGCTGTGCTTCTACGAGAGGCGGCCGATAGGTTAGCCTATCCCAATGATTCGCAAAGTCCGTGCCGGTCCGATCCCCTTGTATCGCTGTATTGTTGTTTGTATAACGTGGAGGGGATTCCGGACGGAGCCTACCGCTACGATAGAACGGAGCATGCACTGCGCTGTATCGCTCCGGGAGACCACCGGCTGCGGCTGCAGGAGGGAATGTCTCTGCATAACGTCAATTTATTTCAAGTGCCGATATGTATTCATGTGGTGGGTAACCGGAACTATTATCGATCAGCGTTTGGTTATCGCGGGTATCGCATGCAGCAGATGGAAGCGGGGATGCTTGTGCACGGCTTGTTGCTGGCGGCGTCCGCCATAGGCATGGGAGGGAGGCCCTTGCTCGGCTTCAGTCCGGAGAATAGCGATGATCTGTATTCATTGACCGGGCAAGGGAAGACCAGCCTGATCCAAATTCCGATCGGTCATTACCGCCAGCGGCCCCGGCTGGAGGGGGGGCTACACAGTTAACGATTCACCGTCTTCGAAATTTGCTTAGAGGCCCAGGGAGCTTGGATCCCATCGAATTATGCCAGGTGGGAGCCCAGCGCGGGATATAGTGCCTTTCTCAACCTGTATAGGTTTCTCGACAATCTATCCGTTCGTGCAGAACGGATTTTTTTGTATTTCCAAAAGCTTACTAACCTTAAAGTTCACGGAACGTTATGTTAATATATGGTATATTTACATAAGCCAAGCTCGATTTCACCCCGTTGAACGGCGTAAAGAAGCTGCAGCCCGAATTTTTATCCACGGAACAAGGCATTCTGCGCGCTATGAACTCCAAGGACGGCGTATTGCTGAACAAGGAGGATTTAAGAGCGAGAGGCTTTATAAAATGAGGATCTTCCACGATTATTGAGTACCTGTTATAGCGGGAAATATGCGAAATAGGAGGGTGGGATTCCCCGCCGGTTTACGATGCAATGGTTTTAAACCTCACAGGTTTTTCAACGGAGTGGCTGCCGGACAGGCAGTTCTCTTTTTTTTACCTCCGTATGGTATGATATTCGTTAGATGAATCTTGAAGCTGAAGGGAGAATCCAAGATGGCGGCATGGAATAATCAGGCGCCGGTTGCAAAGGCGGAAATGCTGATACGGAGACCAGTTGAAGAAGTATTTGAGGCTTTCATTGATCCTGCAGTGACTACGAAATTCTGGTTTACCCACAGCAGCGGAAGACTGGAGCCAGGGGCACGGGTCAAGTGGGAATGGGACATGTATGGAGCATCCGCAGAGGTTGAAGTGCTGGAGATCGAGAAGAATCAGCGCATCCTCATCCATTTCGGGTCCAGGGTGGAGTGGATCTTTACTTCCAGGGGAGAGAAGGAAACCTTCGTTACGATTACCAATACCGGCTTTCAAGGCGAAGCGGATGATGTCGTGAAGCAGGCAATAGGATCGACGGAAGGGTTTACGATTGTGCTTTGCGGGCTTAAGGCGCTATTGGAGCACGGCATCGTCTTGAATCTTGTGTCGGATAAAGCTCCTTATGCTCACGTGAAGCGTGGATAAGCCGGATAGAAACAAGCATTGGCAGCAAGCCCTGCAATGGTCGAGAGAGGCGAATGTGGAGCCTGCAGAGCTCATTTCCTCCTGTATAGGGATGGGCGTTCCTGTGTGCCTCTTCGCCGCATGGGGCCATCTGCCTCTTGGAATGATAGCTGCACTAGGCGGCATTACCATAGGTGAAATAGGCTTACGCCCGGGCCTTTTGGCGCAGGGCAGACGGCTGGCAGGCGCGGTATTGCCGACGATGGCCGCTTCTTTCCTGGCTTTGCTCCTGACCGGTCATGGCTGGCTGTCCGATGTGCTGTTCATCCTCATGGCCTGTCTGGCTGCCGTTATGGGAGGCTACAGCCGCAGCTTGGTCGTCGCGGCGACCCGGTTTATTCTGTTTCTGGCCATCGCCACGAACGTATTCAGCGGTGCGCCCCATCCTGGAGTGTTCCTTCTGCTTATTCTGGCCGGGGCCGCATGGCGTGCCGGTACCAGTCTTGCCGTAGAGTCGCTGCTGAACCGGATGAGGCCTAAGGCTCCCAATGCCGAAGATCTCAAGCGGAAGCCGACAGCCTCCCAAGCCCTTGCCAGGTGGAAAAAGTCGCTTACCCAGCTGGCCGGCTGGCAGTATACTCTTCGATTAGGGTGCTGTCTTGGTCTAGCCGAGGGAATCCGGTGGGTATGGCCCGGGCATCATTTTTATTGGATCGTACTGACTGCGGCGATCTTGACGGAGCGGAAAGCGGACCCGGTACCGGTCAAAACGATTCAAAGGGTAACCGGCACCGTCATCGGCGTAGCTGCCGTCAGTGCGCTCTTTGCCTATACGCTGCCTGAATGGGCGGTCGTCGTGGCGGTGGGGTTGCTTGCCGGGTTGAGACCGTGGTTGAAGGCGCGGAATTATTTGCTGTACTCCGCAACCATGACCCCGCTTATTTTTTTGCTGATGGACGCGGGAAAACCGCTCGACGGTCTAGCGCTTCTGGACCGAATAACGGCAACGCTGATCGGAGCAGCTCTCGTCGTGCTGGTTAATCTCATCTTTACCCGGCCGGTCTTTCAAGAGCGGAATTAATCCGTCAAAAAAATCTCCTTGTACATGTTCACTTGTTCGATCATATGTCCAATATTTCCTTCGCCGGCATACCGCGACATATCGAAAAAATCCTGATCCAGGTCCGACCAGTATAATTCGTTTTCATCCCCTGACACGGCGACATCATGCTTCAGTCTTCCGGCATAGACTTCGACGTAGCATTGCTGCAGGTAATAGGTAAAATCCATCACATGATGCAAAGTGACATCCTCTTTGGAAATGCCCGTTTCTTCCAGTAGCTCCCGGTAAGCAGCTTCGATGCTGCTTTCCCCGGCCTCGATTTTTCCGCCTGTCAGATTGCTGAGTCCCTTGTACGGGTTTTTCAACCGTTTGCACATGAGCAGCCGGTCCATGCTATGATTGTAGATCATTAGAACGTTATAACCTTGCATGAGCTGTCCTCCTGAAATGATTGCATAGACAAGTATAGGTTCACTATGCGCTGAATTATTGTAAATGTAAATAGAACAGTCCTTTGGGGTAAGTTCCAAAGGACTTTTTTTAGATAGAATTTCGGGACTTCCTGTAAAGCTTCGATTCCAAGGCCCCGCTTTGTGAGATTCCTCTACCGAGTGCCTGACTATAGCTTCTTGATTCGTCCTTTAAACTGCTGAATGAAGCGCGAGTTGGATTCATCGCCGCCGCTGGCATTGCCGCTCATCCAGATGGGCGGGCGGATGCCGTCCTTGACCAGCAGCTCGATGGTTTCCGTCACCAGCGAATTTAAGAGATACGCATTGGCGAAGGTGGACATGGCGGCAACCCGCTGATCAAGCCCCTCGATCTCCACCACCGCGTCTCCGACTTCAATTTTGGTATCCAGCACGATATCGACCAAATCGTGCAAATTGTGCTTGGACGGATGCCGCGCCACATGGTCTGCGGGCGTAGCCAGAGCGTGCCGGACGGAAGTGACGCCGATCGTTCGAATTCCGCGGGCTTTGGCCTCCAGGGCCGAATCTATCGTAGCCGAATTAATGCCATAGGAATTTATAATGATCAATAAATCCCCCTGCTTCAAGCCGTAGTCATCCAGTACGATATTAGCATACCCCGGCGTCCGCTCGACGGCCATGGATCTTAAGGCGCCCCCGCTGAGCAGCGTACCTTCGTCCAGGATGGCGCTGATATGCATAAGCCCCCCGGCACGGAAAAAAATCTCCTGCGAGCCCAGGTTCGAGTGGCCACCGGGGCCGTAGGCATAGACGAGCTTGTCTTGCTTGATATGCTCCGCCATCATGCGGGCAGCCCGGGCGATCGAAGCCTGTTCTTCCTGATGAAGCAGCTCCAGATGCTGAATGATTTTATGAAGGTATTGGGTCATTGCGGCCGTGCTCATAGACTTCCCTCCCGGCTGAATGTAGTGGAATCGAAGACGCGATTCCCGTTCTTATAGGTTTGAACGATGCTGAGGCTCTGACGGTTCCATTCGAACAGGGCCAGATCGGCAGGCGAACCGACGGAGAGCCCGTTCTGCAAAGGCAGCTGCATGAAAGCGGCGGGGCGTATCGAAGCCATATCCCACGCCTCCTCGAGCGCTGCCATTCCGCTTCTTGTCAGATGGGAGATCCCCCAGGGCAGGAGCTGCACCGATCCCGCAAGAAGACCGGGGTTGTCTGCCAGATGAAGACGCCCTTCGGGGGTAAGGACGACCCGGCCCCCGATATGATTATCGTACACGCCGGGCTCCATGCCGCTTAAATAGACGGCATCACTGACGAGCAGCGCACGTTCTCCCTTGGTGCGCAAAATGACCTTCAATACCGATTCAGGCAAATGGAAGCCGTCGGCGATAAGGCAGGCCGTTAACCCGTCCTGGCTTAGCTGCTCCCATATATAGTTGGGATGCCGGGGGAGCATCAAGTGAGCGCCGTTGCCCAGATGAGTGGACATTCGCGCCCCCGCTTTGACGGCAGCGTCGATTTGCCCGGGGGAGGCGGAGGTGTGGCCGATGGAGACGGTCACGCCCTGCTCCACGCACCGCTCAATGAATTCGACCGATCCCGGCCATTCCGGCGACAGCGTGATGATCTTGATCCGGCCTCGAGCCGCCTCCTGCCACCGCTGGAATAAAGGCCAGTTCGGTGCTTTCGTATATAGGCTGTCGTGTGCGCCGCGGGGCCCGTCCTCCGGCGATATGAAGGGGCCTTCCAGATGGATGCCGGCAACCCCGGCATGCGCGGCAGGATCCTCATCACAGGCGCGGGCAATAGACTGCATGGCCTGCTCGATCTCTGCGTCCCCGTTCGTAATGACTGTAGGATAATAAGAGGTCACGCCTTCTCTCCAAAGCCCGCGTGTAGCGCGTTGTACCGCTCCAGCGGCAATCGGTATCGTATTAAAATCGGATCCGCAGTATCCGTTGATCTGCAAATCTACCAGCCCGGGAGCGATCCAGGGCAGTGCTGCTTTCTTCTTCGTTGACAAGGGCTGAATAGCCGAGATTCGGCCGCGCTCGATGTGAACCGTAACGGGTTCCTTTGTCCTGTAGTGAATTCCTTCTACCGTCGTTACGTTTCCCGACATGTCCTTCATCTCCTAACCAAGGTCTCCGTATGCGTCTTTATCCAGATATAGCGTACAATCCGAATGCCGGCGGAGAATCGTAGAAGGACATTCCGTAGAAATGGAACCGCGCAGCGTCCTTTGAACGGCCGCGGTTTTGGTGACACCCGGAACCATGCAGTATAGGTGCGCTCCGGAGAATAGGGCAGGGATAGTCAGCGTCAGAGCATGGGTAGGGACGTCCTGCAGACTGGCAAAGCAGCCGTCGTTGACCTGCTGCTGCCGGCACGGCAAATCGAGCTCGACACTCTTGACGAGAGCCGGATCGTTAAAGTCTGCGACAGGCGGATCATTAAAGGCGATATGACCATTCTCTCCGATACCCAGGCAGACGATATCGATGGGAGCATCCCCTAGCAATCCAGCGTACCGCTGGCATTCCTCGTTGATATCACCCGAGCAGTTAATCAAATGGACGTTCCCCGGCTTGACATCGTCAAACAGCCGTTCCCGCAGAAAGGCGCTGAATCGCTGTGGAGCTTCCGGGGCAAGCCCGATATATTCGTCCATGTGAAACACGGTAACGCGGGACCAGTCGATCCCGTCGGCCTGCTTCAACGTCTGCAGAAATTCGTTTTGTGAAGGCGCTGCGGCAAAAATCATCCGGATGCTGCTCTTGCTGCCGAGCAGCTCCTTCATTTTGGCGGCGACATCGCTGCCGGCCGCTTTTCCAAGCTGCTCTCTATTCTCGTAGACGTGAACTTGCAGCCGGTCGACGGTTTGCGTTCTTAAGGGGGGTATGGTTTCGTTCATGGTTCAATCTCCTCTCTTATCTCTTGGTCTAGGGCATTCCGGATGAGGCTTTCAATCTGCGGCTGAAAAGGCGCCTGCAGCCCGAAATACGGGACGGAGCCGTGTGATTCATAGCCGCCCTGTTCCAGCTGCTCCGCCGTTGGCACATAGCCGATCATTCCGTTGGTGTAGCCGAGCGGAAGCATGGTTCCGCGGGAGGCTTTTTTTACAAAAAGACCGTAATCCACCACCATTTCCGCATTAAAGGTAATAAGGGAAAGCTCCTTTGCTAAAGTCAGCCTCGTAATTTCGAGCGGAATGGAGCCTTGCCTGCGGGTAGCTTGACCAAGCAGCAGGCGGGCCCGCTCTCCCTGAATGTCTGCCAGCTTCGCCTGCTCCTCGAGCTCTTCTACGGTCGGGACGGACTGAAAGGGCAGCGGCAGCACCAGGGTGTGACTGGGCAATAAAGCTGGAGCGAGCTCGTTCATCGGCTGGCAGCAAATGCGAAGCGCCTCTTCACACAGCCAGCTCCCGAAGCGCTCTACCTCCATGCGGTGCCCACGATAAAATTGACCGTCCTGAACCAGGGCCGGCCGAATATCCCCGCAGCATCCTTGCAGGAAAGCGCCGGTGACGCCGCTGCCAAGAGCTTGCTCGATCCGTTCCAGGGCCGCTCCGCAGTACTCGGGGGAAATTTCGTTATCCCCCGTCGTAGTGGGATGGCAGGTATAATGAACGAACAGCCCTTTGGTCCTTCCGTCAGGGGTACGGAACCGGATTACGGTGACTTCCGGATCGACGGGGCCGTTCTCGTTCGGGGCCATTTCGATATGCCCGTCGATGTCTTTTCTCCGGTTAAGTCCGATTCGGCATTGTCCGGTTCCCCGTTCCATCATAACGGGCTCCATGCTTTGAAGCGCTTGTTCGATGCCGCTCTCGAGCCTTCGCTCCAATTCCAGCAAATAACCGGGGTCCGGCCTGCCAAGAGCATCGGTAAAGCAGGCGCTTGTCTGGGGACCGGAATGGTTATGGGTTGCATGGAGGAGCACCGAATCCAAGCCGTACCGTTCCCGCAGCTTGGGCGAGAGCCGGTTCACAAGGTCGCTGCCCCACCAAATCAAATCCGCCGATACCAAGAGCACTGTTATCTTGCTGCCCGAAACTCGAGACTGCTGCAAGCAATGAATTCTCGCGTATAACGGCTGGGCAATCTGTTCGAATGTCCCGGTGCGGTGAGCGAAGCCGGCAAGGGGGACGGGCATGGCTGGAGTAATATCCACTTTGGCGGTTCCGAGATGTAAGGATCTTGTCATAGCCTGCCTCCTCATGCGCTCGAAGCATCGGAATAAAGCTCGATGATCAGCAGCACGTTGCGTATAATATGGAACGGATCTTTGACAGGCAGAGCCACAACTTTGTCCATCGGCTCTCCGCTGCGGTCGCGAATCTGAATCCATTCCCCGATCCGAGGGTCCGTGTGGGGAAATGTCCGAAAGATATAATCATGCGTCTGCCTATACAGCTCCTTGAAGCCCGGATCGCCGGACAGCTCATAGGCCAATAAAGAGGCATATAGCGCTTCGGAATGAGGCCACCACAGCTTGGTGTCCCATGTATCCAGAATCAGCGCTTCGTAAGGGTCTCCTGTCCGCTGGCCTGTCGGCGGGCCGCCGTCCTGGTCGACAAAGCGCAGCAGGCCTCCTTGCTCCGTATCCCATCCCAGCTCAAAGGCCTTTCGAATGACGGGCAGCGCTTGAGTAATGAGATCCTCCCGGCCCAGCTGCCTGGCTGCCTGAATGACGAACCACATGCATTCCAGCGTATGGCCGGGATTGACGTGGCGGCATAGAACGGTAGGAGGTGTCTCGCCGCTGACAGGGAGCAGCTCGGCAATCCGCTGATCGGGCATGCGGAACTCTGTCATGATGGATTCCGCATAATGGAGGCAATCCTTCTTGAGACGCTCGTATGCAGGATGGCGGAAATGCTGCAGCGCCTCCATAAGCTGCTCGGAAATATTCAGCATAATCATGGTGACAGAGTGGGACTTCAAGCCTTGAGGGATTGGATAGGGCTCACTGCGGATTTGCCCATCCCGCAAGCGAAGCCGTATCCGGTCATATCGTTCGAGCGCGTCGTTCGCGAGCTCCTGTCGTCCGCTGCAGCGGGATAATTCGGCAAATCCGAGCACGACGAAGCAATCCGCATAAAAGCTCGTGTCGAAGCCCTCGCCCGGAACGCTCTCCTTCATGCGGCCGTCCTCCGTCAGGAGAAAGGCACAATTCCCGTTGCTGAGGACGACATGGTTCTTGAGAAACGCCGCTGCATGCTCCGCTTCTCGTTGAAAGACAGAAGCTTCCCCTGGCAGTACACCCTGGTCGATTAATCTTGCAATCCGGGACCAGATCCAGAGGAATCGTCCTTGCGACCAGGTATACTTATCGGTGCTGACAAGCTCGTTTCCCGAATTGGTAAAGCAGGTAAACAGGCCTCCGTGACGCTGATCTACTGCACGTTTCCAGAAGGGAAGCAGGTCTTCCAGCAGGTGGCGTTTATAAAATGACAGCAGCGTACGGGGGTCCCAAGCTTCGTTCATGATGCTGTTCATACCAAGTTCCTCCTGTAGATGGGAGCAAGTTTCGCAACGGTTCGGTTCAACTGTACTTGCTCCCCGCGATTCGGTTCATTTTAAACTTTCATTCCATGATCTGAAGAATTTGCTTCCTTCGCATCGGCACTAAGCGATTGCAGGAGCTCCTCAACCTTTGGAGCAACCGGGGCGCTGCCTTTGAGCCAGCCCATGCCGATAAACAGAATGGCCGAAACAACAACGGGAGAAGCCACCAGTGTTGCCGTACTGACAGTAATCACATATTTGACGATAACGAAGGTGACAATCCCGGCCGCCCAGGATACGATAGCGGCCGTGGAATCGCTGCGCTTGAAGGCAGGGATCAAGCCGAGCAGCATCGGGATCGAGATCGGACCGACCAGAGCGCCGAACCAGACGATAAGCAGATTCAATATGCCGCCGAAGGTGCTGGAATACACCGCTATAATAAGGGTAAGCACCACGAAGGTGATCATCGCCCCGCGGGCGACGCGAAGCGCTGCTTTCTCGCTAAGCGAGCGGTATCGCTTGGACATTACAGGCAGTATATCGCGGGTAATTACCGCTGTAATGGCATTGGCGTCCGACGTGGTCATAGCCATCGTATGTGCAAACATGGAGGCCAGCACCAGGCCGATCAAGCCGTGCGGCAGCAGATCCATCGTCATCATCGAGTAAGACTGGGTCGGATCCTTCAAGTTTTGATAGAAGAGGGGGGCGGCCCACATAGGGAAGAACAGGATGAGAGGCCATACCAGATACAGCACACCGGACAGCAAGGCCGCTTTGCGTGCCTCGGAGCCGTTCGGAGAAGCGATGTAGCGCTGCGCCAGGTTCCATGTGCCGCCGTTGTAGCTAAGGAAGTCAATCAGAACGTAAGCAAGGACGAATCCTAAGGTATACGGACCGACCAAAGGCTGACTGTGGGAAGGGGGAAGCTTATCCCAAATGCCTGTAATCGCTTCCATTCCGCCGAGCTTCATGACCACGATGACGAACATGGCGATTCCTGCAATGAGCTGAACGATGAATTGGGCAAAGTCGGTCCAGGCATCCGCCCACAAGCCGCCGATAGCTGAGTAAATAAGGGAGATCAAGCCGGATAAAAAGATGCCCAGATTTAACGGGACCCCGGCGAATACATTGAGGATAACGGCGATGGCGGCCCATTTGGCCCCGACGTCAAACAGCTTGAGCAGCACGCCGCTCCAGGCCATCAATTGCTGGGTAGGCACGTTGTATCTGGTGGAAAGATACTCCATGGGGGATTCGATATTCATCCGTTGGCGCAGCCGGGCCCAGCGGGGAGCGATAAGGGCGGCGCCTGCAAATACCGCTATGGATACCGGAATGGCCCACCATACGTACAGCGTGAACCCGTAAGTATAAGCAACACCCGCATAGGCGACAAAGACAGCCGCGCTGTAACCGGACATGTGATGAGAAATGCCGGACAGCCACCAAGGCATCTTACCGCCTGCCGCAAAAAAGTCTTGAGTACCGCTGATTTGGCGAAAAGACCAAATCCCGATGCCCACCATGAGAAGGAAAAACAGCCCCAACACGATCCAGTCTAACATTGACATAATGGAGTTCACCTCTGCATTTTTAATAGGATGCGGACAATTAATCCTAAACTAGGACTAATTCACACTACTAAATTAACACGCTTACATTTCCTGTGTCAATCGTCTATTCACCATTTTGTCACTTTATTTTATGGCAAGAAAAAAGCTGTTATTCCTTTTCGAAATCAAGAATAACAGCGAAAGCGGCCCCGATGCCGGAGGCAAAATGACTTTTGATGAACCGTATGCGGGTCTTCTCGGTCGGAAATTGTAACGCCCGGCTTTCAACAGAGGACATCACCGATTGCTTGAAGGCTTCCACCTTCTCAAACGGACTGTCGATGACGATAACCCCGGGATTCAGCAGCAAAATAATTTGCGAGACGGCGATACCGGCATATTGACCGGCGCGCCGCATGAGGTCATTGAAGGAAGCAGATCCAGCCCCTTGGCTCGACAGATACGGCTCCAAATCCGCATCCGTTCGGATATCGGGAAGCTGCTCTTGTACTTGTCTCATGATCGCGGGAATGCTGACCAAGGCTTCCAGGCAGCCTCTTTGGCCGCAGCTGCAGAGAGGCCCGTTGGGCTCCACACACAAATGTCCTACCTCCCCGGCTGTCCAGCTGGCCCCGCTATAAATTTGGCTGTCAATGATATGAGCTCCCCCTATGCCCTCGTCAATCCGCATATAGAAGGAGTTCGACGCATGCTCGGCAGGAAGCCCGGAGGATGGGGCTATGGCCGCCGCCTTCACAAGGTTCAGCACCTTGGTTTTTACCGGGAGTCTGGCGTCCATCCTGTCTTTAAGACGCACGTTTCTCCAGCTTAAATGGGAGGAAAAGTGGACGACCCCCTCGATCGGATCGACCAAGGCCGGAACGGCAACTCCGATGCCAAGCACCTCGGGGTGCTGCTCTACAAGGGAGCTGCACAGCTGAATCAGCTTTTCAATATACGGATCAGGATCATCCCCGTCCATCGGAATGCTGCCCTTGTCCAACACGGTAGAGCAATAATCGGTAACGACGTACTGAAAATACGAATGCTGGATCAGGATGCCGATGCTTTTGTACGCTTCGGCCTGCAGCCGCAGCTGGATGCGCGGTCTGCCGACGCCCCCTTGTTCATCGATGCCGGCTTCCTTAATGACGCCGTCTTTAATAAATTTATCTACAATCAATGAAATCGTATTTTTGCTTAAACCCAAAGCGGCAGCGATTTCTTGTCTGGACGTGTGATGTCCTGCGCGAAGGAGCGCCAACGTCCGTTTTTCATTTTGCTGCCTTAGCAGGGCTGTACCTTTACTCATGAAATGAGGGGCCTCCTTACCCGAATATACCCTTACACTTCATAATAGCATATTTTAAAAAGACCTAGCTAATGGTCCTCAGGCCTGTTTCTAATGATAAACCTTGTAAATGTCTTGAAAAAAACAGTCTGTTCCAGCATGATGATGGTAAGTGCTCTATCCAATAAAAGGAGGAACCGTCCTATGAAGGTGCATTTTCTCGGAACGGCGGCTTTTGAAGGCATCCCGTCGCTCTTTTGCCAATGTCCGACTTGTGAGGAGGCCCGTGAACGCGGAGGGAAAAATATCCGCTCGCGCACATCCGTTATCATCGATAACGAGCTGAAGATCGACCTGCCGCCGGATACGCTATATCATTCTCATCGATATGGAATTCATATGAACCAGGTACGGGATTTGTTGATCACCCATTCGCATTCCGACCACTTGTATGCCGAAGATATGGTCATTCGGGCCAAAGGGTTTGCGCAGTACGGGGGTAGCCCCCTTCATGTCTACGGCCACGACCTTCCTCTGAGGCTCTGCCTTCAGACGCTTCAGGAGTACAACCACAGCTATGAATTTCATCGGGTGCTTCCGTTTGAGCCTGTCCAGACCCAAACGGCGACAATTGTTCCACTGCTGGCGGATCATGATAAGCGGGAAACCTGCTTGCTGTATTACATAGAAAAAGACGGGAAAACCATCCTTTACGGTCACGACAGCGGTTGGTTTCCCGAACAGACATGGGCCTGGCTGCAGGATAAAAAGCTGGATTTGGCGATTCTGGAATGCACCACCGGACGAAGTGTGCACCGTAACAATCATATGAACATCGAGGCTGTGATAGAGGCGAAGGCCTGGCTCGACGCCAACGGAGTGTTGAAGCCGGGAGCGCCGGCCGTCGTTACGCATTTCTCGCATAATGCAAGGCTGCTGCATGAAGATTTGATGGAGCTGTTCGAGCCGGCCGGTATCCAGGTCGCATATGACGGATGGGTGCTCTCATTGTGAAGCAAGATCGGATAGGCTACTGGGGATTTCATCTGGCGGGAGAGCGGAATTTAGCCTGCTGCTGCGATACCATAACAAATTGACAAGATGCAAGACACTCCGTACAATCTCCTTACGAATGCTAGATTTGGAGGAGAGACCTCATGTTTGATTGGGCCACCTTGAGTACGTTTGTAGCTGTCCTTATCGGGCTGTTTCTCGTGCCTGGTCCCGCTGTGCTGCTAACCGCCACCCGCGCCGTTCAAGGCGGGCCGAAGGCCGGCATTATGGCTGCGCTGGGCATCGCAACAGGTGATTTGCTTCATACTTTATTCGCTGCTATCGGGCTTTCGGCGATATTGATGACCTCGGCTATTGCATTTCAATTGGTCAAATATGCCGGAGCTGCCTATTTGATTTATTTGGGCATTCGTGCCCTAATCGAGAAGCCGTCCGATCCAGCGCTGCCGAAGGTTCAGGAGCTGCCGCCTCTGCTGTCCTTTGGGCAGGCGATAGTGACGGAGCTTTTGAATCCTAAGACAGCTCTATTCTTTTTAGCGTTTTTGCCCCAGTTTGTCCATCCGGAGCGGGGAGGATCGGTTCCCCAGTTCCTTATTCTCGGCCTTATCTTTGTCATACTGGGTACCCTATACACAATCGGGATAGCTCTAGGCATCCGTCAGCTGGGACGGCTGGTGAACAAAGTATCCTGGCTTGGTCGGTGGAGCGGCAAGCTGATCGGCGGCATTTATATTGGACTCGGACTTAAAGTCGCGATGCAGAATCGTTGAGGGCGGGAATCCATTGGAATAAGGGAAAAAAGAAGTCGACGGCGCGCACTGTCGGCTTTTTTCTTTTGCAGGCCAGCCGGGTGTGGAATAACAATAATTAGAACATGTGAAGCAGAGCGGGCCACAGTCTCAGGGGGACGCCGCAATGAGGACAGTCTGACTCACCCGCTAACCAGGGGAGCTGAGCTAGAAATGCCTCATCTTCAATCCGCTTGGCTTGGAGATACAGGTGCTTCCAGTTAAGCTCCTCGATCGTCTCCGAGGGCCGGACCTCTATCCGGAGGCCTTCTTTTTTTGGAGCAAACACGGGATCCTCCTTATACAGGAGCAGCGGACCGCTCTGCTGAGCGTCCGGCCACAAATACACGTCTTCACCGCAAGCCGGACACCCGAGGACGTATTCCTCGCCGTCCGGGAAAACAGTCAGCATGGAGGCCGCATCCCTGAAGCCTGCATAGGTGGCGGAAGCGGCAAGAAAGTATCGCTTCTCCGTCTCTTTAGTTCGTACATAGGAGACGAGCGATTCTCCCAAACCGGCCAGAACCGCTAGAGCCTCCCGATACGCCCGATAGATCTCCTTGGCCGCCTCTGGCTCCAGAGCTATACGGTCTCTGGCAAACTCGGCCGGAATCTCGCAATCCGGTTCATTGGGATTATTCGCTTCGAACATGCCGCAAGAGATGTAAATATCCAGCTGCGTCTCCAGATGGCCGGACGTTTGCGCGAGCATGACCAGATGAGGGACGGCAGCGTAGGTACAGCTGTATATCGTATTTTGATGAAAAAGCTGCTCCCAATACAATTCGTCCCGAACCTCAGGGTCGTATTGCTCTTTCAATCGGCTGAGCAGCATAGGGACCCTGTGCGACGATCCGAAGGGACCGCGCAGCTCTTGCCATCGGGGATCCGATAATAACAGCATTCCTTCAACCTCTTTCTCTATTCAGGTCGGGTGAGTCTGAATTTTTCTTTTATTATACCTGAGGGGGAATGGGCCGGTAACTCAACAGAAGGCCTATTTTCCAGGGCGCTAATGGCATCGCCTCCGACAGAGTCTGCCGCATGGAATGGGAAAAAGAGGAATAAATGGTTTCTAATGATTTTTTAACATGGTAGAACGGATGCCCTCGTTGTACATTAGTTTAGAGGAATGCTTTTATCGGAAGGGAGTGCTGGGATGGATCATAAAGCCAAAGCCGTCTGGAATGAATGGTCGGATACATGGTACAGGCAGTATAGAACAGAGGAGGCCATTGCGAAGCTCATAGACAATCCTGCGTCGGCATTTCATCCGGCCGCTTTCGCCTTGTTGAACAAGGCGCTGCCCAGCTTTCAGGGCAAAAAAATATGTGTTCCGTCAAGCGGGGATAACCATGCCGTATTCGCTTTTCATTTGCTCGGAGCTCAAGTAACATCATGTGATATCTCAGAGCGGCAATTGGAAAACAGCGAAGCGATAGCCCGCCAATACGGTTGGGACATTGAGTTTGTATGCGATGACACGATGGAATTAAGCAAGCTGCAAAGCGGGGCATACGATTTGGTATACACCTCTAACGGGGTCCATATCTGGATTCATGATCTTGCGTCCATGTATACCCAGATACATAGAATTCTTAAGGATCAAGGTGCTTATCTGATGTATGATGTACATCCATTTAACCGTCCGTTCGGGAAAAATACCGATACACTGCAGGTTGTCTATCCGTATGATTCTATCATTCGTTACGAGAACGATGAGGTTCCCAGATATGCCTGGCGTGTTCAGGATCTGTTGAATGCTATCGTTTCATCCGGCCTCAGCTTGAAGCAAATCGAAGAAATGGCGGATGAAGCGGGTTCATTTTGGATCGACGATTCGCAGCAGGAACGGGACGGGGTTTCCAAAGAAGAGCTTGACCGTCTGAGCAGCTGGCAAAGCAATCCCCTGGCGGCTCTTCCTCAATGGCTGTCGATATATGCGGTTAAATAGCAGGAAGTTATATCATGATTGGCAGCATGTTGGTTTGGCGCAAGCCGGTCATCATATAAAACAGTTACACCGCAATGTGGAAGTATATGGTATAATTTTCATTTGAAGTCAACTTTTCTGAGGAGGTTGAAGATGAAGCTGCGTTATGGGCATCCGGAGGAAGCCGGAATGTGTGAATCGCGTATCGCCAGATTGGAGTCGCTGCAGCAGCAATGGGTCGACAGCGGGGTCGCACCGATTATCGTTTCATTAATTGCACGCAAAGGCATCATCGTTTCCCACAAGCTGTATGTCGATCCTGAATACGATAAAGCCTACGGCCCGATGAAGCTGGACACGATATTTCAGCTGGCCTCGATCTCCAAGCCGGTAACGGCCACCGCTATCCTGATGCTGGCGGAAGAGGGGAAAGTATCCGTCGCTTTACCGGTGCAGGATTACATACCCGAATTTGTCGGCGAAAAAAAAGAAAACGTTCTCATCCACCATCTATTGACCCACACCTCCGGAATCGACACATCGAACGTATGGAAATTATCAAATAACCCCGAATTTGTCAGCCAGATGAACAGCTGTCCGGATAATCAGCATCCGGAGGTTTATAAATATGTGACGGCCGGATATACGGCCCCGTTGTCCGCATTCCCCGGAACGGAGATGAGCTATTGCAGCTACGGCTTTGTGCTGCTGACGGAAATCATCCGTCGCGTAACCGTGCAAAGCTTCGAGCAGTTTATGGCGGAGCGAATGTTCCGGCCGTTAGGAATGAAGGATACTACGTTTGTCGTACCTCCCGAGCAATATGCACGGGTAGCCAAGCATCCGCCGAATGCTCCGTTCCCGAGCTTTGCTGATTATGAGAATTTGACGGTTCCGTGGGGAAGCAGCGGATTATGCTCTACCGCATACGATATGGCGGTATTTTGCCAAACCTTTTTAAACGGCGGAACCTATGAAGGAAACAGGCTTCTCAGCAAACTAAGCGTTCAAAAAATGACCACGAATCAGGTTCCCGGCGTTTCATCGCGGCTTGGGGAGGAATTTTTTAAGGAAGCCTCCTGGGGACTGGGCTGGAATGTGAGCGGAACCAAGCATGATTACACAGGGACCTTAAGGTCCGAGAGGACATATTCCCACTCCGGCCGCGGCAATACGCAGATTATGGTGGACCCGGATAACGAACTCATTGCAATAAATTTCCAAGTGACGATGAAGAGAATCAAGGATCGTCCCTATCATTATTTTGAATATTTTAATGACGCAGCGTTAGCTTGTATTGTCGATTAATTCGCTTAAAGGGATAAGCTGTATAATATAGCAGCCTGAACGAGGCTGACCGGTTTGATCTGGCGGCCTCGTTCGGCGATGCTAGGCTGGGCGCGGACTCGATAACCCTTCTATTATTCTGCGTGTTCAATGCGCTGTCTAATAATCACCTTACAACGATTATGAAAAAACATAGGGGTCATAATAATTTCGGTAGTTGCACCTATCGCTTCATATCCTTGTACTCGTAATTCTTCTTCAAGCTTTGCTTTGGTTAGCGCAATGTCGTCATAGAAGCCTTCGTGCAAAATTTGTGCGAACATGCCGCCGGGGACCGTATTGAAGTAAATGGAAGGGTCGATGGAGCCCAGACTATCTACCATCGCACTATGCAGATGCTGATCCTCCAGATAATCGGGTACGCAGATCATAAAGGTAATGAGAGTCTCCTTCCCGGTTCGATCCTCACATTCAAATTCCGCCGGCCCAATAATAAAATTTTTATTGAGGTGTTTTACCGTGTAATGCTTCATCCGGTTTAAGCATTTGTAAATTTTGTTGGAATCCAGCAGCTTGCGGATATCAAAGGCACCTACTTTCGTCGTCATGATATACTTCAAATCCGGCAAGGTATGTATTCTGACCTGCTTGCTCTTTTCTCCTGTGGAAAATACTCCTTTTAATTGCTTTTTCAAATCATCTTTAACGATTTTGGTTAATGTCATAGGTTCCCGCCGCCTTTATGGAATTATTTTAGACCATGCTTTCCTGAGGGCATTTGCACGCTGTGTATTTCCCAACCATCGGGTACTTATTGGAAATAACAATTCGCTGCGAAATAAGGGAAATCCTTCCTGTGTTTTTGGAGAAGAATAGTGACGATGGAACCATAGATAGGAGTGGGGACATTGAATTAAATCAAAAATTTCCCAGGCAATCTCAGTCTGTTCTGATACTATGATTAATGATAAAACAAAGATAGGGGATGGAAGCTTGAGTGATAAGGAAGCTATACGTTTAACCGCCCGCGATCTGATGGAGCTCCATGTCGAGGCGTTGTTTACCTGCGATTCGAACAAGCGTCTTTGGCTGATTAACGAGCCTTGGCCGGGAGAGGCGCAGGCGCCCCGTTTTTTCCTGGGATGTACGATAGAGGGAGGGACTCTCTGCCGGTTCCGGCATGATGTCCCGGAGGAACTGATTGAACAGCTGGAGGCGTTGTGCACTGACGAGCCTCTCGTCACGGATTTACGGACGAAACCCAAGCATTTTGAAACCTACATGGCTCTCCTTCACGGGGAGCGATTTACGATGGGCCCTTGTTTTCAAATTCCCGATAAGCTGACTCCGTCCATGCAGGTGGTCACAATCACGAGGGATAACGGGATGGACTATTTGCGGAACGGTTTTGAATGGCTGCTTTCAGAGATAGACTACGCCCAGCCCTGTGTAGCACTAGTGCGCGAGGGTCAAGCCGTTTCAATCTGCCGGAGCGTTCGTATCACTCTTAAGGCCCACGAGGCGGGACTTGAAACATTGGAGGCATTCCGCGGCCAAGGATATGCGGCTGAAGCGGTCGCCGGATGGGCGGCAGCAGTGAGGGAATCAGGGGCTCTTCCTTTATATAGCACGTCATGGGACAATCTGGCCTCTCAGAGCGTAGCTAGAAAAACAGCCCTGTCCTTGTACGGAGCCAATTTCACTATCACATAGTTGTTGCTATAGCCTCAGGCTATAACTAGATATAGATAAATGGAGTTACCCTTTCGCTTCCGTTTCATGGTATCTTTTTGTAAACATCTTGTATTTAGGGAGGTCCCTAATAGGATGAACGATCAATATGGTTTCAAGCCAAATGAGGTTGCAAGGATAGTACGACGCTTTGGTCTGGATTTTTATGAAAAAGCTATGAGAGAACTGGACACCTTCTCTGATAAATGGGGCCTGAGCCGCTTACGATTGATTCCTTCCTATTCGGCAAATTTAGTTGTAAAATGCCATTCGGACATTTTTGGAAGCGCCGTGCTTAAAATAGGAAATCCCGCGCAGGTAGCAACAGAGTATGGGGCCTTGCTTGAATATAACGGTGGACGGTTTTGTACCGTGTTTGCCGCTGATGTTGAAAGGGGAGTCCTGCTGGAAGAGCAGGTGCAACCGGGGAAGTCTTTAAGGGATGAAGAATCTCTTCACAGGAGATTAGCGGTATTCTGTTCGTTGTATCAAGGTTTGCATAGAATGCCCTCCAACTCAGGAGCCTTTCCAACTTATACGGAATGGGTAAGCAGAATAACGGATTACATGAGCAAGCAGGAGCTCTATACAGAATTATATTTGCATATGAAAAAAGCAAAAGATATTTGCTTATCGGTTTCATCTGCATTTTCGCAAATCATGCTGCTTCATGGCGACTTCCATCATGATAATATTTTATTATGCGGGCATGAAACATATAAAATTATCGATCCTAAAGGCGTACTAGGCGATCCGGTATTTGATGTTCCGCGGTTTATATTGAATGAATTTGAAGATGAGAAAAACTCGGAATTACATGGCAAAATAGCGGATATTATAGCTTTCTTAGAAAAGACCCTTCATATTCCGAACGAAGTTTTGAAAAAATGCCTCTACGTCGAAGCCGCTATGGGAGTGTGCTGGCGTATAGAAGACGGAATAGCCTCCGAGGAATATTCAAGTCTGCTAGAGGAGATTGCTTTTGTCGAAGCAATAATGAATACATGATGTGCTGTACCGGGTTTGGAGGTCAAGGGATTGGAACAAGACCAATTGCGAAAAAAGAGATTGAAACGAGCAGCTCTCCTCATCTTTGCCGTTCAAAGCCTGCATGGCGGCAGCTGATTATATCCTTGATCGTATGGGTTTGAGCCATAATTACTACTACCTCATACTGCTGCTGTTTTTCATTGCAAGCTGGTCTTATTTGCACTATCAAGAGCGTAAATAGGATCAGGCGCACTGCTAGGTGCAAAAAGGAAATTGACAGCTTCATACTGAATAGTAAATAAATACTAAATTAGGAGCGGCGAGAACATGCTAAAAGAGAAAATACAAAAGAAAGAGACCGGCATTGTCGTGTACGGTATGACTCCGCCAAAAGCAGCGCATACACCGGAAAAAATCGCGGAAATTGCGCAGAAACAAGTGGAAAGAATAAAGGATCTCGATATCGACGCACTGCTTCTGTACGACGTTCAGGAAGAAGCGGACAGGGTAGAGGAAGAGCGGCCTTTTCCGTATCTGCCGACTATCGATCCTACAACCTATAGCCATGAATATTTAAGTGAGCTGCAGGTTCCCCGCATTATTTACCGCTGTGTAGGAAAATACAGTGAGGAACAGTTTGTGGACTGGCTGGCCGCGGATAGGGATCAGGAACGGTTCTCCGTCTATGTCGGTGCTTCCTCCAGCAAGCAGGAGGTTCAGCTGGATTTATCCGGTGCTTATCAATTAAGCAGGCAGCATAACAGCCGGTTAACGTTTGGGGGAGTCGTCATCCCTGAGAGACATATGACAAAGAATGACGAGCATCTGCGTGTCGTCCATAAGGTCAAGAACGGATGCTCCTTCTTCGTGTCCCAAGCCACCTATAATGTAGAGGCATCGAAAAACTTTTTGTCGGATTATTATTACTACTGTCAAAATAACGGATTGGACATGGTGCCAATCTTGTTTAATCTTGCCCCTTGCGGCTCCATCAAAACGTTGGATTTTATGAAGTGGCTCGGGATCAGCATACCGGCGTGGCTGGAAAATGATCTGAAATACTCCAGCGATGTTCTGGAGAAATCCATCACATGGTCTCAAAAAATCTTTGAAGATCTGTTTGATTTTGCGCTTGAAAAAGGAATCCCTATCGGCTGCAGCGTCGAAAGCGTCTCTACCCGGAAAATAGAAATCGAGGCATCCGTGCAGCTGGTTAAGGATATAAAGTCCATGCTGGATAAGAAATTGCCGGCAGCCCCAATCCAGATGCTCCGCTAACGGGAACGAGGAGGGGACGAGGTTCGTATGGAAGCTGCTTTATACCATTCATCACACAGTAAGCCGTTATATAAGCTGGTTCATGATCATATCATTCAAATCCCTCCTTATATCGGGATAACCTTCGATGAGTTCCTTACGATCTTGCATAACCCGTGCCATATGACGGATAAGATCTACGGCTCATTTGAACGGAATATCGTTACGCTGGTTGGAATTGTTAATGGGGGGCTATTCGCGGCGGCTCAAATTACTTTTCCCGTCAAATCCGAGGATGGGGACGCCGGAGATACAACGGAAGCGATACTGAACTGGCTGTTTGCAGACAGATGCAGGCAGCACGATACGGCATCTTTTTATAAAGCTATTTTACAGGTAGTGAACGATAAGGGATACCAAAGACTTACGACTTCGAGAAACCCGTTTGGGTCCGGCTGGTCAGGAATCCCGGATGCTTGGCCGCATCTATTGCAAGCCATGTCGACAGCAACGTCGACTGTAGATATATGGGATAGTTATTGGTTTCATTCAGGGAGCAGAGAAGAGACTATTAGCTCTTTAATAGAGGCAGAGGTTACGGATAATCTTCCTGAGCTTCAGGTGCATTTTCAATTTTTCCTGGGGGACCAAGACTTAGGAGAAATAGATGTATGGTTCCCCTCGGAGGCAGCACGCAGTTTAAGACAAGCGGGAGTGGCCGACGTAGAGTGGATCCAGGTATCGGAGCCCTATCAGGGCAAACGGTATGGTGAAAAACTGCTAAGATATGCTCAAGCCTATTGTGCCGGCATGGGCTATCCCCGTTTAGTCTTATGGACCCAGGAGGAGCCTATGTGGAGGCTTGCAGCAAGAATAGGTTATGATAAGGGCCCCCGGTTTCATTGGATAACTCAGGAGATAGCACCAGCCCGGCCGTAGGGATATCCCACTGGAGTATATTGGCAATAGTTCAAGCCCGATAGGTTTTTACAACAAAACTCAGCTAGCTTTCTTCCACAGGAAGGAAGCTTTTTTTCTTTTTCTGTACCCGGTATTGATAGAAAATGGGCTTTTGCAACGTATGAATAAGTAGGAAAGCGGTGAAACAGGGAGGCTGGAATGAAGAATAGGGAAACGGACTTGGCTGCCGAATTGCGAAAGCGCAACGAAAAAGCTTTATATAGGCTGATTGATTTATACGGAGGGCTGATTCGAAGCATTATCCGCACCCACATTCCAAATCCGGATGCTCTGGATGAATGTATGGATGACGTTTTGCTCTCCATTTGGAACCATATCGATACATATGACGAGGAGAAAAATTCTTTTAAAAACTGGGTCGTCGCGGTAACCAAATACAAATCCATTGATTACAGGCGGTCTTATGCAAGATTTCATAAGAAGTATCCTATGGAAGAGACCGACTTGGACCGTTTGGTAGACTCAGCGGAGCCCTCGAAGGATGAAATCAGCTGCGAAATGGAACAGCTTCTGGGACACTTAAAGGCTCACGATAGGGAACTTCTTGTTAAGCATTATGTGAAGGAATACAGCATTGACGAAATCGCCGTAGATATGGGAGTACAACGATCTTGGATTTACAATCGCTTGTCGAGGGCGCGTCAAAAGCTGCGTGAAATAATGAAAAAAAGAAACGGCATTGATGTTTAGCGGGGTGATGGGATGAAACGTGATTTTGAAATGTTGAATGAGATAAGCGTAGATTTGTCGCGGTATGATGCGGAGGAGCTAAGTTATTTCGAAAGAAAGCGGATCAAGAAACGAATCAGCCGCAAATTGGGAAAGAAGTCACCGCTTCCCCGTATAGCTGTAGTTGCCGTGTTGTGCGGGTCCCTCTTGTGGCTTCCCGCCATTCAATCGGATGTCAGAGCTGCCTTTTACGGGCTAGCCTCCAGTATTCCTGCAGTGCGTGGCATGCTGGACTTATTCGTCGGGCAGCCGGAACAGCGGCTGGCGGAGTATAAGACTACCGTCGGACAAACGGTGAGTGATAATGGAATCGACGTTCGCCTTGATGAGGTGCTTATAGACACAGGGCGACTAATTATCAGCAGCACCTTCCATTCGGATAAGATAAATCTGGAAGATGCGCTGAGCCCTTTTCCTAGCGTATATATCAATGGCAAGGACGTTATGAAAAATGGCGGGGGAGGCAACGGAAACAAAGCCAAGATCGACGATAACACGTATTCCTTTATCTCCTCTGTGAATTTGAACGGTACAACGATAGAGGGGGATTTGGAGATTAGGATAGTTTATAAGGATTTAGACTTTGCAGGAAATGAACCTGCTCATAAGGGGAACTGGGGCTTCACCCTCCACACCTCTGCCGAGAAGCTCTTGGGAGATACCAGGACGATTGCCATTGATAGATCATTCTCTTTGGATAACGGGCAGCAAATCCGCATCGAAGCTATGGAATTAAGTCCTATATCGACAACGATTCATTATCACATTCTCAATGGAAAAGATTTGGACGTGCTCTTTCAGGTAATAGGGTCGGATGGCAGCCGGCTGATACCCGTCTCGGCAGTTACAATGTCCCAAAATAGTCATATCCGATTCCCCAAGCTGCCGGAGGACCTACCCTCGCTAACCGTTGTTCCTTATGTGATATCCGGTGAAGAAGGGTCAAAGCAACCGAAAGAAAAGACGTTCCTCGAGAAAGAGAGCTTTGAAGTAAAGATCAAGTAGTGAAAAATGATAAATTTAAGGAATCTATTCACGTTAAAGCGAGGCTGCCGGATGGCGGCCTTGCTGCGCTGTAGAGATATCCTGCTTCCCCTACGAAAAAATCGATAAGGAGAAAATATTTTTGTTTGTTTTGTTTTGTTTTTCAACATAAAACACTATATTCAAAAATAAACAAATATGATAAGATGTAAACAAAACAAAATAAACATCTAAGCGGAGGTTTAATCATGGTACAAAGTTTATGGGATGCATCCAAAGCAGCAGAGCTCACTACAGGTCTTGATCAATTGGTTTATCGCTCGAATCTGATAGGTACGGATCGTCGCGTATGTAACTACGGCGGCGGGAACACCTCCAGCAAAACGATCGTGAAGGATTTCCGCGGTCGCGACGTCGAAGTTATGTTTGTCAAAGGCAGCGGCTCTGATCTTGCTACGATGAAAGCGTCTAATTTTACCGGCTTGCGCATGGATGACATTCGTCCATTGTATGAAAGAGACGAGATGTCGGACGAAGATATGGTTGCCTATCTGGCAAATTGTATGATTGACGCCAAGCATCCGCGTGCTTCTATCGAAACTTTGCTTCATGCATTTCTTCCATTTAAACATGTAGACCACACTCATCCTGACTCCATCATCAGCCTTTGCTGCGCAGATAACGGCAAGGAGCTGGCCCGTGAAATTTTTGGAGACCGTTTCGTATGGGTTCCTTACATCCGTCCAGGCTTCAAATTGTCCAAAATGATCGCAGAAGGCGTAAGAAACAACCCGAAAGCCGAGCTTGTCCTTATGGAGAAACACGGTCTTGTGACTTGGGGAGAAACCTCCGAAGAGGCTTATGCGCAAACGATTAAAATCATCACTGAAGCGGAAAGCTTTATCGAAGCACGCATTAACGAAAGCAAAGTATTCGGCGGCGTGAAGCATGGTGCGTTGACGGCTGAGCAGCGCAGAAGCATTGCTGCACAAGTGATGCCTGCGATCCGCGGAGCTGTTAGCGATGCTAAGAAAATGATTCTTTCCTTCGATGACGCTGAAGATGTATTGCAATTCGTAGGCGGACAGGATTCTGCCAAGCTGTCGCAAGTCGGCGCCGCTTGCCCGGATCACCTGGTGCATACGAAGGTCGTACCGTTGTTCATCGATTGGACTCCGAACGCAGACGATGTAGACGGATTGAAAGCCAAATTAAAAGAAGGCATTGCTGCCTATAAAGAAGAATACAAAGCTTACTTCGAGCGCAACAAAAACGAAGGCGACGTCATGTTCGAAGCTGCGCCGCGCGTTATTCTGATCCCAGGCGTAGGGATGATCAACACCGGCAAAAGCTGGGCGATGTCTCAAGTGAGCGGCGCATTGTACCATCGTGCGATTGCCGTTATGAGAGGCGCAACGGCTCTTGGCCAATTCGTTTCCCTGAGCGAAAATGAATCCTACAACGTCGAGTACTGGCCGCTTGAGCTTTACAAGCTGTCCCTGGCCCCGGCAGAGGCGGAATTCTCCCGCAAAGTTGCGTTCATCACAGGCGGAGCAGGCGGTATCGGCAGTGAAACAGCTCGTCGTTTGGTTTCCGAAGGCGCTCATGTAGTGCTGGCGGATTTGAACCTGGAGGGCGCAGAGAAGGTCGCTTCGGAAATTAACGCAAAGTTTGGCGAGAACCGTGCGATCGCCGTTAAGATGGATGTAACGAGCGAAGAGATGGTTAAGGCTGCTTATGCCGAAATGGCTCTGGCTTACGGCGGCGTAGATATTATCGTCAACAACGCAGGTCTGGCTACGTCCAGCCCATTCGATCAAACCTCGCTCAAAGAATGGAACTTGAACATGAGCGTGCTTGGCACAGGCTATTTCCTCGTTGCCCGTGAAGCCTTCATCCTGATGAAGGAGCAAGCTATCGGCGGCAACATGGTATTCATCGGCTCCAAGAACTCGGTTTATGCCGGCAAGAGCGCATCGGCTTACAGCGCGGCCAAAGCACTGGAAGCTCACCTTGCGCGTTGTATTGCAGCAGAGGGCGGCGAATTCGGCATTCGCGTCAACACGATCCTGCCTGACGCCATCCTTCAAGGCTCGGCGATCTGGAACGGCAACTGGCGCAATGAACGCGCTGCGGCATACGGCATTGAACCGGATCAATTGGAAGAGTACTACCGCAAACGTACGACCTTGCTTGTTAATATTTATCCGCGCGATATTGCGGAAGGCGTTGCATTCTTCGCTTCTTCGAAATCGGACAAAACCACAGGCTGCATGCTGACTATCGACGGCGGCGTACCTGCTGCGTTCACCCGTTAATCGGTCTTATCCTAATGATCATCATTTGAAGGGAGAGTTGTCATATGCCATCGGCTACTGGGGAAAAAGTATGGATTATTCCTGACGGTTACATTCCGGAGGTGAGCTCCGGAGCGTTAACCAGTCATGAATCGATCTGCGTATTGAATACCGCGTCGGAGGATGCCCGCCTTACCATCACGATCTTCTTTGAAGATCGTGATCCGCTGGAGGATATTGCGGAAGTGGTTCAGGCCCGCCGTACGAAGCATATCCGCACAAGCTCTTTAGCCAAGGACGGAAAATCCATTCCTGTTGGCGTTCCGTATGCCATTGAAGTGAAGAGCGATATTCCTGTTATTGTGCAGTACAGCCGATTGGATGCGACTCAGGCTGAGAATGCTCTTATGTCCGTTATAGCTTATCCCATCAAATAATATAGAGGAGTTGTATCCATGGATAAAAAAGTTCAAGCCAATTATGAATTGGCTAAAGAGCTGTACGCAGCCCACGGCATTGATGTAGATCAAGTGCTTCAGCAGCTGGAACAAGTCAAAATTTCCATGCACTGCTGGCAAGGCGACGATGTAAAAGGATTCCTGAACCGTGATCAGGATCTGACCGGAGGTATTTCCGTAACCGGTAACTATCCGGGAGCAGCGCGTACTCCTGAAGAGCTTCGGGCAGACCTGGAAAAAGCGTTCTCCTTGATCCCCGGCAAGCATAAGGTGAATCTTCACGCCATCTATGCGGATACAGATGAGAAGGTAGAGCTCGATCAGCTTGAACCGAAGCATTTTGAAAACTGGGTACAGTGGGCGAAAGAGCAAGGCTTGGGTCTGGATTTTAACCCGACCTGCTTCTCTCACGAGAAATCCAGCGACGGCTTTACGTTGAGCCATGCTAACCCTGAAATTCGCCAATTCTGGATTGACCACTGCAAGGCTTCCCGGAAGATCGGGGCTTACTTCGGCGAGCAGCTGGGTCAAACCTGCGTGACGAACGTATGGATTCCGGACGGCTTCAAGGACGTTCCCGCTGACCGTATGGCTCCGAGACAACGCTTGAAATCCGCGCTGGACGAAGTATTTGCCGAAGAGATCAACCCGGCTTATAACCTGGATGCGGTAGAAAGCAAGCTGTTCGGGCTCGGCTCCGAAGCTTATGTGGTCGGTTCCCATGAATTTTATATGGGCTACGGCATTCAAAATAACAAGCTGATCTGTCTGGATGCAGGTCACTTCCATCCGACAGAAGTGATTTCTAATAAATTGTCCTCCCTGGCTCTCTTCACAGATGGCATTCTGCTGCATGTAAGCCGTCCGATGAGATGGGATAGCGACCACGTTGTCACTTTGGACGACGAATTGATCGATATCGGCCGGGAATTGGTTCGCGGCGGATTGCTCGATAAAACACATATCGGCCTGGATTTCTTTGATGCAAGCATCAACCGTGTGGCTGCTTGGGTTATCGGCACGCGCAACACGATCAAAGCGCTGCTGCGCGCCATGCTCGATCCGGTAGAAGCGTTGAAAAAAGCCGAGCTTGAGGGCGATTATACGACCCGCTTGGCCTTGACCGAAGAGTTCAAATCGTATCCTTTCGGCGCTGTATGGGATTACTACTGCGCATCCAAGGGTGTTCCTGTGCGTGAAGAGTGGCTTGCCGAGGTGAAAACCTACGAGCAAGAAGTACTGCTTAAGCGCGGCAACTAATTAACGAATAAGGGTGATACCTTTGGGAGACATTATTGCTTTTGATCTGGGGGCGAGCAGCGGAAGAGCGATGCTTGGCCGCCTGGTAAACGGCAAGATCGAAATCACCGAGCTTCACCGGTTTTCCAATGATCCAGTGCAGGTGGGCGACCGCCTGCATTGGGATCTATTGCGTTTATATCATGAAATCAAGCAAGGGCTGCTGATTGCCAAGAACAAGGGGATTGAAGTCTCAAGCATCGGGATCGATACTTGGGCCGTCGACTTTGGGTTTATCGGCGCCAACGGTGAGCTGATCGGCAATCCTTATCATTATCGGGACCGTCATACCGAGAATATGATGGAGAAGCTGTTCGAACAGATTCCGGCTTCCGACATTTTCGGAAAAACGGGCATACAGTTTTTGCAGTTCAATACGATCTTCCAGCTCTTTGCGTTGAAGCAGGCCCAATCTCCTTGGCTGCAAGAAGGTAACCGTTTTCTTATGATTCCGGATTTGCTGAGGTATTTCTTGACGGGAGAAATGCACAACGAATTCTCCAACGCAACGACAACCCAGCTGTTTAACCCGATCGAAGGAACGTGGGACAAAGAGCTTCTGAAACGGCTGGATTTGCCGGAAGCCTGGTTTGGCGAGGTGCTGCAGCCGGGCAGTCCGGCCGGGATGCTGCAAGCCTCCGTATGCGAGGAGCTGGGCATTCCTTCAGTTCCTGTTATCGCCGTGGCGGAGCACGATACAGGTTCCGCTGTTGCGGCTGTCCCGGCAACGGACCGTTCCTTCGCTTACTTAAGCTGCGGAACCTGGTCGCTGATGGGAACCGAGGTACAGCAGCCGGTCATTAATGAAACGGCGCAAAAGCTTAACTTCACTAACGAAGGCGGAGTGGAAGGAACCTACCGCTTACTCAAAAATATTATGGGCTTGTGGATTCTGCAGGAAAGCCGCCGTGTATGGGAGAAGGCAGGGAAATCCTATTCGTTCCCTGAGCTGGTTCTATTGGCTCGTGAAGCCAAGCCGTTCGGCGCCTTCATTGACCCGGATCATCCGATGTTCCTGGCTCCGGGCGACATGCCGACACGGATCGTTCAATACTGCCGTGAAACCGGGCAGCAGGCGCCGGAAACGGCCGGCGAGTTCGTTCGCTGCATCCTGGAGAGCTTGGCCTTGAAATACCGCTTTGTCTTCGAAATGACCGAGCGTTTATCGGGACAGCAATTCAACGGCCTGCATATGGTCGGTGGCGGCATTAACAACACGCTGCTGTGCCAATGGTCGGCGAATGCTATAGGCAAGCCTGTATGGGCAGGGCCTTCGGAAGGCAGCGCCATCGGCAATATGGCGGTGCAATGGATCGCCCAAGGCGTATTCGCCGATATTTGGGAAGCGCGTCAGGCTATCCGAAGCTCGTTCCCTGTTGAGGAATATCAACCTGAGGAACAGGAGCTGTGGGGGCCTGCTTACGACAGATTTGTTAAGCTGACAGGGCTTGCAGAATCATCTAATCTGTAAAGAGAGGGAAGCTATGCTAGCTGCGGAGCGTTACGAGAAAATTGTAAGTGTGGTCAATCAAAGAGGCGCTGTAAGAGTTTCTGAGCTTAGCGAGCTCTTTCAGGTGACGGAGGAGACGATTCGCCGGGATCTGGACCGTTTGGAGCAAGCAGGTCGCCTTGCCCGCTCACATGGCGGAGCGGTCAGTATCAAGGACGACCAGCAGCCGGAAATTCCTTATTTCGAACGGGAAATCACCTACGCCGAGGAGAAGAAAAGGATTGCCCAGGAAGCGATCAAGCGGATCGGTCCGAACGATCGGATTCTTCTTGATGCCAGCTCTACGGCCTGGTATATGGCTGCGGAAGTACCTGATCTTCCTCTGACCGTTCTTACCAATTCGATCAAGGTCGCAACGGAGCTGAGCAAAAAGGAGAAGATCGATGTGATCTCGACGGGGGGCATATTGGCACAACGTTCCTTATCCTTCGTCGGTCCTCTGGCAGAGCGTTCCCTGGATACTTATCATGTCGATAAGGTATTCCTATCCTGCAAGGGCGTCCATCTTGAGCGCGGAATCAGCGAGTCTAACGAGCTGCAGGCCCGCATCAAAGAGCGGATGATCGGTATCGCGGATGAAGTCATTCTTCTGGTCGACTCGAGCAAATTCGGCGTGCAAGCATTTACTCATGTTGCGGATTTGTCCGATATCGATGTCGTTATTACGGATCACCGCATAGAGAAAGAGATGGTCGAGAAGCTGCAGAATCTTGGAATTACGGTCATTACGGTATAAATAGAGTCCCTATGAGAGAGGATCTCCATATACATTATGTGAATAAAAAACGGTTGGCCAATGTACTGGCCGACCGTTTTTTATTATCAAGATAGAACGGATAAGATTCCGATCGCGATAATTTATTAAACACTGCAGAATCACTGACACACCTTTGTCAGTGTGGGCCGAGTACAATAAGATTACCCAATATAAAGTGATCTTAGGAGGTCATGCAGATGCAAGGTGCACAAACGTTTCGAGGGATAGCTACAATCAGTTTTTGGGCGGATGATCTGGATAAGGCAAAAGCGTGGTACACGGAGCTTCTTGGAATCGAACCGTATTTCGAGAGACCGGGCTATGCCGAATTCCGTCTTGGTGACTATCAGCAAGAGCTGGGACTGATTGATAGACGCTATGCACCCGCAGGTTTAGCGAAGGGCCCGGGAGGCGCAACACTTTATTGGCATGTAGACGATATATCCGCGGTTCTCGATAAGCTGTTGTCGATGGGGGTTCAGGAGCTCGAAGCGATGAAAGAGCGCGGCGGCGGCTTCATTACTGCCTCCGTTGTCGATCCGTTCGGCAACATTATCGGGATTATGAATAACCCTCATTATGTGAAGGTGAGGGACTCCATAAGAGGAGAATAGCTTGCTGGAGGACATGTCTGCCTTTAAGCTCTTCTGCTTCGGAGGTCTACTGTATATAAAAACAGGCTGCACAAGCAGCCTGTTCCGCCTTACAACGTAATAGCCTTGGCCCCTATGTACCTGGAGCCCCAATAAGAGCTGTACAGCGAATCAATATGAACTCCGCGGGAATTCGTAGCCGAAATGAACTGCCCGTTCCCCAAGTAGATTCCGACATGGGAGGCCCCCGCGAAGAATACCAGGTCGCCCGGCGAAGGGTTGGCAACGGCGACTCCTACCGTATCGTACATCTCATTCGAGGTTCTGGGGAGATCGATTCCCTGGTTAGCGGCAATGACAAAACGGACGAATCCTGAACAATCAAACCCGTTCGGAGTACTGCCTCCCCATCGATAAGGAACGCCAAGATAGGCTTGGGCGAACTGCAGCATCGTATCCTGCTTCTTGGCTCTGTACCAGGCAGGGGCGTGGTACTTCCCATCCGCATCCACGATAGCAAGCTGATTGTCATTATCCCACTGCACTTTATAGCCGAGTGCTTCCGAAATGAAACGGAGCGGGATATATACGCTTCCCCGATCCATGCCGATCAAGGAAGTAACATCGATTTTTTTTCCGTTGACAAGCACAAACGTATCCCCGGTTTTCAACTCCAGGGTCTGATTTCTCTTATTCATGGAGACACGAATTTCTTTTCCTTCCCTGGACCAGTTGATCTGGTATCCAAGCGCTTCCATCAGTGGACGGAACGGTACCTGAAGCTGGGAGTAAGTGTCCACGACAGGCTGCCCCTCAGGAAAGTTCACGATCGTATCATTAACCTGAATCTTGACTCCTTCATCCAAAGCTGAGGCATGGGCATGTACTCCGGCAAAGAGACTGCAAGAAATAAATGCAAACGAAAAAATAAGCTTTTTTCCAAAAAACTTCAAAACTTGATTCCTCCTAATTGCCTCCGAGGTTAGTTGACGGGTTAGGGAGAGGTTGTCCCCTATTCATCCGATAAACCGACGAATATTCACCCCAAAATAAGATGTCCCCCGTACTAGCACTTATGCTGTGCTGATTCGGCATTTTTTACTAAAAGCTGTCCTTACATTGTATTCGTGATTCCATCGGCGAATCAGTGGGTAAGCTTCGCCAAACGCTCCATCATTTTCCGAAAAAAAAGGATAACTTTTCATGAGCAGTTACCAAGATACACCATAGGGGGCCAAAGATAAAGGGACTTGCGGCACATTTTTGCATGGGAACAAGACTTACGCGGAGGTAACTTAATATCCCCGGACTGCCTATCTTACCTAATGTTGCGTACTGTTAAAAAAATCCAAGGAGCGGTATGATGAGAATGGAAAGTACCGCAGCACTCAAAATAAGGAGGTATGGGTTATGGAGTACACTTATTTAGGCCGTTCCGGATTGAAGGTGAGCAGGCTGTGCTTGGGAACCATGAACTTTGGCGTCGATACGGACGAATCGGAGGCTTACCGGATCATGGATGCGGCTGTAGATGCAGGGGTTAATTTTTTTGATACGGCGAATGTATACGGCGGGCCGGGTGCGCGAGGGAGAACAGAGGAGATTATCGGCCGTTGGTTCGCTCAAGGCGGAGGCCGCCGGGAGAAGGTCGTGCTGGCGACCAAGGTATACGGAGATATGGAGGACCCGAATGACGGGCCTAATGCGGCCAGAGGGCTCTCTGCGTATAAAATTAGACGACATTTGGATGCCTCATTGAAGCGGCTTCAAACCGATCATATTGAGCTGTACCAAATGCATCACGTGGATCGCCATGCTGCGTGGGATGAGCTCTGGGAAGCGTTCCGCGTGTCCATTTATCAAGGCAAAATCGGCTATGTGGGGGCCAGCAATTTTGCAGGGCGCGATTTGGTGAAGGCTCAATATGAAGCCAGGAACCGCCATTTCCTCGGTCTTGTGTCGGAGCAGCACAAATACAGCTTGCTGTGCAGATGGCCCGAGCTGGAGGTGCTCCCTGCGGCGGAGGAATTCGGAATCGGGGTTATCGCCTGGAGTCCTCTTGACGGCGGTCTTCTCGGCGGCAATGCGCTCAACCCTGCCCAAGGGTCGCGCAGCGTCCGCATCCAGGCACGCGCCGAAGAGCGGCGCGGCCAGCTGGAGGCGTTTAGCAAGCTGTGCAAGGAGCTTGGCGAGAGCGAAGCCAATATAGCGCTGGCTTGGACATTAGTCCATCCGGCGATGACAGCGCCGATCATCGGACCAAGGACACTGGAGCAGTTCCAGAGCACGCTGCGTGTCACGGATATCAAGCTGGATGAGGACGTGCTGAAGCGGCTGGACGAGATTTTCCCCGGACCTGGCGGCGAAGCGCCTAAGGCGTATGCCTGGTAAGGCGGAATAGCCAATAACAAAAAAGCAGCGGCAAGCCAAGGACATGGCTTTCATGTCCAGCTGCCGCTGCTTTTTTTCATTCCATCATTTCATTAAAAATCAAAGTTGTCCGGATCCGGACCTACCCGAAGATCCTGATTCAATCGGTCTATTCGGTTCATATCATCGGCCGATAGCTCAAAGTCGAACAAATCCGCGTTTTCGATAATCCGCTGCTCTTTGGTGGATTTGGGAATCGTGATCACGCCATGCTGCAAATCCCAGCGCAGAATCACCTGGGCTACTGATTTGCCGTACTTCGCCGCGAGCTCTTGAAGGTCAGGATGATCCAGTAGCTGGCCCTGCATGAGAGGAGACCAGGCTTCCAGCTGTATGCCTTGCTCCTTGCAGAAATCCCGCAGCTCCTGCTGCGTCAAGCGAGGGTGGAATTCAACCTGATTGACTGCAGGCTTGATCTCGGCATCCTTCATCAAGTCCTTCAGATGATGGACTTGGAAGTTGCTTACGCCAATGGCTTTGACGCGGCCTGATTTATACAAAGTCTCCAAAGCTCTCCAAGCCTCTTTGTATTTGCCTTGGACTGGCCAATGGATAAGGTACAGATCCAGGTAGTCCAAGCCCAGCTTCCGCAGGCTGGTTTCATAGGCGGCAAGGGTCGATTCATAACCCAGGTCAGCATTCCAGACCTTCGAGGTGATGAATAGATCCTCTCTTCGGATAGAATGTTCCCGAATAGCCTCACGGATCCCTTCCCCTACGCTTTTTTCATTCTCATAAATAGCCGCCGTATCGATACTGCGGTAGCCGTGCTTAACGGCGGACGCAACGGCCTGCACCAGCTCGGAGCCTTCCGCCACTTTAAATACGCCGAGTCCGAGCCAAGGCATGTTCACTCCATTATTTAAGGTTACGGTATCTTGTACATGTTTACTCATTTTAATATAGCCTCCCAAGAATTTGTTAATAAAAAGATTGGTTTTGATTCAGCCTATAATCAAGCGGCACTGTCCAGCTGAACGCGAGCTGCATCCTTTTTTTCCAAGAAGCGGCTCCAGCCTGTTAATATAATGGCTCCAAACACCATGACGGCACCAACCCAAGGGGTGTGGATAAGCCCCAATTGATTGACGACGACGCCTCCCAAATAAGCGCCAATCGCAATACCTGCGTTGAACGCTGCAATATTGACGGCAGAGGCTACATCGATTGCTTTTGGTACGAATCGTTCGGCTAGCATCACTACATAGACCTGCAGGCCGGGCACGTTCATGAAAGCCAATAGCCCCATCAAGAAAATGGTCAGCAGGCCCGCTGCTTTATATGGCGCTGTGAACGTTAAGGCGGCCAGAACAACGAATTGCAAAATAAACATATAAAACAACGCGCTAATAGGCTTACGGTTGGCCGCTTTGCCTCCGATCACATTACCGATAGCAATGGCAATGCCGTAGAGAAGAAGGAGCAGGGCGACAGTCGATTCCGGAAATCCGGTTATTTCATGAAGCAGCGGAGACAAATAGGTAAAGACCACGAAGGTTCCGCCGTATCCCAAGGCTGTAATGGCAAAGGCCAGAAGCAGACGCCCATGGGTAATAATCTTGATCTGCTCTTGCAGCCGGGTTTTTGTACCGGGGCGCAGAGAAGAAGGGACCAAGACTACATTGGCCAGCAAGGCCGCCAGCCCAACGGCTGCGATAGCGATAAAGGCTGCTCTCCATCCCAATTGCTGACCAAGGAAGGTTCCCAGAGGAACTCCGGTCACTGTAGCCACCGTCAACCCGGAGAACATGATGGATATCGCGCTGGCCCTACGATTCTCGGGCACAAGATCTGCCGCAATGGTCGATCCGATCGACATGAACACTCCGTGCGAGAATGCCGTAATCACTCGTGCCGCCAGTAACACGCCGATCCCGCTTGCAGCAGCCGCGATAGCATTGCCGGTAATAAAGACGATCATGATCCATATCAGCAGCGTTTTCCGTGACAGGCCTGAGGTTAAGGAAGTCAGGATCGGGGCTCCGAAAGTAACCCCCAATGCATATAGAGTAACGGTAAGACCCGATGTCGTAATGGATATTTGTAAATCCTGTGCGATAAGGGGGAGCAGCCCTACGCTGATAAACTCCGTCGTTCCTATCGCAAAGGCGCTAATAGCCAATGCCAGCAGAGCTAGAGTACTTCTCCTTTGATCTAATGTCATTTTGTACCACTCCTATAGTATGGTCATCACCGGCCGGTAAGTGCTATTATGATGGATAAGCAAGTGAAAGGGAAGTACGTACCTTGAAGTGCTATAGGTACTTCAGAGTAATATAGGTACTAAAAAGTGCCTATAACAGGAGGGAACTGGCGATGATCAAAAAGAAATATAACATTTCCGTAGAAGCGACCTTAGAGGTCATCGGGGGCAAGTGGAAGTGCGTGATTCTATGTCATTTAACCCATGGGAAAAAAAGAACCAGCGATTTAAAGCGGCTGATGCCGGGCATCACCCAAAAAATGCTGACCCAGCAATTGAGGGAATTGGAGCAGGACGGTATCGTCAAACGGATTATTTACAATCAGGTTCCTCCCAAAGTGGAGTATGAGCTAAGCGAGTATGGCTGGAGCCTAAAATCGATTTTAGACTCGCTGTGCGCCTGGGGTGAGAAACATATTATTAAAGAATATGGAGATAAATTTGCCGTTCTGGAGGATAATATTCTTAACCACAAAACGGAGGCGGAGGATTCGGAGCTTCAGGAGGTTTAATTTTTCCTGCTCCTTATGACACGATAAGGTTATATTCCCCTTCCATGCGGTTGGCTGTCCAACTGAGAGTTAAAAGGGGTTGTCTATATGGCGGTGTAAGCGGTGTGACCGGTACTGTCCGATCCGCCGCTTCATCCATACGGCCAATGTTTCTGCTAAATTCTCTTTCTCTGCGGACTACTCAAAATTAACCTTCAGAAAAGCTCGAATCACCATCAAGAAGGCTATTAATAATAGCACTAAATTTTCGACTGAAAAAGCTAACCAGTACTCTCTCTTTCTAAGCACCCCGAAAGGATTAGCAGCTAGAAAAATTGCAGCAGCGCCATACAGCAAAGCTACGTTGATGCGATTCGTGATGTCGGACCAGCAAAGAAGGAATATAAAAAAATAGATGATAGAAATTAGAACGTTCTTGAACCCGTATACTCCCAAGCTCGGATCTGTCCAAAAATTGCTGCGTTCTGGCACGTCTCTTACAAAGCTGCCAAGGTTTCTGGTGAGGAACAGCCTATCATAAAAATTCGGGGAACGAGAGTACATGAACTGGACAATTGGATACATACCGACCAGGACAGCTCCTAAGAAGCCTAGCGATTTAATCAGTATGACCAAATAGGAAATCCAGTATGAAATCCAAAACATCATGCTGCACCATCCTTGTAAGCAATATGCTGGGAAACCTAGCAGACGACATATGTCAACGACAATTATACCATATTCATCCAATAGGTAACTTTTATAATCATAGTAATATCGGGTTCATTCTTGCTGGTTCCTTTCTATTGATAGAACGGCGGATGAGTCCATAGCGGCTTTAAAGCGGCTGTAGACCACTTGAAGCCTAGCGGACGGCTTATCCTGGATAGTATATAACACAATATAGAGGTAATCGATATGAAGTTATCGAGAGAAAGAGCTGAACAACTGGCGCTTGAATTTGTAAATGAAGAAACGAATGAAAACTTCAAATTGGTGCTAGTTGATGTGGAAATTTCGAAAATTTCTCCAAAATATTGGGCAGCTGCTTTTGAGGTTAGAACTTCTGAAGGGCATATTATAGACGGTCCATTACTTATACTTGTTGATGATAATTTAGAAAAAGCAATGAGTTTAGATGAGGCAGTCGAGGCTCACATACATCAGGTATTGATAGAGTTATAATATTTTATAAATAAAGGAGCTGTTAACTACATGGATATTAGGGAATTTGAATACTTATGGACTACTGAGAAAGACATGCATGCTCTTCAAAAGATGAGCAATGGATATTTAATTATCATATACATGATAATACAGCATTGATTATTGAGGACGACGATATAAATGACGCGGTAGTTACTGAGATGCTTAGACATAATTGCAAAGTTAATTTTTAAGAACGGGAAATAAACGGTAGGGGCCCCGATATGTTTAAATAGCAGAAAAACAAAGGGGAAGAAGAGAAAAAAGCATGGGATGAAATAAGCAAAGAGATCAAGGGTTAGCACCTAATGAAAGTTCACTTATATCAAACCAAAGGAAAGGAAGAATCGATTTATGGAACAGTGGGAATATAAGACACTTAAGTTTTTTACAAAAGGATTCTTTGCTGGAGGAAAGTTAGATTTGGATGAGTTCGACAACGAAATCAATGTAATGGGTTCTAATGGATGGGAACTGGTGTCCTGCTTTGATACTAGTCAACATCAAGGATCGTCTAGAGAAGTTATTTGTGTATTCAAAAGAAGGAAGTAGATATTAACGTCGCCAGACGATTGCGAGGCCGACCGGCCGTTGCCCAGTAACCGAGGCGTTGCTTGCTCCAAGCATCCGTCTATCTGAATTTCAATATCAAGACAAAATCAGACTACTTATGAAATGAATGAAATTTCTGCTTCGGGAATGCGTTTATGGAGTGAAACCTGGGTGGGCGACATCTGAAGCACGTCGATGATGGCGAAACCTCGTGTAGGTTCAGCTGTTCTATAATTGTTCTAACCGGATCGGAATGCCTGTTAATCTCAAATCAATTGCATTCATCTAAGGTTCACTGTCGCCACGAACAAAAACACCTCCAAGATTGTGTCCATATCTTACGACATGGTTGCATCTTCTTGAAGGTGTTTTCATTTGTCTCACTCCATGGGGTCAACCCCAAGCCTGTTCACGTTAGAACACTTCCTTCAATTTCTTCACATAATTGGCGCGAATGAACAGGAAGTACATGATCTGAATGACCGCGAATGTGCCAAGCACGAGCGCGGATTCCTTGAACAAATTGACGCCGAACGTATTTTGCAGCGTATTCAGCGCCACCGCTCCGTGCACGACGGCCACGACGATCGGCACGAAGAATAGCAGACCGATCTGCGTCGACACAATCTTCGACAGCTCGGCTTCCGTCAGACCCAGCTTCGTAATGGCGCGGTACTGCACACGATCATGGGGCAGGTCGGCATACAGCCGGAAGTACAGGAAGCTGCCCGCGGCGACGTAAAACACCGCTCCGATGAACAATCCGGTTAACAAGATTTGTCCGAACGATTGGTTGTTTTCGTTCACTGCGTAGGAGCGCGACATAAAGTCGAACTCTTTGCCGCCTTCAGATAGCTGCGCGACCAGTTGTTTGGATACGACCAAGGTTCGCTGCCAATCCTTCACGTCATACACAAAGGAGATGGAATCATCCTTCGACTCCGGCAGCGCCTGGAAAGCGGCATCGGAGACTACGGCGAAATCGTAAAACTCCAGCTGCCGAAGTTGAACCGGCATGACATTCTCCGCGGTCACGGCGAATCCGCCTACTCCCGGCACATCAATCCGCTTCGTTAGGCCACGGGTCTGCCCGCCGAAGCCCATATCATCGGGATAGAACAGCAGGGCTTCTTTGTCGGCCACGGCGACATGGGTATTCAATAAAGCATTGTAATCGGCCGCAGAAATGAATTTGTACTTCTTTTTCGTCTGTGCGTCAGTAATCGCCTTTTTGTGGATAACGAACGGTTGATAATCGATGCTTTCATTTTTTAACGCTTGCTCGATGAGTGCCGTATGCTCGTTCTGCTTACTGTTGCCGGTATAGGATTCGTATTTGAAGGTCGGAAGCGCTTCGGACAGCTGTCCTGTAAACATAGATTTCATCCCCACCAGCGTGCCGATGGCGCAGAAGGCTACGGTCGAAATCATCGCCACCAGGAAAAACATCCGCGCATTATCTTTCATGCGGTAAGCCAAGTCCGACAGCGTGATCATATTCGTCTGGCTGCGGTACAGGCTTTGCTTGGTTTTCAGCTTGTTGATAACATAGACGCTCAGTTGCGTGAATAAGAAATAGGTGCCAATGCTGACTATAACCACAACCGGGAGCAGAGCCAACAATACGAGCGCTCCCTTGACAATGAACGCGATGGCGTAGCCGAGGGCGATCAGCGCGGCCGCCAGAATAGCCAGCAGCATGGAGGCTTTGGGCTCGGGCTTCGGCTTGGCCGTTCCCTTCAGCAGGTCTATGAGTGAGCTGCTGCGCAGAATAACGGCGGTGAACAGCGAGATGAATACGAACAGCAGCGTGAACGCCACGAACGTAAACAAGGCCGCCCTGACCGGCCAATAGAACGTAAGCGGATGCTCCAGCGTCAGGAGAGACGTCCCCAGCATCAAGATGCCTTTGGAGAGCAGCAGCCCGACGATAATGCCCGATACGGTCGAAGCCAAGCCGATGATGACATTTTCCAAGAAGACCAGCCGCCGCAGCTGCAGATCCGACATCCCGTGCATGAGGCAAATGCCGAATTCTTTCTTGCGCGACTTCAGAAACGCACTCATTGAATACAAGATAAAGAAAAACGTGAATACATAAATGATATATTGCGATACGTCCATGCTTGTTTGGGCGCCTTGGCCGTACGAGCCTTTATCGGAGAAGTCCAGCTCCGGATGGAAGGCCAGCATCGAGTAGACGAAGAAGATCATCACCGAAAACGCGCTGCTGAAAAAGTAGCCGGCATACAGCCGTTTGTTGCGGATGACGTTCTTAAAGGCGAACTGACGAAAGTTCATCGGGCGTCCCCCCTATAGACATTAATACGTTCATAATATCCTCGAAAAATTCCTGCCGACCGTCCATGCGCTGCAGCTCCCTGTACAACGTACCGTCCTTGATAAAAATAATCCGGTCACAGTAGCTGGCCGCCTGGGCGTCATGCGTCACCATCATCATCGTAGCGCCGTCTTCCTTATTCAGCTTCTGCAGTGTCTCCAGCACATCTTTGGCTGCCTTGGAATCGAGATTCCCCGTCGGCTCGTCGGCCAGAATCAGCTTCGGGTCGTGGATAATCGCCCGGGCAATGGCCGTTCGCTGGGATTGACCGCCGGAGATTTCATACGTACGCTTGTTCAAAATATGGGAGATGCCAAGCTTGTCCGCGATCCGGTTCACCCGCTCGTCCTGCTCCCGGATACTGACATTTTCCAGCGTGAGAGGGAAAATAATATTTTCCTTCACGGTCAATGTGTTTAGCAGGTTGAAATCCTGAAAGACAAAGCCGAGCTCGCGGCGGCGGAATAAAGCCAGCTGATACTTGTTCAGCGAGAACGCGTTCTTCCCGTCAATGTGCACTTCCCCGGAAGAAGGCTTGTCTATCGTAGAGATGACATTGAGCAGGGTGGTTTTCCCGCTGCCGGACGGCCCCATGACGCCGACAAATTCTCCCTTGCGCACCGTCAAATTCAGGTTCGACAGCGCTTGATACGTGACTTGGCCTTCGTAGACTTTGGATACATTGCGAACTTCCAGCATGGTAAATCAACACGCTCCTTTTTGAAATGGATTCTATATTCACACAGTACCCGTTTCGAAGCCAAGCAGCCATTGATTTACCTTACACTACCTTTCAATTTTGTCATGTTGGGGATCGGTGATTGTCTCTGATAGAAATGGCCTGCAATCACCTGGACCTAAGTCGGGGAATGATTCAATCCGCGGGTCCAGTGCGGCGCAACGATCGTTCATGGTAAATTAAGTATGCTCCTACAACGGGCAAACGAGATATGATGGATCGATCGGGGGATTAACAATGAAGAATGAAACTATAAAAGGGAAGCTGCTTATTGTGGCAGGGGTAGTCATCCTTGCGGCTTTCTGTGTCAACGAGTATGGCTTCGCCAAAAATCTGTTCTCTTGGAGCACCAAGCCTGTCCATATAGAGAAATCGGTCCAAGCAGCGGAGCTTCGCCATTTGCTAGTAGATACGGATAGCGCGGATGTCAATATCATTAATGGATATTCCGGGGATATTGAAGTCCGATTGGACGGAAATGTAAAGCAGGAAGCTGCGGATCGAGTTCAGCTGAAGGTAGAGCCTCAAGGGGATACCTTGAAGTTGAAGGTGGAGAACCCGGATGGCTTCCAGCTGGGATTGAACTTCTCGGCTTTGAAGCTGACCGTAGAATTGCCGGAGCTGGATTGGCAGACCGTGAAGGTACATACGGAAAGCGGAGATATCAGCCTGGAAGAGCTGAAGGGAAAGACTGTTAATATTTCGGCAAGCAGCGGAGATATTACGGTGAAGGACGTTGAATCCGGACAATTGACGCTGGAAGCGAAATCCGGAGATATTATTACGCAGGATTATACGGCTGAAGCTCTGATTTTTCAAACGGGAAGCGGAGATGTGAGGCTAGTTAACGGGCAGTCCTCTATCCAGGGAGAGACCCAATCGGGCGATATTGTTGTGAAAGTAGACGATTTGGACAAGGACGTGAATCTTAAAGCTGAGAGCGGCGATGTTAAGGTTTATCTGGAGAAGGAGCCTAAGTCGTTAACGGTTCAGTATAATGGGGGTTCAGGCAGCGGACAAATCGGCTGGGATGGAGTAACTTATGTGGAACGGGGGGAGGACGACCACAAACTGAAAGGGGTTTTCGGAGCGGGTGAGACTCATCTGAAGGTTCGTACGGGATCGGGGGAGTTCTGGCTGGGGCAGCAGTAGTTATAGCGACGCGATAAGCATCTGCTCTACGAAACGATGCTGGGCATACAATTAATTAGGAAAGGCTGTTAGTGAAATGTATATCATAATAATTTACCTGATTATCCTAAATGCCGCTGGTTTTTTCATGATGGGGTATGATAAGGTTCAATCCCGAAGAGGAGGCCGGCGCATTCCCGAGAAGCGTTTGATGACCCTTGCTGCAGCAGGGGGCGCTCTTGGGACTTGGGCCGCTATGAGGCTGCATAGACACAAGACCAAGCATATGAAATTCGTGGCAGGAGTTCCGCTGCTATTTCTATTGAATGTTGTGTGTGTCTATTACGTGTATAAGCTGATTTCGTAGGTGACGAGCTTCGGCACCATCGGACCGTAGGCTATAAAATACATAGCTCAAGAGGCGATCATCGTTAGTCATTTATCACCGGAGCGTTATTGTATGAGGCGAAGCATTTTGGGACAATGGATGGCAAGAGCTATTGTATACAAATAGGAGCTGGGATGATTGCCGTTGCGTTCACGCATCAATTATTTGCTTGCCATGATAGTAACCATAATTTTAGGTTTAAGCTCCAGGAAATTTTCCGCTCTGCTGCCTGAATGGATCGCTGAGAATGCGGGGGATATGCTGTGGGCCGGTATGGTTTATTTTGGCTTCCGGCTTTGCTTCATCAAGAGGGGACTACTATGGGCGGCTGGAAGCGGGACCTTGTTCAGCTTCGCCATCGAATTCAGCCAGCTCTATCAGGCGGAATGGATCGTTACTCTAAGGAATACGGTATTAGGCGCGCTGGTGCTGGGAAAAGGATTTCTCGCGGTGGACCTGGTCCGGTATATCTTCGGCATTGCGATCGCGTACTGCCTCGATTATTGCGTGCTGTATCGCAAAAAAAGAGGGGCTGAACGGGAGACGGATGATTCTCGGAAGTAAAAGAAAAACCGCCCACTCAGGGCGGATGATTTGTACCATCGGCTTAAGGCCGTTTCGCATGATATAGCACGTGCTTCTCCAATGGATGATCCATTGCAACTCTGGGATGATCGAAGAATTTTATAAAGTTCATTCCGATTTTGGTCATTGCTTCAAACGCCATCCGATTTCGATGCAAGGCGTAAAATCGGCCGCAAAGGCTGCCCGCCGAAAGCCTATAAACCCTATAAATGCTTTGGTTTCCTTCAATTCCACAGCGTACAACCCAAACCCGCATTCCTCGAATTCAGATAGGATCGATGTATAGAAAGCATCGGTTTCATCGGCGGACATGGTTTTGGGAAAATACCTCATGACCCGTTCATCTGCGTTGAGTTGGCGAAAAGGCTCCAGATCGGTTTCCTCCCAGTCACGCAGCAGCAGTCTCGACGTTTCTATGTAGATCATGATATACCTCCGAAGAAGGATCTTACTCCGTTACTTTGGGAAAATAAATTTCCGTGATTCCACGGGGCTGCAAGGTTTCGTTAAAGGTTTCAAATCGGGCTTTCGCGATATCCAGTCCGTATTTCTTTTGATGAGCCGGGGTGCAGAAAAATTGCCAAAAGGAACAAATGTATTTTTCCTCGAATCGAAATACGGCATATTCTTCATCAGGTAGATGCAGAGATACCATCCCCTCAGGAATTTCTTCCGGCTGGTCCACCCGCAATCCTACTGTCATCCTGGATCCATTCTCATGAATCAGCATATACGTATTCTCATCCAAGGGTCCACTAATTTCATGTTTCCTTGCATCCAGTCTAGCGAATAGCTGCTTCTCGTCTTCATAAGATTGGGGCAATGGATTTTGTACTCCAACAAACCATCTTCCTTGGAAACGTTCCGTTCGTGTACTCCAGAGCGATTCCATTTCTACCGTCTTTTGTTCGGACAATTGGCATCACCTTTCTTTTATTTTTTGATGTGGAATCGGAGTGCGTGGTTTTTTGTAAGCAAAAGCGGATAGCAAGCAGTTCTTCAAATCATTATGTCAATTACCAGATCCTGCATTTTATTATAGCGTCTTGACGGTGGACAGAAAATCTTTTTTTTTGAAATCTTCAAGCGCCTGTCGATGATCCTCTCAGATGTTGCCGCTAAGGAGAACCCCTTGCTTAATGCCCTTCGAAGAGGTTATTCTTACCACAATGGCGATAAAACCAAGCATGGAACGGTCGCTCAGCTGAAATAGATAAAGGAGGGCTTACATTGGATTGTCGTCTTGCCCTATATCGTGCGGAATGGGACGCCGCCATTCGTGCTCTGGAGCTGGAAGAGGAGCAAAAGAAATTCGTTGCGCTGCCAAGCGCCGTTATCGATTTTTCCCTGGAGGACGATGCCCGGCATCCGGTCGTGATTCTCATGGAAGGGGAGCCTGCAGGATTTTTTGTGCTGCATCATAGCGAGGAGTTTCAAGCCTTGGCAGGCAATGAGAATGCCCTGCTGCTGCGTGCTTTTTCCATTGACAGGAACCATCAAGGGAAAGGGCTGGCCGGAATCGTGATGAATCAGCTGCCTGAATTTGTGATCCGTCATTTTCCCGAGGCGAATGAAATTGTGCTTGCCGTTAATGAGAGCAACACGATTGCAAAGCGGCTGTATGAGAAGGCGGGCTTTCAACATAAAGGAATGACGAGAGCAGGCCGGAGCGGGAAGGAGCTCGTCCTTCATTATTTGCTGCATTGATAATCATACGGTTACGAGAGCTGCTGGATGAAATGATCAATTGAGAATCATATCTGGAAGGATATCCAAGCGGGACGTCGAAAGCTTTGAAAAAAGTTTTCGGCGTTTTTGTTGTGTGCACAGTCCTAATTGGCATCTATAGAGTAAGGGGAGGTGAATTTCGGATGAAGCCCAGTGGCGATGCAGCGGAGCATGACGTTCCTTGCCCGGACGATGGGGAAATGGCGGAGCGTGCCCGAATGGGCGACATGGAAGCGTTCGGTGAGCTGATAGGGCGGCACAGGAGCAAAGCGCTCGGATTGGCGAACCAAATGGCCAAGGACAACGGATGGGCGGAGGATATCACGCAGGAAGCGCTTATCAAGGCGTTCCTGCATGTCGGAAAGCTTGTGAATCCGGAGCGCTTCGCCGTCTGGTTAAGGCAAATTGTAAAGAATGAGGCGTACATGAAGCTTCGTAGAGGAGGTCCGTACGGCAAGGAAATGCCGATCTCCAGCATCATCTCTGGCATGGACCCAGGCAAGCCGGCTGATCAAGAGGATGCATTGGAAAGACTGCTTACCCGTATGGGCGAGGAGCAGCAGGCAGAGTCCGAACCGCAGAAAGCGCTGCTTCGCAAGGAGTGGCTGTCCTTGTTCCGAAGCCTGCTTCCGTGTTTGAATGAGCGGGAGCGCGGCATGTTTGAGGCGTATTTCTTCCTGCAGCTGACAGCGGGTGAGGTGGCGGAGCGTTATGGAACGACTACGGGCAGCGTTCACACCTACTTGTACCGCTCCAAAGCCAAAATTCAAAAAAGAGCGCTGGCAAAAGGAGAACGATTCGATTGGACGACTCCGTCCCAGGTAGTTCGGAAAAATGCCCTATCCATGCCGACAGGCATTCCGGATAGTAAGGATACCTATGCGGACCGGATCGGCAAGCTGCTGCGGGCAAGAGGCGAGGCTGTGACAGCGGCGGAGGTAATGGGGAGAAGCGGGCATGCGTTTCGACTGGCGGTATCCAAGCTCAACACATACGCCGACGGGTTGTTTGTATTCGATTGGAAGCTGGACATCCGGGAGCTGGTCGGGGGCTACGGCTACGAGCCTGTCTTTTTGACGGGACAGCTGGAAGGGACGCCGGTTCCGGTCCGTCAGGTAGCTATGATGTTCGAGGTGGTTCCGGCGGATGAACAAGCCGTCATGTCATTCATAAGACGATTCATCGATTGCGGCTGTCCGGTGCTGTTTTTTGACACGTACGTTCAGCGTCCATTTGTATACGAGTGGAATTTGATTTATAGCTACAACGATATGGAACGGATCGTGGAGCTGACGGACGTGACGCCTCCTTATCGGAAAACGCTGAGTTATGAGGAGGTCGTCGCATCCCCGCTGCGATTTTTATGCGGACTGCAGAAAACGGGCCGGAAGACGAACGTTCACGATATCGGGCAAATCCTTCAACAAATCATCGGTCAAGCACGTGCAAAAGGAAACGAAGAGCATGCCTTCGGCATTCACGCCTACGGGCATTGGATTCGCCATCTGCATAGCGGTCCAAGGCTGTCTAACGCTTATGGACATCGCTATTTGGCCTATACCAGCTCCAGTGCCAGAATGTTCGCAGGCCGTTTCTTACGATCGTTAGGCACGAACCGGCATGAGGAAGGCGTTCTCGGGGATGCAGCTGCTTTATATGAGGAGTCGGCGGAGTGCTTAAGGCAAGTCAGTGAAGCGGCCCCCCTGCTGGGCGAGTATGAATGGACTGCCCATAGCTTGAGCAAGGCGGCTGGCTGGCTCGACCAAGCTAGACAGGCGGAAGAGCAGGCGGTCAGGCTGTTGGAAGACTATGTGCAGGTATTAAGTATGAAAAATAAAAATCAGGGGGAATTAGGGTGAGCGCAACGAAAGTTCTTACTGTCATTACGCAGGCTAACGGAAAAGGCTTAGAGGCCTTGTACCAAAAGACGGATCAATTTATGGCGCGCCATGCCGGCATCGAGGTGCAAATTGAACAGGCGAACGGCAACTTCAATGTGTTGAACAAAATTAAAAGCGATGAACCGGCGGATATTATCCATTTATCGGAGAGTGTGTTCGGACCGTATTTGCGCCAAGGGCTCATCCTGGACCTGATGCCCTATTTACAGCAGGATGCTGAAATTTTCCCGGAGGACTTCTACGGAGGCGCTCTTGCCGGGCCGACCGATGACGGCAAGCTGGCGGCGCTGTCTGTCGATATCGCCGTACCTCTCATTTATTACCGCAAGAAAGCATTCGCGGAAGCAGGAATTGAGGAGCCGCATGATGGCTGGACCTTCGAGGAATTCAGGGAGATTGCAAGCCGTCTGACGAAGGACGAGCAATACGGACTGAGGCTCGGTGTCGACATCGAATGGTTCGAGCCGTTCGTCAAGCGAAGCGGCGGAGCCTACTTCTCGCCTGACGGAAGCACGGCGCAGGGCTATGTAGACGGCGAAGCGACGGCAGCGGCGCTGCAGATGATTGTCGACTGGTTCCGGGTTGAGCGTATCGTACCAATGCCGGGCACCACCGGGGAAGGGGATCAAGCCTTTACCGAGCGGTTTGCCATGGTGTATGACTTTTCCTGGTGGATTCCTTTCGTAACGCATCAGCGCAAGGAGGAGTACGGTGTTGTGGGCTTGCCGCGATCGGCCGATGGGCAGGATACGACGATGATGTACATGGGCGGCTACGGGATATCATCCCGATGCGAGCATCCGGAGATGGCATGGGAGCTTCTGAAGGAGCTATCCGTTCCGAAGGAGGGCTACCCGCTAAGTCAGCTGCCTGCAGCCAAATCAACTGCAGGGAGACTCGGTACAGCGAACCATCCGTTCTTGAAGGTGGCTCTTGCCGAGCTGGATAAAGCATCAAGAAGCGCCTTTTATGTAAGCCAAAAATGGAATGCCAACCGTGAGCTCGTGAAGCAGGATCTGATGAGCTGGATTGCAGAGGGCGCCGAGATCCGTGCTTCGCTTCGCAAATGGGCGGAAGCTTTAGGGTAACACTTGGGGTAAATATGAAATAGTAGAGCTTACACTGCAACAAGAAGATATTGTAAGCCGTCTATCGTTACAGAAAGGACGGTGGCGGGTATGAAAGCAGCGAAATGGGGGGTGCCTGTTCTTATCATTCTGGCTTTTGCAGGCGGCTATTATGTTCGGGGATTAACGGTTGGCCAGGGTTCAGGCCATCCATGGGTGAGGGAGGCTGAGCCTCCCCTGCCTGCCATTCAGGTCAACGGGAAGCAGGTGCCGGTTGTGCGGGGCAGCTACTCCTGGTGCAGCGGATCATTCCTGCAGGCCAGCTGCAGATCGGTAGATATGATTTCGCCTGCCGAAATCATGGAGAAGAACGGAATCCTGCCTGTCGTTGTTCCTCCTAACTCAATGATAACAACGAAGGCTCCTCCGGGTATCAAGCAATTTACCTTATCCCGGGAGGGTGCTAAGGACAATGGCGATCCATACCAAACCCCAGCGGAAAAAGGAATTTACTTCTATCACATTCATGGCGAGTGGTTTGGGGACCAAGGGAACGCCGAGTTTTATTTTGCTGTCGAAGTACAATAGCTTATTGGAACCGGGCCGATCAAAGCTGAGCGGGAGAAGAGGATTTCGCTGACGGCGGGATCTGTCTTTTCCTTTTTTTATTATTATATCTATAGTTATCTATACGCGGAGGCGGAGGGATCCATATGAGAAGATTCGGATTGCTAGCATGGGTGTTCTGCATTCTTTCTGAAGGGAGAGCTTCAGGACAAAGAAATTGTTTTACAACGTGATAAACCCGCCATGTATGGATGGCTTGGCTTCGACTTTTCCGACGTCATCCCTCTCCGAACCCAAGAACATGGATAATCCCAATGATTCGGGAGCGGTCTTTGGGATAAAGCCGCATCATATGCAGCACAAAGCATATGTCATTGTAACGATCGCGTTGGTCTGTACCGTTCTGCTTATAACTATTATGCTTTGTTACCGTATCATTCCACGAAAAAAATAGGGGTACATATACTCGGAAAAGGAAAGATGATCTAGTTATTGTCTGTGCCGCATAACCGGTCTGCTCTTGGAAAGGGCGGGCTTTTTTGGCATGGGTGAATAAGTCTTGTAAAGGCTTTCTTTTTTTCTTTGTAAAGGATTGACAACGGTCCCAAAGTAAGATATCCTGAATTTGAAGATAAAAGAAAGCGCTTAACCAATGTCTCATCAAATATCGGGCTTCATTTTAATGTTGGAATGGTTACCGTGGTTCTGAATTTGCTTGTCATATATGCTTTTTTAAGCTGTCGTCATTTATTTATAAGATCCATGTGAACTCCTAACCAAAATATTGGGGAGTATTTTCGCAAAAATAGGTTAAGCGATTACCCTAACCAACTAAATAATTCATCGAGAGCAGCCTACTATCACCAATTGTCGGCTGCTCTTTTTTCTTAGCTAGTCCAACGTATGAAAGGGGGTGGTTGGAAAAGGAGCGCAATGAAGGAAGGGAAAAAATCTGAGGAGGGGGGGAGCAAGGCAAACTCCAATTTGGTTTATGTATACAGCAAGCTAGCAGAGGTGAATTAGTGAGAAAAGTCTGGCCCTATTTAGATGAACGCGGATAAATGACGGTTTTCTTAACCATTTGACAAATCGGTCAAAAGGCTGGATAAGTCATATACATGATTTACATTATTATGAAAATATGTATCTAATTAACTTATTTTATGCGCCGTTATGAACTTGAAAGAGCGCTAATAACAAAGGAGACATGAGACATGAACAAATGGAAATTTACCGTAATCACGGCAGGCTTGGTTGGTTTGTTATTTCAGTCCGCAGCATGGGCTGCAGCGCCCGCAGTCAGTGTGAAACCAAAGGCCGAGACTGCTGCGGTAGCGGCTGGTGACGATGCCGCAGACGATCCGGCGATCTGGGTTCATCCTACGGATAAGTCGAAGAGCCGGATCATTGCGACTAACAAAGGCGGCGGACTACTCGTCTACGATCTGGACGGTAACGAGCTGTATTCCTATACGACAGGTAAAATGAATAATATCGATGTTCGTTATAATTTCCCATTAGGCTCGAAAAAGGTGGATATTGCGGCCGCAACGAACCGTACGACCAACACCGTCGATATTTACTCCATAGATAAAGCAACGGGAGCTCTCACGAATATATCGGGTACTCCGATTGTTTCTAATGTGGCGGAGGTGTATGGATTTGCTTTGTATCACAGCTTGCGGTCCGGGAAGTTCTATGCGCTCTTGACGGGTAAGGACGGGGAATTTGAGCAATACGAGCTGACTCATAATGGGGCAGGCAAGGTTAACGGCACCCTGGTGCGGTCGTTTACCACAGCAACGCAGTCCGAGGGATTGGTCGCCGATGATGAATACGGGTACTTGTACATTGCGGAGGAAGATGTGGCTATATGGAAATACGATGCCGAACCCAATGGAGGCAGCACACCGCTGCGTAAAGTCGATTCTGCCGACGGCAACCATTTGACGGCGGATATCGAAGGGCTCACCATATATTATGGAGATGACGGAGATGGATACCTGCTTGCCTCCAGCCAAGGAAACAGCACATATGCGGTGTACGAACGCGAGGATGATAACGATTATGTTGCCAGCTTCAAGGTTGTCGACCATAACGGGGTGGACGGAGTCAGCGGAACCGACGGCATCGACGTTCTGAGCTTCGGACTTGGCAGTAAATACCCGCACGGTATTTTTGTAGCGCAGGACGATGAGAACCTGCAAAACGGCGCTATTATTAACCAAAACTTTAAATTTGTCGATTGGGAAGAAATTGCCGATGAAGCCGATTTAGATATAGATGACGATATTAATCCGCGCGAGCTCAAGAAGCGCAGCCGCGACTAAGAAGAACCTCCACAGAACAAAGGGAGACGGTGTGTATAACGCTGTCTCTTTTTGTTATTAAGCTAGGCCGGTGACAACACAATGTGGGTGCTTGTCCGAACAGCACTCTCTTTTTACTCGGAAAAAGAGACAAAAAAAACCGCCCTAGAAGAAGGCGGCATTGAGTTTAGACATATTTTAAGCAAGGGAGCAGTTCCCTGCTCCTTATGATATTATTATAAATGGAACAATAATATAAGTCTACATTTTTCTGGAAAACTCCTTTATAGTTGTTTAAAGCTGCCCAGTATGGACGGCTGCAATCTGGCGGGGGAGGTCTCTGGATGGAATGAATACGTTGGCTGATGAGATAGAGGAATATTTAGATGAGTATGAGAAGCAGTGGACGCTAAGCGGAACGGTGCTTGTTGCCCGGGAGGGGAAGGTTCTTTTTAACAAGGCTTACGGCTACGCCAATCTGGAGCATCGCGTTCCTAATACCACAGATACCAAGTTCCGCATATGGTCTCTGACCAAAAGCTTCACGGCTATGGCGGTCATGATGCTGCAGGAGAGAGGCCTTCTTGCTCTTGAAGACGATATCGGCAGGTACATACCGGAGCTGGCGGATAAAGGGATCTTCAGCCTTCATCTATTACACCATACTTCCGGCCTCGTGAATTATACCAGCTTGCCTGGGTATCATTTTCGGCTTAACAAATTACGGCTTTCACATGAAGATATCATCCATTTGCTTGTGGGTAAACCGCTTCAGTTCAAACCGGGTACTTCGTTTGATTACACCAATTCATCGTATTATTTACTCGGTATGATCGTAGAGAACGTAACAGGTTTGCCCTTTGAGCAGTTTTTGCACAGCAGCATCCTTCAACCTCTGGGGATGAATAACACGGGGATGTTCCACCATACCAAAGTCATTCCGGGCATGTCCTCCGGCTATCATTCCTCATGGGATGATCTCATTCCCTGTGAATATTTGAATATGAGCAGCAGCTTTACGGCAGGGGCCATGTACTCGACTGTGGAGGATCTGTTGAAATGGGACCAAGCGCTGTATACGGAAAAGCTTGTAACGAAGGCGGCGCTGGATCGCGCGTTTGAGCCCAGCTTTACCTACGGTTTCGGATGGTTTATAGACGAGCGGTTCCATCGCAGAAGAATCCATCATTCAGGCGCTTATCGGGGCCATCGAAGCGATATGCAGCGTTTTCCGGAGGATCAAATAACCATCATAATGCTGACCAACTATGATTTTGTCCCGATTCTAAGGCTGACGGAAAGGATTGCAGGACTGGTTTTTGGCCAAAAGCCGATCATTCCGGTGAGGCCTGAGCGTTACCCTCTCGCAGATGAGGTATACGCCCGGTACATGGGAACTTATGAAGGGGAAGGGTTTGACTGTAAAGCCGTCGTGGATCGGAATGAACATCAATGGTACTTCGTTTTTAATGATGACCAATATATCCCCTTTTACCCGATATCGGAAACAAGATTTCATCACACCTGGTACGAATGGGACTGTGAATTTTCCGTTGATGGTAAGGGCGGCATTTTCTTTCTGGGCATGAGAAAAACAAAATAATGAATAAGGGTGAGAGCATGAAGGTCCTCGAGGCATACAACAGACTGGCAGCAGATTATGAAAAGAATGTCGATACCCAAAGCGGTCATAACGCCTATTACGAACGGCCGGCCATGATGAAGCTGATGCCGGAGAATTTGAATCGGCTTACCGTTCTGGATGCCGGATGTGCCGCAGGCTGGTACACAGAGCAGCTGGTGAATCGAGGTGCCGCTGTAACGGCTATCGATCTAAGTCCGGAGATGGTGGCAGCCTGCAAGAGGCGGGTAGGCGATAAAGCAGCGGTGCTGGCTTGCGATTTAGCGGGCGAGCTTCCGTTTCAGGAGGCAGCGTTTGACCTTATTGTCAGTTCGTTGACTCTGCATTACATTGACGACTGGACGCCCACCTTCCGTGAATTTCATAGAGTATTGAAACCGGGGGGCACCTTGCTTTATTCTGTTCATCATCCTTTCATGGATTTTAATCTTTTTGATCGACCGGATTACTTTGCCCATGAGGTATTGACAGATATATGGAATAAAAAGGATATCGGTCCGGTAGAGGTCACGTTTTATAGAAGACCCTTGCAAGAAGTGATTAATATAACATCGGAGCAATTCAGCATTGAGCAAATCGTGGAGCCACGACCTGATAAGGATTACAGGGATCGGCCGGAAGCCAGGTCTTGGTACGAGAAATGGGATGAACATTTGTCAACGCATCCTCATTTTTTCATTGTTAAAGCACGCAGGCGATGATGGGTTCTGCTGACGATCATTGGATGATATCGGCAAAAGGTAGTATCTATCACAGTGGCATTGCTTAGTATTTCTAATCACTATACCTATACGTTGAAGATAATTGTTTTGCCGGTATAAATCCTCCTCGATGCGGAAATGTTAAGTTGGTATCTTACATTTAACCACATTAGGGGGAAGCAGCATTCGTCATATGAAAAAAATCGTTATGATCGCCGTTTTGATATGGATTACAGGCTGCACGAATCACGGCGCTTCAACGGAACGCCAGCAGGTGACCACCAAGCAGACGGACCGTGCAGGACAGAGCCATCAAGCGGCCCCAACCCGAATTATTACATCGGCTTCATCGACTTCTACGGACAGAGGCGGCAAGTCACATTTAACTGTCAAACAAGTCAAACCGAACGACCTGACCTCAGATTTGCTTGATCTGATCCAGCAGCCAGGAGAGGCACCTGGTACTTCGCCGCAGCAGCCGGCGGGAACGCCAACGGGTACACCAACAGGAACGCCGGTGGGTATGCCGAACAATCAGTTCCCTGCGGGAACCCCGCCAAACCAGACTCCTTCGGGCCAGCAAACCCCTGCGAAGGGGGACGCTTCAGCTTATGCTCAACAGGTGCTGGATCTGGTGAATCAGGAACGTTCCAAAGCAGGTATGGGTGCGCTCAGCATGGATTCCAAACTGTCCAACATGGCGATGGCCAAAGCCAAAGACATGTACGACAACAACTATTTTGACCATAACTCTCCGATCCACGGATCCCCATTCGACATGATGAAGGAATACGGAATCACGTATAACACGGCCGGAGAGAATATTGCGAACGGGCAGACCACCCCGCAGCAGGTTATGCAGGACTGGATGAACAGCCCAGGACATAAAGCCAACATCCTGAATAAAAGCTTCACCTATATCGGAATCGCTTTTTACAATAACGAGTGGGTGCAGGAGTTTACGGGATAAGCAAAAGATTGCGCAGCAGGTATCACACGTTCAGCCTCTTCGGGATTTCCGGGGAGGCCGACCCCCTGCTTTTTTAATGAAAATGCTCTTTCATCTCCGATAAGAACGCTGACAAGGCGGGAGTAATTAATGCGTCCTTTCGTCTAACAAACACGGTTTTTACCATGGCATGCTCTTTAGAGATCTCATGGCAACGAACTCTCCCTTGCTGCTCCGCTTCATTGATGATAGAACGAGGCAAAAGAGCGATGCCCAGTCCAGCGCCGACACAACCAATGATGGCCTCGAATGACCCGAACTCCATGAACTTCACCGGCGATAAACCTTCATCCAGAAGCAAATGCTCCAGCTTTGCCCGATAAGAACATCCCTTGTGAAAAACGAGAAACGTAAGCAGCTTAATATCATGAACGGAATGAATTGGTGGATGCGAGACAGGCGTAACAAGCACCAGCTCCTCGGAAACAACATCTTCTTGGATTAGTTCAGGGTGCACCACCGGACCTGTAACGAACGCTCCATTTAACTCATAATGAAGAAGTGCATGGAGATGCTGTTCACTCGGGCCTGTGATTAGAGATAAATCCACGGCGGGATAATGAGTATGATATTGGGTTAGCAGGGCAGGCAAACGAATAGCAGCAGCTGTTTCTAAAGCCCCTATATGAAGTGTTCCTGTTGGAGCAGCGGAACTTTCAACTGCCGATCTTGCTTCCTGGATGACGTGAAGTATTTTCTCTACATAAGGCAGCAGTATTTGACCTGAGGGAGAAAGCGTAATTCCCCTATTATGGCGATAAAATAACTGTGTTTGCAGATCCGATTCCAGTTGTTGAATTTTATGAGTAACATTAGATTGAGCAAAATTTAATTTATTTGCTGCTTTAGAGATATTGCCTTCCTGTGCAGCGGTGTAAAATACTTTGAGTAACTGAATATCCATACCAACCTCCGACTTTTAACTTTGATATATAAAATAGAGATACCTGACATCTTATTTCTGTATTATACATGTTTTTAAGAACGAGGTATCATCATAAGTGACAAGCATAGAAATGAGGAACTCTAACTTCATCGTATTTGTTCTTGGAATAAACCTAGTCGGGAAAATCTATTAACATTACTAAAGTGAGGAAGGTTAACACATGCCATTACTTCGTTTTGACCTCATCGAAGGGCGAGATAAAGAAGCAGTAAAAAAACTTTTAGATGTTGCTCATCAAGTTGTCGTAGAAGCTTTCGATGTTCCTGAGCGAGATCGTTATCAAATTGTTCACGAACATCCCGCCCATCATATGATTATTGAAGATACTGGATTAGGCTTTAATCGTACCGAAAATCTGGTTATTCTTTCCATTGTAAGCAAGGCACGGTCAAAAGAGAAGAAACAAAAACTCTATTCCTTACTGGCTGAAAGGTTAGAAGCTGAATGCGGTATTGCACCAACTGATTTAATGATTTCAATTGTTGAAAATAATGACGAAGATTGGAGTTTTGGATTAGGTGAGGCACAATTTTTGATAGGTAAGTTATAAAGCTGCTGATCTGCTTTGTAACAGGAATTAAGTATGGAGGAGTATGAGAAGAATGAAGCTAGATACTGAGCTTTGTCGCCTGTTTCAAATTCGTTATCCCATCTTTCTGGCCGGGATGGCTGGAGGACCCGTTACGGTCCGCCTGGCTGCTGCTGTATCCAATGCAGGAGGTCTTGGAACGCTGGGAGGTGCCTATATGGCGCCCGAAGAACTCCGTGCTGCAATACGTGAGCTTCGTGAACTGACGGACGCCCCTTTCGGGGTGAATTTGTTTTCGGTCCAAGCTGCCGATGATAATTCGAGAACCGAAGAAGTACAGCGGGAACTAAACGAGATGCGAAAGCAGCTGGGCATTTCACCGGCTTCGGGAGAGGCCGTGCAATCGCCCGATTATTTCGAGCAGCAATTCGCCGTCTTGATAGAGGAGCAAGTACCGGTGATTAGTACGGCTTTTGGCGTTCTTCCCGCGCATATGATGAAGCAAGCGAAAGATCAAGGCATCCGAATCGTCGCTATGGCGACGACGGTGCAGGAAGCTCTTCTTGCCGAGCAAGCGGGTTGTGATGCGATTGTGGCCCAAGGAAGCGAAGCCGGGGGGCACCGTGGGACCTTCGACATTTCAAGTCGGCCCATGGGCGCCAATATCGGAACGATGGCTTTAGTACCACAAATGGCAGACCACGTTCGGGTCCCGGTTATCGCAGCGGGAGGGATCATGGACGGACGCGGGCTTGTCGCAGCACTCGCGCTGGGGGCCCAAGGTGTGCAATTGGGCACTCGTTTTTTGACCTCGATCGAGTCCGGAGCTCATGAAGCCTATCAGAAGATGCTGCTTTCCGGCAATGAGGAAAGTACGGTCATAACGAAGGCTTTTTCGGGTCGTCCGGCCAGAGGGATGAAGAACTCTTTTATCGAGATGTGGGATAAGAGAGGCATCGAGCCGCTTCCGTTTCCGACGCAGAATACGGCGACAAGGGATATTCGAAACGCGGCATCAAAGCAAAATAACCCGGATTTTATGTCATTATGGGCTGGGCAAGGGCTGAGGATGTTGACATCCGGTCAAAGCGCAGCGAGTATCGTGGAAGAAATCATTCATCAAGCCCAATCGATTCTTCTTAATACCAATCGTTAGTCGTTTCCAGGTATCGAGAACGTTCAGAATCACCGAGTCAGAAGATTTTTCACATCGTCAGATGAACAAATGGAGCACCTCGGGTTTTCGACCTTGTGCTCCATTTTGATTTTATTCGGCGGATGAACTTCTTGTATTGCAAGAAGATCGACGGAAAGCGGTCCCAACCGAAATGATTCTTTGGGACCCGGTGGATTGCAACAAAGGAATATTGAGTTTCCGTGGTGGATCAATATTGAGAAAAAAACTAAGCCACAAGACATTTACATAACACGCTGGCGAATACTCTCTCAGGTTTCATTCAGGATAATGTCCTTTAGTTCAATCAGAGTCTTGATTCGGTAGCTGGCCAGTGAGAAGTCATGTGTTTTTGTGAAGTCGTTATGGACAATAGCACAGTCGATGCCAGCCGCCACGGCTGAGCTCAACCCTCTGTTTGAATCCTCTACAACCAGGGTCTCTTCTTTGGTAGCTCCGAAGCGCTTTAGGCCGGTCAAGTAAGGTTCCGGGTGCGGCTTGGTGCGCTCGTAATCCTCGCGGACAAGGACGAATTCCATGAATTGCCGAATCTGGCGCTTTTCATGAATAAGTTGAAAATCCGCGCGTTTTGCAGTCGTCACGATGGCCATGCGGACATACTTTGACAGTTCGGCTAGAGCTTCAACTACGCCTTCAATCTCTATGGCTTCTGTTCTTAGATATTCTTGATAATAGACGTCGCGGACCTCACGCTGCTTGCTGATGGTCTGTTCATCAATACCTGCCGCCCTGGCTTGGGACCAAGTGCCCAATGACTGGGTCATGTCGCGGAGGTATTGATCTTTATCCAAGGTAAATCCAATGTCAGCCAGAGCGCGTTCTCCCGCTTTGTAATACCAGAATTCAGTATCAACCAGAACTCCATCATGATCGAAGAGTATGTACTTTTTCATTGTTTCATTCTCCTTTGTCAGCTGCGGCAACCATGCGTGCCATCACGTGCCGTTGATCACTTCTTGCGTCTTAGCTGATCGTCGATTAGCGGCAAGAAAACATCCGTTTCTTGGGGTAGTTATGTGGGTGTTCTTGACACAAATATACCCTCTATCTATTTGAAAAGTACAGAAAAATCTGGAAAATAGTTTGTGCCATTGAACAAGATTCAATTTTTGCCTATGGATCGTTAAAGAATCGTCAGCTGCTTGTTAAGGGGTTTGCCAGGGATGTGCAGGTTTGGGAATCATTCATTTGGTGTAAAAAGTAATTGACATCAAAATGAAAGGGAGTCTGATACTATGCCAAACGAAGTGATACTAGAGCCGGAAGCGCAGAAATTCGTGGAGGACACGGCGGCCCCTCCGTTCCTGTACCAATTAGGGCCAAGACATGGACGTAAAAAAGTGGATGAAGTTCAGTCGGGGTCTGTGAACAAGCCGGACGTCGATATCGAGGAGCGCAGTGTACCGGGAGGACCAAACGGTGAGGTGCCGGTAACGATCTTGAAGCCGAAGAATGTCTCGTCAGCTTTGCCTGTTATCGTGTATATCCATGGAGCCGGCTGGGTGTTCGGCAATGCGCATACGCATGACCGCTTGATTCGCGAATTGGCCGTGGGTTCACAGTCGGTTGTTGTGTTCCCGAATTACAGCCTGGCGCCAGAGAGTAAATTTCCTACCGCGATAGAAGAGATTTATGCCGTCGTCGAATGGGTTGCCAAGTATGGTGAGGAGATCGGCGCAGACCCCTCCAAGCTGACGGTCGCCGGCGATAGTGTAGGGGGCAATATGACGGCTGCGATTACGTTAATGGTTAAAGATCGTGAAGGCCCGGCCATTCACAAGCAGCTGCTGTTTTATCCGGTAATCGATGCTTCTTTCGATACCGATTCCTACAAGCAATTCGCGGAAGGGTATTTCCTAAGCAGGGAAGGGATGCAGTGGTTCTGGGATCAATATACGACCAGTCCGGAGGAACGCGCGCGGATTACGGCATCGCCGCTTCGTGCTTCGACCGGGCAGCTTAAGGGATTGCCTCCCGCATTAATCATTACCGCCGAAGCAGATGTGCTGCGCGATGAGGGAGAGGCTTATGCCGCTAAGCTGCGTGAAGCGGGAGTGCAGGTGACGGCCGTGCGTTTTCAAGGCATTATCCACGATTTTGTCATGCTGAATGCGCTCGCGGACACGAATGCCGCACGAGGGGCACTGCTGCTGGCGAACGCTTGGCTGAAGGAAGGCTAACTACAGTTGATCCCACATCGTGAGGGAAGCGCGAAGCTTTTTTTGAAATCCGAGCCATGCAAGTTTTTAAGCCCGATCCGTTGCAAGGATAGCCGGGATAATTTCGTCGGGCAATTGATCTAGTGGACGATGTTGGCCTATCATAGAGAGGGCAGGTTTATTTTGGAAAAACACATCGCAAATAATGGTCAAGGAGAGGGATTCATGGATTTCATCCAACCTGATGATCCGATGGCAGTGTCGTTCGTTCATGCGGTAAAAACGGGCGATGCAGGCGCAATACGTCGTCTCCTAGAGGAGTTTCCGGGCTTGGCATCAAAGAGAGCCTTAGACAAAAAAGGCGGTTCGCGTACTGCACTGCACGTCGTTGCCGACTGGCCCGGATATTTTCCCAATGCACCCGAAATCGTGAAGATACTTATCGCTGCAGGAGCTGACCCCAATGCTACCGCCGTGGAAGGACAGCCCTCGGAGACGCCGCTGCACTGGGCGGCAAGCAGTGACGATGTGGAGGTTGCCGCTGCGTTGATCGATGGGGGAGCCGACATAGAAGCGATGGGGGGTTCCATCGCTGGCGGCACCCCTTTGGATAATGCAGTGGGTTATGGATGCTGGAATGTCGCAAGGCTTTTAGTCGAGCGGGGCGCTCGCGTTGACAAGCTTTGGCACGCAGCAGCTCTGGGGATGATATCCCGTATGGAAGAACTGATGGCCTCCATCCCTTCACCTACGACGAATGACATTAACGAAGCATTCTGGCAAGCCTGTCACGGAGGCCAGCGGCGTGCGGCCGAGTACCTGCTCGCTCAAGGAGCGGATATCAATGGGGTTCCCGGTTATGCGGTAGAGACACCCCTCGGTATAGCTGGTAGTCTTGACACTCGAAGAGACACCCTGATTACTTGGCTAAAAAGCATTGGCGCCAAATCGTCGAAGTAAATAGGGATGGTAGGGGATCATCCTTTTTCCTCCAATGAAAATTTGCATACGAGGGGGAATTCCTGCTGCAAATCATCATAAGTACGATAGTATTAGGCTTTCTTTTCCTCCAAGACCTGTATACCATGATCGCGCATCCGGCTCACTACAAACCGTGGAGACCGGTGGTTACTACAAGCTTCGGATTATTGTTCATGATCATAGCGGTCATTTACTATTGGGCTGCCTACAGGCCTAAGGTGGGGCCGGTAGGAGCGGGACCTAATGATACGGAGATATGGTCCGGTTTTCTTTATATGATGATTGCCGGCGGCTTGTTTTTCACCTTGGGGCTGGTCGGCTGGGCTGTAATCAAGGGCCGCGAATCGAAAAACAACAGTGGCGCTGAAAGCCAATAAGCTGGACATCAACATGCCTCTGATAAAGTCGGAGGCTTATTTTTATTTCGGCCGGTCCGTGTATTAGTGAGCTTCGGCATCTTTATGTGCTTGAAAGAATCGAAGCAGAGGCTCGGAGAGCTGGTAGTCCAGTAAAACATTCGTTAAAAAGTACGTTTTCACGGAAATCTCCCGCCCGTTCCACAGGTAGGTTCGTTCCCAGTCCTGAGTGGATAGCCGCTGTAAAATCGAGTAAAACCGCTCTCTTTGCTCCTTATAACGCCGGAGCCAGAGTCTTGAAACATCGGCTGATGACAAACGGCCGGCTTGTTCCCATTCTGCCACTGTTTCAGCCGGGGAGATATGAGACTGGAGAATATCCAGAGCTATGGCATCGCGATGTACGATGCGTGCAAGGAGGTCCTTGGGCGAGCTTGAATTGGAAGCGGACAGCGGCTCGAGCCAATGCTTTTCCCCAATCATTTCCAATGCCCGGGCTTTAAGGTGGAAGGAGCGATAATGATGCAGCATAAATTGCAGCTCTCCCGTGTCCATCTCCAAAGGGATGAGTTCGGGAGGGGCTTGTATAGCTGTTACTCCAGCTTTGGCTTCCAGTATAAGTTGATACAACCGAAGCACCTGACGGCCATTCACATGGCGGCCGCTGTCCGTATCCGCCCGATGCACGATGACTAGATCCTCTTTGGGAAGGATTGTAACGCATTGCCCGCCTACTCCTCTAGCCTCGTACATGCCATGCTCTCGCCACTTGGCATCGAGTGGTACCCACCATAGATAGCCGTAACCGGCGCCTAACGGTTCCATTATCGAATGGGGCGCGGTGCTTTCCCGAATCCAGTCATCAGGAATCAGCTGCTGATCACCGAAGCGCCCATGCTGCAGGTAAAGAAGCCCGAAACGGGCTAAATCTCTGGCCGAGAGGCGATAATGCCTCGCCCCATGGATGGAGAACTGCCCCTGCTTAACCATTTGCGTATGCAGCGCGGGAGAGAAATCCTCCATGTGAAGCGGTATCGCAAGACGTTGTTCAAATTCTTCAAACACCGTGGAATCCACAGCCCGCTCGAATATCGATTCCAGAGCATTAAAATCCCAGTTGTTATAGTACCAGAATGTATCCGGAGCATGGCTGCCTCTTGCTGGGCGGTTATTCTTCATTGCTGCCGTTTCGGAAGCCGCCTCATGATAAATACCGGAGCGTGCCTTCAATAAATGGACAACCTTGGCTTGCCTTTCTTGTTCGGTTAAAGGCGGTGCGTCGTCAATTCCGAGCTCAGACAATGTTCGGTTGATGTCTATATTACCCAGCTTCCTATGAATTCCGTACAAGGCGCTTAAAAGGCTTTTGCGAAGCGAGTGACAGCGATAGGGAACCGTCACATTCCCCCAGGCAGCAGCAATAGCGCCTCGATCGACGATCAGAAGCGCAGCGGATCCTATTTCGTCGAAAACCTGTTTGGCCTCTTGAAGCTTCTCCGCCGACCAACCGGCTTCAGCCGGATCGGCATAAGTGAGCCATGGTCCTCCCATCTGTGTACTACGGGCTCGTTCCCATATGGACATCCGATAACACGCCCTTCCAGTAATTTCCTATATGATAACATAGTTGGGCCAAGAGACGCACCCGTCTTAGCATGAAGAGCTGCTTTAACAATAAAAATACAAGGAGAAGGGTTGAAAATTTTACCAATATCCTTCATGATGAAAAGGGTTTCATTTTTTTTTTTTTTATTGCATCATCCTTCTTCAAGCCACGATGTCCCGTTCGAAAAAAAGTGCCAAATTGCTCATTCCATTAAGAGAAAGAGGTAGATCATCTATGGGGAAAAAGCCAGTGAGATTCGGAATTATGGCCGACGTCCATCAGGACTTTATGTACAAGGCCGAGGATCGTTTGAGAACCTTTATCGAGCATATGAACCGGGAACGAGTCGATTTTATCATTCAGCTGGGTGATTTTTGCTATCCGCTTCCGGAGAATAGATCCTTTGTGAATACGTGGGAGCAATTCGAAGGGCCAAGATACCATGTGCTCGGCAATCATGACATGGACAAGTGCAGCAAAAGAACGATCATGGATTTCATCGGGATGGAACAGAGCTACTATTCGTTTGACAGCGGCGATTATCATTTCGTTGTGCTGGATGGGAATAACCTGTTTCTCGAAGGCCGGTACATCGACTATGAATTCTGCAACTACCATAAGCACCCGGAGGCTAACAATTATTTGACCCCTGAACAGCTGGAATGGCTTCGCGGCGACCTGGCTGCAACGGATAAAACAACCGTTATTTTCAGTCATCAAAACCTGGAGTCCAGCTACACGGATGTGAACTACGGCGTACATAACAGTGAGGATTTCCGGTCTATCGTGAAGGAAGCGAATAAGGCCGCCGGATTCAACAAAGTGATTGCTTGTATGAATGGTCATAACCATTTGGATGGCGTGAAGGTGATTGACGACCTGTATTTTATCCATATTAACAGCATGTCTTATTTTTGGATGGGCAAGCCCTATCAGCATACGGTGTATTCGGAGGAAATCTCTGGGCAGCATCCGATACTGACGATGTGTGCTCCTTATGAAGAGCCTTTGTATGCGATTGTTACTTTGGAGGATGGAAGGCTCAAGATGGAAGGCAGAGAAACCGGCTTCGTTAGCGCATCTCCCTTGGAGTGCGGACATTCCAATTCGTACGGCGGGCATATCGTGACGGCACGGATTGCCGACCGTGTATTGAAATATTAGCTTGACGACCAGAAGGAGAAACCGGCGGGCGGGTGCAGACGGGACTTGTCCTTTTTTCATTCAAACAGAGGAAGAGGTTTAGAGCATGTTTAAGCGAGTCGATGTGAGTCCTTCATTTTTATAAGCAATGGAAAATACGATAAATCAAGGATAGACAACGCTTACATTCCCCTTTGCTTGCATTTGCGAAAAACATAAATTTTTACAGCTGTCCGGCTTCCTGGCCGGGCATTTTTTATTGTACTGGCGCGGTTTTGAACTGACAATGAACAAGACAATTTCACTCTAATCGTAAAAAAACACAACCTTCCGTAATTAAGACCGTTGGGGCCAAAGTCGAAAATAAGTTAAGATAAGGGGGAAGTTAAAATAGAGATAAACATCAGGAGAGAAGGAATACTATGAAAAAAGCAGTAAGTATGGTCATGGTTACGGCGCTTGCGGCAGGTTCCATAGCAGGATGCTCTACCAAAGGGGAAGAAGCGAAAGATTCGGCAGGAAAATCCGGGGATAAGGGTCCATTAAAATTTTCTATCGCGTATCCGATCACTTCGGGCGACGGCTATGCGCAGCGTTCCCCTGATCTAAACAAGGACAAGTGGGTTCAAAGATTGAACAAGCTGACGAACACGGAATTGGACGTCCGCCTGATTCAGCGTGAAAAAATGAGCATGATGTTCGCCGGCAACGATCTTCCGGATGTGCTTGGAAGTCTGGATATGCCGACAGGCAAGGATATGTCAGGCTCTGTAGAAGCCGGCGTATTTATGCCGCTGGACGATCTGCTGAAGGAATATGCGCCTACGGTGTATAAAAAGGTCCCAAAAGCGGCATGGGATTCCGTATCGTATAAAGGCAAAATCTACGCGATTCCGAGCTATTTGACGAATCCGTCCCGCCGCGGTACATATATCCGCACCGATTTGCTGGAGAAGACGGGACTGCCGGTGCCGACTACAGTTGACGAGTTCTTGAACGTCCTGCGCGCCTTCAAAAAGCTGGGCGTAGAAAATCCTTACCAAATGCGCGAAAACTTCAAGTATGCCGACGTGATTCTGGGCGCATATGATGTGCTTCCTTATAAGGACCAGTTCGAAAAACAAGGCGACCAAATCGTGCCGAAGTTCTTTGATGTAGAGAATATGCAGAAGGCTCTGCAGGTATATAAAACGATGTATGACGAAGGCTTGATGCCTAAAGATTTTGCTACGATTTCTTCCACGGATTACAGCAAAAACATCAACGCCGGTAAATCGGGCATCTGGTCGGCGAATGTAGGTACCGGCTTGAAGGATTTCAGAACGAATCTGAAAGCGGTAGATCCTAATGCGAAGGTGGATGTCATTCCTTCTCCTAAAGGACCGGAAGGAAAAGGCGGGTACTTCCTGTACTCCCCAATGGTCAGCGCTTACTACATCAACAAAAACGTAGATAAAGAGAAAGCCATCGGCATCATGAAGTTTGTGGAATGGATGGCGAGCGATGAAGCGGACAAGTTCTTTAGCCTTGGTGTAGAAGGCGAGAACTACACGGTCGAGAACGGCAAAATCAACTACAAAGCTCCGACGAATAAAGAGGAGACTCAAGAAGAAGCATTCCGCACGACCTTGAGACTGGCGTCCGATTCTACTTATAACAAGCTGCAACTAAGTGTCAGCCAGGACGGGCAGGATATATTGAAAGCCTTTGATACAGTCTTGTCCAAAGAAGGCTTGCCTGGTATCGGATTCAATCCGGACCTCAAAGCATTCTCCAAATATCCGGATTTGACGCCGCTTGGCGATACGGGTCCAAAGCTGATTATCGATCACATGGTGAAAATGATTTACGGCAAGGAGCCGATCTCCGATTGGCCGAAGGTTATCGAAGAGTACAAGGCTAAGGGCGGCAACGAAATCATCAAGGAAGCTACCGAAAGATACAACAACAAAGACGGCATCACTATTTTCAGCAATCAACAGCAATAAGACGGGAAAAAGCTTGGTTCAGTTATGTGAATCAGGCTTTTTGCGTCTTGTGAAGATAGTCGTAAAACAACAAAAACCACCGGTAGCGGTGGTTGATCTTATGTGATATAAGCAAATAAAAGCCTGTTTTTGACAGATTTTAAGCAAGGGGTGCTATCTCGAGTTCCTATAATAATAGTATAACTGATTCGAAAAGATAAGTCTATATTTTTCCTCCAAAACCTTTTATTGTTATAGAAGCCGGCCGGCACAAATATGAAATGGTGAGAAGTAGAAGGATGGCGCTTTCCAAAATTAGAACGGCAGCAACAACATTACATTCTTATAGGAGGGTTGTAGTATGCAAATTTTGATGATACGTCATGGAGAATCGGAAGCGGATATATTGAAGGTGCACGAAGGGCGGGCGGATTTTCCGCTAACCGAGCTGGGGCGTATGCAGGTTAAGCTGATGGCGGAGAAAGTTAGTAAGCTGTATCCTCCTGAGTTTATCTGGGCGAGCACATTAAGAAGAGCGAGCGAAACGGCGGGGGTGTTAGCGAACACCGTTGGATGTCCGGTTCAATATGAGGATGAGCTCATGGAGTATAATAACGGCGTTTTAGCCGGGTTGTCTTATGAAGAGGGGAAAAAATATGCACGGCCAAAGGCAGCACATGAGCGGATTGAAAACGGAGAATCGGATATCGAGTTTCGAATGCGGATCGAGGTCATTTTTTCCAAAATTTTGAATTCCTCCCCGTACGAGAGAATCGCCATCGTAGCCCATGGCGGGGTTATCAACAATCTGCTGCGCTCGTTCTTAAAAATGCCGGTTACCAAAGAGTTCGGATTCAGCAATGGAGACACGGCCATTCATCTTGTGGAAATGACTGCCGGCAGCAGAAAAGTCCATTTCTTGAATGATACTTCACATCTTGATGGGCTGATGAAAAGCATCTGACCCGGTAACGGAGTGGTGCGTCGGGCACGCTAAAGCAGGCTTGTATCCTATGACTCGAAAAGTAAGCGTACCCATTATGAAAGTTTTGTAAAATGGTTATTTTGTGCGTGCAATAGGCTCGGAACTGTGCTACGATACCTTGAGTTTAATGGAACGGAACGAAAAAGAGAAGGTGACATCATGGATTCCATTCAAGGGAAACAGCACGGGGGAAGTACCGAGCAATTCAATTTATTTTTTCTCACATGGCCGATATTTTTGGAAGTTTTTCTGTTTATGCTCATGGGGATCGCCGATACGTTTATGCTTAGCGCCATTTCGGATAATGCCGTTTCGGGAGTCGGGGCCGCGAATCAATACTTGGGCATTGCCATCCTCATACTGGAGGTTATCGGGAACGGCGCCTCTATTGTAGTGGCGCAATATATTGGCTCCCGGAAGCTAATCGAAGCCGCCAAAATATCGGCTCATGCCGTAACGCTCAACCTGCTTGTAGGCTTGGTGATCAGCCTCGGGTTTATTCTGTTCAACGGCGCCATGCTTAAGACCTTGAATTTAAGCGGGGATATCTTGGTTCACGCGCAGAGCTATCTGCATATCGTGGGCGGCGGCATTTTCCTGCAGGCTATCATTAATTCATTGGCCGCGATCATTCGGGTTCACGGATTTACCAAGCAAGCGATGCTCGTATCACTCGGTATGAACCTGGTGCATATAGCCGGGAACTACACGCTGATTTTCGGTCATTTCGGGTTTCCGCAGCTGGGCGTACAAGGCGCGGCTATATCGTCCATAGGAAGCCGTGCGGTGGCGGTCCTCGTCTTCCTGTGGCTGCTCTACCGGGTGACGGAGGTACGGGTAGAATTGAAATATTATTTTACCCTATCGCTTCAATATATTCGGAATATACTGAAAATCGGGATTCCCTCCGCGATGGAGCAAGTAATGTATCACGGCTGCCAGACGATCTTTTTGTTTTATGCGACCTTCCTGGGGGCCGAAGCGTTAGCGGCTAGACAATACGCCTCCAATATCTCCATGTTTATTTACTTGTTCGCCATTGCTATCGGCATGGGTACATCGATTATCGTCGGCAGACTGGTAGGGGCGAACCGGCAGGATGAAGCCTACAAAAGGGTGCTGTCCAGCGCGCGTTGGGCAAGTGCGGCCACCCTGCTCATGGTAGCGCTAGTGATGGTGTTCCGGAAACCTCTGATGGGATTGTTCACGGTAGACCCGGAGATCATTCGTCTGGGTGCGAACGTACTGCTGCTGAGCATTGTATTGGAAACGGGGCGTACGATCAATATTGTGCTGATCAACTCGCTTCGCGCTGCGGGAGATGCCAAGTACCCTCTGTGGGTCGGGATCTTTACAATGGTGGGGATGAGCCTGTCGCTAGGCTATCTGTTCGTTTTCAAGCTGAATATGGGCCTGGCGGGTATTTGGCTGGCTATCGCCTCTGACGAATGGTCCCGCGCGATCATTATGTATTTTCGCTGGAAGAGCCGCGCTTGGGAGAAGCATGGGCTCGTACGGCATGAATATAAAGAGCAATCAGCCGGTGTCTAACCACCCGCTGCATGTAAAAAGGAGCCGCTTAGGCTCCTTTTTTGTTGAAAAATCCGATCATACGGAAAAGTGCAAAAGGTGATAGGTGGGGTATTCCCTTACTTACGAAGTAAGTTTTCTTTTGGAAAACTCTAAAGCGTTAGCCTTTGTTCTCGGGAAATTCCTGCACTAAAGTTTATAATCAAAGTTTCCCGAGAACAACAGCGACCGGAAGGGAATACCCCACCGGGGTACCAATGCAATTTTTCTGATTTTCAGGTTTTTCATCAAACTCAAGAGCCATTCAGGCTCCTTGTTACTCATAAACCATAACCCAATACTTCTCTTCTCCCGGAGCTCCTTCTTCCACAAGCTTCTTCCAGCCGTTGCGCTCGTAGAACTTCAATGCTTTCTCGTTTTTGGATACGCATTTTAGCTTCATGGGCCTTCCCAGGATTTCGGCAGCGGCCATCAGCAACTGACCTCCTGCGCCATGACCGGAACAATCGGGATGCACAAAGAGATTATGAATAAAATGATCCGGTAAGTACAACGATATAAATCCCATGATTCGATCATGACCTTCAGCTACCAGGATGAGCTCATCCTGCGTGCTTGTATCGAAGTCCTCCAAGCGCATAGCTTCGGTATGGTCCCACCAAAAGCTGTTTCGCCGCGCTTCCAGATACAGTGTTCTTAATTCAGGATAATCGGATTCATTCGCTGTACGAATATTCAATCGCTCACGCTCTCTTTCCTTTACTTTCATCTACAGTATACGATACTCCGTTTGATTTTTGCGAATGGGATTAGTCCTCGGAGCCCTTCGCTACGTTCGTCTGCAGTGAAGCTCCCTGCTTCTCGGCGCGATAAAGTAAGGAACAAATGATGGCGATAGCCGCAACAACCGTCATTCCCCAGAAAATATTGGTGTAAGCAAGGGGGAGAGGCAGGCTTTTTTGCATGGTGAGCGAGGTTCCTGTGACAGCAACGCTGAAGGCTCCGCTAAAAAATTGCAGCAGCTGGAACAGTCCCATTCCCGCGCCGATATGCTCTTTGGGCACGATACGCGATATTTCATTGGATACGCTGGTGGTCAGGGCCGAGAAGCTGACGCTGAGCAGCATGTAAGTCACTACGATGGCATAGACGGAATGAACGGCCAGCAGGGCGAACAATGCGGCCGCTGCGATGAGCAGCCAAGGAGCATAACGGAACAGCATGGAGTTGCCGAAGCGGTCGATCATTTTGCCAATCCAGGTAGAGGCCAGCATCGACAGCACCGCTCCCGGAAATAATACGAGACCGGATTGCCCTGGCGTCAAGGCATACAGATGAGCCAGAATTTGCGGCACTAAAAATAAAGTGACGAAGCTGCTCATATAGGCCATAATTCCGATGGCATTAAGATTCATAAAAGATTTGTTGCCGAACAGGGAGGGCTGAACGAATGGATTATTCGTACGGCGGATCCGCATCCAGAACAGTACCAGGGCGAGCACTCCCGCAGCCAGCATCCACCAGGAACGGTTGGTTAAGAACAGCAGAGAGCCTGTGGTACCGATAGCGATCAGCACGGCTCCCGCAATGTCGAAGGAGCCTCTTTGCGGCTGCTCATCGGGCAGCAGCTTGTAAAATACAGGGGTCAACAGCAGGGTGACTGCTGTAACGAGAAACAAATCGTTCCACCCCAAATATTGGGTAATGGAGCCGCCGATCACAGGGCCTAGACCTAGACCGAGCGAGCTTGCCGACATGACGATCGACATCGATTTGCCGCGTCTCGATAAAGGAATATAGCGGGTCAGCAGAACAATTCCTAACGCCGGTACAGAAGCAGCCCCGGAGGCTTGAATCAGGCGCGCCATAAGCAGCAGAACAAAATGATGGCTAAAGAAGCCTAACACAGAAGCGCCTCCAAGGGACAGCAGCCCTATCGTGAACAGCTTGCGGATGGGCACGAAATCGGATAACCGCGAATAAGTGATGGACGAAATGGCAAACACAATGGAGTATCCCGTGACAATCCAGGAAGCCGCAACAGGAGACAGGCTGAAATCGATGGTGATCTTGGGCAGAGCCAGATTGAACATCATCGTGTTCATGACAACGAGAATGACGGTAAAACCGAGAAGAGGGATGACCCAGCTTTCCTTGAAGCTGTTTCCCACTCCGGCATCGGAGCTTGCATGGGGAGTTGCAGATTGACTATTCATAAAGCCCTCCTTAGGGTAACGGAATGTTTGTTCAATATTTCGATTGTTATCGAACAATAGAAATATATCATGAGATGTGCTATAATTCAATAAGGTCAGTGTAAATTTTTTGAAAAATATAAGGGGGATTGTCTATGAAGATTTTATTTCATCCCGCCGTTGACGATATTCATTTGAGCTCCGTCTTATATGCATTAAGCGATCCGGTCCGTTTGAGTCTGGTCAGCATGGTCGCCCGGCAGGGCGCTCAGCCGTGCAGTTCATACGAGCTTCCTGTAGCCAAGTCTACGGCTTCTCACCATATTCGAACTCTGCGTGAAGCGGGGGTAGTTCGAGTGCAGGTTCAGGGTACTCAGCATATTGTAGATCTTCGGAGGGAAGATTTGGATGCGCGGTTCCCCGGGCTGCTGGATGCGATCTTGAATGCGGCACAATAATAGATTCGTCGTAGAGGAACAACCCTCTCCTGATAAAGGGGAGGGTTGTTTGGCGCGGCTAGAGCTCGGCTGGCCTTCCTGCTGCAGCCAGCTCTGCAGCTTGGCCCGATAGGAGCAGCCTTGGGCGAAAAACTAGCAAGGTCCGGCTTTGCAGCTCCGCAGTTTCTGTAAGGCCTGGGAAAAAGGGAATGGCAAAAGGCGTGAAGGGCTTTACTTTTTGAAAAGCCGGTGTATAATACTAGAAACATACACATTTTCCCGTAAGAGAGCAGGGGACGTAAAATCACTTAGGTGGTTTTTGCGTCCCTTTTTGCCGTTCAAATTAAACAAGAAGGGACGATACCTATGCTGTTTACCCCTGGAGATCGTTATGTCCTTATTAACGCGGATGATTTCGGAATATCCGATAGCGCCAATCAGGCTATTATGGAGATGTTTCACGCAGGGGCCATTACGTCCGCATCGATTATGATGCAGGGGGAGAGGGCTCGGGCTGCGGCGGCATTTTGCAGAAGGTATCCGTCAGTTCGGGTCGGGATTATTAGACAAACCATCGAGCAGCAGCATTTGCGCTTGATTTCGTGGAGGGACATTCGGGATGGGCAGCGATTCGGGGAATGGTAAGGCAACTGTGGAAAACAAAAAAGACAGTCCGCTTTCAGCTTGCCTGCAGCGGCTGCCTGTCGATGCACAAATACCATTGGCCATTTTTATAAAAAGCGGAGCATCGTTCTAACCTCATGTACGCACATAAAAACGCTTGCAGGATTGACGATGAACCATCCCAAGCCGGTAAGCAACACACATATACATGTTGTGCGGGTAAGACTAAGCAATGGGTCCATGATGCGCAAAGTTCTCCCCCTCCGTTCATCTTCAGCTGTTACAGCATATGCACGGCTTGAGAAGTTTGTCCGTGGAGAGGGGGACATTTGGAATCAATATTTTAAAAGGAATCAGCCGCCGGACGCTACGGCTTCCGCAAGCAAGGTGTACGAATGAAGCCGCTTCTTGTAGTCCTTGATCATAGTGACCACGATAAATTCATCAACGCCGTAGAGGTGTGACAGCTCCTCCAGCTGCATTTTGACTTTCTGCGGAGTACCGACCAGCCATTTTCGGACCGAGGATGACGAGGGGCCTTCTTCTCCAGTGCTTTGCTGCCCAAAGGGAGCCATACCCGCAGCTGCTAGCTGCTCGGCCCCTTCTTCGGTTTCGGCGCAGACGACCCCGATGGCCGCGATCGCTCGAGGCAGCGGGCTAAGACGCGACGGAACGAAAGCCTCGCGGTACGCGTCAAGCACCTCCTTGCCGTTCACATCGCTCATGAACTGCCCGAATACATACCCGGCTCCTATCTCAGCCGCATAAGCGGCGCTCTTACGGTTCGTACCGAGCATCCACAGCTCCGGCGGCACTGGGGGAGCAGGACGTGCGGTAACCTTCTGCCCATCCAGCTCGAAGCTGCCTTCGAGCAGCCTGATGAGCTCCTGCAATGTATCGGGCAGCTGCCGGACATGCTCGAGGAAGTTGCCGCTCAGCGCAATGCTGACATGCGCCGAACCGCCGGGTGCGCGGCCGATGCCTAGATCCACACGCCCCGGGTAGAGGCTTGCGAGCAGGTGGAATGATTCCGCTACCTTGAGCGGCTTATAGTGAGGCAGCAGCAGGGCGCCCGAACCGATACGGATGCGCTCCGTCCGCGCCCCGACGTGGGCTAACAGCACCTCCGGCGAGGTGCAGGCCAGATGCGGCATATCGTGATGCTCCGCAACCCAATAGCGGGTATAGCCCAGCTGCTCGGCCGTTTGAGCCAGTTCTACAGCTTGGGATAACGCATAGGTTGCGTCTGCTCCATCCAGAACAGGAACCAAATCCAATACACTGAGCTTCAAAGACTTCATACCTTCTCCTTTCCGTATCCCTTCCTGCATCTTCAATCGAATATATTCATCCTTCACCGTAGCTTGATACCTGCTTCAATCAATTTAAGCCGCTTTGATCGGTTCGCTCTCATTAATTTATCAGCCAACTTTGTAAATTCGAACGCTGCCCACCCCCAACCCCTTCAGGCGGACCGAACAGGGTATCCATCAAGGATAATAAACCCCCGGTAGGAGTATAACGAAACCTTGCCCCAGCGTGAAGGATGCAGGCACTCCAGAAGTCGTCGGCAGCCGGGATGCTTTTTTTCGACATAAAAAAAGCGAAAGGCCGTAAACAGGGTATCCCTTACAGGGGCGATAATAGCAGTGGCCGGAAGGCTCCCCCACCGGGTACCGGGGCAAACTTACAGATTTTCAAGTTTCTCAATAGACCACCCCTGTGCATCGGGTTATCCCATTGTATCATAACCATCCGTCATACTCATCAGAGATGCGCTTGGAGAGAAGAGGGGTTGACAAACAGGAAAATGTATTCTATTGTATTAAGTGTACTACACGTACTAATACACATAAACTTAGGTTGATATGAAAAAGGGGTGAGAAACCTTGCCAATACATATCGATGAGCGCAGTACGACCCCCATTTGGGAACAGATCGTTCAGCAAGTTAAGGAGCTTATATTGAAAAAGGTGCTCCGTCCGAACGACAAGCTGATGTCTGTTCGCGAGCTTGCTTCCGCTCTGCTGATTAACCCGAATACGGTAAGCAAGGCGTATCAGGAGCTGGAACGGCAGAGCATTATTGAAACCCGAAGGGGAAAAGGAACTTTCGTCACGGAGGCTTTGTCCTCAGCTCAAGGAAATGAGCAGAAGATCAAGGAAATCCGGGAGTCTCTGAAGCTGCTTGTCATGGAGTCATCCTATATCGGCGTCAGCCGTGACACGCTCGTTCAATGGATTGACGGCTATTTGAAGGAATGGGGAGGCGAAGACGATGTTAACCGTCCGCAATCTAAGTAAACATATCGATGGCAAACCCATTATTAGCGGGGTTCATTTTGAAATCAAGCAAGGGACGATCACAGGGCTGATTGGCCGTAACGGCGTAGGGAAGACGACTTTGCTAAGACTTTTGGCCGGTATTTTAGACCCGGACGAAGGGGAAGTAATGCTGGAGGGAGTTAACCTGACGGCCCATCCGGAGGTCAAGCAATCCCTGTACTATGTGCCCGATTCCATGAGCATGTACAACAGCTACAATGTTAAGGAGCTGGTCCGTTTACACCGCCATATGTATGAGTCGTTCGATGAGCAAGCGTTGTACGGTTGGATGGATCGGTTTCAGCTGCCGGCGAACCGGTCGATACGCAGCTTTTCCAAAGGGATGAAAGCTCTGTTGTTCATGATCATTGCCTTGTCTACGAGAGCAAGGCTGATCTTGCTGGACGAGCCGACCAACGGCCTGGATGTTATCGTGAAGAAGCAGATTATGCAGCTGCTCATAGAGGAAGTATCCGAGCGGGAGACGGCTCTATTCATCTCCTCCCATCACTTGCAGGAGCTGGAGAAGGTAGCCGACGTCATTATGATGATGAAGGAGACGGAGATCGAATCCGTCATCCGAATCGGAGAGCTGCAGGAGACGTACAAAAAAGTCCAGGTCGCCTTTGCCGACACTATGCGTAATCCTCTCTCATCATTACCCGATGTGGAAGTATTGTCACAGGTCGGGCGGGTGGCTACGCTGCTGCTGAAGAACGATACGGCAGGAACAATGAAGGCATTGAAGAACAGCGAGCCGCTGCTGCTGGATGAGCTGCCGGTAACTATAGAAGACTTATTCATTACGAAGCTGGGAGGGGATCGGCATGCTTCATAAGGGATTATGGTTTCAAAATTACAAGCAATCCAAATACATCCTTTGGGCGATTTGGCTCACTGTCGTGTTGAGCGGCGTTCAATTTTACAATCATGCCGGTAATGTGGCATCGCACCTTCAATTTTACATGGAGATTGGGAGGAACTATCAGGACGAGTACCAATACAATTTCTATGCTAACGTGGAAATGATCTCCGCTATACAGCTGCTGCTGTGCATCGGGCTGGCGGCTGTTTTGGTCGGCCTCGGGCGAACGAATCAGACGCTGGAGCTCGCCTATGCGATGCCTGTGAAAAGAGAGCATATATTCTTAACCAAATGGCTGCTTGGAGTGGTTCACATCATCGGAGCGACTACGGCTGGATTCTTGATCCAACTGGCCATAATCCATACGACCGTTTTGAGCACATTTTTGCCGGATCGTTTGATGGGAATCTATTATTTGCACCAGCTTTTCACTCTTTGCGCGGTGTTCAGCCTGTCCCTATGGATCGGATTTGTTGGAGGGAACGTTATCTCTCAAATCGCTTTCTGCATCATCCTTCCGCTGGTTCCATACGACTTATATGGTTGTATGAAGGGACTCGTTTCGATGCATTATTTTGCGATGGGCATTATGAATACAAGGGAAGACTGGCTGTTCCTTCGGGAAATGAGCATTCTGTTCGAGCATATTTCCTTTCCGATCAAGCTGCTGCATGTGAATTCGTTATTCGCCTTAGCAAACTTTACGGCCGGGAACGATGAATCCTATTTGTGGAAAGTACGCCAGCTGTACTTCGGAATCCATTCCTTTATCGTCCCTGTACTGGTTACAGCGGGAAGTGTATGGGGAATGCACCGGATGGCGAGGACATCGAGAAACGAAAACAACGGAAAGCTGCTGTTAAACGAACGCTTGCGTCCCTATTTGGTAGCCGGTGGTATGGTATGCGTCTTCCTGTTCGGAGGGACGCTTCTGGAGGGAATGCTGGGTAATCACTATTATGGAAGGGAAGGCCAGCATGCACAGAAGTATGTGCAAAATTTAATCATTTTCTACACTTCCGGCGCCGTCTCGGCGGCCGTGGCAGCCTTTATCATCCGCAAATGGCTCGGGGGTAAAGGACTGCCGGGCAGAAGACGGACCAGCGCAAGTTAAACAGATAAATGAGATATGAAAAGGGAGCATAAGGGACCTGCTGCGGCAGGTTCCTTATTGGTTATTATCGAAAAAACGCAGGTTCTTACCCGTCTGAAGCTTGCCGGTGCTGATCATCCACTCGAAGCCCTGCTCCACAATGCCTATCAAATATTCAGCGGCTTTGGGGTCATGTTCATGCAGCGCACGCAAGGATAGGGCGAGCTGCTCGATCCGGGCGCCTGCGTCATTCTCGATATACGGCTCGATCTCGTTGGTTTCGATCAGCTGAAATTCGTTTTGCAGCTTGTTGATGATTTCCAGCTGAAGCGTCCTTGTTTTGCCGGATTCAAGATTGCTTAAATAATCGGGAGATACACCGAGCTCCCTTGCAAAATCCATAATGTCCACACCGCGCTGCTGCCGGATAGTTTTGATGTACAGGCCAATCTCATTCATCCCATCACCGCTCCTTCGTAAGGGTATATGTCCAGTATGGACCGGATAGCCGATGCATAACCGTTGGGATGCGTAGAGGCGCGGAGTAACAGCAGCATTCCGATTGGCGGTACTATGCTGTTGACCTTCACGTTACGTTAAGCTTTATGATGATGGAGAACCGGTTCCACTACGATAAGGAGGATTCGATATGCCAAATCATTCTGTTATTTATGAGCAGCAAGCAGACCAGTACCACTTGATGATTTCCAAGCAAAAGCCGCTCCTTCCCACCATCGAAGAGCTGATCAGCCTGGAGGGCCTGGACATCCTGGATATGGGGGCAGGCTCCGGCAGATTTACGGTTGAATTGGCTGCCAAAGCCAAATCCATCGTTGCTGCCGATGCTTCGGAAGCCATGTTAAAGGTTGCAGCCGAACGTCTGAAGGACGCGGGCTTCACTCATTGGAGAACGATCGCAGCAGATCACAGGTCGCTTCCGCTAGCGGACGACAGCGTCGATTTCATCATTGCAGGCTGGACGGTCTGCTACCTTACGAATGCCGATGTTCCCGATGCCATGGGCAATTTGAGGAAGATCCTAGCTGAGATGAGGCGGGTGCTGCGGCCTAACGGCACCATTCTTATCTTGGAAACGATGGGTACAGGGGAAGAACAGCCTAACCCGCCGGAGTTTTTGAAAGCATACTATGACGCGCTCGTTCAGGATTACGGATTTAACCACAAATGGATTCGAACGGATTATACCTTTGAGAATCTTCAGCAGGCAGAGCAGCTTGCGGGATTTTTCTTCGGGGATGCCATGGCGAAGCGGGTGGTTGAACGGAACTGGATTCAGCTGCCGGAATGTGCGGGAATGTGGTGGCTAAAAACATAGCAATCCATAAGAAGCCTGGAAGAGGCATGTATCCTATAATAAGCTTGTACCGATAAAGCTGAACTTTGAAAGGTGGAACATATTGTGGGACAAGTGAGACCTTTTCTTTTATCTGAGGATGCAAGAGCGCAAGCGGAGTTTTACACCCAATCCCTTGGCGGGGAAATCGTATCGGTCATGACGCACGAACAAGCAACGGGGGCACAGCACGAGCATAAGGACAAGGTCATCCATTTATGTCTGGTTGTTGCCGGCGGAAGCTCTATTTTTATGGCCGATTCCTTGGAGCCTTTTACTAGGGGAACGGGCGTATTACTCAATGTATCGTACAAAACGGAATCGGAAGCTGGCGAGGCATTTGCCAAGCTTGCAGCGGGCGGTCAAGTGAAGCAGCCTTTTGCGCTGCAGCCTTTCGGCCTGTATTACGGAGAGCTTACAGATCGATACGGTGTCGCGTGGATGGTTACATCCGAGCCTAACGAGTAACATCATATTTATCTAACACTTTGCAATAACCCATACGGCTGCCGCCAAAAACGGCGGGCTTTTGGTTCTATCGACAAGATGAACGGTTCATATTTGAAAAATGAAGGGTTCAAAGTCCAGCGCTTATTTGAACCCCGTTTCTATGACATTATTAATTTCGGGACTATCGGAACGTCATAGCCATCCCGCTTTGCGGGGCATTTTAAAGATGAGAGCCCCCGCTTGCGTCAATCAATTGACCGGTCACCCAGCGGCTGTCCGATGAGGCCAGAAAGGCCGCAATATTCGCGACATCCTCTGGCTCACCCCAACGGTTGAAGGTGGAGAGGCCGGCGGCAAACTTCTGTCCTTCGAGACTCTGCAAAGTATCGGCATTCATCTCTGTATTGATAAAGCCAGGGAGGATGGCGTTCACTGTAATGAGGCGTTTTCCAAGCTGCTGAGCGAGGACGCTTGTCAGAGTATTGACCGCCCCCTTGGAGATGCTGTAGGCGAATACATTAGGGAGAGCCATCTTAGTAACAAACGATGAAATATTAATGATTCGACCCTCATCCCTAAGACGCGGCAGGGCCTGCTGAATAACAAAAAGCGGTGCCTTTACATTAATGTTCATCACTTCATCGAAGGATTGCTCCGTCGTATCTTCAATGGTTACCATTTGTCCGATTCCGGCATTATTGACAAGAATATCGAATCGATTCTCCCCTGTTCGCTTGTAAAGGGCTTCATCCATTGCGTCATATAAATCCGTTACGCCTTTAAGAGAATGAAAATCCGCGTGGACTGTGAATGCGGAGCCTCCATGATTTTGAATCTGGCGGACGACTTCCTCTGCTTGACTTTGTCTTTTTCCATAATGAACTGCGACTAATGCGCCTTCCTCTGCGAGACGTAACGCAATGCCGCGTCCGATTCCCCGGCTTGCACCTGTGACTAGTGCGATTTTACCTTGTAACTTACTCATGCTCTCATCTCCTTGTTTGAATTCATGTTAGTTATATCACAAGGGGATGTTCGAAATGTTGCGCTCTCATTCGGGGTGCAGTTACATACAAGCAAATTAGAAACTATCGCGATAACACTTGCACCTTACGTAACGTAATGATTTATAGTGAAATTACCCGCTGGAAGGCCATAATTAGAAAGGGAGGCATAAATATGAACATAGGTGAGAATGAAGCAGTGGCTTCACGCGAATATGATGTACCAAGGGAGCTGGTGTTTCGAGCTTGGACAACCCCGGATTTGTTAGCTCGATGGTGGGGGCCGGAAGGATTTACGAATACGTTTCACGAGTGTGATATTAGACCCGGGGGAACATGGAGGTTCACGATGCACGGCCCGAATGGAGCAGATTATCCCAATCATTGCGTCTTTGTTGAGATTGTGCCGTTTGAGCAGGTCGTGCTGGATCATGTATCCGGTCCTGAATTTCGGGTAACGGCTTCCTTTGAGGATCTGGGAGGCAGAACCAAGGTGACTTTTCGCCAGACTTTCAAGAAGGCGGAGGTGTTCGAACAGGTTAAGGCTTACTGTGTTGAAGGGAATGAACAGAACCTGGACCGGTTGGGCAGGGTACTGACGGAAATAGCTTTTTAGCTTTACTAAGAAATGTCGTCGTTCATGCTCCTTGTGGGGGATGACGGCGATATTTTTTTTGATGCGGAGGGAAGCAGTATGTGCAACAAGCCGCGGGATAGGGCGTTTATTAGGCGAATGGGTTTGCATAAATGAAACTTCATGTTATCATTTCCGTAAATATCAGATGACTTATACATAAAGAAGTGAGGATGAAAGCTTTGAAATTCATGAAGTCTATTTTGTTTGTATTCCTAAGCTGTTTGCTGCTTCTGGCCGGATGCGGAGTGAGCAAGGAAAAACCGCAATCAGAGGATTATACGACGTTTGAAAGTGTCGCCAAGTACATTCAAGCTCATAACAAATTGCCGGATAATTTTATTACCAAGAACGAAGCGACCAAGCGGGGCTGGGATCCTCAGAAAGGGAACTTGAATCAAGTTGCACCTGGTAAAAGCATAGGCGGCGATGTCTTCCAAAACCGTGAAAATAAATTGCCCTCGAAAAAGGGGAGAATATGGTACGAAGCCGATATCAATTACAAATCAGGCCACAGGGGAAAAGACCGCATCCTATTTTCCAACGACGGCTTAATCTATAAGACCGAGGATCATTACGAAACGTTTCAGCAAATCAAGTAAACACAGGGGGGATAGCCTTGCGCGAAATCATACTGGATGGCCGGAAATTTGATTCTAAAGACCAGCTGCATGCTGTCTTAAAAGAAGCCCTGTCGCTGCCGCACTATTACGGCAATAATTTGGACGCCTTATGGGATTGTCTGACCGGATGGGTTGAACTGCCGCTAACGCTTCGCTGGCAGCATTTTCAGGAAAGCGAGAAAAAGCTCGGGGAGTATACTGGGCTTTTGTTGCAGCTTTTTCAAGACGCGGAGAAGGAGCTTGAAGGTTTTCATTTGCGGATCGAGTAAAAGCTTAATGAATAAGACGGAGGGGTATATCATAGACATGAGAGAGCCTCTATCGAAGCCTTTCTAAGACGTGCGGCCGCGTCTAGAGGTAGGTTTTATCGCCAAATAAAATTTTCACATCCGATGACCTCGGAGTCTTATAAATACTGTAGTAAAAAAGGACAAGAGCAGAAGCTGCACTTGTCCTTTTATTAATTTAGAGCTTGTGTGGAAGCTGCAATAGACTGCACCGGTCAATGTTGACTAAACTTTTAACTTACTAGGTCTTCTTACCCCTGCTTGTTTCGCTTAGCAGCGTCGATCCCAACAATAAGGCAGCGCCAGCCAATTGAAGTAATGTCATCTTTTCGCCTATGACAAGAACTGAAATAAACAAGGAAGTTAAAGGATCTATATAGCTTAATACAGCGACGCTCTGAGCCTTAAGCCCGCTCATTCCAGTAAAGAACAGGTAGAATCCTACTCCCGCATGAAATATGCCCAGGAGCAGCAGTAAAATAATAGAATTGCCCGATATCCGGGAAATAGGAAAGCCTTCTGTAATGAAAACATAAGGCAGTAGTATGACAGAGGATAAGACAATCTGAATAAACGTATTCTCCAGCCCGTTCATGTTTCGGATGAACTTGTTAACCAGGGTCAAGACCGCATAAAAACCCGCCGCTATAAGCCCATAGATAATACCGAGCAGATTATGTTCGGCTGTGGCTGTTTTATTGCTCTGTACAATCAAAACCAATCCGATAAGGGCAATGACGACACATATTGCTTTTTTTAGCGAAAGCTTTTCTTTCAGTACAACAGGCGACATCACGATAACCAGCACAGGAGCAAAATAATAGCTTATGGCTGCATTCGCAATCGTAGTTTCCTTATAGGACTGAAAAAGAAAAATCCAATTGCCGCACAAAGCGAGGCTCGCTATAAACAGCGGGACCACATTTCTTCTTATAATTTGCCGTGATATTTTATGCTTCGTACTCATGCAGATGATGAATAAAAACATACTGCCAATAAGGCTCATGAAAAGAGCAATTACACTTGCTCTCAAATCTATATATTTAGCAAAAACGCCAACTGCTCCGAATATGATCATCGACAAAATAAAATAAATCGTTTCTTTCACTTCTTTTTCCCGCTTTCTACTAATATGATGGCGGACCTATGCAGGCCGGCTGCCGAATGCATACAGTAGAATCTATGGAAAAGGTCTGACAAGCCTCTTGTAAGTACCCCGACAGTAGATTCTACTGTTAAGGCATTACGGGAGGGGCGACAAAGTTAACCATGCGATATCTCCTCCATTTCGTTAATCACGTGAATCTTTATAAGAAAACTGCATGTCATAAATTCATTATATAGCTAGAGTGAGTGACTGAAAAGTTTACTGAATATCTGAGAATTTTGAACATACTGGATGTCATCCCTTTTGGTATAATAAGGAAGAAGACGTGAGAGATGAAAAGGTGAAAACCATGAGCTATGCCGATTCTGTGCAAAGGGCGATCGACTATATCGAGGATCGTCTGGACCAGGAGCTGGATCTTACCTGCATTGCCGAGGAAGCTTATCTGTCGGTCGCTCAGCTGTACCGGGTGTTTTATGCGCTTACCGGACATCCCGTCAAGGACTATATTCGCAAACGAAGAATAAGCGTTGCCGCCCATCAGTTGAGAAATACGAACCGGACGGTCGAGGAGCTCGCATGGGAGAGCGGATTCGAATCCTACCATTCATTTGCCAAGGTATTCAAGAAGATCGTTGGGCTGACTCCCGCCAGCTATCGAAAGGCCGAGCTGTTCTTCAGCTTCGAACCGATCAGGCTGCATGAACAAATCTCGTACACGGAGGATAGGGAGCAAACGGAGCGGTTCCCCGATGTCAAAGTGATTCGATTGCTGCCAGGTAAAATGTACAGCTATCTGTATATAGCCGATCATGAGGAGGGAATGGAGAACGAGGCGTTCCGGATCGTCGGACGGCTGCTGAGCACCCATGAGGTAACGAGAGACGTCAAGTCGAAGCTTCGCATTTTCGGTCACAATGTAGAGCTTCCTGGAAAAGGACAGCCGCGAAAATACGGCTACAAGGTGTTGATAGCGGATACAGCGGACCAGACTATGGAGGATGCGTTTACCGAGGAGCCCTTCGCCGGAGGCTTGTACGCCGTCAGAAGGATTCCTGCTGCATGCCCGAAGACCGTTCAGGATGCGTGGGACAGATTATTGTCCGAATGGCTGCCGAAGAGCACGTTTGACATCGGAACGCATCAATATATCGAGGAGTTCATTGCCTACAACGATAAAGTGACGAGAATGAACCTGTACCTTCCCGTGCAGCGGAAGCTTCACCCTGAACCGATAGAGATCGTTGAGCTGGGAGAAATCAAAGCATTCTTTTGCAGGGGAGATGGGGCAGAAGCTCAAAAGGCTGCGGAAATGCAGTTGATAGATTGGCATACTAACGTGTCCCATGCGCGCTGCCGGAAGGGCCATGGTAAATATTATATGTCCTATCATTATGGAGCCAAGGATATGGAGGATTATTGGTGGGAGAACGGGATTTTGACTGCTGGACCCGAAGCTCCGGCGCTGGAGGGACTGAAGGAAAAACGGCTGGGCTCCGGCACATATGCGTGCTGCGTGTCCAAGACGTACGGCTTGTTGACCGGGGTCTTGGAAAAGATGCATCGCTGGATCATCGCCAATGACAGCTACAGATTGGATGAAGAGCGGCAATGGTTCGCTGAATATCTTCTCATCGAGGGAAGCGATCTGGAGCGGGATACCGTGGTTAAAGTGTACATTCCCATCTCGAAAGGAGGGGGCTCGCTATGAAGCATTCAGCCAGGAATCCCGGGCGGCTGCAGCCCATGCATAGGATTCTGGAGGGCAGGCGCCCGGACAGCTATAAGCCGGAACGGGTTCCGGCGGCGCTAAGCATTTTGTATCGATCAACCCAAAGAGAGGTGTCAACCGAAGCGATGGAGGATATGAAGCCTTATATCGTTAAGCACGATGAATTGAAATTAATCGGCATCCCTTGCATAAGCCTGCAGGATATGAGCGGCAAATACCGCCATGCCAAAGAAGCGCTGTTATCTTCTGCAAAGCATCTGCCATCCGTCAAAAATCCTTCCGTCCATTATGGCATTTGGCCTAAGGCTTCTACACAGCAGCAGTCGGATATGCATGCCTATATTCTCTGTGTTGAGGTGGATTCCTTCGAGGATGTTCCGGAGTGGTATTTCCGGACCACATTGCCTCCTCAAACCTGCGTAGTCGTACCCAACCGGGACGGTGATTTTGACGCGGCGAGCCAGGCTGTGGAACACTATCTTAGTGAAGCCCGCCTGGAAACAGGCGCAGATGACCGGAAGTACATTATTTGTGAACGATACAGCTATGAAAAAGAGGGGTTCTCCCGGTACTCGCTTCCTATTCATTCAGGCCTGGAGGATTGATCATGAATACAAAGCGAATGCACAAGGAGCCGCCGGAAGGTTATCAGCCGGTGCGGGTTCCGCAAGCGTTAACTACGATTATTGGAGGGAAAACGATGAATCAACAGCACGCATCGGAAGCAGGTTCCGTACGTAATAGTCCGGTTAAGAACAAGATCGGAAGCGTCTTTATCCCGGTCCGCGATATGGAAAGAGCCCGCAGCTGGTATTGTCAAGTTCTTGGGCTGAATGAGGCGAATTGTACGAGTATGGCTGGTCATTTATGCACCTTACCCATGCAAGGAACGGGCATTATTCTGGATACGATGCCCATGTGGGGCGGGGATCAGCCTGGTGGAGCGCCATCTATCGAGACTCCCGCTTTTATGCTGTTGACGGATGATTTGCAGGGCTCTTACGATTATATGAAAAAGCTCGGCGTCGAGCTTGTAACGGCAATCGAGCATAATCATTGGTTCGTCGTTAAGGACCCGGACGGCAATAAGCTGATGATCTGCCGGGAATAGGGCAATACACCGGCAATCTAAAGAGCAGACCGCGGGTTGCGCAGTCTGCTCTGAGATTTAATGCTGTTTATTCAGATAGATATCCCTTTTTAAACACTGTGTACCATTCCTCCAGCTTTTCACCCTCATACACGCCGAGCTTCTCCAGAATATGTCTGGAGAACTCCAAGGCAGCGGTTCCGTTGGCTGTTATGATATTGCCGTCGCTGACGGATTGGACTGTCTGATAGGAGCCTTCGCCGCGGTAGTTGGGCGCTCCTTCCTTCATGAAATCCAAGGTATTGCCGGTATGCTTGATATTGTCCAGGAATCCGTGGCTGGCCAGGAACGTCGTCGCATCACAAATGGCCGCGACCGGAATTTCTTTATCGACACAGCTCTGTACCAGCCGGGCGGCCTGTTGATTTTTGGCCTCTCTCCATCCCGTACCTCCCGGAATAATCAGCATCGCCAATTTGTCCTGAGATGGTTCAACGTTCAGTTCATAATCGGGCAGCACCCGAAGTCCCCCCATGGAAACCTTGGGGTCTTTGTCAATAGCGACCGTTCTTACCTGAAACCCATTTTCCGGATTATTCAATTCCGTTGAAACGTAGCTCGCCTCCCAATCGGCGAAGCCGTCAGTAATAAATATCCACACTTCCTTCAATGCAGATCCCTCCCTGGATAGTTTTTACATCCTTGTAGTCTATTATAAAGCAGATATGCTGACAGAAACGGTCAGTGAAGTTGGTATAGTCTAGTGGAGAAAATTCAGTAGGGCTGATTGATTCATCTTGTTTTTATTTGAAATCACCCTTGGGATAGTCAGCCTGAATCATGCAGAACCCCGCCTATTTTGTTATGATGGAAGAAAAACGAATAGCCCGTAAAGGTGGGACTATGATGCTGTCGCCGAATAATAAATTATGGTATGGAAGACCTGCAGATCCGTTTCATATCGAATTCTCGAATCGGACGGGATATGTCACCATGAATCGTTATCATATCCATCATCACTATGAAATTCTGTACTTGTTTTCAGGGGCCAGGGGATTCTTCATCAAGGATCGCTCCTACACGGTCCGGCAAGGTGATCTGGTGATCATTGGCTCCAACGAAATTCATAAATCATTTGACATCGGCGTTCCCGATTACGAAAGGGCTGTTGCCTACTATGACTCGCGATACTTCGAGAGCTTTAAGGGACGGGATGCCGCCCCGCTGCTGTCACTGTTTCGAGGCTACCCGGTCCTTCGGTTATCGATTCAGGAACGAATGCTGATGGAGGGCCTATTTAGCGAGTTCGCTCAGGAAATGACAAACAAGCCCCCCGCCTTCGAGCTGCGGCTTCAACAGCTATCTGCCGAGCTGCTGCTGCATGTGTTCCGGTTTATTGAAAAAAGAAACGCAACCCCCATCGAGCAAGACTCCACAATAAAGAAGAAGATCCTCGAGATTGTCCAATATATGAACAAGCATTACGATCAGCCGATCAGTTTAACGTCCGTGTCCGGGCAATTTTACATAAGTCCTAGCTATTTAAGTAAAATGTTCAAAAATGTAACCGGTTTCATGTTTACGGATTACGTCAATACCGTCAGAGTGAAGGAAGCGCAGCGGCTGCTGCGCGAAACGGATATGAAGATCATCGACATCTCTACCGCTGCCGGCTTTGGTAACGTATCCCATTTTGGCAAGGTGTTCAAGCAGATTGCCTCCGTATCCCCCCGTGATTATCGGCAAGGCTATCGCTAGATAGTAATTCACGTGGAGGAGGTGGTACATTGGAAAACCATGCGATTATAACCAACAAGCCTGAGGCGCCCTTGGGAAACCTCAGTCTGTTGAAAAAACCTGTTTTACGTGAAATATTATCCATATGGGGGGATGCTTTGGAGGAGTTTACGCCCGCCTTTGAAACCCGCGAAAATACCGCTTAATATAATCCGATTCGCGGGTTTCAACAGCGGCTGGACTGCTAGTGCTATGAAATGATCTTCAGTCCAACCGCTGCGGTAAGCACCATAGCTATGAACAGCATACGCTTCCACTCCCTGGATTCCCCATAAACGAACATCCCCAAAAGGGCGCTGCCTGCGGTTCCAATCCCTGTCCACACGGCATAGGCCGTCCCCATCGAGATAGTCTTCATGGAAAAGGACAGGAACAGGAAGCTTAACAGAAAGCCGCCGATAAGAATAGAGTAAGAGGCAATAGATTTGCTTTTGTGGATGCGGTTAATTCCCGACACCCCGATGATTTCGCAGCAGCCTGCCAAAATAAGAGCGATCCAATCCATTCTTATTGCACCTCCTCAGACTTTTTCCCCGCTGTTACCATCTTCAGTCCGACTACCCCGGCGATTAGCAGCAGGATAAGAAGCAGCTTGGTTACGCTGAACGGTTCCCCGAACACCAGCATCTCGGTAATGACGGTCCCCGTCGTCCCTATTCCGGTAAAGACCGCGTATGTCGTACCGACAGGCAGTTTCGACGAGGCTCGGATGAGCAAGTCCATGCTGATCAGGATGGCGATGATTGTACCGGTCCAATCCCACAGATGGTGAGAGTGCTTTAAGCCGATAACCCAAGCAATTTCGAATAATCCAGCAATAAAGACCATAGCCCAATTTCGATTCATGATAAACATCCTCCTTTTGAATGGTTTAGAATGCGGCAGGAACAACAGGGGATACCCAGTCCCTGAATCAAACGACAAAAAGCCCGGGATGATATCGTCCATGATATCCTCCCGGGCTTTTATCCCTCCGTGTCCACAGAAAAGTCCTGTGTGTTTTCTCTCGGACCAGACCGAGCTTCTATGAAGAAGCCGCGGAACCCTAGAAAACCTCGGTTATTCGTTTGTCTGAGTCATTACGGCTTATCATAACGTATTCCCTGCTTTTTTTCAAGATACAAAACGTTCCGGAGGCTGGATTATAGTGGAGGCGGGGCCGCCGCTGTCGGACAAAACCAGAAGTCTCTGCTATAATGGTAGCAGAATCTAGAATGAGGTGACTAGAATGATCAAGTTGGTAGCATTCGATGTGGACGGTACTTTGCGGGACCGCGATTATTTGCCAGAGTCTACCCGAGCGGCTTTATTGAAGCTGAAGGAACAAGGGATCGCGCTCGCATTATGTACAGGCCGCAGCGAATTCGAGATGGAATCGCTTCGCGAAGAACTGGGCATTGAATGGGCTGTCACATGTAATGGCAGTCATATCGGATATAAAGGAAAGACGGTATTCGGCAATCCTTTTCCTAAGGAAACCGTGCGGACGTGGCTTCAAGAGGCCGAGCGCAAAAGCCATACGCTGCTGCTGTACGGCTCGGAGCTGATGTTCATGAACCGCGAGAATGACGCGTATTTTCGCCAGGCGCAGCAGGAGATCGGCTTCATGGAACCGGTGCAGCTCCAATCGGTTGAGGAAGTCCCCGATATTTATCAATGCATCGTGTTCTGCAATGAGCAGGAGGAAGCCGCTTATATCGGTGAAGACCGGAGTCAGCTGTATATCCACCGGTGGAGACCGTGGGCTGTTGATATTAACCCGAACGGCATGAACAAAGCCGTAGGTCTTCGCAAGCTGATCGACCATCTAGGATTGACGACGGATGAAGTCGCTGCATTCGGCGACGGCCACAATGACTTTGAGATGATCGAAGCGGTCGGCAGCGGTATCGCCATGGGGAATGCGGCGGAAGAATTGAAGGTAAAGGCGCGCTATGTAACCAAGTCGTTGAACGAGGGTGGCATTGCTTATGCCGTGGACAAGTGGATTTTATCCGGTGTAAACTAATTTTTTTATAAAACAGGCTGCTGCGAAGCAGCTTCAGGATGTCGAGAAACCCTGTTTGCGTGAACAATGCTGCATATGGAGGTGGGGGATGCCTCGGAGGAGTTTACGTCCTCCTTTGAAACCCGTGAAAATACCGCTAAATCTAATCCTATTCACGGGGTTCAACAGAGGCTGGAGGGGCATATCCCACCGGAGTATAACAGCAAAAGTTCAAGCTTCTATAGTTTCTCGACAACCTCAGGCTGCTGTGAAGCAGCCTGTTTTTGCTGTCCTTCTATTGCTCCTGCAAGCTGCTTAAAGCAACGGTCTGCTCATTCTCAGGCTGATCGAGCGGATAGATCCTCGCCGTTTCGTTCTGTTCATCCACATGCTGAATGTAGATGGGAACACCATCGCAGGTCACATGGACCATATCAGGCGAGCTCGCAATTTCTTGTGCACGTTGTTTGTTCACTGGATTATCCTCCACGTATCAGTGTGTAATTCCTGGTATTTATATGGACCAGAAGTTAGTATGCGTCGGTGAAGGGTGCGTTATACCGTCTTCGGAAAGAATAACCATAATGGTTTTTTCCGGTAACACCGTCCCGGGTCCATGATACAATGTGCAAGTGTCACAGGCTTAAGGGCATACAGATCATTAAGAGCGCATCAGGATACAGGAAGAACAAGGGTTAAAAAACAATGTTTGGATGAAGCAACCTTTTGTATTCCGATGACGTATAAGAGTATGCGTTAAGTGCAGCTTGTGCTTATTGGCTCCTGGCAGATGGTTTTTTAGTAAAGACTAGGGAAGGATGAGAAGATAGATGTCATCGGCTCCACAAGGTATGGGCGGGTTATTCCGCAACCGTTTCGTACAAGCGATTTTATTGTCCGGGTTGTTTTTGCAGATTGGTATTCATGGTGCTGGGGCCGATACTCGGAACGTTTGTCTACCAGCATTACGGGATTCAAGTCGCCATCGCCATTATGGGCGTAGCATTCCTGCTGTCGGCAGCTGTGCTGATGTTCCTGCCTCCGGATCGCGTGATTAATGAAGAGGATAAACCGGCAACAAAGCTTGGCGAGGAGATGGCAGCGGGCTTTCGGTATGTATTATCCAAAAAAGTACTGTCAACGCTCGGGGGCTGTTTCTTGTCAGCCGGCCTTGCGCTTGGATTGATACAGCCGTTGGGTGTGTTCCTCGTTACGGAGCGTTTGGGGCTGCCTAAAGAAAATATTCAATGGTTGATGACTGCCAATGGGGTGGCGATGATCATAGGCGGCGGATTAGCTATGGGGTTGTCCAAAAAGTTTGCTCCGCAAACGATGTTGATTATCGGTATGGTCGTCAGTGCCATCGGGATGGTCATAACGGGACTTTCAACGTCGTTATGGGTAACCTTAATGGCGCAGTTCATTTCCGGGCTCGTACTTCCGGCGATTCAGATCGGGATTAATACGATGATTCTAAGCAATACGGATGAATCCTATGTAGGACGGGTGAATGGGATTCTGAATCCTCTGTTTATGGGAGGAATGGTAGTGACAATGAGTCTTGCAGGCTGGCTCAAAGAGATGTTCCATATCGTAGCGATGTATGAAGCGGCTGCGGTGCTGTTTGTGATCGGTGTCATCGTCATGCTTCCTCTGTATCGGAAAGAAGTGCGTCAGACCGGCTCTGCCGGCGAAGCCTCTTAAGTAAACTGTTTGGATCCAGGCTTTCAAGGACCGCCCCAACGGGCGGTCCTTTTCCATCATGGCCCCGCATTGCAGGTATCAGATGGAAGGTAGGGCCTCGCGGCCTGCCTGGCGATTAAAGATTGTCTTTACGGAAATAAGGCTGTACGCTTCCTACAAATTCATCTTTTTCACAGCAAGTGTACGAATGCTGATAAACCGGGTAACAGTGATGGCGGTTAATAACCTCTATCGGGTGAATCACCTGTACCAGCTGCGGGTGATAAAAATTTCTTATGACTCTGCGAGGATCCGTTACAATCGGATCGGCAGGCGGACAACAAAAATTACGATGTGAACGACTCATTTTCTTATCAGCTCCTCTCTTGATCTGAGATATTATACGACATTGGCGGAGATGCGGCTTGTGCCTTTGCCTAATTGCTGATAAACAAAAAAATGCAGGTACCGGGTACCTGCACGAATGTTTGTATGAAGTTGGGTGATAGAACCACACACCCGATTAAACGAAGGCGTTCTGGTTCACTTTGCTTTTGGCAAGCTTCAAGTAGCCTTGAACGTTCAACAGCTCGCTTTCGTCCATGAACCGAAGCTTCATAGGACCGGCTGCTTCGACGATATAAGGGCGCAGCGCGGCGGCTCCGCCTCCAACCACATAAAAGCATTGGATGTCAGGGTGCTTTTTCCACCGTTTCTTGATCAAATCGACAATCTTATTTGCAGCGCGGGTAAAGTACATATCGACGATCGGCTTCATGCTGGACTGCCCTTCCCCGATACGGCGGATAAGAAAGTCGCTGCGCTTAATTCGCTGTACAAGCTTCGCGCGGCTCGGAAAGCGGTAACCGAATTGATCCTCCACGTCCCGGATAATGCTGTCCAGGTAGGTAGCAATACCGATTTGTTCTCCGGAGCTGAATTGATTATCGATGCTCATTTTATTAATGACGGGAAAATCCGTTGTCAGCGCGCCCATCTCGCAAATACCGATACAGCCGTGATACAGCTCTTCGTCTTTCACCTGCAAATTGTCATGCGTCGCCATCTGGAACAGCGCAGCCGCGCCTTCGATAGATACGATAGCCCGGCGGATCGAAACCTTGATCTTCCGGTTTTTCAGATGGGGTGTGGATAGGAAGGTAACCTCATGCTCACCTACAAGACGATCCTCGAAGGCGGAATGATAGTACGAATAGGTACGGACCGGCAGACCGGTCCCGATGACGTACTCGACTTCTTCCATATTATTATAGCCGGTGTTGGTTACCGATTGGCTCACGATTCCCGCATAAGCAAGCGCGGTTACCGCTACGATCAAGGATTGATCCGAGACCGCTTTGTTATCCGTCTCTTCCAGCTCGACGCTGTCTTCATTGTCCATGGCGAGCATGCCGACAAAGTACCTTTGATTGTTTCTTGTCAGGCGCGGGCTGTGTACGACAACATCCAGTGCTTTTAGAGGAGAATCCTCCTCCTGTAAAATATGTCTTTCGTACCCAGGCGCTATAATATTCGGAATCATTAAAGGATCACGAACGCCGTCCAGCACGACCTTGATGCTGTCGTTGCCTATATCGATTCCCGCCAATTTCATTGTAATAAATTCCCTCCAGTCATTTTCACCTACTTATTTAGTACTATGATTCGATTACATTCTACAAAATCCCTTCGTACTTTTGAACTATTTTCCAAGAAAAACGTAAATCCTGGAAGGTTTTTTTGGAGAATGCGACGAATAAGATCGTATTCCATCGAATAATGTTAATTTGTGCCAAGCTAAAAGGAGAAGTCATGAAGCTCAAATGGGGCAGTAAACGGTTTACTTTTGTCATTATTCCCGATGCTAATAGCGCCGTTCGCCGTTTCGAGGTACCAAAGCCACTCCCCTATATTGCCGGTGTGGGACTTATTACCTTAGTGTCGGCTACCTTGGTCCTGTACAGTGTTCATGTCAGAACGGCTTTAGTCGCAACGGAGCTGCAATCGCGCATAGCCCATCAGGACCAGCAATTCAACAGTGCAGTCAAGGAAAAGAACGAGACCATCGAGCAGCTGCAGGGCGAAATTATTCAGCTATCGCAGCAAACGATGGAAATGAAAAGCAAGATCGAAGATATTCGCAAGCTGGAGGATGAAGTGCGCTCCCTTACTGGCTCCGTTAAATCAACCGCGTCTTCGTCGGGGACCTCCTATGCATCAGGGGCTATGGGAGGTAGCGACCACCCGGTTACAGAGGAAGAAATCAAGCAGCTTCTGGAGCAGACGAAATCGCAGCTCAGTACAATGAGCAAAGAGGTAGTAGAACTGAAGGGCAATATAGCAGACACAAAAGAGAAGGCTTTGATTGCGCAGGAGGAGCTTCGTGTAACCCCTAGCATTTGGCCTGTTGACAGCAGAACCATCACCTCCGGGTTCGGCTTGAGACAGGACCCGTTCACGACCAAGCCGAGCTTTCATAGCGGATATGATATTGCCTCCCCGGCCAATACCCCTGTACATGTAACCGCAGATGGGGTTGTCGCTTCTACTGGAAGCGATTCCTCGCACGGCAACAACATCATTGTTACGCATTCCAAAGGATTGCAGACATGGTACATGCATTTGAATAAAATCAATGTTCAAAAAGGCGATCGCTTAAAAAAGGGCGATGTCATCGGACTGGTAGGGTCAACCGGAAGAAGCACGGGTTATCATCTGCACTATGAAGTGCTGAAAAACGGACAGCCTATCGATCCCAAGCCTTATTTAAAATAATATAAAAACCACTGAATGGAAGAGGGCGAATTAATGTTTAAAGCAAGAAAAGCCGGACGCGATCTGCAGACGACCGATACGCTGATCGGAGAAGGGACCTTGTTTGAAGGACGTATCAAGTCGGAAGCCAGCATTCGGATTGAAGGACAAATTACCGGCGACGTCGATTGTGCCGGTGACGTGACGATCGGTGAGCATGGTGTTGTAAAGTCCAATGTGATTGCGAGGAATGTTATTCTGGCCGGTACGGTTAACGGGAATGTACTGTGCAAGGGTAAGCTGACGATCCGCGCAACCGGCAAGCTCTTCGGCAATACGACGGCTCAGTCGCTAATTATCGATGAAGGCGGCATTTTCCAGGGCACCAGCAAAATGGATAACGGTACGAACTCTCAGCCGGACCGAATGGAAAAGGAGACACAGCCGAATAACCCGTTCCAATCGGGCTTTAACAACGGCGGCAGCGGGAATATGGCTATGATGTAACATGCGGGGTTGAATGAAAAAAATCGGGCAATAGTTCTTTGTTGATAATAATTCTCATTATTATTGGCTATACTAAGAAAGGAAACGCGAAAGAACATAAAAAGAAAGGCACCCTGGAAGGATGCCTATAGTCCAAATTAAAGCTTGGATTCAAACGTTTTGCAATCCGTTTCATGAGAATCGCGGGCTTTGCTTGCTTGGTTGCTGACAACATAAATGGATGAAGCATTGCATTCATTGCCTGCGGCCCAGTACTTACAGGCGCTCACTTCGCATTTCACGTCTCTTGCCATAGCATTTCACCCCCTTCCTCACTAGGATGGTCAAGGGGGCTGCTTTTTTATACCCAGGTCCGGTTTATGCAGCCGGACTTTTTTTGTTCTTGAGCTGGTAAAAACGGATAATTGTCGCTGCCTTCAGGAACAATACCTATCGAAACATAAGGATATGGAGGCGCTGCAGATGATCATTGTTCACGCTGCTATGAAGGTAAACCCCGCAAAGGAGGAGGAGTTTCTGAAAGAGATCCAATCGCTTATCACTGCATCACGACAGGAAAGCGGGAATCTATCGTATCATCTGTATAAAGATACCGAAGAAGAACATTCCTTTATCATGATTGAAATATGGAAAGACCAGGAAGCCGTGATGCATCATAATGCCAGCGAGCATTTTACGTCATTTGTCGGTACTGCCAAGCAATATTTAACGTCACCTCTGGACATCAAGGCTTTTAACGGAGAGCCCTTAAAGGGATAATGATATCTAGGTAGATTGAAGTGAAAAAAGAGAAAAGCATCCGCCTGGATTCCGGGGCCGATGCTTATATTTATTTACTGGCTACGATTGAACGCCTTCTTGGTTATTGAATCTCTCCCTCGCTCTTTGCTTCCGTTAAACGGCCGTGTACGAGACATACCAGAAGCTCCCGCCGATAAAGATCCGGAGATCGGCCGCATAAGGCTTGAATATATCGCTCAGCTCGTTGTAGTCATAATAGTTTTTAAGCACTTCATGCTTGGAGCCATCCGCCAGCTCTCTCAGCTTATATGTGTCCTCGCTATGCTCCTTAACGATCAGCTCGCCGCCTCTTCCGGGAACATACACGTTGTCCGCCATGAAGACTTTGGCCCCCGGAGCGAGCTTCCGATGGAACCCTGTTAAAAACTGATCGATTTTGTTCTTCGGCACATGCGAAAACCAGAAGTTCGCCAGCCCGAAATCAAATTGCCCCTCAATAGGCTCCAGATGATAGGCGTCGCCTTCCAGGAATGTGACTTTGCCGGAAGGCAGGTGCTTGGCTCTGGCAATCTGAATGACCTCCGGACGAATGTCGACGCCTACCAATCTTTCAGCCGATTCAGCTATCACTTGAGACCAATAGCCGGTTCCGCAGGCGATCTCCAGAACGCTTCGATCCTTGGTCAGAGACGCAAGGGTTGAACGAAGCATGGCAAGCTCCTGCTGATAATTCGGATCGTCCCTTCGGTAGATACGTTCATACTCATCGGCCCTTGCGCCGTAATAGTCCCTCATCTTGGTGTCGTCCGCTTTTGCAGCTGCGAGCTTATCGGCCCATGTCTCGTTGCGCTTGGACGCTACCAGATCGCCAAAGATGCTGCCTCCGTAGGATTTATAGTTGGACAGCAGGCCGTGTGTTGCCATAACGATAAGCTGTGTCATGGATAGTCCCGTATCGTTGGCCATAGCTTCCAGCTCCGATTTCACCTTGTCAGGCAAGTATACGGAAAGCCGTTTGGTTTTATCCTCTGCCATTGTTCAACCTCCCTTAATCTTCAAAATAAAATAACATAAAATATATGTTATTACAACATAAATTTTATGTTATTTATTCTGATTCATCAATTCGGAAGACGCCGGCAGGATCCCTATGTCAATCAGCTGCTTCATCATTTTCGAGCTGTTGTGGCTGCTTCGAATCATTAGGATTCCTCCCCAGGTTAGTCTGCTTATCCATCTTCTCCAGTATTTTTTGCAAAGTCGTATTAATGTTTAATAACGCCATGAAAACGAAGCCCAGCATAATAAAAGTAATGATTTCACCTGTATAAATAGATACACACGCCAGGAAGATGGCATAAAGCACATACATGACATTGTTGTACCCCTTTCGGAGGAAATTCAAGATCAGCACATCCTTTCAACTATGATTTGGTTTATTTTACCATACGTATTGAGCTAAATTCACTAAAGCTTTGTTTACGTTCGTTTAACATTTTTCGTGAATTTTGATATGCGGAAAACATTTCTTCTCATTCCAGCAAATCTTTCCTTCCTATAATGAACCATGTATTCATCGAACATTTTGAATTATATAAACGGAGGGGAATTTTTTTGAAAAAGGTGTTCAAGCAAATAGTCGTATCCGGAATGGCGCTATCCCTGCTTCCGGCTTTAACCGTCGGCTCAGCTTTTGCTGCTGACACGGCTGCTCCTGCTCAAGCGGCCAAATCGAAAAATGTTATTGTATTGATCGGCGATGGAATGGGTCCTGCCCAAGTATCAGCGGCTAGAGATTATTCCCGTCACTTTTTGAACAAAAATCATTTGGAGCTAGACTCCTACTACGTGGGTCAAGCCACCACATATGCAGACCGCGGTGAAGACGGCGGCGTGATGGTGTCCGGAGAGGTTACGGATTCGGCATCGGCCGGTACCGCCTTTGCTACGGGACATAAAACCTATAACGCGGGGATCAGCGTATCGAATGAAGACGTCTCCAAGCCTTTCGCTTCCGTTATCGAGGCTTCGGAGAAGGTCGGCAAGTCGACCGGCCTGGTGACAACCGCAAGAATTACCCATGCTACTCCTGCGGTGTACGCTTCCCACGTAAGAAATAGAGATAATGAGAGCGCTATTGCTTCTCAATATTTGACAGACCAAGAAGTGGATGTGCTGTTCGGCGGCGGTAAGCAGTTTTTCCTGAGCAAGGAAGAGAAGGGCAAGCGTACAGACAAAACGATCATCCCGGACTTCGAGGCGAAGGGCTATAAAGTCGTGTATGACAAGCAGGGCCTGGAAGGTCTGAATGCCAAGGACGGCAAAGCGCTCGGCCTGTTCGGCAATTCCCATGTCGACTATGTGCTCGACCGCAATGAGTCGGTACCTAGCTTGGCAGATATGGCTTCCAAAGCGATCGAGATTTTATCCCAAAACCCTAAAGGCTTCACGATGATGATCGAGGGGGGACGGATCGACCATGCCGGTCATGCGAACGATCTTCCGTCCGTCGTGCAGGAAGCGCTGGATTTTGACGCAGCGGTCAAGGCTGCCATGGATTTCGCGAAAAAAGACGGCAACACTTCCGTTGTGATCACGGCTGACCATGAAACCGGCGGATTGTCCCTATCCCGTGACGGTGTATATGAAATTAATGTAGATGCATGGAATAAAGAAAAGCAATCGTCCGAAGTGTTCGCACCTAAGCTGAAAGCAGCCAAAAGCATCGAAGAAATTAAACAACTGGTATTCGAAAACACGGGCTTTAACGATTTGACCGACGAAGAGGCGGCTTACATCATGGCTGGCGACGGGACCTCCTACGCTCAAGAAGGAGCATACAACGCGGTCATGGCTAAAAGATTCATGGTCGGCTTTACCGGTCACGGCCACTCTGCAGTAGACGTTGGCGTATGGGCCTACGGACCGATTGCCGATATGGTAAAAGGTCAAATCGACAATACGGACATCGCTAAGGCGGTTGCCAAGGTAGCTAACGTGGACATTGACGGAACTACGACCGAAATGCAGGCTCAATACGTATACCCTAAGTTTAAAGTTACCCGTGATAATACGGTGCTGTATCCGGCTAGAGCATTGTCCGAAGCATTGGGCGTCAACGTATCCTGGGATGAAGCGTCCAAATCGGTCGTGCTGACCAAAGACGCTAACAAGGTCTCCATCAATGTAGAAACATTGGAAACAGCTAGCAACGGTTCGGCAAGCAGCTTCAAGGCCAATATGGATAACGGACTGCTGTGGCTGTCCCTGGATGCATTCCAGCAATTAACGGGCAAGCAGCTGACTTGGGACGCTTTGTCCGAGCGCATCAGCTTGAAGTAATTATGGTTGTGGAGGATAGGCAGGGGACCCGTTTCCCCTGCCTATTTTACCCTATAGGGGAAGCTTAGCTTCAATACAGTAAAGGGGTTGAAGGTCCAGATGATCACTTTGACGAATGTGCGTAAATCTTTTCTTTTGGACGGAGTGGAATCTCCTATTTTGCATATTCCTCATTGGTTCGTGGATAAAGGCCAGCGAATCGCGCTAATCGGCCCGAGCGGCAGCGGCAAGAGCACCTTGCTGCATTTGCTGGGGGGCGTTCTTGCTCCGGACAGCGGGGAAATGACTATAGCCAGCCACCCTCTGCACCGGTATTCCGAAGCGCAAAGGGACCAATACCGGGCCAAGCAGGTAGGATATATTTTTCAAGACTTTCATCTCATTTCATCTCTGACAGCGAAGCAAAATGTGGAGCTGGTGCTGCCGAGGGAGTGGAGCAAGCAGGAGCGGGAGTCCCAGGTGAACGACTGGTTTGAGAGAGTGGGCTTATCTCACAGGAAGCAGCATTTGCCCTCCCAGCTATCCAGAGGCCAGCAGCAGCGGGTGGCGATCATCCGTGCGCTGATTCATCGTCCTCCTTTTATATTGGCGGATGAGCCGACAGGAAGCCTGGACTGGGAAGCGGCAGGCTCCATCATGCAGCTGCTGCTATCCTTATGCGAGGAGGAAGGGTCGACGCTCGTGACGGTGACGCATGATTTGCACTTGGCGGAGCTGTACCCGGTTCAGGTCCATATGGGTGAAATCAATATGCTGCTTCGTCCCGGACAGGGACGGCCGTTCAATGGGGAAGGAGGGGAGCCGATTGAGTCTGCTTCACTTGCTATGGCGTAATATGCTGCATCGCAAGACGCTGTCGCTGCTGACGATGTTTTCCGTCGCGATGACGGTTGCGCTTCTGGTGTTTCTGATTCTTTGCAGCCAGGGCGTGGAGCAGGGGGCGGAAAAAGGCTACGGACCGTTCGAGCTGACCGTCGGGGCCAAAGGCAGCCAGACGCAGCTGGCCATGAACACGTATTATCATGTAGGTGCACCGACGGGAAACATTCCCTATGAGGTGTTTGAACAGCTCCAAAAGGAGGAGCAGGCGGAAGCGGCTTACGCAATGACGACCGGAGATAACCTAAACGGCTACCCGATTGTCGGTATTGATGCCCGGTATTTCCTGACCCGTTACGGCGATAAGAAGCTGGAAGCAGGCACAATATACGGAAAAACGGGGGAAGCAGTCATAGGCTCCCATGTCGCCAAAACGCTCGGTCTTCATGTCGGGGACACATTCCATGGAGGTCACGGTCTTGTCCATGAAGCGGAGCATGAAGGGGACGAGGACGAAGAGTCCCATGAGGAGCATGAAGCGCATCACAGCTTTGCTTACAAGATCGTCGGCATCTTGCCTCCGCTTCATACCTCGGATGACCGGGCCGTATTTACTACGCTGGATTACGCTTGGGCGGTGCACGAAAGCCAGCAGGGGGCGCATAAGGATGTTACGGCCGTGCTGATCAAGCCCAAGACGCTGCTTGGTGCACAGACCCTAAAAAACAAATACGACCGGATCGACAACGTTCAGGCGATTTATACGAGCAAGGCAGTTGCAGACGTTGTAAATATGGTGGATAAAGGCTCGCAGGTGATCAGCATTGTGACGCTATTGTGCGTTGTACTGGCAGCTATTTCGATCCTGCTTTCTTTAATGGCGGCGGTCAACGAGCGCAAGAAGGATGTCGGCCTGCTCCGGCTTATCGGCAAATCCAAATCGTTCGTATGGATGTCGCTCCTGGGAGAAGGACTTCTGTTGACGGCAATAGGACTTGTTATCGGGCTGGTGCTCGGCCACGCAGGCAGTTATGCGGGCAGGGATCTGCTGTTTGATTTCTCAGGAATTGCGTTGGATGTATGGAGCGTGTCCGCCTCCGAGTGGCTGTTGATGCTGGGGACGCTGGCGGTAGGAGCGGCAGCTTCCGTAGGACCGGCGTTAAAAATGTACCGTGTCGATCCGCTGCAGCTGTTCCGTTCGTGAGCGCCGACAACGGTCCATGCTCAGATTGAGGGAGAGACAAGAAAGGAGAGATCTATAATGGAAGTGAACGAAGGTGGCGTGAAAGTGCAGAATCACGCCATGGCTAGGGGCGCGCGCGGACGCAAGCGCGCCGGGGCGAAGGCCGCGGCCGCCGTGCTGGTCGCGGCAGCGATGCTGGCCGGCTGCGGCTCGAAGCCGGCAGCGGACCCGTCGGCGGCGTCCTTCTCCGCCGCCGCGCCCGCCCCTTCTGCGGTGCCCGCCGCAGAAGGCAAACCCGCGGACTCGGGCGCTGCGCCGAGTCCGGCTGCCCCGGCCGCCACGCCAGCGGCGGCCGAAGCAGCACCGCCCCCCGCGCCGCAGGCGGGGGGCGAAGCGAGCCCATCCCCGGCGCCGCAGGGGATGGCTGCTCCCGCAGCGGCAGAGGCAGCGCCTGCCGCAAGCGCAACCCCGGCTCCCGCGCAGCAGGAGCCGAAGGTCGCCGCCGCCGCGCAGCAGCCTGCGGCGGAGCCCGCGCCCACGCCGGGGGCTGAGCCATCCCCGGCCGTGGAGCCGACACCGTCGGCGGTCGAGTCGCCGCCAGCCGCCACGCCGACGCCGGCGCCTGCCTCCAAGCCGGCCTCGAACGAGCTCAAGTGGTCGGAGTTCTTCGACGACGACAAGCAGACGACACCGTCCAACAAGTTCTGGGACTTGAACGGCAAGACGGTGCAGATCAAGGGCTTTATGGGCGAAGTATTGTCCTTCGACAAGCATTGGTTCCTGCTTATCCCGCAGCCTGGAGCGGAATGTCCGTTCGATAACGGTGACGAGACGTATTGGAACAAAATTATGATTGTATTCGTTCCGAAGGATACGAAGCTGCGCTATACGTCCGGGCCGCTGCAAATAACAGGCAGACTTGATGTCGGTATTAAAATCGACGAGTCCGGCTACAAAACGATGTTCCGGCTGTATGACGCCAAATTCGAAAAAATCAAAGAATAGCTATGCCGCAGCTGCAGCCTTCGAGGAGCGTTTCCTTGAAGGTTGTTTTTTACAAAGTGAAGCCAAATCTTGTGTGGTGGATCAGGTGGTTGAAAACACCTGTTTTGTGCGAGCGATGCAAAATAGGAGGAGGGGCTATGCCACGGAAAGGGAGACACCGCCGGATTATATTGGCAGCAGTTCAAGCTTTGAAGTTTCTCCAACAGATTCCCCTATGGTGGGGATTTTGTTGTGTTTGACGGTTAGGTTCTGGTCCTGACTCTGCATTTGCAAAAAAATAATATGGGCGTGCTCTTAAACAGAACAGGGAAATGGTATAATGCTCATAAGCTGATTTTTATCGTTGGAGGTATTCTCAAGTGTCATTAGTCGGAGAGGAACGGAAGGACTTTATTCTTAACTTGCTGAATCTGGAAGGAAAGGTCAAAACCGGAGATCTGGTAGATAAACTGAAGGTTTCCTCCGAGACGATTCGCAGATACTTGGAGGAACTTGAGGAAGAGCATAAGCTGAAGCGGGTATACGGCGGAGCGGTGAAATACAATTTGCACCGGGAGGAAGCGTCCCATATCCATCGGGAAGTAACCCGCGCCGAGGAAAAGAGGCTGATTGGACGAGCCGCTGCGACCCTGGTAGAGGATAACGACGTCATTTTCATCGATGACGGCTCGACGACGCTGCAAATGATACCGTATTTGCAAAATAAGAAGCATATTACGGTGCTGACCAACTCCATTGCTGCACTTACTTTGCTGATTGAATATAAGAACAAGGATTTGTATTCGGGCAGCATTTATTTTATCGGCGGCAAGGTCGATTCCAAGCAGTTCCGAACGACCGGCACGACAGCCGAGAACACCGTGGAATCCTTTTATGCGGATAAAGCATTCATTACGATCGACGGCATTATGATGGGCAAAGGCATTACAAGCTTTGACGAGGAACGCGGTCGGCTTGCAAAGAAGCTGATCGAGCATTCCAAGCAGAGCATCGTCCTGACGGATCATTCCAAATTCGGCAATGTGCGGTTCTACAAAATGGCTGATTTGAAAGAGATCGACATTATCATTAGCGATGTGAAGGCTCCAAGGGAATGGGAGAGCTATTTATCGGAAAAAGGCGTGGCGTGGATTCACGCGGAATAGCTTTGAAATAGAGCAGCAAGGCTGCCGGCACAAACCGGCAGCCTTGCTGTGCCTAATGGCCGGCTTTCCCGGACCGGAAGGCTCTCAGATTTATCAGCCGATAAACCAGCCACGTTACGGACGCAACCAGCATCATGTCGAAGCAGACGTTGAACAGGAACAGATGCTTTCCTATATCCGCCATACCGTCACCCACAACCGGCACCATAAACCCGATGATGCCTACGAAGCCTATCAGCATCATAAGCTCCGTTCGGATTCGCGCGATTCGGTTCTTGCGGCGAAGGTATTCATAAATCGCGACAGCGTAATAGGCGGCGTAGAACAGGGCTATAAACAGCAGGGAATTCGGCATATGCGTATTCTTGAATTGACTCCAGCTGCTGAACCGATAGTCCAGTGCGCCCGGCGGCTTGTTCTCCTGCTTCAAATAATTTCCCAGATAGTACGGCCGGATGCTCATACTGTTGTTCGCCGCAAATTCCAATTTATCTATGAACCGGGAGGTATGCTGAAGATAAAACAACAGCACATCCTTGTGCGATATCCGGTCGTAAAAATCCGGCTTCATGGAAGGAGCGTCCTGCTTGATCGGCGTATCCGTCTGAAAATAGTTCGTACCGGCCAGCACAGACAAATGCTCGGGTAGACCGAGCGCTTTAAGATCTCCTTTGACATCGGGAGACGCGTTCAAAATTCCATAGAACACGGTTTGGTACATATTGATGTTTTTCAGCCCCTTGGGGGCAGCCATATACATTCCTGCCGAAACGACGAGCAGAGAAACCGACAGCCAGATCGTTAGACGGCGCCAGCCCGGATCATGACGGAGCGTCAGGAAGCGAAAGCCCAGCATCCCTAACAGAACCCCTACAGGGGCGTTCTGGATTTTGGAGCACGTCAGGAAGAAGAACGAGACGAAGCTCAGCCAGAGCAGCTTCCTTGAAGGCTGCTCCTGATTCAGTAGGGCCAGGCTAAGACCAGCTGACAGAAGCAGGAACACCAGCGAGACAGGCTCGCCATACAGCGAATGGAAATAGGCGATATAAGCGATATCGTAGAATACATACAACAGGGCGGCGGCAAGCACTATGCCGACGACAGCGGACTTATACTTATTGTGTCTGACAATGGTATAGGTCGCAGCGAGCAGCAGGAGAGCAAACAAGGTACCAAGCACACGAATATCAAACGACGCCGGCGAGACAACCAATCCTATCAGACATGCCGCAGCAACCAGAATGATTTGGGTGGATGCGTAAAAGCCTCGGAACCATTGCTCATACGCAAAATACCGGTGGGCAAAGGAGAAAAAGCGTTCGTCATCAGACTCCCCTGGGACTCCGTAATCGAGTCCTATGGTCCCCATCACCCGCAGAAAATCCCCGTTATCCGCAACGCCGATAAACGGCCCGGTATACAGCAAATAAAGGAGAATACATAAGCCTGCCAGAACGGCGCACCATTCGCAGGTTACCCATCTTTTCATGCTTTATTCGACACTTCCTTTAATTGTGCCTAGAGAGCGGAGTGGATTCCTTTCTCCGCTTCATTTTGGGCATTGTTCTTTGCGGCAGCTTTGGCCTTCATAATGCCGCTGGCCGCGGAATCAATCTCTTGCTCGATTAAGTAAAGCGGTCTACGCTTAACCTCCTTATAGATTTTGCCAATATATTCCCCAATCAAACCAAGGGATATTAATAGGATTCTCCCGATCAGCCAGAACGGGAGCATGAACGAAGTCCAGCCGGAGACTACAGTTCAGAACATTTGGAGAACAAGGAGTAAATAGTAAGGTTCCGTGCCTCCTATATCGATGACGAATCTTTGACAGGTTTACTGCAAAATATGAAACAATTGTTGCATTTTCTTTTCTTGGATAGTAATCTGAAATCAACGGAAGGGGGAGCCGATATTGAAGCCGGTTTGTTCATGGATTGTTTTGTCTTATAAAGTGCCGTCCGAGCCATCGACCCTTCGAGTCCGGGTGTGGCGTACCTTAAAGTCGCTTGGAGTCGTTTATCTTCAACAGTCCGTTTGCGCAGCACCGGATACGGCTGAGGTGAGGAAAAAAATTCAATCGCTGACAAAGCTCATCGAAGCAAGTGAGGGAGAGGCGCTCCTGCTGGAGGTCCGTCAGTTTTCCGCGTTAACGGAGGAGGAGCTCATCGGAATGTTTAACCGGCAGCGTACGGCGGAATATGAGGAATTTCTGGAGGGCTGCCGTCACTTTGTACAAGAAATAGAGACAGAAACCCTCAAAGGAAAGTTCGCCTACCATGAAGTCGAGGAGAACGAGGCGGAGCTGGGAAAGCTGAAGAGATGGCATAAAAAAATTGCCAAAAGAGATTTCTTCTCCTGTGCCGCTTCTGTGGAAGCAGTGAAAATGCTGGATAAATGCGAACGAACCTTTGCCGCATTTGTGCAGACTGTTTATGCTACGGAAGGCCATGCCGAAGGGGAAATAGGCAAGCAATAGCAGCGGGAAGCAAAGGGGAATGGATATGGGAGAAGCCAGAGTGTTAGGGAAGTTGAAACAGAAGGCGAGGCAGATCAAGCTTCATCTGTTCGTCTTGTGGCTAGCCTACAAGGACCCGAGGGTTCCTTGGTATGCCAAGTGGTTTGCGGCATTGGTGTTGGCCTACGCTTTCAGTCCGATAGATTTGATTCCGGACTTTATTCCTGTCCTGGGCTATGTGGACGACTTGATTCTCGTTCCGCTGGGCATTGTTCTCGCACTCCGGATGATACCGGCGCCTGTTCTTGAGGAATGCAAGGAAAAGGCGGAGGAAATAAGAAAGCACGGCAAGCCAAAAAATTGGTGGACGGGGGCGCTGTTCCTTTGCGTGTGGGCTCTGGTTCTCCTATGGATCGGAAAATACGGCTACAGCTTGTTCTTTGCCCGATAGCCGCCCGGACAAGGCTTGATCTCGAAAATCGTCAAAAAAACTTGATTCATGGCGAACTTTTCCTTATGATAATGTAAAATCATGAATTGTCCATCCGTCCGCGGATTGAAGCGAGGGAACATGCTGCAAAAGAAAACACATAGACCGAGATCAGCGGTGCATTCCATTGTCATCGCTTATTTCATCGTTATTTTTATCGTCACGGTCCTCCTGGTACTGCCGATCAGCCTGAAGCCCGGGGCGACGCTCTCTTTCATGGATTCCTTGTTTATCGCGGCAAGCGCTGTGAGTGTTACGGGGCTGACTACGGTAAATACAGCGGATACGTTCAGTCATTTCGGGACGGTAGTGCTGATGATCGCTTTCCAATTGGGCGGTATCGGGGTTATGGCAATGGGCAGCTTCTATTGGATCTTGTTCGGCAAGCCGATAGGGCTATCCCAGCGCAAGCTGATGATGATCGACCAGAACCGGTATCATTTGTCAGGAATGGTCCAGCTGATGAAGCTTATTATCGGCATGACGCTGCTATTTGAAGGGATTGGCGCGATCTTATTCGGGTTTTACTTCTACTTCAGAGGTTACTATGCTTCGCTGGCGACAGCGTTGTATCACGGGTTGTTCCATTCCGTTTCGTCCTATACGAATGCGGGCTTCGATCTGTTCGGCAATTCGCTGCTCGATTACTCCAATGACGTGTACGTACAGCTGATTACTATGCTGCTTATCGTTCTCGGGGCCATCGGCTTCCCGGTATTGGCCGAGGTGAAGGAATACCTGTTTGGCGGGCACAAGAAGTTCCGCTTTACCTTGTACACGAAGGTGACAACGACGACCTTCGCCATCTTGCTGCTTTTGGGTGCCGCGGGCGTATGCATAACGGAGGGCTCGAATTATTTTGCGGGGATGCCTTGGTACGAGATGGTGCTGCATTCTGTGTTTACTTCCGTGACCTCGCGCAGCGCAGGGCTTGCGACCATGAATCCGGCGGATATGACGGAGGCGAGCCAATTGCTGGTCTCGATGCTCATGTTTATCGGGGCGAGCCCGTCGAGCATGGGGGGAGGCGTACGAACGACGACGGTAGCTATCATCGTGCTTATGATTATAACGTTTATGCGCGGAGAAGAGGAAATTCGGGTGTTCGGGCGTTCGGTACGCCGCGACGACATTATCAGAAGCTTCGTGTATTTTATGACAGGCCTGCTGCTGTCCGTCATAGGGGTGTTTATCATCCTTATATCGGAATCGCACCGCATCAATCTGGTATCCGTTATCTTCGAGATCTGCTCTGCATTCGGGACCTGCGGATTGTCAACGGGTATCACCAGCGACCTATCCGGGGTGAGCAAGCTGACGCTGATTGTTTTAATGTATATAGGAAGAATAGGCATGACCCTGTTCCTGACGACCTTCACTCCGACCAAAGCCAAAGCGGACGTCCATTATCCGGAGGAGAAGTTGATTATAGGGTAGAGGTTCGTAGGAAGCCTATTTGAAGGCGGATAGAGCAGTTAAAGGAAGGGCAAAATTGTCCTTCCTTTTTTGATTTCTATTTTCGGGGCTCCCCGCAAGCAGCTGAATCAGCTTTGAAGCCAAGGCTCCACTTTGTGGGGTTAACAGATGCGGTCGAACCGAAGTGAATGGAAGGGGGGCGATGTGGTTTATGTTCTGCATTCCGCTTGTTTGGAATTGAACTGCAGCAGGAGCAGAAGAACGTCCAGTTCCTGGCTAAGAGCAATCACTTCTTGATCGCAAAAATTGTTCTTTACGTTTACGAGCTCTACCAGCCTCGCCCTGAGTATCTCCACTTGTTCTGCCAAGTCCATGATCAATAAATCCCCTAACCTTCAAAAATCTTACATCCATTTTATCATGACTGCTGTGAATAGGAAATCCGGTTAATGGAGGACATCCATCTAACTGTTTTTCCATAACTAGGATATCGGCATTTGGATGCAAAAATTTTATTAAAAAACTCACATTTGCTAAGATTTTGATATAATCAGTCCGTTTCCCTTGTTTCCAATCGTTGATGCAGGACTATAATGCATAAATAAAAACAGCTTGGCACCCCGGAAAGGGTACCAAGCTGTTGGGTCTATAAGGGCTTAGGAAGTGCGTCTTCGTGTCAAATGAATGAATGTAATGGCAAGCGCCAGAACGAGGACGGTCCCTTTAATGATATCGAAGGCGTAATAAGGCAGATTGAGCATGGTCAGCCCATTCAGCAGAACCCCGATCAGCACGGCCCCGAAAAACGTACCGATCACGTTGGGCTTTCCGGCCCCGAAGACGGAGAAGCCGACGAACACGGCCGCCACGGATTCCATAAGAAGCGGGGACCCTGCGTCAATCTGTCCGGAGCCGACGCGTGCAGCGAACAGGATGCCGCCGATAGCCGCGAAGATGCCGGAGAGCACGTAGGCCAATGTCCGCACGCGGCTGACGGAAATACCGGAGAGGCGTGCTGCTTCCTTGTTGCCGCCCGTTACATACAATTGACGGCCCCAGCGGGTGTAGGTTAAAAAGATATGAACGACGATAACAGCGACGATCATCAGCACCACCGGTACCGGAAGTCCGAACAGCTTGCCTTGACCGATCCAGAGGAAGGATTCGGTAAATTTGCCGGGAGCCTTCGTGCCATCCTGCATCTGCATGTTGTTATAGATGGAGAAGCCTTTGGTGTACGTCTTATGCACGCCGCCGATGATGTACATGACGGCCAGCGTGGCGAGCAAGTCGGGGATCCGCACCTTGACGATCAGCAGGGCGTTCAATAGCCCGATGACGACGCCGATCAGCAGAGGCACCGTCAGCACGACAACCAGCGGAAGCTGGTACCATACCATCATCGATGCGACCACGACGGTCGTTAGTGATACGGTGGAGCCGACCGAGAGATCGAATCCGTCCACGATCTGCGAGAACGTCACGCCGATCGCGACGAAGGTCACGATAGAGATCGACCGGAGAATGTCGGCCATATTATCATAGGATAAGAAATTTTCGTTGACGACGGAGAACACGACGATAACCGCCGCAATAATGATTAACGCTCCATATTTATAGGAATAATCGAGCAGCTTGTCTTTCACTGTACCACAGCCTCCCCTGCACTGGCATAATACAAAATTTGCTCCTGCGTAGCTTCATCGCGCCGCAATTCTTTGACAATCTGCCCGTAGCTCATGACAAGAATCCGATCGGCAATCCCTAATATTTCGGGGATTTCACATGATAAGTACAGAATCCCCTTGCCTTCCTGGGCAAGCCGGCCGATGAGGCGGAAGATATCGCTCTTGGCGCCGACGTCGACCCCTTTGGTCGGCTCGTCGAACAGGTAGACCTGCGCATCGGTCGGCAGCCATTTGCCTACGGCAACCTTCTGCTGGTTGCCTCCGCTTAAATATTGAACCGCCTGCTCCATATTCGGCGGTTGAATGCCCAGCTGCCGTATCATTTCGGCAGCATTGGCGACCTCCTTGGCCCGCTGTACGAAGCCAAGGGAGCTGAAGAGCTTCAGCAGCGGCAAAGACAGGTTATGCTTGATGCTTTGCTCCACCAGAATGCCCTGCTTGCGGCGTTCCTCCGGGATGAGGGCGATGCCTTCCCGGACGGCTGCGGTAGGGCTGGACAGCCTGACCGGCTTGCCCTGAATCCGAATTTCCCCGCGTTCCATCGGGTCGGCGCCGAACAGAACGCGGGACAGCTCGGTTTTACCTGCGCCGACTAGTCCCACGACGCCGACGATTTCGCCCCGGTGAACGGTCAAGTTGACGCCGCGGACCTTGGTCGAGAACGTAATGTCCTTGGCCTCGAGCAGCGGCTCGCCGATGGCGACCTGTACCTTGGGAAATTCCTCCTCGAACGTTCTCCCGAGCATTTGCTCGATGACCGCCTGCGCATTCGTCTCCGCCGCAGGCACGGTGCTGATCCGCTGACCGTCCCGCATCACCGTTACCCGGTCGCTGATGCGAAATACCTCGTTCAGGCGGTGCGAAATAAAGATGCAGCCCACGCCTTCCGATTTGAGACGCTCCATAATGCGGAACAGCTGATCGGCCTCTTCATTGCTGAGAGGAGCCGTCGGTTCGTCGAAAATAATGAATTTGGCTTTTTGCGCCAAGGCGCGGGCGATAAGGACTAGCTGCTTCTGCGCAATGCTGAGCTCAGCGACTTGGCGGCGGACATCGATAGCAAGACCGATCTCGCGCAATATGCGATCGGCTTCCTTATTCAGGCTGCCCCAATGTACCCAGCCGCTGCCAGTCCGCCGGGTCATCCGGTCGAGCATAATATTCTCGGCTACGGTCAATCTAGACACCAATGCGGTATCCACCTCTTGGTAGACGCATTGAATACCGCTGTTCATCGCGTCGCTCGGTCCATGAATGGCAAGAGGCTTCCCGTCGATGGAGATTTGCCCTTCATCCGGGATGTAGGCGCCGGCCAGCACTTTAATCAGCGTGCTTTTCCCGGCTCCATTGGCGCCGAGCAGTGCATGTATCTCACCGCCGCGCACCTCAAAGTCCACCTGCTGAAGCGCCTTAACGCCGGGAAACGATTTGGATATCCGGTTCATTTGCAGTAAGGCGGTGGATAGGGACATCGTTCATCACACTCCTTATTTCAATGGAAAATCCCATCGGGAGGTTCCGATGGGATCAATAGCTCATTACCGAATTACTTCGCGGCAGGCTGCTTCTCAGCTTGCTTCAGCCAATCGGTGTAACCTTGCTGACTGTTGCCCCAGCCCTTCACATGCTCGCTAAGCTGAGCAGTGGAGATTTGGCTGCTTGGCAATTGGTCGCGGGATACGAACACGGGGTCCAGTACGATTTTGTCCGGCGTTTGGTCGCCGTGCAGCTTCTGGTACAGGTAGCGGACTTGAATGCGGCCGATATCCTTAGGATCTACGGCTGCGGAAGCTACCCAAGGGCTTTTGGTATCTTGAATCATTTGCAAGTCTTCATCGCTCATATCGATGCCGTACACTTTGATTTCGGTACGTCCGGCTTGCTGGATTGCGCGGGAAGCGCCTTTTGCGAATTCATCCCATGCAGCCCATACTGCAGTAATATCGCCTTTGTTCGGATATTTTTTCAAGATCGCTTCCATTTGGGATTGCGTATCCAGTGCCGTGTTTTGAGAAGCGGCGCCGAATGCGGCGATCTCTTTGATATCTTTGTTTTTATCCATGAATTCTTTGTAAGCGACTTGTCTGCGCTCCATCGGAGCGAAGCCGGCTACCCAGATCTTGACGATGTTGCCTTTGCCGCCGATGTCTTTGCTCATTTTATCCAGAGTCACTTCGGCCATTTTTTGGTCGCCTTGCTCCAGTACGGTTATGCCTGGCTTTTGGATGTCGGCGTCAAATGCGACAACCGGAATTTTTTTATCCAATGCCTTCTGCACGCCTTGATCCAATGCTTCGGCTGTGCCGTGGTCGATCAGAATACCGTCGAACTTCTGGTTGATCGCCGCGTCCAGATGCGAAGACATTTTAGCCAAGTCGCCGTCGGCTGTAAATACAGTAACCTTGCCGCCGAGCTTTTCTACTTGTTCCTTCACGCCCTCTATGTACTGCGCGGAGAATGTACCCAGATTGATTTGCATAATCAATGCGATTTTTTTATTCTCTAACGAGCTTCCGCCAGCACTGGCATTAGATCCGTTATCTGCAGGCTTCGCTTCCGGTTTGGCCCCGCATGCCGCCAAGCTGATGGCAAGAATCAGGACGAGCACGAGAGCTATACTTTGTTTCAAACGCTTCACGATGAGTTGCCTCCCCCGAATAATTAATTATTTATAATTCCAATAAGAATACTTGGTAAACATATTTTATCATCACGCTATGAAAATAGCAATGATTTTTGCAGGTTTCGACATATTGCGACTCAGCTAGTCCATATGTTATCACAGCAGCCACAGAATGAGAATAACCAATTTTTTTAGGAGCAGGCTCATTTCAGACGAAGCGCCATTTTAATAAAAAAGATTTCCAATCTAGTGACAACTATGTGACAAAACAACTAGAATAGAATTATAGAAAGGTGTCTCTCAAGGAGGGATCCGTTTGATGTTTTGGAGAACGATTCGGTCTAGACGTCGCAGTGTCGTGCTGACATGGCTGCTTTCTTATTTAGCTGTGCTGCTGCTGCCTGTCCTTATTAGCATTATCGTGTATAACTCTTCGAGCAAAACATTGGAAAGTGAGATCCACCAGGCTAACGACGCCCTGTTGAAGCAGGTACGAGAGATTATGGATAACCAGTTTCAGTCGATGGAGCGGCTGAGCTTTGAGATGACCTGGAACGTCAAGGTGCAGGACTTGCTGTATTCGAACAAATACCGGTTTCCGAACGATCAGCGGTACGACATGTTTCAAGTGACCCAGGATTTGAAGCTGTACAAATCGTCGTATCCTTCCATCGATTATTTCTACATTTATTATGCGGCGGATGACGTCCTGCTGCTGCCCACGTTTACGAGGGATTTGGGCTTGGGCTACGAGCTTCTGCATAAAGGCGGGACCTTGACCTATGATCAATGGCTCCGGACTTTGCAGCAAAAGAACTATAAAGGCTTTATTCCGATGCCCTGGATCGGAGAGGACGGCAAATTAAGGAAAGCGGTTGCATATGTCAGCTCCTATGCGACAGACCCCGGGGAGCAGCCGATTGGGGCTAATGTCATCTTACTGGATCAGGCGCGCATTCTTGGGGCTATTGCGAATATGCAGTTTTACCGCGAGGGCCAGGTGCTGATTCTTAATAAAGATAACCAGGTGCTTGTGTCGAGCACAAACGATACGCTGCCGGATGCGTTCCCCTACTCCCAGCTGGAGGGAAATACGGGACTGTTTTATTTCAATAACAAGGACGGGGAGAAGATGGAAGGCTTCTATATCCATTCCGCACGGTCCGAATTGAAGTATGTATCTATTGTTCCAAGCAAGCTGTATTGGAAAAAGGCGGAGCAGGTCCGCAACTTGACTTATATGAGCATTCTGATCAGCTTGCTCGGCGGGATTACGCTCACCTATTTCTTCCTGCGCAAAAATTATGTGCCTGTTCGCCAGCTGGTGCAAGCCTTTGCCGGGAAAAGCGCGGTGTCCATGAATGAAGGGGGCAACGAGTTTCATTATATTGAGCAATCGATACAGAACACTTTAAGAGAGATGGATAAATTCACCGCTCAGATGAGGCAGCAGCGCCAAGTGCTCAAGTCGAATTTTATCGTGAAGCTGCTCAAGGGCAAGCTGGACAGCCAGGTACCGGTCGATGAGGCATTGACCGCCTATCATATGCAGCCTCTGTCGGACAGCTATGCGGTCATGCTCTTGTATGTCAAGGAAAGAGGGCCGTTCTTCGAACGCATTCAGGGGATGGAAACCGGAGATAAGCATATGCTGCTCCAGTTTATTGTAGCGAATGTCGTAGAAGAGCTGGTGAACCGGCAGCACCGCGGCTATGTCGCGGAAATCGACGAGACGTTCGCTTGCCTGATCAATTTCAATCCGAAGGACGATAACGGGCGATTGGAGCAGCTGTTCCAGATTGCGGGCGAAGCACAGGCGTTTCTGCTGGAGCGTTATCAGATTCATATGACTTTATCGATCAGCGGCATCCACGGTTCTCTCAATGGAATAGCGCAGGCCTACTCGGAAGCGCTGGATGCGATGGAATATAAGCTAGTGATGGGCAATAGCGATATCCTGGCTTACCCGATGCTCCGCCAAGAGGCTGGGCAGGACGATAATGCCGGCTACTACTATCCGCTCCCAGTCGAGCAGCAGTGGATGAATGCGATGAAAATCGGTGATCTTGGCCGGGCCAAGCAGACGCTGGAGGAGATTATCGAGCGCAACTTCAACCGTCCGCCCGCGCTGTCCATACCGCTTGCCAAGTGCCTGATGTTTAATTTGGCCAGCACGATGATCAAAACGACGCAGGAAATCGGCAGCGGCCAGGGGCCGTTCTTACGCAACAACCCTGTGTCCGTTGAACGGCTGCTAAGCTGTGAAACGGTAAAAGAAATGCAGGTCGAGCTCATCGGCATGCTGGAGAAGGTATGCAAGTACACGTCCGACAAGCGGCAGCAAAATATACAGCAGGCTCGTCAGGAGGCGCTTAGGGAGCTGGTCGACAGCGTGGTTGCATTCATCGAAGAGCACTATCACGACGTGAACCTGAACATCACCATGATCGGCGATCATTTGGATATGAAGCCGGCCTACGTGTCCAAGCTGTTCAAGGATCAGACAGGCGGCGGCTTGCTCGATTACATTAACAAGGTTCGTATCGAGAAGGCAAAAGCCATGATTGTGGAGCAGAAGAAAAGCATAAGCGACGTCTCCGCACTCGTGGGCTTTAATGATCCGAATGCGTTTATCCGCACGTTTAAAAAATACGAAGGCATCACTCCGGGCAAATTTAAGGAAACCTGGAGCGCCTAAAGCTTGCTTTGAAAACGGCCGTTTCGTTAATTCAGCGCGTGAACGGCCGCTTTTTGGATAAATTGAAGATTGATTTGGCTATTTTGCAGATCGGCTGGTCACTATTGAGGATGAAAATAGAGAAATTGCATATATCTATTTGTAAGCGTTGCCATTATGATCGGGTTAGGAATTGCAGCACATACCTAATCGAGAAATGGGAGGTCACTAGCGATGAAGAAAAGAAGGAAACTCATCCCTATTGTAACGATCGCCACCATGATGGGCAGCTTGATTGCAGCTTGCTCCAATCAATCTTCCGCACCAACGGACACAAGCAAGCAGCCTCAAGGAGGAACCTCAGCTCCAGCGTCTGCAACGACGTATCCGATAAAAACGGACAAAACCTTAACCTACTGGGCCGAGATCAACGGCAACACGGTGGGCATCAAATCCGCCCTGGGCGATATCCCATTCTTTCAGGAATGGCAAAAAAGAACCGGCGTGCCTATGAAGTTCTCTTCACCCGTGGTGAACCAGGCGAAGGAAGGCTTGAACGTTCTTCTCGCTTCAGGCGAGCTGCCGGATATGATTGAATACAACTGGCTTGATTTTCCGGGAGGTCCGGAGAAGGCCATTAAAGACGGTTATATATTGAAGCTTAATGATCTGATCGATAAGAACGCCCCGAACCTGAAGAAATATTTGAAGGAGCACCCGGACGTCGACAAGATGGTCAAGACGGATAACGGCAACTATTTCGCCTTCCCGTTCATCCGCGGCGACGAATACTTGAAGGTATTCCAAGGACCGATCGTCCGCAAGGATTGGCTCGATGAGCTGGGCCTGGAGGTTCCGACCACCATTGACGAATGGTATACGGTACTGAAGGCGTTCAAGGAGAAAAAAGGCGCTGCCGCCCCGCTGTCCTTCTTCAGCGTACCGCGGCCGCTTGAGCAAATTTACAACGGAGCCTTTATCGGTGCCTTCGGCATCAACCGGTTGTTCTATTCGGACAACGGGCAAATCAAGTTCGGTCCCGCCCAGCCGGAATACAAGGAATTCCTTGCTACCTTCCGCAAGTGGTACGCAGAAGGCTTGATCGACAAAAATATCGCGACGGTGGACAGCAAAACGCTGGATGCCAATCTCGCTTCCAATGCGACCGGGGCCACCATCGGCAACACCGGCGGCGGTATCGGCAAATGGATGCCTATCCTGACGGCCAAAGATCCTAAAGCGAATCTGGTAGCCGCCCCCTATCCGGTATTGAAAAAGGGCGATGTCCCTCGCTTCGGGCAAAAAGACCCTGCCTTCGCTCCAGGCGGCATGGTTGCCATTACGGCCAATTCCAAGAACGCGGAGCTGGCCGCCAAGCTGCTCGATTATGGCTATAGCGACGAGGGCCATATGTTCTTCAACTTCGGAACCGAAGGCGTCAGCTACAAGATGGAGAACGGCTATCCGAAGTATACCGATCTGCTGATGAAAAACCCGGATAAGCTGGCTCCTTCCCAAGCCATGTCCCTGTACATCCGCGGTAACTACAACGGGCCGTTTGTTCAGGATAAGCGCTATATTGAGCAATATTTGACTTTGCAGCAGCAAAAGGACGCCATTCCTGTCTGGTCCAAAACCGATGTAGACAAATATGCGCTGCCTCCGATTACGGCTACGCCTCAAGAAAGCACGGAGCTGGCTAAAATCATGACGGACGTGAACACGCTGGTAGATGAAATGACGCTCAAAATCATTCTTGGCAACGAGCCGCTCGAAAACTTCGATAAGTATATGGCGAAGCTCAAAACGCTGAACCTGGACCGTGCCATCGAGATCGAGAAGGCGGCCCTGGATCGCTATAACAAACGTTAATAGGCCAATCGCAGCGGGGCGGGGCTAACGCAGTCCTTCCCTGCTGTGAACCGGCTTTCCGGCTATTCCTGTCATGGTTTCTATTGAGGTTACGGACTTTGAGGAAGGAGGGGAATGATATGGCCAAGACGATGGCTGTACAAACGACCGAATCTGCCGCTATGCGCCGCCGGAGCTTTTCCTCCCGGGTTGTCAGGGATTTTTTGCTCAATAAATATTTGTATTTGATGATGGTGCCTGTTATCGTCTACTACGCTATTTTTCATTACGCACCGATGTACGGGGCCATCATTGCCTTTAAGGACTATACCCCGATGAAAGGCATTCTGGGCAGCCCGTGGGTCGGCCTGGACAATTTCAAGGATTTTTTCAGCAGCTATTATTTTTGGCGTATTTTGAAAAATACTCTGATTATCAGCCTATACTCCTTATGCTTTGAGTTCCCTGCGCCTATTATTTTGGCGATTCTCATCAATGAGGTCCGCAATGCGGCATTCAAGCGGGTTGTCCAATCCATTACGTATATGCCTTATTTCATATCCATGATTGTCATCTGCGGAATGATCAAGGATTTCACGAACAGCGGAGGCGTCATCAACTCGATATTCACCTTTTTCGGCGGAGACGGTCAAGCGATGCTGCAGAAGCCGGAGATGTTCCGGGGCATCTATATCGTATCGGAGATTTGGCAGAAAATCGGATGGGAATCCATCATCTATATTGCTGCATTAATGAGCATCGACCAGGAGCAGTATGAGGCGGCACGGATAGACGGCGCCGGGCGATGGAAGCAGATCCTGCACATTACGCTGCCGGGCATTTTACCGACCATTACGATCCTGTTCATTCTTCGTATGGGCAATATGCTGAACGTAGGGTTCGAGAAAATTATTTTGCTGTACAATCCGGTTACTTACGATACGGCGGACGTTATTAATACGTTCGTATACCGGAAGGGCTTGCTTGAATTCGGCTGGAGCTACAGTTCGGCGGTCGGCTTGTTCAACTCGGTCTTTAATTTGGTGTTATTGATCTCCGCGAACTGGATCAGCCGCAAGGTCAATGAAAACAGCCTTTGGTGAGGAGGAACCGCTATGAAACGGGATAACGACCTTTCGGAACGCATTTTTGACTGGTGCATCCATATCGTGCTGCTGCTGCTGGTTGTCGTTGCGCTCTATCCTCTGCTGCATGTTGCCTTCTCGTCCTTTAGCGACGCTAACCAGATCATCGCTCACCGGGGTGTGCTATGGAAGCCTCTAGGCTTTAGCGTAGAAGCTTATAAGAGCGTGTTCGATAATCCGGATATATTAAAAGGGTACGGCAATACGCTGTTTATCGTTATCGTCGGAGTCATCATCAATTTGTTCGTGACCTCCCTCGGTGCCTATGTGCTCTCCCGCAAAAATGTGATGTGGAACAAGGTCTTCATCTTCGTGATAGTTCTTACGATGTTTTTTAACGGCGGGATGATCCCGTTGTATCTGATTGTCAAAAATGTCGGTCTCATGAACTCCCTATGGGCGACGATCATACCGTTTGCGGTAAACACTTTCAACCTGATCATCATGCGCACCGCCTTCATGTCCGTACCGGACAGTCTGGAGGAGTCGGCCAAGATCGACGGGGCGAATCATTTTACCATCCTGTTCAAAATTATTATTCCGTTATCCATGCCGGTCATCGCCGTTATGATCCTGTATTATGCGGTGGAAAAATGGAACGGCTGGTTCTGGGCCTCGTTATTTTTGAAGGATCGTGAACTGTATCCGCTGCAGCTGATTCTCCGGGAAATACTGCTCGCCAATTCGACGGACAGCATGGCCTCGGGTGCTGCGGCAGCCGACAGGTTCCAGATTGGCGAGACCATCAAGTATGCGACCATCATGGTAGCCACGGTGCCGATCTTGTGCGTATACCCCTTTGTGCAAAAATACTTTGTCAAAGGCGTCATGGTGGGTGCTTTGAAGGGTTAACAGAGGTTTTGGAAAAAGATCGTACGACAGTCCACGGCGGGATCCCTCCCTCCTGGGCGGTACGGTCTATTTTTACATTATAGGGCTTATAAATTTCGGGGCTCCCCGCAAAGTGCCTGAATCCGCTTCGAAGACATGGCCCCACTTTGTGGGGTGAGTCTGTCGAGAAACCTAGTTTTGCGAGAACTTTGCTAAATATGGAGGTGGGGTATTCCTCGGAAGAGTTTACGTCCGCCTTTGAAACCCGTGAAAATACCACTAAATCTGATCCCTTTCACGGGTTTCAACAGCGGCTGGAGGGGCATACCCCACCGTAGTATATTAGCAATAATTCAAGCCTTATAGGTTTCTCGACAATCTGGTCCCACTTTGTGGGTTCTTTTTTCGTTTTTTGGTAGTTGCAGCAACCTTTTGCCAATCGTCTTCGTCAGAAGGGTAACTCCGGAGTTGAAAAAGGAAATAATAGGCTTGCAGCTTAGTTGATACCAAAGAAAGGTGGCTTCATTATGAAAAAATTCGTTACTCTTATGACCTCAGCCGCTATCCTGTGCAGTCTGTCTGCCGGTTCGGTCTATGCCTTTACCGATCTTGATTCTGCCGAGCAGGAGCCGGTTACCGCGCTTAAAGACAGGGGAATTGTAAGCGGCGTGGACAGCCAGCACTTCGTGCCCCGCGGGAAGATCAGCTACGCACAGAGCATCAGCATGCTTGTTAAAGGGCTGAAGCTTTCGCTCGATCACGTCAAATTTGTGAAAAAGCCGGAAGCCTCCGACTATTTCAAGAACGTTCCTAACGATGCCTGGTATGCCGAGGCGTTTATTATAGCCAAGGTGAACGGACTGGACATTCCTGAAGATGTGGATCCGAACGCCCCGATTACCAGGGAAAAGTACGCCAATCTCCTGAACGATGCGATGGATGCGAAGGCTCAGCTTCCGCTTATCAAAATGGCGGTTATCCTTGCGGATGAGGACGATGTCGCTCTCGAGTACAGGGTGGACATGCAGCGAATTTATCTGCTCAAAATTGCCAAGCTAGGTGAAGACCGCAAGGCGTATCCGAAACGGGAGATGACTCGCGGAGAAGCGGCGACCTGGCTGTATAACGGCATCAAATTAGTGGAAGCTCACACCTCCAAGCCGAATCCGCCTCAGCAAGCGGATATTACGGTTGACGTTCAGAAGGTGAACGAAGAGGTGAATAAGGTGATCCTGTCCCGTGAGGTGCCGAACCCAGGGTACGGATTGAACATTACAGGCATCCGTTTCGAAGCGGATGATACTGCCGTGATTCAGTATGAAGTGGTGAATCCGAAGCCGGGCATGATGTATCCGCAGGTGATTACGAACGCGAAGGCGGAAACCTTCGTCGCTTCCAAATACAAGCCTGTGGCTGAGCTTGCAGGCGGGTCCGTTTCGGGCGCGGCAGGAGACTCTGCCGCGTCGGAGGTTGTTACGCCGGAAGCTGCCGCTGTGCAGATTCAATAACCATACATTTGCTTTGAATTCGCTTATTGGAACTTTGTTTCCTTTTCCGTGACAGGCAGTGCTTCGCGTCGGACGGAACGGATGCGGACTAACCCGACAGTCGCGACGGGTACCCTCTCTTTAACATCCGTGCAGCCGGCCGGCGTCCGTTCAAGAAGCACCGCTCTACTAATCAGGAACTGTGCGTAAATGTTACCCTATGCTGAGTATTGCTCCGGAGCATCAAGCTCCCGGGGAAGGACGCAGGCATAGGGTATTTTGTTTAGGAGATGCTAAGATGTGGTAAGAAAACCTATATCGGGCTTTTTCAAGGACGAGCGGCCGTGTTCAATGGTTGGTTTTATCGCCAGAATAGCATTTTCAAGCCCCGATGACCTTGGGTCTTATAGATGCTATTGTGGTAAAATAAACCTGCACGGGCTGGACATAACTACGCGGTTAATGAGAGGAGCTGCTATGATGGATAAACAATATGTGGAGTTGAACGGGCTTCGAATGGCCTATCGGGAGAAGGGGCAGGGACAGGCTGTAGTGCTGCTGCACGGCTTTTGCGGGAGCTCGGCTTACTGGGACAAGCTGCTTCCGCTGCTGCCCGAGAGCAGCCGATTCATTGTGCCTGACCTGCGCGGTCATGGGGATTCGGGAGCGCCGGATGGAGTGTATTCGATGGAGACTCTAGCGGACGATATTGCCCAGCTGGTTCAGCAGCTTGGCCTGGGCAAGGCCATTCTGCTTGGCCATTCACTCGGCGGATACGCCGCCTTGGCGGTTGCCGAGCATTATCCGGAGCTGCTGGCCGGCTTCGGCTTGATTCATTCGACGGCTTTTCCTGACAGCGAGGAAGCGAAGCAGGGACGTTTGAAAAGCCAGGAGACGATCAAGGAGAAAGGGCTTCCGGTATTCATCGACGGCTTGATACCGAAGCTGTTCGCACCGGCGCATCTGCAATCGATGCCTGATGAGGTGCAGGAGGCGGTTCGCATCGGCTACGGCACAAGCCCTGAGGGCGCTGTCAACACGCTGGAAGGCATGCGCTTGCGGCCGGACCGCAACCGGGTTCTGGAGACGGCGCGCGTCCCCGTGCTGCTTGTTGCAGGCAAGCACGATCAGATCGTGCCGGTCGAGCGCACGTTCACGGTCAGCGGCGATAGGTTCACTCAATGCCTGATCGAGGACGCCGGCCACATGAGCATGATGGAATCGCCGCAAAAGCTGGCCGATGCCATCAGCAGCTTCGCCGCAAGGGTGAAGTAGCAGAAAGAGTCACTGGACATCGCTTAGAGCAGCGACGCCAGTGACTCTTTTTTTGATCGGGCCTGCCTTGCAGCGCTGACAGCAAGACGAAGCTGCTCAAGCAATTCGTCGTCCGAAGCCAACTCGCCGTATTGGCAGTCGTTACGGCTGATCCAACGGCTCTACGCCGATGGTGATCCCTGTATCGCCGGGATCCTTCATGCCGATCCGGGTGATGTACCAGCCTTCCCCAAGGTCTGGGGCCTGATTAAATTTCTGAATGGTGACGACAGCCGAGCCCTGCTCGTCATACTCGGTGGCTACGACCCGGTAGTCAAACGAGTATTGAACCGTATCCTCATCCGGCGATGACGATTCTAAATTCTCGATAGCTCCCATATGGGGGCTCGACCCTCCAGTTACCCAAAAAAACGATTCGAACTCACTTTTGGTGCGCTCCTTTAATTCCGGAGAGAACACGGCGTACTGCAGAGCGCCGTTTCGGGTCCGGATACCTTTGATCCAAGTGTTCAAAGCCTCTTCGGGTGTATCGGCAAGCAGCGCATCCTGCAGCCGGTTTACCTGTACGGCAAGTCTTGCTGCGTCGGGAAGCGTTACCCGAACCTCCTGTGATTGAGAATCGTAGGACGCTGACCCTCTAAACTCTTTTGCAACCAGCTCGATGGGGGCCATTACCTTGCCGTCCTCCACTTTTAGGCCAAGCACAGTCGGGACATAAGGAATATCATTAATATACAAGCTAAGCTTGGATTCGGCGTATGCGGAGCCTGCTATAGCGGCTGCAGCGACAAGAGAACAAATTGTTATTTTCGGAATGAGCTTCATGGTATGTTTTTACCTCCAATTATTTTAGTAAAGAAAAGACGAGGCAAAGTGAGAGAAGGTTGTAAATTTTTACTATAATTCGTGAAGATTTCCGAGAGTGATTTGAATTATTTCCTAGGCAATTAGTATAAGGAAGCTGTGAACTACAGAGGCTGGCGATAACGGGAGTAAGGCTCTCGCCAGCAGCCGCTGTTTTTTTTCTTGCCATATTCCGTTTTATAATTATAATCAACACAAGAGAACTGTTATCCGATAACGCACTAATGGATAGAATTACTGTAGCCTGAACACAAGCGAAAGCGCAAACAAATCGGCCCCGGATGTACGCGAAGCATTCAGATGTATTTGAAAGGCCGGCAGGATAGAACCATAAGCTTATGATTTCGTAAGAATGCAAATTCAATTTATTCTCGAAATTTCATACGGTCTCATCATCCGTATTTCATGTATACAAGATCTTGTCACCGGAACGGGCATGACCTACAACCAGAACATAAGAAGGTGCTTGTAATGCATAAGCTCAGGCTTACATTGAACTCAAATCAGCGGTTTTTGCTTCGAAATGTATCGATTATTGTGCTCGGCTTATTTATTAACCAGCTTCTGCAGACCGTGGGGAGCATTGTATTAGCGCGCGTGTTGAACGATCCTAGTCAATTCGGGGAAATTAATCTGCTCCTGCAAATTTTCGGCATGGTAACCTTATTCCTTAATGTGGGCTTTAACGCCGCTTTGGTTTACGGCTTTTCTACGGACAGGCAGGAAGCCGTTCGCAATAAATTTCGGCTGGCGATGGTCGGAAGCGTGTTTTTCGGCATCGTCATCAGCGTGATTTTGTCCGCTCTGTCCCCTTTTCTTGCGCATACGTATCAGCTGCCTTCCCTGAAGGGAGCGCTGATTATCAGCTCGCTGATGCTCGTATTCAATTCGGTCATCAACGTGGGGGTAGCGTCCTTTTCCGGTAACAGGGACTTCGGGACACAGGCATTCTTTATGGTTATAACGACCATTTTCTCCACGATGGGGATGGTGCTGGGCGTACTGGTGCCGATAGGCCATCATTTTTTGTGGGGTGTGGCATTCTGGATGGGCGTCGGCTCTGTGCTGACGGCTCTTTGCATTTGCTGGAAAGCGGAGAAGGTGCATCATCCCAAATGGCTGGGTGCCGTAACAATGGATCCCATGCGGGACATGCTGAAGTACGGCGTTCCGCTATGGGCGGGCAATATCGCCAAAGCGTTCCAGCAGCCTTTTCTCGTCATGGTCGTCGGGGCGAGCTCCGTCATTGCGGTAGGCCATCTGGCCAATGCCTTTCGGATAACCGGTTTTATCGGGATTGTCACCTGGGCGTTCATGATCGTGACGTTTCCCTTTGTTGCCGAAAGCTCCCGCGATTTGGAGGAAAGCAGACGGAGAGGCACCTTGTGCGTGCGCTACAACAACATTATTTTGTATCCTTTGACGCTGGCCATTTGCTTGTACCCCGACGAAATTAACGGGTTCCTGTTCGGCTCCAGCTATACGACCGGGGATTCGGGAATGTATATTCGGTTGTTGGCGTTAGGCGTATTCTTCTCCTCCGTCGGCCGTCTAGGCGGTAATATATTGGCAGGTATGGGGAAGACGCGGGCTAATTTCTGGGTGATGATCGTTGCGGGAATTTTCGTCATTGCCATCGTGCCGTTCGTTGCTGCAAGCAGCCCAGTGCTCGCGGTATGGATCTATACGGGCGGCTGGGCCGTATCGGCCATCTCGATGATATGGTTCTTCTTTGTAGAAGGATTTCCGCTGCACTGGTGGAAAGCCTACGGCGAGCCTTTGATACCGACGCTGGCTATGGGGGCCTTCATGGAGATCGGACGATTTACAGGACCTCTGTACGTATGGTTTATCATAGCAGGTGTTGCGGCGCTCATTCTGTTGACTTATTTGATAGAAAACGAGTGGCTGCATCAGCGAAAGCCGGCTGTCCAATGGAGCTCAGCCGAACGGGATGAGCGGGGCAAATTTCATAATGGGTAGGATATATGTTGAAAGCTTGATGGTGATAGCAAGCGCAGCATGTTATCCCAATCGAACAGCGTTCCGGTTATGGGGCGCTGTTTTTTATTTTGGAACTATTTTCTAAGCTGATGATTATTCCAGGACCTAGATGGATTATTCCTTGGGGCTAAATAGTTAAATCGTGTTTATTGCTGTAACGCCCGGATCGAGATACGTTTAAGGGGTTCCCCGGAACAGCAGGCGAAGCCTGGCAGGATGATTCCTTATTGAAAATGAAACGGGAGGTGATACCAGGCATTCGCGCATCCTGCACACGCCTGCAGCAGTTTAACCCCAAAAAGGAGGTAATTGTACGAATGAGATGGATGAAAAGAAAATACGCCGCCCTCATGCTCGGCATATCGCTGATCGCGGCCATGATGATGCTCGGCACCGCCTCGGCCGCCACCCTATTCAGTGATAACTTCGAGGACGGGAACGCGGACGGCTGGACGACGCAGTATGGGACCTGGTCCGTTGTGAAGGACGGGGCCTCGTACGTGTACTATCAGTCCAGTACGGATGAGGGACGCGCCTCGGCCGGCAGCCAGAGCTGGACGGATTACAGTGTTACGGCCGACGTGAAGGTCGACAACTGGAACGGCTCCAACCGGACCTATGTTGCGGGCCGGTATAAGGACGGCAACAACTATTATGCCGCATCCTTGTATAACAGCAGCGGAGGCACTTTGGAAATCCGTAAAAAAGTAAGCGGCTCCACAACAACCTTGGCCACAAAAACGAACTTTGGACTGGCGGCAGGCACATGGTATACGGTAAAACTTGAAATCATTGGAACTTCTATTAAAATGTATATTAACGGTACCTTGCAGCTGTCCGCCACGGATTCAAGTTTAACGTCTGGCGGGATTGGGCTGATCGCCTATAAAACGGTCTCGAAGTTTGATAACGTTTCCGTCTCGGACAGCTCGGCGTCGACACCGACTCCATCTCCAACGTCGACACCGACGCCTACACCGACGCCTACGCCGACACCAACGGCAACACCAACCGCGACGCCGACAACGGGCACGATTTATGTGGCGCCGAACGGTCTGGACAGCAACTCGGGAGCTATCGGCAGTCCGACGACACTTACTTCCGCGATTACGCGTGTGGCACCGGGCGGAACGATCTATTTGCGGGGAGGCACTTATGCTTACTCCACTCAAATTACCATAGACCGCACGAACAGCGGTACGGCCAGCGCCAAGAAGCAAATCGTGGCTTACGGCTCCGAGAAGCCGGTGCTCGATTTCTCCTCTCAGCCTTATAACGCTTCCGACGTTTCGAAAAACGCCAGAGGCTTGCAAATCAACGGCAGCTATTGGGTTGTCAAGGGGCTGGAGATTAAAGGCTCTGCCGACAACGGCGTCTATGTCGCAGGCAATTATAATCGAATCGAAAACCTGGATATCCACAATAACAGGGATACAGGGCTGCAGCTAGGAAGATACGCTTCCTCGGCTGCCAAGAGCGAGTGGCCGAGCTACAACGAAATTATCAATACGTATTCACACGATAACTTTGACCCGGATAACGGGGAGGATGCGGACGGATTTGCTGCCAAGCTGACGGTCGGTCCAGGCAACGTATTTGATGGCTGCATCTCCGCCTACAATACGGATGACGGCTGGGATTTGTATACCAAGTCGGACACGGGAGCCATCAGTCCGGTAACCATCAAGAACAGCATCGCTCATCATAACGGTCAAACCTCGACCGGCAGCAGCACAAGCAACAGTGACGGAAACGGCTTCAAGCTGGGCGGAGAACAAATCGCCGTCAATCACATCGTCATCAATTCGGTAGCTTATCTCAACAAAAAGCACGGCTTTACGTATAACAGCAATCCGGGCTCGATAACGTTGAAGAACAATACGTCCTATAGCAACGGACAAAGCAATTTTGCATTTGACTCCGGTACGCATCAATTTACGAACAATTTGTCCTATAAGGGCGGTTCCAGCGACAAGACGAGCGGAACCGATGTGGACAGCTCGAACGTATGGTGGAAAAACAATAAAAGCACCAATGCCAAAGGCTTGGTTGCGGCAGATGATGATTTTGTCAGCCTGACGCCTACATTAACCCGCAATGCAGACGGTTCACCGAACCTGGGCAGCTTCCTGAAGCTCGCTTCCGGCAGCGACATGAAGGGAGCGGGAACGCCGAGCGGCACGGATATCGGTCGTAACTAAAGCAACGGGAGTAACATTCATTCACGCGTTCGGATGATACGGCTCATCCGAACGCCTGCTTTTGCAATAAGATGCGGCGATCAGGAACTACACTTGTAAATGGGGGGCGAAGGATATCAATACAACTTGGATTTATTGCATGCTCTTCATGCTGCTGTTTTTCCTGGTTTCCCGCTATGGGATGAGGAGGGGGACGATTCGCCGGGAAACAGCTCCGGCCCATGGAATCGTTATGGCGGTTCTGGGCGCAGGACTGGTGCTTCGGCTTGTGATTGCTTGGAACGTGTACGGGTATGACGCAGACGTCAATACGTTCAAGGCTTGGGCGGACCATGCCGCTTCCGCAGGAATGATGCGGTTCTATACTACCGATATGTTCGTCGACTATCCGCCGGGATATATTTATGTCTTATACATCATAGGATTCATCCGAAGCGCTCTCCATATCTCATGGGATTCGTCATGGGCGCTGCTCCTTTTGAAAAGCCCCGCAATGCTCGCCGATCTGCTGACTTCTTACCTCATCTTCCGATGGGGATCACGTCATGCAGGGGGCGCTGCGGCACTCGGGGCCGCCGTGTTGTACTTGCTGAATCCGGCGATTATCGTCAATTCGGCGGGATGGGGTCAGGTCGATTCTTTTTTCATGCTGTGGATGCTCCTGTTTATCGAGGCTGTCCTGGGCGGCAGACTGCGGCAGGCGTCCGCATATTATGCGGTGGCGCTTCTGATTAAACCGCAAGCGCTGCTGTTTGCCCCGCTGCTCCTGCTGGTCTTCATCCGCAGAGGCAACTGGAAATCTTTTCTTGCCAGCTTTGCAAGCGGCTTGGCTGTGTTCAGCCTGTTGGCGGCTCCCTTTCTTCTATTGAAGGGTCCGCTCTGGATCTTTAGCCTGTATTTTGGAACCTTATCATCCTATCCATACGCAAGCTTGAATGCGTACAATATCATGACCTTATTGGGAGGCAATTTCGCCCCGATCACGGGTCAAACGCTGTTCCTTACCTTCCAGTCATGGAGCGTCATCCTGATGGCCTGCGTGCTTCTGTATACGGTGTATTTGTATCTGAAAAGCAGCAAGGACGAGAAGCAGCTTGCCATCATTGCCGGCATTCTAATGACAGGGACTTTCGTTGTGCTGACCAAAATGCACGAAAGGTATTTATACTACGCGCTGCTTTTTATCCTGCTGGGGTTCCTGCATCTTCGCGACAGGCGGCTCTTGTACTGCTTTCTCGGATTAAGCCTGACTCACTTCATCAATGTGGACCAAGTACTGCTGGGCAGCCTGGAGCAGCTATACCATATCCCTCCGGATGATGCCGTGTTGACCGTCGTTTCACTGGCCAACGTTATGCTGTTTTTATATTTATGCAGATGGGCATGGCAAACGATTGTACTCCGTCAGATGTCCAGTATGGGGTCCCTGCAAGAAGACGAAGCCGCTCGAAGCGATGACGTCGAGGCCAGAATTCAAACCGGCGCTGCTGCGGAGAACGAATCGGCTAGCGCTGTCGGTTGGAGGCTGCCAGAGCCCAAGCCTCTCAATTGGGGAAGGAAGGATACGCTGCTGCTGGGCGGCCTGGTGCTTGTGTACTCCGTATTGGCTTTGTACCATCTCGGCTCTGCCAAAGCTCCGGAAACAGGATGGCTCGCATCCAGGGAAGGAGAGCAGGTCCTACTGGATTTGGGAGAGAGCAAGCCGATTGAGAGAATCAACAGCTTTTCGGGTGTCGGCGACGGAAGCTTCACTTATGAGATCAGCGCGGATGGACAAACTTGGAGCCGCCCGATTCATGTGTCGAATGACATCGTCAAGGTGTTCATGTGGCAGGTGGTTTCCGTCCATGAAACCGGACGTTATGTTAAGCTGACAGTGGAACGTCCTTCATTTACGCTTAATGAGCTTGCCGTATACGCATCGGGCAGCGAAATCCCGGTACCCGTATTGTCGATTAAGGGGGAGAATATGGATCCTCCAACCAAAGCGGATACCGTTGGCCGGCTGATCGATGAGCCTTCTCAGGCTTCATACCGGTCTACGTATATGAACGGTACGTACTTCGATGAAATTTATCACGCGCGCACTGCTTACGAGCATTTGCATCACCTCGAGCCATATGAATGGACCCACCCGCCGTTGGGTAAACTATTGATTTCCATCGGAATTATGGTATTCGGGATGAATCCGTTCGGCTGGCGCATCGTCGGAACGCTGTTCGGGATCGCTATGATTCCGCTGATGTATTTGCTTGGCAAGCGAATGTTCGGAAGAAGCGAGTATGCGTTTGTATCCAGCTTCCTGTTGACGGTAGACGGGCTGCATTTCGTACAGACGCGCATCGCCACTATAGATGTGTACGGGGTTTTCTTTATCCTGCTGATGTTTTATTTCATGTACCGTTACGTCTGTACAAGAATGTTTGCGGAAGATTGGCGGAAATCCCTGGTTCTGCTTGCGCTTTGCGGTCTGTTCTTCGGCATCGGGGCAGCCTCCAAGTGGATTGTATTGTATGCGGGGAGCGGCTTGGCGCTGATTTTCTTTCTCTGGCTGTTCTGGCATTACCGCGTCTACGCGGCTGCCGGGAAAGGGTTAGCGTCCATGAATAGCACCGATCCGGGCCTTCTTGCCGAATGGAAGCATATTCGGAATGTATTTCCTCGGCGGACGTTGGTTACGTTGGCTGTATGCATCGTATTTTATATCCTTATTCCGGCGGTCATCTATGTCTTGTCCTACATCCCGTTTATGCTTGTTCCGGGTACAGGACACGGACTGGCCGAAGTATGGTCGTATCAAAAGCAGATGCTAGATTATCACAGCCAGCTGAAGGGTACGCACCCGTTCAGCTCCTCCTGGTGGCAGTGGCCGGTCATGAGCAGGCCTGTGTGGTATTACGGAGCGGCAGAGCTGCCGCCGGGTACCATATCGAGTATCGTTGCGATAGGCAATCCATTGGTATGGTGGGGCGGATTTCTGGCGATCCTTCTGTTCATTTTCAGAATGGTCAAGTCGAGAGAAGCGACGGTTATTTTTATCGTCATCGCCTTTTTCTCGCAATATATCCCATGGATGTTCGTTCCGCGAATGACGTTTATTTATCATTATTTCGGAATGGTGCCTTTTTCTATATTGGCGGTTACTTACTATTACAGGCAAATAAAAGAATCGCAGCAGGGAAAAATAGGATGGATGTACGGTTATTTGGCCGCCGCTGCACTCTGTTTCGTCTTGTTTTACCCCATCCTGTCCGGACTTGTCATTGATCGGTCATACGCCGAGCATGTGCTGAAATGGTTTCCGCAGTGGCAGTTTTTCTAGAGTCCGTGGGAGCTATCCGCAAGTTACCTTGCTGCTGCGGCAGGCTGGCTTCTATAGAGACACACTCCATTACTGAAACGAGGGACTTCTTTTATGCAGGAAACTATACGGTATTCCATTATCGTTCCTATGTTCAACGAACAGGAAGTGATCGAGGAGACTTACCGCAGACTCAAGCGGGTGATGGATACGCTCGACGAGCGGTATGAGCTGCTGTTTGTTAACGACGGGAGCAAGGACCGGACAGCCGATATCGTAAAGGAGCTCTGCGCGGAGGATGCGAATGTGCGTCTGTTGAATTTTGCCCGCAATTTCGGCCATCAGATAGCGATTACGGCCGGGATGGATCATGCGGAGGGCCAAGCCATTGTCGTCATTGATGCGGACCTGCAGGATCCCCCGGAGGTCATTCTGGAAATGATTGAGCTGTGGAAGAACGGCTATGACGTCGTGTACGGCAAACGTCTGGAGCGGAAGGGGGAAACATGGTTCAAAAAATGGAGCGCCCACCTGTTCTACCGTTTGTTAAAATCGATGACCAGCGTGGATATTCCCGTGGATGCGGGGGATTTTCGCTTAATCGACCGCAAAGTATGCGATGTTATGAAATCGATGACGGAGAAGAACCGTTATGTACGGGGGCTTGTCAGCTGGACCGGATTCAATCAGACATTCGTCGAATACACGAGAGAAGAGCGGTGGGCCGGGGTTACCAAGTACCCTCTGCGCAAAATGCTCCGTTTTGCCGTAGATGCCATTACCTCCTTCTCCTACAAGCCGTTAAAGGCAGCGGCTTATCTTGGGTTTCTGGTGTCTGCCGTCAGCTTTATTTATATCCTGGTCGTTGTTTACCAAAGGCTGTTCACCAATACGACGATAACCGGATGGGCCTCGACGGTAGCAATCAATTTGTTCTTTAACGGTATCGTGCTGATCATTCTGGGGATTATCGGCGAATACATCGGGCGCATTTACGACGAAACGAAGGGGCGGCCGCTGTATATTATTTGGGAGCGGGCAGGGTATGGACAGGAACGGAAGAACAGGTCGCGCACAGAACCGCAGGATCGCCATGAAGCTATCCGATAAATCGGCTCGAACGATCGGCCAATTCATTAAATTTAACTTGGTAGGGGTTGCCAATACGGCCATTGACTTGTGCGTCTTCCTGGTCCTGTATTCGGCATGCGGAATTTCAGTCTATGCAGCCCATATTCTGGCTTATTTGGCGGGGACGATCAACAGCTTTTACTGGAACGGGCGATGGACCTTCGGTCAATGGGGAGGACGGGGGAAGACATGGGCCTTTCTCCGCTTCGCCTTACTGAACGGGATAAGCTTGGGTTTATCTACCCTTGGCATCCTGCTGCTTACCCGGTATGGACATTGGGAGGTACTGTGGTCGAAGCTGGCGGTTACCTGCTGTATGATGGTGGTCAATTTTTTTGCCAGTCGAATGTGGGTTTTCGTCAAAGCTTCAGAGAAAGGGTAAAAGGGGAGCGAACCGCTTCCCATACAAGTTTTTTTTAGCGATAGAAAGAGGCAGTGAAAATCATTTATGGGAGGTACGTTATGAGTTTATTAAAGAGCCTCGGCTTCGGGCGGAGAAATGCCGCATTCATTCTTTGTTTATCCCTTATGCTATCGTTGTTTGTGATATATCCGGCAAGCGCAGCGACCCTGTTTAGCGATAATTTCAATAGCGGCAATGCGAACAATTGGACAGCGACTACAGGGACCTGGTCCGTTGTTCAGGACAACGGCAATTATGTGTATTATCAATCCGGCACGGAGGAAGGCCGCACATCGGCAGGCAGCTCCGCCTGGACGGATTATAGCGTAGAAGCGAATGTCAAGATTGATAATTTCAACGGCTCCAACCGTACTTACGTGGCCGGCCGGTATAAGGACGGCAATAACTTCTATGCCGCCTCGTTATATAACAGCAGCGGAGGCACTTTGGAGATCCGCAAAAAAGTAAACGGTTCCACCACGACCCTGGCGACAAAAACGAACTATGGGCTAACCGCCGGAACCTGGTACACCGTGAAGCTGGAACTCATTGGCTCCTCTATTAAAATGTATGTGAACGGCACCCTTCAGCTTTCTGCAACGGATACAAGCCTGACTTCTGGGGCAGTAGGGCTGGTGGCCTTCAAAACAGTTGCGAAATTCGATAATATTACCGTTTCCGACAGCTCTTCATCTACACCAACACCTACACCGACGGCAACTCCGACACCAACGCCAACGCCAACGCCAACACCAACACCAACACCAACACCAACACCAACACCAACACCAACACCAACACCAACACCAACACCAACGCCAACACCAACACCTTCACCTACAGCGACTCCGACACCAGGGACACTCAGCCAATATAATGTGGCAGGCTTTTCTGCAGGCAATACGGGAGGCGGCAACATTCCAGAGACCGACTCGCGGTATAAAAAAGTATACAACGCAGCCGATTTGGCAGCAGCCCTCAAGAAAGGCTCCGGAGTGAAGGTCATTGAGATTATGAATGATCTGAATCTGGGATGGAACGAGATCCCGGACGCTGCCAAGGTGACTCCTTTTGTTGCCAACAACACGCCATTAACCCATCCGGTTCTCCTGAAGACCGGGGTCAGCAAGATCTATATCGACGGCTTCGACGGTCTGACGATTTTTTCCGCTAACGGGGCCAAAATCAAGCATGCTTCCTTCGACATCAAGTACTGCTCCAACATCATCATCCGCAATCTGGAATTCGATGAGCTGTGGGAGTGGGATGAGTCGACCAAAGGAAATTACGATAAAAATGACTGGGATTATATCACTATTGAAGGAGCCAGCTCCAAGGTATGGATCGACCACTGCACCTTCAATAAAGCGTACGACGGACTTGTCGATGTGAAGAAGGGCAGTAACGGGGTTACGATATCCTGGTCCACCTTCAGGGGGGACGACCGCAGCTCCAACAGCTGGGTAACGCAGCAGATTAACGCCATGGAGGCGAATATGTCGGCTTATCCGATGTATGCCTATCTGCGAAGCAGTGCTATAGGTCTCACCAAGGCTGATATTATCGCCATTGCGGCCTCCCAAAAGAAAGGCCATCTCGTGGGGGCCACGGAATTCGCTTCGGACAATGCCAACCTTCAAGTGACTCTGCATCATAATTATTATCAGGATATTCAAGACCGGATGCCTCGCTTAAGAGGCGGCAATGCCCATGTATACAATATCGTCATGGATAATGCCGCGGCATGGGCGGCGAAGCAAAAGATCACCTCCGCGATGGAATCGGCACTCTCCTCCAAAGGCTATCACTTCGGAGTGACAAGCAACGGAGCTATCTCCACCGAGAATGGAGCCTTGCTGCTCGAAAAATCACAGATCATCGATGTAGCCTCTCCAGTACGCAATAATCAGGCGGATGCGTCAGACGCAAGCTATACGGGGAAAATTCGGGTACTGGATACGATGTATTCTCTGAACGGCTCGTCCTTCAGAGGCGGCAGCGACACGTCCGGAAGTCCGTTGGCTCCAGTGCCTGCAGCCGTTAAGGCATTTTCGTGGAATGGCTTTAGCTCGCTGCCTTACAGCTATACAACGGATGATCCGTCGACACTGAAAGCGAGATTGACCGCTTCCAACGGCTCGGGTGCCGGCAAGCTGACTTGGACCAAAACCAACTGGCTGCTGACGAGCTATTAATAGTTGATGAAGTAAGAAGGCCGTTCGCAGCATTCGCTGTGAACGGCCTTGTGATATTTGCAGGGAAAAAAGGATTAAGGGACTTTAACGACAAACGGAACGGTCACAACTTTCCCTTCATGCTGGAATTGCCCCCAGATCTTATAGACGCCGGACTTCGGGAACGTTGTCATAAACTTGGCATCCGGTCCGGTCGCCTTCTCCTCCATCGGATGAACATGCAGGTACTGCTCAGCATCGTCGCTCAAAATAACGACATGTCCTACAGCGCCGAGATACTGCTGCAAATTCGTAATGGGCTTTTTGGTAGCGGCATCCTTGATCGTAAAGGTCAAGGTGGCTTCCTTGCCGGCTTTCAGCGGCTCGTAAGCAAGTGTGATTTCCTTGCCGTCCACCGTCTTGGTCATATTGGCATCCGGTTGAATAGGCTCCGGTTTTGCGGGATCGCCCTGTACCGTGATCCATTGGCTCTTGGTTGTAGAGCTCTTGCCTGACGGAACAAAATCAGCGAACAGCTTGTATTGGCCGCCTGCGGGAAATTGCGTCGTAATATCGAACAGTCCCTTGCTCTTGTAGTCCGGGTGAATGTGATTAAAGTAAGACAAGTCTTTGCTTACGACGATCAAATGCATCTTTTTCTCGTGCGAGACCTCAAAGCTTTCGACGGCCTTATCGCTGTTGTCGGTAATTTGTATGCCGACCTTGGCATCCTGCTTCGATTGGGGTTTGTCCGGGGTCAGCAAGAAGGCGGCCCTGACGTCTTCCGTTTTGGCCGTTTCCGCACCGTGTCCCGCGTGACCGCCAGGGGCGGCCGCTCCCATATTCATGCCTTCATGCCCGGAAGAGGCGGGAGCGTTCTTGCCGCAAGCCGATAACAGCGCGGCGGTTACTATAATGGCTATTGCAGCTTTTTTCATGAGGGGGATCCTCCTTAGAGTTTTGCGAAGCAAAACTTGCTTCGAAAGGGTAGGCTTAGAGTTTTGCGAAGCAAAACTTTGCTTCGAAAGGGTAGGCTAGAGTTGAGACTGTTGAAAAACATGTGAAGCTTGAAATATTGCTATTATACTCCGGTGGGGTATACCTCTCCAGCCGCTGTTGAAACCCGTGAAAGTTGATTCTATTAAGCGGTATTTTCACGGGTTTCAAAGGCGGACGTAAACTCCTCCGAGGCATACCCCACCTCCGTATTTAGCATAGTTCACACAAAGCTAGGTTTTTCAACAGCCTGAGTTTTGCGAAGCAAAACTTGCTATATTCCATTTTCGACAGCAGTGCGTCGTTTAAATCCTTTGACCGCACATGGATGATGATTAACAGTTGACTGATGATCAATGCTCGCAAGGCGAGCAGCTGAGTGCTGAAGCGGCGGCGCGCCTTGGCAGCCTTTCTATACCGCACTTCGCAGAGCGTCGATGGAAACCCGCTGGATAAACCTCGCGAATTTTTCCTTCTTCTTGGCATTCTGCTGATAATAATCTATCAGCCCGGTTACGATAGGAATGATTCGTTCCGGAGGAATATCCGACAGAAACAGCTCGGCGATCGTTGGTTTTACAGATTTGGGATCGCCGCCTATATAGATGTCGTAGCGGTCTTTCATTTTGACGACTCCGATATCCTTGAGCAGCGGCTCGCTGGTTCCGAGAGCACAGCCGGCGTAGCCGATTTTGAGCGGGCTCGGAACAGGCAGACCTGCAACCGCATCGTTTAATGCGGTCGCCATATCCAAGCCGGCTTCCTCAGCCCCCCGGCAAAAATTGCAGGCAATGAGGCTCTTCGTATAAAATCCCGCAGGGTAGATATGAAGCCCATGCTGCTTAAGCTGACTCTGAACCTCCGCCATACGTTCCTCATCCATTTCAACGTACAGCTGCTTGAAGGTCGTGAATTCGATCTTGGCATCCGGTCCGACAATGGAGCCAAGCAGGGCGAGCTGCTCCGGCTTGAACAGGCTTCCTCCCACTTCAAAGCCGGGGGATACAGCAAATTTACTGGTTTTCATTGGGGAACCTCCTCAGAGTTTCGTGATGCGAAACTGACTTCGAAAGCATAAGCTAGGTTTCGCGAAGCGAAACTACTTCGAAAGCATCGGCCGAGTTTCGTGAAGCGATTTACAGCTTAACCCGCTGCAGCCGCAGCGCATTGAGTACAACCGATACGGAGCTGAGCGCCATGGCGGCTCCTGCAACCCATGGGGCAAGCAGACCAATGGCCGCGATAGGAATGCCAAGCGAGTTATAGGCCAGTGCCCAGAACAGGTTTTGCTTAATGTTAGCCATTGTTTTTTTGCTCATCACCATCGCATCCGGGATGCTCGTAAGCTCGCCGCGCATCAAAGTGACGTCGGCGGCTTCCATTGCGATATCCGTTCCGGTTCCGATGGCGATTCCGACATCCGCTGTAGCCAGCGCCGGCGCATCGTTAATGCCGTCGCCGACCATAGCGACTTTTTTACCTTCGGCCTGCAGCTTTTTCACTTCGTCCGCTTTGCCTTCAGGCAGCACTTCCGCCAGCACGCGGCTGATGCCGACCTGATCGGCAATGGCGCGGGCGGTCCGCTCGTTATCACCGGTAATCATGATAACCTCGATTCCCATTTGCTTCAGCCGCGAAATCGCTTCGCGGGATGTTTCCTTGATCGTATCGGCGACGGCAACCATCCCTGCGAATCGTCCGTCAATGGCGATCAGCATCGCTGTTTTGCCCTCGGCCTCGAGCTGTTCCATCTCTTTAAGAGCTTCGGCATAGGAGACGCCTTCGCGTTCCAGAAGCTTGCGGGTGCCGACTAGGATTTCTTTGCCGGTCACTATGGCACGGATACCGTAGCCGGGTATCGCCTCGAACTGTTCAGGCTCAAACAGCTCCAATCCTTTCTCTCGGATGCCTTCCACGATAGCTTCCGCTAACGGATGCTCGGATTGCTTTTCGGCAGAGCCGACAAGCTGAAGCGCTTCGCGTTCATCCATCCCGACAATCCGAACGTCGGTCAATGCTGGTTTCCCTTTGGTCACTGTGCCGGTTTTGTCGAGCACAATCGTCTGAATGTTGTGCATCGATTCCAGATGCTCTCCGCCTTTAAAGAGGATACCGAATTCCGCTGCGCGGCCGGAGCCTGCCATAATGGAGGTCGGAGTGGCCAGGCCGAGGGCACATGGGCAGGCGATAACGAGAACGGCGATCGCTTTTTCCAAAGCGCTGGCAAAATCACCAGGAACTACGGCGAAGTACCAAACCAGAAATACGACAATAGCAATACCTACCACGATAGGAACAAAAATGCCGGAAATGCGGTCCGCAACTCGTTGAATAGGGGCTTTGGAGCCCTGGGCGTCTTCCACGACCTTGATGATCTGGGCAAGAGCGGTTTCTTTCCCTACCTTGGTTGCTTGAATCTTCAAGCTGCCGTTTTTGTTTACCGTAGCGCCAATCACAGAATCCCCGGCTTTTTTCTCGACAGGAAGACTTTCACCGGTCAGCATCGATTCATCCACGGAGGAGATACCATCCAGCACCTCGCCGTCCACAGGGATTTTCTCACCGGGTTTCACCAGAACAATATCGCCGGCAATGACCTCTTCAACCGGAATGCTAACTTCACGGCCGTCCCTTATGACAAGCGCGGTTTTGGCCTGGAGGCCCATGAGCTTTTTAATCGCTTCGGAAGTGCGGCCTTTGGCGAGTACCTCGAACAATTTGCCCAGCAAAATGAGCGTGATCAGGATCGCACTTGTTTCATAGTACATTTCCGGAGCATGGTGGCCGCTGGTGCCCAGAGCCCATTGAACCGTCAAATAAAGACTGTAGAAATAAGCGGCAGAGGTTCCCAGTGCGACCAGAACGTCCATATTCGCGCTTTTATTGCGGAGAGCCTTATAGGCTCCGACATAAAACTGGCTACCGATGATGAATTGCACAGGGGTAGCCAGGGCCAACTGAACCCAAGGGTTCATCAGGAAATCGGGCAGGTAAATCCAGGAGGTGAAGGAGAAATGGCTCACCATGGCCCATAGAAGAGGCACCGAAAGGATAGCGGAAACCCATAGCTTTCTTTTTTGAGCCGTTATTTCTTTTTGTTTGTGATCCGAATCCTCGCCGCTGCTATCCTGCTTGACGCGCGCCTCGTACCCGATCTTTTTTACCCGATTGATCATGTCTTCGATGGTCACTTCAGCTGCGGAATATTGTACATGAGCCGTTTCGAGAGCGAAATTCACCGTGGCCGAGCTGACGCCGGGAAGCTTATTCAGGACCTTTTCGATTTTGTTCGCACAAGCGGCACAGGTCATTCCGCTCAGGTCGAAATCAACCGAATCCTTCACGGTATCGTAGCCCAAGGCTTGAATTTTTTGTTCCAGGCTGTTGAGGTTGACTTTATTGGGATCGAAAGTAACCGAGGCTCTTTCCAGAGCGAAATTGACATTCGCATCGGCTACGCCGTCCATTTTCTTCAAGCCCTTTTCGATCCGGTTAGCACAGGCCGCACAGGTCATACCGGATATTTGTAAAGTGGATTGATGCTGCTCTTGCTGTTGTTGCATAGAGTCCAACTCCTTTATTATATACCCTTAGGGGGTATATTTTGATGAAAAAAAATAGGCTATCATCATTTTTGCCGGGCAGTGCCGAATTATTTCACGTCGTAGCCTTGAGCTTCAATAGCATCTTTAATGGAAGCAAGGGTCACGCTCGTTTCTTCATATTGTATCGAAACGGATTTGGATGCCAAATCGACCTTTCCTTGTACGCCGATCTCCTTTAACGCGCCTTCTATCGACCCCACGCAATGCCCGCAGGACATTCCTTCAACTTGTAAAATAGTTTGCTTCATATTTATCCTCTCCTTGAACACATCATAAAATGTCATTTTTTATTATGCCAACCTGTTGCTGATACATACACTATAATATACCCCCATGGGGTATGTCAATGGGCGCATAATAAAAAAATTCGCTGATAAGGAGAATGTCGGGATGTAGCCTCATTTCTTGATAAATCCAGGCTGATTGAGAAACCTGCTTTTTTGGGAGCTACGTTATATACGGAGGAGGGGTATACCTTGAAGGAGTGTTTTTCAATTTGCAAGCCTATTAGGTTCAAAAAACAAACTCCCTTCCGCCAATATGGCGAAAGGGGGAACGAAGGAACGTATCAGGCTCCGAGCTTCCGCATTCGGAAGCTTAACAACAAAAGGAAGAGAAGCAGGATGCCGCCTTGAAGTGCGATGGCACCAGAGATGGATAGCCCCAGATCGACGGCGACATAGTACAAACCGGACCCGGCCAGCATCAAGCTGTTCTCCACCAGGTTTTGTACGGCTATCGTTTTCCCGGCTCCGGTGATGCGCAAGCCCTCCTCTTGGAGTACCGTATTCATGGGGACGATAAAGATGCCTCCCATACAGCCTACGGCCAGCAGTAAAACGATGGCAACCGGAGTGCTGTGAATCCAGGGGAACACGAAGATCAGCGCCGCCATAATATAGCCGAAATGAACGGACCTGAAAAATTGCTTGAGCTGAACGAGCTTGGGCGCCAGGAAAGCACCGGCAATGATGCCTATGGATGTCGTGGCAAGGATTAGGGATACTTGAGCGTCATCGGAGCGAAAGCCCAGCGAGATTGGAATCCAGGCTAAGACAGCAGTCCGGAGAACAGCGGAGCTCATCCAGAAGGCTCCTGTCCCGATAAGGGAAAATTGCGTCACCGGGTTGCGGAACAATTGCGCAGCGCTTTTGTAAAACCGCAATGCTTCTTGAGAATATTGAATCGTCGAGTCCCCTTGAATTCTGGGGATCCGGAACGTCATGCACAGCGATATGGCGTACAGACCGGCACACACCAGAGCCGATACGATGGATGGGGCGGCGGCAACGATGGCTCCGCCTCCGCCGATCCCTGTGAGAATGGCCAGAATGGTATAGGCTTCAATTCGGGAGTTCGCCTTGAACAGCTCCTGCTCATTGGCAGTAAGCTCAGGCAGAATCCCGTACTTGGCGGGTGAATAGACGACGGCTCCGATGCCGACGGTAAAATAACATAGCATAAGCATCACGATGCTGGAGGAATCTACTATGAGGAGCAGGGCAATGCCGAGCAGCTTAAGGGCATTGCCGGCCACAAGAACCATAGCCTTAGGATATTTATCCGCAAAGGGCCCGACGAAGGGAGCAAGCAGAATGTAAGGGAGAAAGAAGGCCATACTCACCAAGGCCAGTGATTCGGCGGAAAAGCCGTTATGAGTCAGCAGCCCGGATATTACGAGCAGAGACATATTATCGGCGAAGGCTGATAAAAACTGGGTGACGTACAGCGCATTTAAGGCTTTAGGCCGGGTTAGCTTCGCTGCCGGTTCCTTGGTCATTGGCAGGCTGGGATTCATGGGATTCCACTCCTTTGTGTAGAGAAGCATTGAATTGCTTGGTTAAGTTTACGTAGTCGGTTTTGCCGCTGCCGAGCAGCGGGAGCTTATCTATCGTTTCCATACGCGACGGGCACAGCAGCGGAGAAGAGCCTTTGGACGCCATATAGGTCTTCAGCTGCTGAAGGCTGCAGCCCGGCTTCGTCACGAACAGCACGATCCGTTCGCCCTTGCGTCCATCAGGCGCGCTTATCGCTGCAAGAGACAGCGCCGGATCGTCGAAGCATGCAGCGGCCAGCTCCTCCACCTGTTGGAGAGAGACCATCTCTCCGCCGATTTTGGCGAATCGCTTCAATCTGGCTTGTATCGTTACGAAGCCTTGTGCGTCCAGCTCCACAATATCGCCGCAGTCATACCATTCCGGGCAGGGGACAAAGCCTTTGCCGTGAATCAAATAGCCCTTCATAACATTAGGTCCTTGAATATGAAGGCTGCCTCCCGTTTCAATTCCGGGTACGGGCTCGACCTTACAGCGCAAGCCCGGCAGAATCCGGCCCACCGTTCCCTCCTTATAGGCGAGAGGGCAATTGATCGAAATGACCGGCGACGCCTCGGTCGTGCCGTAGCCTTCCAGGATCCGGATGCCGAATTTGCGGCCCCACATCTCCCTTACTTCCTCCTTCAGCTTCTCCGCCCCGGCTACGACGTAGCGCAGGGTATGAAAATCATACGGATGTGCAGCCCGGCCGTAACCGGCCAAAAAGGTGGAGGTTCCGAACAGGATCGTCGCCTTGCGGTCGTATACGATTTCCGGAATAACACGGTAATGCAGGGGACTCGGGTATAGAATGACCGGCACGCCGGTAAGCAGCGGCAGCAAAGTCCCTACGGTAAGGCCAAAGCTGTGAAACATCGGCATCGCATTGAACAACATATCCGATGAGTTGAAATCAAAGACGGCTTTGGCCTGATGAATGTTGGCATACAGCTGCTCGTGTCCGAGAACGACGCCCTTGGGCTTGCTCTCGCTGCCTGAGGTGAACAGGATGACCTCTCGCACCCCTTGAGCGGCTTTTCGCCCGGTCCAGCGATCCAACAGACCCGCAAGCTTATCGGTCAGCCCGACGGATGCTTTGACATCCTCAAGGTAGAGGAGGCGGCACCGTTCGGCCAGCGCCGCGGCGGTCGCTTCCAGCTTGGCGGCTGCGATAAATTGGCGAGAGGTAAGGATCGTCTTGAAGCCTGCAGTCTCACATGCATCGAGAAGGCTTTGCTGTCCGGATGAGAAATTCATCATGGCCGGGGTAATTCCAAGCCGAAACAGGGCGAATAGAGCGATCGCATGACCGATCGAATTCGGAAGCAGCACGCCGGCCGTAGGCTGGGATGCCAGGGCAGGCTCCAGCTTGCGGGCAAAGATGTGTGAGGCCGTGATCAGCTTGCTGTACGTGAGGCGCTGCGTAAGATCCTCGCAGATGATTCGCTGCTTTCCATGGAGAGAGGCCTGATAGACCAGCTCGTCGAACAAGTTGATATTCGGCTTCAGCCTGCTCTGCGTTAACAGCTCTTGAAGCGCCAGCATAATCGTATCGGCCGCTTGCTCCTTTTGCCTTTTCATGGACTGGTTCGGCTGAGCTTCGATGGCGAAGGCATCGCCGATTTGAATGCTGATTTCCGGAAACCATACGGTTTTTATTTTGCTGCCGATATAAGACAGCTTGGAGCGCTCAGCGCCGTTAATCGCGATCGGAACGAGGCGCGCGCCTGTTTTTAATGCTATATAGGCAATGCCGGTATAAATTTTCATCAATCCGCCGGTTGTAGTGATGCGTCCTTCGGGAAAAAGCACGAGCGGCACGCCGCTTTGTACTGTCTTAACCATAGTTCTGACGGAGTACGGATTTAAAGGGTCTACGGTAATATGCCTGCGAAGCTTGAGGGCTAGCCGGAACCGTTTGGCGATCTTGGTGTTGACCACAAATGCAGCTTCATCCGGCAAATATGCGGCCAGCAGGACCGCGTCCAGAAGCGATACATGGTTCGGCATAAGGATGGTCGGCCGGCTGAAGTCGAGCTTCTCCAGGCCGAATATTTTCAATTTAAAGCATAGGCGGAATATCATCTTCAGGATTGCAATAAGGATAGGCATCGTGATCGACTCCTCTTTTGTTGGACTGGCTCTTAATACCTGGTGCTAATTGATACTTGTATTGTATACGCAGCGCATGCAAAAGAAGAGTACTAACTTTTTATAGTACCTTATCAAGAAAAGATCGAAGCAAGCCTACCAAAAGAAGGGGGCTGTGAAAGTGGGGTGAAAAGCGGCGGGAGCATGCCAAAGTCCGGCTTTAACGCGCAGAGCTGCGAGTCTAAGCCGGCTGAAGGCAGGTGAAGCCCTATTTGCCGGAGAGCAGGCGGATGGCTTCTAAGAAGCTCGTAAAATATCCTACGACAGCTCTAACGAGCGCTTACCGTAGGCTCCGTTATGGTTAATGCAGTATTGACGGTATCAAGATTGACGGTTGCGCCGATCGGCACGGCGGCCTTGTAGATGCCATGGGCTGCGGAGAGACGGGTAAGCAGCGGTTTTCCGAGCGGGACGATGACCTCATTGATGAGATCGTCGTAAGTTTTGCCGTAGGAAGCCTCGCAATTGGTGCATTCCCCCATAACGATGCCGATGCAATCGGCGAATTTGCCGGCCAGCTTCAAATGATTGATCATCCGGTATACCCGGTTGATTTGCTCGTGCGTCTCTTCAAGGAACAAGATACATCCGCGGGTATCGATTTCATAAGGGGTGCCGAGCGTGTCTACGAGGGAGGTAAGGTTACCGCCTACGATCGGTCCCGTTACGTTGCCGGGTACTTTGGACACCATCGGTATTCCCTGAGGATTTTGAATCGTCTTGGGGTAGGCCGTAGATGAGATCAAGCCGAAAAATTGATCGAAATTGTAAGGCGGCGTGTCCGTTCGAAAGTTAAGCAGCATTAAACTGGAGAACGTAATCAAATTGCTGAATTGATACAATGCATTCAACAGTACGGTGACATCGCTGTATCCGGACAAAATTTTCGGATTCGAGGCGATAAAGCGGTAATCCAGATAAGGCAGTATTCCCGCGATGCCTACGCCCCCTCGGACAGGCAATATCAACCGTACCTTGGAATCGGCGAACATATTCATCAGATCGAATGCCCGTTGCTCATCGGTCCCCGACAAAAATCCGTTATCGGCGTAGACATAATTGCCGAGAACAACCTCGAACCCCATAGTTCTCAATATCGCTACCGCATTGTTGATATCGGCGGCAGGAAGCGGGCTACCTAGACTTACGACTCCAACAGTGTCTCCGGGCAGCAATAGAGGCGGTTTTATGGCCATGCGAATAACCTCCCACAGTATACTCTGTCATTCCGGTCGTTCATACCCCCTGTTCCTATATCTATGCCGCGTTGCCAATAAATAATAGTGTACCGGAGATTAGTCGGAAAAGAGGGATATACAATGGAATAGCTCAAACATTCGGGAGGGGTAAGACCAGGTTGTTGGGTAAATCTGTATAGCGGAAAAATGCTCGGCTTGCCCTAAGGCAAGCCGGATGCTAGTCTTCTTCTTTTCTTGAACATCATAGTTGCATAGAGGATGACCGGGATGAGGATTTGAAAAATCGGGAACAGCTTGAGACTTACATGAAAGCCTATTGAAATGTGATACGTATAGTTAGGCTCCAAAAAGGCTGCGATTAAAATGAGCAGCCCAACCGGCCACACCCATCGCTGGTAGGCGATAGAGGTCATGCTGGCCAGACTAATCACCGCGCATAAATAGAAGAGGATCATCTTCATAAACAGGCCGATATAGATTAGGAGCGATACAAAAACATCCAGCCGCTCAAAAACACGCGCGATGGAGATCAGCTGCACAGCCTGCAGAAAGGGCAGAGAGCTCATAGCTGCAAGGCTTGAACCCAGAATGGCTATAATGATTGCATTCATGAAAATCAGAAACAAGGCAACGGCGGCATAAGCGGCCGTGTAGGGCTTAAGAGGAACGGTTTGCTCGCTGTTTGATGACCATAGCATCAAAAAGACAACCGTCTGTCCGAACGGAAACGAGACGATGTCAGGGAATGCGGCCTTGAGAATAGGCAGGGGCCCATTCTCCATGATGGGAGCAAGCTTCTCGAAATGAACGATATTGGCGACAAGCAAGAGAAATAGCAGAAAGGCATAGCTCAAAACAACCAAGGGCAATAAAATTTCAGAGATGCGAAAGATGACCTCTATCCCCTTGTATACGCCATAAGCCCCTATAATCAGAACAGTCATCATGGTTACAATCATCGGGGTTCTCGTCAGCAGCGACATGGACATAAACTCCCCGAAATCCCGGACATTGCGCATCGATTCATAGCTGAAGTAGAGAACGTACAGCAATCCGAGAATCGTACCGATGGTGCGGCCGTAATGGAGGACCAGCATTTGAGTCAGATTGAGCCCGGGCTCCTTGCGCTGGATCGCAATAAAGAGCTGTAAAAGCAGAAGCCCGAAGACCGCAGCGAATGCCATGGCCAGCCATGCGTCCTGTTTGGCCTTGCTCCCCAGGAAAAACAAAGGTGTACTGCCGATTTCGAACAGGATGATCATGTAAGCGATTTGGTTGGTGGATATGCGTACCGTGTTCATGGTCATCAGGTCGTCGGGCCTCCCATTACATGTTCTATCCATTTGCCTACCGGTAAAAACAGGATTTGGACGGGGGCGATAACCGACAGCTGCGGCCAGTCGAACAGCTTACTGAGGGTTAAATAAGCACACCATCCGATGAGACCCGCATACAAGAAAAGCTCCCGGGCAGAACCTTGCTTGAGCATAGAGCGGATACCGAGGAATAGAACCGCAGCGTAGAATGCAAGCCATCCCGTTACAAGCATCTATCATTCTTCCTTATCCTTGTTCAAATTCTTGAATGATTTGTTGCTGAGCCCCACTCTGTCCATTGAAATGTGCACGGAAGGCTTAAGCTCGATTTGGACGAATTCGGATTCCCAATCATCTTTCATCCGTTTCCATTCCTTAGGGTAGGTTCGATGAATGATATCCGCAAAGCCCAGAATGTCAACCCGGAGCTTGCGCACGGTTTGCCAAGAGGCATTCACCAGTTGCGTAACCTCCTTTTGCAGCTGCTTCTCAAGCTCCTTGACCACCTTGGGATCAGACAGGTCCAGATTACACTCGGTTTCAAGCAAATGGCCTTTGCTTTTAATATCTACCTCCATGATGTAATGCCCGTTTGCCATGCGGGGACGCAGCTTGGTCTTGGACGACAGCAACCGGAAGGAGGAATTATACTTTTTTTGCCCTGACGGCATGCAGGAGAAGGAGAGAGTGGTTGATTTTACTTTATTTATAATGAACGATACCCCAAGCCCCTGCCCCTGTGGTATCCAGCCTGTCAGCTTATCTCCCTTCATGACGGCCAGATCACCCAATCTGACTTTGGAGAGATACGTTGATTTCTTCAAAGAATCCATAGAGGTTTCACCCTTACCTCCGCTTAGCAGAATTTCCGGGATGATCCCGCTCTTCGCGTCGCTTGTCATAGACATGGCGAGCTCGTACATCATCACTCCCGGCAGCATAGAGCCATTTCGGCTTTCGTTTAACATCGTTTGGCGTATGCTCTGGCCCGGGATTTTTTCCAGATGGCTCAGTTGTTCGAGAATGGTGCGCGCCTTCCCTCTTGCAATCAGCATGCTCACCGTTTCGCGGGCGTCGGGATTACGGTAATGCAGGTCGAGAATTTCGCTGATGCCGTGACGGGCTACCTCCTCGCTGAGGATGAGAATATTATTGTGCGCAAAAAAGATTTGCCTCGGAGTTTCCGTCGTACTCTGACTTACTGCTTCCCGAATCGTGCGGCCGCGGGTAGAGAAGACGGATACGGGCGATTGACTGCTTCCGCCTCCGGTAATGCCGCTGGCAGACGATATGGCCGAAGGGATGACCACCTGGTAGGATATGATCCAATCTTCCCCCTCCTTGTCCATGCTGGTGGCTGAGGTTATGGAGAGCTCGTTCAGCTCGGTCCGGTTCCAGCAGCCGGTTAGAGGGATGCATAACAAAGCGAGAAGACAGCATAAGGTGCAAGCTTTCACGGGAGCTTACCTCCTTCCATAGCTTTAGGCTTGATGAGGCTTAGAGCAAGCCAGATCAGGAGCGGGAGCAGGACATTGAACGTCAAAATAAAAGGGGTTAACGGGTACATGGTAAAGTGGATGAAGTCCGATGACCTCGGCCAAAAATAATACGTGCTGAGCAGCGCAAATAAAGCAAGGGCAAAAGAAAAGGGCTTCTCGTTACGAACGCGGAACGTCCGGATAAAGCAGTGAAGGGCGCAAAACATAAAAATGGATATTTTTACATACATCAGACAAATCCATATGGAAATAAACAAAATATCGATCCGCTCCAGAAAGCTCCCCAGCCGGATGATGCTGATTACATTAAAAGTAGGATAGGACATCAGCGAAACCAGGCGAGGTCCGAATAAGGTGACGGCTGAGACGACAATCAGTCCCAGCTCAATGCCTGTAAGAATGATCCCCCATGATCCGATTCTTCCCGCTTCGGCAGACCGGTTCAGAAAAGGCGCAAGGATCAGCAGGACGGATACCTCGGACAGCCAGCTGGACGGAATGAAGCCGCCTTGCACTATCGTAGAAATCGGATGCTCCCAAACGGGAAGCAGAAACTCGGGATGAATGTCCTTGAGCACCAGGATGGTGGTGATAAACAGAACGACAACGGACATCATGAAGACGATGATATTGATCCTTGCAATCACTTCAATTCCGCAGCTTACGGCGTACATGGCAACGGCTATAGTAACGAGGAGCAGGACGAAGACCGGCGTTCTGGTAAGCACATTTTCCGCCAAAAAATTCACGAATTCCCGAGTAATGATTAAGGTCGCGATAAAGTAATAATAGCCCAGCAGGAAGCCGGTCCCGGTCCCTGCCCAGGTGCCAAGGCGAAGGGAGAGCCAGTCTACAAACGACACGGACGAGGACGGGGTTTGTCTGCAAATCTGACCGGTCATATAGGCAACACCTATTCCAATAGCGGTGGCCAAGGCGAGTGAGATCCATGCATCCTGGCCGGATGCTTGAACGACGATGCTCGGAACCGTCAATATGGCTGTAGGGATAATAGAACTCATAACCAGCAGGATGGCTTGAAAGGATGATATTTTTTGAATCATGAGTCCTCCTCCCACTTCCTTTATGGTTTGGACGTTGGCTTGGGCGGCGACGGTTTTTGATCGTTTCCTTCCCGGACAGCGTCTGCAGAGATGAATCCCGGCCGAGTGTTCATTTTCCACCATGGCATACGAATGAATACATCCTTTAAATTTCGCTTTACCAGCGGGGCAAGAGGCATCAAGTACGGTACCCCGAAGGAGCGTATGCTTGCCGTGTGAATGAGCAGCACCATTAGGCCGGACATAATGCCGAACAGCCCGAGGGTTGCCCCGAGGAGCATGAGCGAGAAGCGGATCAGCCGTGCGGCTATAGCCATGTTAATAGCCGGGATGACAAAGTTGGAAATGGCCGTAAACGATACGACAATGACCATCGCGCCGGAGACGAGTCCGGCTTGTACGGCAGCCTGTCCCAGAACCAGCGCCCCTACGATCGAAATGGCCGGGCCGATGACACGCGGCATTCGGACGCCTGCCTCGCGGAGCACTTCGAAGGTCAGCTCCATCAGCAGCGCCTCTAGCAGTGCAGGGAACGGCACGCCCTCCCGTTGGGCGGCTAGGCCTATCAGGAGCGTGGTTGGCAGCATTTCCTGGTGAAAGGTCGTGATTGCGATGTAGAGTGAAGGAAGTAGCATGGAAATGAGAAACGAGCCGAAGCGGATCAGTCTTAAGAACGAAGCAATATCGTATCTCTGGTAATAATCCTCGCTGGATTGAAAAAATTTAAAGAAGGTCACCGGGGCGAGCAGGACAAAGGGCGTCCCTTCAACAACAATGATAACTTGCCCTTCCAATATCCCCGCCGCAGCCGCATCGGGACGCTCGGTGTTCATAATCGTCGGAAACGTCGAGAAGGGGGAATCCTCAATGAATTCCTCAATATATCCGCTTTCCAGTATGCTGTCGGTATGGATGGTATCCAACCGACGGTGGACTTCCGCAACGACCTGGCTATCCGCCACACCCATCAAATAAATGACGGCTACATTCGTCTGAGTTCTCGTTCCTATGATCTTTAGCTCGATACGAAGATCGGGCGACTTGATTTTGCGCCGTATCAGAGAGGTGTTGATCCGCAAATTTTCCGTGAAGCCTTCCTTCGGCCCGCGAATCACGGTCTGAGAGCTGGGCTCCTCTACGCCGCGCATATTGCCGCCTACGGTGTCTGCAGTCAGGGCCGTGCTGCAGCCGTTCAATAAAATAACGGTCATGCCGTTGAATAGCGCCTGATAGATTTCCTCCAGCTTATAGGCTTCCTTCACCCCGCCGACAGAAATGGCCTGCTGCTGAAGAAAGGAATAGAACCCGTTGGTGTCATCGGGAGTGGTTGTAAGCTCGGACAGCTTGGAAATTTCGGCAATCAGCTGATTGACGGTTGGCGTGTCCACCAGTCCGTCGACATAAATGAGAGCATACCGATGCTGATCCTGATTCGAGAGCTGGCGAATGATGATGTCGGAGCTTGCTCCGAGCCGGGAACGGATCGCCTGAAGATTAACCTCCAACTGCGGGGAGAGCAAGGAGGCGTCCTGCCCCTGTCCGATGCTTTGCTCATTTCCTGCTGCTTTCGGCTTACTATGCCGCCAAAGAGACATCCACTTTTTGAGCATTCCCATAGGTACCTCTTTTATAAAAGATGTATGCTTACTATTTCCCGAATTTCCAATTTGATGCATCATGCTCTTGGCTTGGCGGTCCGAAGAACGCAAAAAAGCCTGATAAAGCACGGGCTTTATCAGGCAGGGAATGTTATGTAGGGTTGAAGCATCAGCTGCTTGCATCAACAGAGCTGCTTTTTCTTTTCCCCCAGGGAAGCTCCTTTTTCACGGCAGCTATTTCTATAAGCTGTGTGAGGGAGAGCAGCAGCAGCAAGCCGCTCAAGGAAACCAGCACGGCAAGAGGCAGCGTCCACAGGTGGTCCGGCTGGGCAAAATAGGGGACGAGCGCGATGGCCAGCACCGGCGGTGCATTGAGCTTGAACTTTTGGATCAAGATAATCGTCAGCAGCGTAGCCGCCAAAAAGGAAATCATGCCTGTATGCGACAGATAGAGGGCGGAGCTGACTAAAGATGCTGTACAGGCCCCGGCAATCATTTTGCCGAAATCCTTGAACGAGAAGGCCCGGGTAATAAACAAATAAGAGAAGGCGCCCAGCGTAGGATAAAAAATCATTTTGATGCTCGGGATTTGTTGGGAAAGCCAGTAAATCAGCATTAAATAAAAGCAAATAGCGATAATTTTCAGATTCAATGTAAGCAGCGTCCTTTTGTGAAAATATAGAGTAATGACATCGGAATAAATTGTCTCGGACCATCTTACTATGCAGCGTAAATCTCGTCAATAGGGAAGTCCAACTGATGGCTATGGGAGACTTTCCGACCCGATTACCCTTGTTTCCGGTACCGTCCTGGCGGGACACCGACGATCCGCTTGAACATGCGAATAAAATTGGAATAGTCATTAAATCCTGACAGCTGGCAGGCATCAGTCACATTATGCCCCTCATTTAGCAGCTTCTTGGCCTGTGCGATCCGCTTCAGCAAAATATACTCATGGATGGTGCTTCCGATACTACGGCGAAATAACCGGCTCAAATAATAGCGGTTCATGAAGAATTGCTGTTCGAGTGCCTCCAACGATAGATCGTGATCCAGATGATGATCGATATAATCAAGCACAGGAGCCAGCTTCTCCGGAACGATGGACGACGGGATCGGAGACAGATTGTGCATAAAGGCGCGGTTAAGCAGCACGAGCAGCTCTATCGTATAAGCGGAGAGCAGGATATCCGATCCGTCGGACGGGTCGCCGGACAAGGAATCGATCTTTTGATACAAAGCGACCAGCTCCTCCAATTGATGGGGGAGCAGCTGGATTTTATTTTGTTCTCCCAGGGGACGGTTCGTAAAGCAGTTCAGCAGATCCAGGGAAAACGATGAATTGAGCTGCCGAACGGTTTCGGGATCAAAATGAATGACAATATTCTCGTAGGGGGCATCCGACTGAAATGTCGCTTTATGCAGCTCCCGGTTGTTCATGACCAACAGATCGCCGTAGGCTAACGGATACACCTTTTTCTCGATAAAATAATGGACATCGCCGCGGATAAAGAAGTAGATTTCAAAGCGGTCGTGAAGATGGAAATCCATTTTCAGGGGATGCTCCGTTCGCCTGTGAGCGTAATGAATTCCTTCTATTTGATGGGAAATACGCATGGATGTGCACCTCCAGACAAAAAGTCAAAAAAAGCAATAAATACGGCAATTCATGCAAGGAATTTGTTTTTATTATAGCTCATTATAAAATAGAAATGAAAGCGTGTTACCATTCGGCGCGCAACCTATAAGAAATCAGGTGAAAACGTGAAATCATTGGGAACAGCCATTATCGGGTGCGGTTCTATTTCGAGCGTCCATTTGAAGGCTATCGCAGGCCTCGGGCTGGCACAATTAAAGGCCGTTGTGGACGTCAACGAAAGCTTGGCGCAAAAAGCGGCGGCAGCATACGGATGCGATTATTACACCGACTACAAGGAAATGCTGAAGCGCGATGATATCCAAGTGGTTCATATTTGTACAGGCCACTATCTGCATGCTCCCATGACAGTCGACGCATTGAAGGCAGGCAAGCATGTACTGACGGAGAAGCCGATGGCGGAGAATAAGGCTTCCGCCCAAACGATGCTGGACGCCGCCAAAGAGCATACGGATGTTCAGTTGGGCGTTATTTTCCAAAATCGTTACAATCCATCGTCCAAGCGTATGAAGCAGGCGGTTCAGTCCGGGGAATTCGGCAAGCTGCTGTGCATGAAGGGCATCGTCACCTGGTCCCGCGGACCTGCTTATTACGAAACGGAATGGAAGGGCAAATGGGCTACCGAAGGCGGAGGCGTACTGATCAACCAGGCGATTCATACGCTGGATCTGCTCCAATGGTTAGGCGGGGACATCGCCACCGTCAAGGGCAGCATTTCCAACGATTCGCTCGAGGGTGTCATCGAGGTGGAGGACTCCGCTCATGCGTTCATTCAATTCAAGAACGATGTAAAAGCCGTCTTTTATGCAACGAATGCATACGGCAAGAGTACGCCTATCGAAGTCGAGCTGATCTTCGAGAATGCCGTCCTGTCGCAGCGCGGAGATACGCTGTACCTGGATCAAAACGGCAAGCAGACCGTTCTCGCGGAGCCGCTCAAGAACGACCTGGGAGAAAAAGCTTATTGGGGCGTCAGCCATCAGTTCCAAATTCGCGATTTCTATGAGCATATACTGCAAGGCAAGCACTTCTGGCTTGACGGTCCCGAAGGGTACAAGGCGTTCCGCCTTGTTATGGATATTTATGAATCATCCCGCATCGGGCAAAAAATCATATACAGCTAGTGACATGAAGAACAGGCAAGGCCGTTCTTGGAGCTTATGACTCCGAGGACGGCCTTTTGTCTGTGTATGACAAAATGACCCGTCCATTCATGGAGACCATTCTCTATGGAGTCTCATATTCTAGTAATGCAAGACGGTGATAGAAAGGCAGAACGTTGATAGAAAGGAGAGAAGGAGAGAATTGATAGCCTGCGTAACCGGCGTTGGCATTGTGCTGACGCTCATTTTCGTATTTTCACAATGGGGGATACCGCTCTTTCTTCCCTTGCTGCTATTCCTCGAACCGGCAGGGACGCCGTCTTTGCAGACCCTTCTTTTCTATGGTTTCTTCATCTCCTTGGTATACGGTTGTGGGGGGTTGATAGGCTTTGTTATGCTGTATCGTCTGAGCGGAGTTTGGATGCGAGCAGGATCGCCCGCTGAGCTGCCGCAGACGGTCACAGCTGAGCGAGTGCGAATGGATCAGGAGAGGCGAAGCGACATGGAGCTGTCCAAGCGAATTCAGCAATCGGTGCTGCCCAAGCCGGTCCGAACCCCATATATTGCGATCAAGGGACTGCATCTTCCGTCAGAGCAAGTATCGGGGGATATGTACATGTGGACGCTGCAGCAGGAGCATGGAGCGCGGGTCGTCTTGATGGATGTCATGGGCCACGGTGTATCCGCCTCTCTGGTCGGCATGTACATGCACGCTTTCTTGCAGACGCTGCTTCCGAGCCTCGAAGACCCGAGGGCAATGATGAGCCGGCTGAATTCGCGAATTTGTGAGCTGGTTCGTTCCGGAGAAAGGGAAGGGGACGCCCTCTACTGCACGGCTATTTGTCTGGGAGCGGATGCGCTGGGCAAACGGGTGGAGTATGTCAATGCAGGCCATCCGTACGGAATGATGCTGGAAGACGGGGAGCGGATCTCGGAGCTGGTATCCGGGGGGATGCCTCTTGGCATCGATCCTGCGGCCGTCTTCGATAGAGGAGTGTTTACTTATCGGGAGCAAGCCCGAATAGTCCTTTTTACCGACGGTTTGTTCGAGCTATTTGGATCTTCACCCAGTGTGACGGCGGAGAGAATAGAGCAGCTGCTCCGGGACTGCAGCCGAGCGGACTCGGATTGTTTTATGGCACAGCTGGAGGCGGAGTTAAGCAATACAGCCTATAGGCCAGACGATATATGCGTCATAGTGATGGATCTTAAGGATGGACAATCTCAGAACGATCGATAGGGAGTGACAGGAATGGTTTTCATCACAATGGAAGGTACCCCATGCCAACGGTTCATAGATATGTCGGATGAAATGTCAGAAAGCTTTATGAAGTATACGGGTATTGCCCACTACCGCAGGCTGTGCTGCGCTGTGCACGAGCTGGTCATTAATGCGGTCGAAGCCGCCGGACGGCAGCAAATGAACGGGGAGGATGCTTTGAGCTTGGACAACACGCTTTGGCTTAGGATGGAGGTGGAGGAAGGGGAAGTTATCGTTACGATTACGAATAAATCGGCAGCTGGGGCGGCTAAGGCTATTCATGGCAAAAAGAGCTTATGCATGGAGGACCTGCTCCTGGAAGAAAGGGGCCGCGGGCTTCTGATCGCCAAGCGGTGGTCGGATCAGCTAACGTTTGACCAGAAAGAGGACGGTACGATGACGATTCAATTAAGGAAAAAAGGAGGTGATGCCTATGAGCAGCATCATGTACGACCCCCAAGGGAGCGGCAAGGGTATACCTATCCATTACCATAGCAGACCGGTCGGGGCCTATCTCTATATTTTGTTGACAGGCAAGCTGACCTATGGGTACGAAAGCAGGGCGAAGGAAGGGCTGCGCCGCGCAGTCAGGCCTGCCGAAGGGTATATGATCGACCTGTCCGGCTTGGCTTTAATCGATAGTACGGGCCTGGGCGTTCTTGTTCATTTTGTGCAAACCTACTGCAAGGACTGCAGAGGTGTGGCTGTTATTGTACAGGATGAGCTGATGAAGGAGCTGCTTGCAATAGCCAAGCTGGAGCTTCTGATGCCGATTTGTGAGAGTGTGCAGGAAGCCGTTCAGAGGCTGGACGAGATAGGGAAAGTTTTAGAGGAAGGGAGGGAGGAATAATGAACCGGCTGCAGTCGTTAACAGACAGAATGAGCAAGAAGGATTTGCTGTACGGATTTGTTATTGTCGATATGACAATCCTGCTGATTGCCGTCGGAGTTTGGAAGTTCCATACTTCACGCGAGGTGATAGACCAGATTTCCTTGGGATCGGCGTTCACAACGATCTTGCTGGCGGTAGTCGCCATGGTATATTCCTATATTCAAGCCTACGAGGCTTCTGCTCAAAACCGGATGGTTCAGGAGGCTCTCATCAAAATCAGCGAGAAGGTGGACGAGTTCGGCAAAATGAAAGAGGAGCTGATTACGCTGCGGCATGATACAAGGTCCTACAACGAACACATTCTGGAATCGCTCAACCGGTTTGTGAAGGAGGCGTCGGAGCATGTCGATTCTATCTTCGAGGTGCTTCGTGAAAAGGGGCTGGAGGTGCCGGAGGAGGTGGAGAAGGACATCGCTTCATCTTACCGTGACAAGTTCAACAGCGAGCTTTCGGCGATTCGTTCCCGGTTCATGGCAAATCAGGAGAAGCTGCTGACCAGGGAGCTGATAGCCCTCGTACAAAATCATCTCCAAAAGGGGTATGAGCTTACCATGCTGGAGCTGGTCGATTTATTGGTCTACGAGGGGGTCGAATTCGAAGGCAAGGAGCTGCTTGAAGCCTTGACCTCGCTGGAGCAGCTGGGGCTTCTGCAAATCGTCCCTTCCGAGCGCGGCCGCTCCGTCAAGATAATATAAGCTTCGATCGGACAAAAAAGCTCCCGCGGCTTTCCCATTTACGGAAAATGGACTATCCGGGGGAGCTTCTCTCTTATTTAGCCTGCATTACTGCTGCTGCGGCTGTTCAAGCCGGCTGTAAAATTGCAGGACTTTATCTTCATATTCCTCGGGGTGAACCGCATGGCTTTTTACATGATCCGCACCAGATGGCTTCCACAGCTCAAAACGGTCCGGATGCTTGGCCCACATCGTTTCGCTGTTTGGATACGGAACCGAATGATCATCGGGACTATGTATAAACAAAATAGGCCTAGGGTAAATTCGGTCCACCGCATTTAATCCGTCCACCTGATCGGGGTCAATCCCGGTAAGCTGCGGCAAAATGCCCAGTATCAGCGGCGTAAACGGAATATTCGGCAAATGGGACCAGACCGGCAAATTCTCCTTCAGATAGCGGGTCAAATGATTGAACGGGCTATCTGCAACCACACCGGCGACGCCGGGCTCGTCCGCTGCTGCGAGCAGCGCGGTGCTGGCTCCCATGGAAAATCCGTGCAAAGCTATAGGCTCCGGATGATTAGCCTTCATCCAATCTATAGCTCCAAGCAGGTCGTATTTCTCCAGATAGCCTACGGTTGTCAGTTCGCCTCCGGATTCACCGGAATTGCGAAAATCGAACATAAGTACGTTGTAACCCTGCGCTACAAGCGTCTTGGACAGCTTAAGCGCCTCGGCATCCGTCTGCAGGCGGTTCTTGCGATAGCCGTGCGCCATGATGATGTTCAGCTTGGCTGGGGAGGATTCACTTGGCAGAAGCCAGCCCTTAAGATCGACATCATGCGTCCTGCTCGGAAATTGCACCTGCTCGAACGCCATGCCGTACTGTTCCGGAGTTTCCTTCAGCGGCTGGCGGACAGGATGCGTGAGCTTCCACCCGACATAGATGGACAGACCGACACAGGCGATCAGAAGCAGAAGGAGGATGCCGGCTCCCCACATGGCTTTTTGTTTGAATCTGCCGCGAGGGCGCGGGGCTCTCGTTATAGCAGGAGTAGGTCGCATGAATTCCATTCCTTTCTTGTCTCGCGTTATTGCAGGTACATTATACGATAAGACGCCGGCAAACAACATCTATTTTTGTCAAAGCTCTATTTGTACCGATGATACAACCAGGACGCAGCTGCGGTTAGCAGGAACAAAGCTAGAGCCTCCAGCGGGGTCCGCAGGGTCCAGCACAGCGGAATGGCCAGCAGCAGAAGCATGGCAAGATGAAGGGTACGGCGGACAGAACTGACGGATCGCTGGAGAAGCCCGTCCGGCAAAGGATAGATGCGATGCCATATATGCACCCGGTAATATCGCTTCAAATCGGCCAGCTGCAGCGCTCCGAACAGCGTAAAGGCGAGATAAGCCGCGATCGAAGCCCATTCGCTGCGCAGGGAAGCGAGAATGACGATTCCCAAGACCGTAAGCCGGAAGGTAATTCCAAGCAGCTCGGAGCGAAGCCAGATCAGCGTATACATATACGTATACGAGGAAGAGGCCCGGAAAGGAATGAATTGCAGCCAGGATGTCGGGATGCGGGTATTTCTTGCTTTACCTTGCACCTGCGGTACGTCGATGAACCAGTTCAATATGCGGTACACGCCGGTGCGGTGCCGTTTCTCCCAATCGATCAGCAGCATCCAATGAACCACATATTTGCTTGGCACCCGAAGCAGAGCAAGGTAGGCGATGGAGCCTGCCGCAAGGACCATGACGCCGTGGGGCAGCTTCCAGGTGATCATGCCGTATGCCGATATCGCCGTCCCTATCCAGCGCAGAAGCGCGAACCATCTTCTTGTGCCCGCCTCTTGAAGCTGCAGCTCGGCCCATTTGCCGTAAAGAATGACCCATTTGAACAGCAGCCAGATCACGAGAATCAGGAAGAACCGGGCTCCGCCGGACGCCGTCATTTTGGCATACAAAGGCCATACGAGGCCCCAGGCTGCTACGACGGCGGCGGATTGAAGCAGAAGCGCCTTTTGCATCGCAGCCTTCAAATAAGCGTTCATTCCGCGCTCATGAGGGAGCAGGAACAGAATGTCGGCATCCTGCAGATAGGTGCGTATTTTGCCGCCTGCAAGCGGCAGCAGCATGACAGCTCCGCACAGCAGCTCCCACGGAAATGCCGGCGTCACCCATCCGAGAAACAACCGGTATGCAATGGAAAAGAGCAGGAATGCGGCGACGGCAGACATGATCAGACTTTGTAAAGCGTAATGAACATAGGGACGAATTTCTTTAAGAAACTCGGCCGAACGGCGTTGGTACATGGCTTTCATATCCATCAGCGGTTTACGCCCCTTGTCACCAGGCTGCAGAATACATCGTCGAGCGGAGCAGATGGCATCCCCGCTGCCGTCTGCAGCGTCTCTACCGTCCCCGATACGATGAGCTTGCCTTGATGCATGACGAGAAATTCGTCGCAGTACCGTTCGATCGTTGCCAAGATGTGCGAGCTGATCAAGATGGCTGCTCCGCTCTGCTTGACAGTGACCATCAAATCGAGCAGAGACCTCATGCTGAGCGGATCGAGCCCGAGGAACGGCTCGTCGATGATGTACAGCTCCGGCTCTACGAGGAAGGCGCACAGGATCATCACCTTTTGCCGCATGCCCTTGGATAAATGCGAGGCCAAGCGGCCGGTCAAAGCGTCCATTTGGAATTGCTCCAGGAGCGGCTTGATCCGCTTCTGGAAGGAGCCCTTGTCTACGCCGTAGGCGCGGGCCGTCAGCTCCAAATGCTCCTGAACGGTCAATTCTTCATATAAGAGCGGGCTTTCCGGAACATAGGCGAAGGTTTGGCGGTACTGCTCCTGCGATTCGGCCAGCGTTTTTCCTTTTAGACGAATTTCCCCTTGATGGGGCTGCATGAGTCCAAGAATGTGCTTGATCGTCGTGCTTTTGCCGGCGCCGTTCAAGCCGATGAGCCCGACCATTTCCCCGGGCTGCACCCGGAAATTCAGATCATGCAGCACAGGCTGCTGGCGGCTGTAGCCTCCGGTTACGTGATCTACTTCCAATATCGGTTGCATGCGAATCCCCCCTGAATAGGCTTGTATCTTATAAGACTAGCGGAAATGGACACTTATTTCCAGTCGGTGAAGGATATGATCTGATGATTATGACGAGGAGGAATGTTCACACCCTAGCGAAATTATACTAAATAATGGAAGGGGGTGAAATGATGAAACTGAAAAGAATAGCAGCAGCTTTATTTGCTTTGACCATGTTTGCAACGTCGGCCGTGCCGGCCTTTGCCGACGGCCGCTGGCAATGTCCCGGATGCACCTGCAATCAATACAAATATTTTGTAGACATTGATCTTGTCAATTGGTCCGGCACAACGCCGATCGGAACCTTGGGTCCCTACGATGATTACACCTCAGCTAAAGCGGCGGCCGACAATTATCTCTACTATTATCCCGAATACAAGGCCGATATTTATGACGCGCAATATTGCTCCTAGCAGAATGGAGAGGGGAGAGCCCCTCTCCTTGCTTCTGTCAAGAACCTTATAGTCTGAAAAATCGCTTTGGTACTTCGGCAGGTATGCTCTTCCGGCTGCTTTCCGGCTAGTACCTGAGCCTGGCTTCTTCCTGCTTTATGGGGTTATTTTGCTATGATAATAAAGAACCCCCCAATGTCCCGAAGGAAATTGAGGGGTTGAAGAAGTCCAGCTTACGCTTCCGTTGCTCCTGCAAGCTTGCTGTCACTAGCGGTGAAGCCGCCGCTCTCAGGCGTAACGGACGGTTCCGCGAGACCGAACTGCTTTTCGCTCTTCGCAATAACGACGGTCGCTACACTGTTCCCGATCAGATTGGTAATGGCACGCGCTTCGGACATGAAACGGTCGACACCGAGCAGCAGCGCCATGCCTTCGATAGGAATGACATTCCCCGGAACGGCGGACAAGGTTGCGGCGAGTGTGATGAAGCCGGACCCGGTAACGCCTGCCGCGCCTTTGGAGGTGAGCATCAGGATGCCCAGCACGGTCAAAATTTGAACCCAGGTCAGCTCGACGCCATAAGCTTGAGCGATGAACAAAGCCGCCATGGACAAGTAAATCGAGGTTCCGTCCAGATTAAAGGAATAACCGGTAGGAACGACAAGGCCGACAACGGACTTGGAGCAGCCGTATTTCTCGAGACGCTGCATTAAGCGGGGAAGAGCAGATTCGGACGACGAAGTGCCGAGTACGAGCAAAATCTCTTCTTTAATGAATTTCAGCAGGTTAAAGATGCTGAAGCCGTACAGCTTGGCAATGGTACCAAGGACAATAACAACGAACAGGAACATCGTAATGTAGACGGAGCCCATCATTTTGCCTAGCGAGAACAGGGACCCGATACCGAATTTGCCGATCGTGTAGGCCATGGCTCCACCTGCGGCAAATGGAGAGAACCGCATGATGATGCCGACGAGCCGGAAGAAAATATCGTTCACTTTCTCGAAGAAAACGGTTACCGGTTTGACTTTATCTCCCAATCCTGCCATGGCTAAGCCGAACAGAACGGAGAAGAACAGAACGGGCAGCATTTCCCCCTTGGCCAAGGCGCCGACAGCGCTGTCAGGAATGATGCTGAGGACGAAATCCATAAAGCCGTGAGGCGTTTCCGCCGCTTGCTTGGCGTATTTCGCTACATCCGCCGCATTTTTGCCGACGTTGCTGATATCCATGCCGGAGCCGGGCTTGATAATGTACATAACCGCAATCCCGATAGCCATCGCGAACGTCGTTACGAGTTCAAAGTAGATCAGGGCCTTACCGCCGATGCGGCCGATTTTCTTCATATCGCCCATATTGGCAAAGCCGATGACGATAGTGAAGAAGACGATGGGAGCGATGATCATTTTGATCAGCTTGACGAATATATCGCCCAACACCTTGAGCTGAACCCCGAAGGCCGGGAACAGTTGACCGATCAAAATCCCGATGACGATGGCAATCAGCACTTGGACGGTCAGGTTTTTAAAGTTGATTCTCATAAATACCCCTCTTTCATGCGGGAGCCCGCCGTTATGATTATTAATGGGATGCGGCTTATTTCGGAGCTTTGAACGCCTAACGAAACGTTGTAGCCGTTTACATTCCCTTTCGAAGTTTGTTTCTGTAGGCCTTATGTTATCGCTTACAATAGGAAATGTGAATCATTTGACCATATTGGTGCTTTTGGTCTTTTTGGTCTTAAGGAAGGTATAAAGGAACAGTAATTGACATACCCTACGGGGGTATATTATAATCAATTCGAGAGGAGTGATTAGAATGCAAACCATTACGTTGAAGGTGGAAGGAATGTCCTGCAACCACTGTGTAAACTCTATAGAAGGCGCATTAAAGGAGATTGGAGCTAACGGCAGCGTGAGCTTGCCGGACAAAACCGTGACCGTTTCCTTTGATGAGAAGAAGCTGAACGAAACGGCTATTCAAGAAGCGATTGAAGATCAAGGGTACGATGTGGTGAAATAACCTCGTATACAAGAACGCAGGCGGGAGCGGGTTGCTCTGGAGCCTGCGTTTTTTTTATGGACTATACCATTTATAGATTTCGGGGCACGCCACAAAAGAAGCAGCTGAGCCCGTTTCGAAGCCATGGTCTCCCTTATGTGGGGTTCATTTGTGTTTCCATAGATAGGCAGATTACATAAGAAGGCTTCCTAGTAAAATTGGGCTTGCGCCACATCTTTACAAACCACAGCCAATGCGATATTTTTATAGTATCAATCTCATTATTTAAAACTGAGTTTCATCTTATGAAACTAAATGGAGAGGCGGGATTAGGTATGGATATCAAGGAGCAGGTGAAGGCGCAATTCGGAGCAAATGCGGCCAAGTATGTGAGCAGTCCGCGTCATGCATCAGGTCATGATTTGACTCTGCTGGGGGATTGGGTCAAGGAGGAGCAGGCTCAATCCGCACTGGACATCGCTACAGGAGGAGGGCATTGCGCGCTCGCATTGGCCGGGGCGGTTCGGGAAGTGACGACGCTGGATATGACGCCGGAGATGCTGCGGGAAGCAGAGGCGTTCATCCGCAGCAAAGGTGCGGTTAACGTAACCTATGTACAGGGTGATGCGGAGCATCTGCCTTTTGAGGATGAGTCGTTCGATCTGGTGGCGTGCCGTATTGCCGCTCACCATTTTCCCGATGCAGACCGGTTTGTTGAGGAGGCCGCTCGCGTGCTGAAACCGCACGGTTGCTTTATTCTGATGGATAACGTGGTTCTGGAGCCGGATTTGCTCGACACGCTGTATAACGACGTGGAAAAGCGGAGAGATCCTAGTCATTTTCGCGCCTGGAAAAAGACGGAGTGGATTCGGCGGACGGAAATGGCCGGGCTGCGGCTAGAGCAATTGCAACAATCGGTTAAACCTTTTTCTTTCGAGTCGTGGTGCGCCCGCATGAACGTCCCTAAGGACGTACAGGATCAGCTCGAGGCGGATATGCTGGGCTGGCCGGCGGAGGTAAGAAAGCAGCTGGGAGTGCGTAGCGAGGGTGGCAGGCTGAAGGAGTTTGTTGGGAGCTATATGATGCTCAAAGCAAGGAAGGTCTGATTCATCCCGGGCAGTCCCATAGGGGCGGCCTTGCGGCAACCGAGAACCGCCTCTATCGGGAGGCCAGCACATATTTATTGACCGGGCGGCCGACCCCGTATTGCAGATCAAGACGGACCTTTCCGGTCTTCTCCAGGTACTCTAGGTATCTTCGGGCGGTCACCCGCGCAATGCCGACCCCTTCCGCGACTTCCTCCGCCGAGAGCGGGCTGGGCTGCTGCACGAGAAATTGGACGATTTGCTTCATCGTGACGGCCTGCAGCCCTTTGGGCAGCTCGGCTGCCGACAGCCAGGCATCTGCGGCCGGGGCATGCTTGCCAGCCGACGCTGCTTCCGAAGCAGCCGGAGGACGGTCACTACCCCGTTGAAGCATGCGGTCCAGCTCGCTTTGCGAAATCGTGCCGCTATGCTCTAGCGCCAGCTTCATCCTGCGGTAATGCTCCAGCGCTTGCCGGACCCGTTCAAATTTAAACGGTTTCATGATATAGTCTACGGCGCCGTATTGAAGCATCCGCTGAATCGTTTTTTGATCATTGGCCGCACTGATGACCATCACATCCACAGCGAGCTGCTCCTGCCGGATTTGCGTCAGTGTCTCGATGCCGTCCTGCTGGGGCATGTAGATGTCCATAATCACAAGATCCGGCTTCAGCTCCCGGATGCGCTCCATGCCTTCCGTGCCGGTGCCGGCAACCCCTGCTACGGCGAAGCCCTCGACCTGCTCCACGAACTGCCGGTTCACCTCCTGTACCATAAGGTCATCTTCTACTAACAGCACCTGAAATATCTTTGTCATAGGGTTCTCCCGCCTTCCTCCAATCATCATCATTTGGTTTCTTATGAATCGGAGCTTTCCGATGGGGCTCCTGTGTCTTCGCTGTGCGGCTTCATCGGGAATGAAATAAGAAAGCTGGTCCCCTCACCCGGAACCGAATCGACATGGATCGTGCCTTCGCCTTTTTGCACAATGCCGGCGATAAGATACAGACCGATGCCGCGACCGCTTACTCCCTTTGTGGTGAATCCCTGCTTGAAGATCTGGTCGCGGATATCAGGATCGATGCCGGCGCCGTTATCCTCCACCAGGATCGAGAGCACCTCGTCGTCCTGTTCAATGCTGACGAAGATTCGCTTCTCCGTACGCGATACGGACTGCAGGGCGTCAAATGCATTCTCAAGCAAATTTCCTAACAAAATGACGAAATCATGATGATCCAGCAGTCTCGGAAAATGCTCAAGACGGCTCTGCCGGTCGATTTCGACCTGAATGCCGAGCTCACTGCCCCGACTGATCTTGCCGAGCAGCAGCCCGGTAACGCTGTCATTCTTGAGCTTCTGGCTCAGGAAGCGGGTCAGCTCTTCCTTTTCTTCGGAAATTTCGAATAAATAGGCCAGCGCCTTCTCTTTATTACCCAGCTGAATCAGCCCGCCGATAGTGTGCAGCTTATTCATATATTCATGGCTCTGCACCCGCAGCGCGTCGACGAACGCTTTGACCCCGGTCAGCTCCTCGGCGATCCGCGTAACCTCGGTGCGATCCTGAAAGATCGCTACCGCACCGACGGTCTGATCGTTCACTGTTATAGGAACACGGTTGCTCATGATGAGTGTAGTGCCGAACAACAGCTCCTGATTGTATACAGGATGATTCATTTCGAGAATTTCCGGCAGCCTGGTGTCCGGCAGTACGTCGCGGATCGGCTTGCCGATAACGTCTCCCTCAATCTTCATGATCTGCTTCGCTTTATCATTAAATATCGTAATCCGCTCATCCTTGTCAATGGCGATGATCCCTTCGTGCATGGCATGGAACGTCGCCGTGCGTTCAACGAGAATGCGGGCGATTTCATGGGGCTCGAGCTCGAACATCTGCTTCTTGATGTGCTGTGCGAGCTTCCATGACCACCATATGCCCGGCAGCAGCGACAGCAGCACAATGACGTAAGCCTGCCCGCTCAGATTGAGCAGCACCTGTCCGATGGTCGGCATGATCTGCCCGACCAGCACGACGCCGACCTGTACATGGTCGGCATTCATTACCGGCACGAAAGCGCGCAGTGCCGTGCCGAGCTCACCCTTTGCCTTGGACACGTACGTGTGCTCGGCAAAGGCGGATCCTTCATCGGCACTGAGCGAAGGCGTGCCGATTTTGGATTGAACCGGGTGCGAGAGCCTCACCCGGTTCATGTCCATCACGACGATGTAGGTCACGTCGTTGATGATGCGAATGCGCTCCGCGGCCTCCTGAATGGCCGCGGGATTATCGCCGGCCGTCACCTCGGGCAGCTGCGCTACTGTTCGCGCCGTAACCAGGAGCCGGCGGCTGGTCTCCGTCTCGTTCAGGCTGATGATGGTCCCCACGAGAATCGTTCCCCCGATCATCAGCGAAAAGAGCACGATACACGAGGACAGAATGGCGATTTTGCCGTTGATTTTCAGACGATGCAGCATGAGGAATGGCGAGGCTCCTTCCGGCAATGTATACCTACCATCATACAATACGAAGGAGGATTGAGAAACCCGTGTCCTTTAGGATCGGATAGGTGAACAGGTCATTCAAGAGTGGCAGAAGGGCATCCCATTACTTGCTGCCTTGGCTGCCTCCGGAGCTGCCGCCTGATTTTCCTCCCGACTTCCCTCCAGATTTTCCTTCGCCTTCTTCTCCGGATTTTCCGCCCTTCTCCTTTTCTTTCTCCTTCGAGGTACCGGATTGCTGCCGCGATTTCTGCAGCTTTTTGAGCTGCTCTTTGTCCGCCTTTCTGATTTTTTCCGCTTCCTCATACTCATGCTGCTTGATTTGCTTATACATGTTCATCTGCTCGCGCAGCGCGGAATCGACCGGCTTTTGCTGCTGGGTGCTCTGTGCCTTTTGCTGTCCTTTTCCTCCCGAGCTGCTTTTGCTCTTGCCTCCGCAGGCTGACAGCTGGAACATTACCAGGAAGCAGAGCAGAAGACACAGGCTGCTTTTTATGGCATAAAAACGGGATGGTTTCAACGGTTACAGCCCCTTTCATTAGATGGAATTAGGTTGTCCCTAAACTTGGCAGTTCATTTATTTGCTGATTTTTTTGATTTTTTGTATACAAATGAATACAATTATAGTGTGAAGAAACAATCATTCTTACCGGGAGGGGTAACAACGTTATGGCGGAAACGTACCGCAAGTCCAAAATCGAACATTATCTTGATCGGTTGCTCGTGCGCAAGCAAGCGCTGATAAGGCAGTTGGAGCTCCATGAGCTTGAACAGTCAAAGGAATTTATCCGCGGTCAGCTTGCAGCAACAGACATGATTATTTGGGAGCTTGCGGTTGAGTTCGATTTAACCGACCAACTAATCGAAGGGGGAAGAGGAAATGTCAGCGAACGTTGTGCAAAAAAATCAATCGGAGCCCACACTTCCGCATCACTCCAGGGCCACTCGGCTCCAACTAATTAGAAGAGCTTTTTTCATGCTCCTGGGGGCAGCCTTAGTTTCTGTAGGACTAGAAATATTTTTAGTGCCGAATAATATTATTGACGGCGGTGTCGTAGGGATATCGATTATTTTGTCCCATCTTACCGGAATTCCGCTTGGTGTCTTTTTACTGCTGGTTAACATGCCGTTTTTGTTTCTAGGCTATAAGCAAATCGGAAAAACCTTCGCAATTTCCACTTTGATCAGCGTATTCTTCATGTCCGTCGGGACATGGCTGCTTCATCCTGTGCCACCGCTTACTATTGATCCACTGCTTGCGGCAGTGTTCGGCGGTATTATCGTCGGGATAGGCGTAGGGATGGTAATCCGTTCCGGCGGCTCTCTCGATGGCACGGAAATCGTCGCAATTCTCCTCAACAAGAAAACTCCATTTTCCGTAGGCGAAGTCGTCATGTTCTTCAACCTGTTTATTCTCGGCAGCGCAGGCTTCGTGTTCGGCTGGGATCATGCCATGTACTCCTTGATCGCTTATTATATTGCTTATAAAATGATCGACATCACCATTGAAGGCTTCGACGAATCCAAATCGGTTTGGATCATCAGCGATAATTACAAGGCTATCGGGGATGCGCTGCTCAGCCGTCTGGGCCGGGGCGTAACCTATTTGAACGGGGAAGGCGGATTTTCCGGCGGGGAAAAGAAGGTCATCTTCTGCATTATTACCCGGCTGGAAGAAGCCAAGCTGAAATCGATCGTAGAGGACCACGACCAGAACGCGTTCTTAGCCATCGGCAATATCCATGACGTCAAGGGCGGTCGGTTCAAGAAAAAGGATATTCACTAGCGAAGCAGAGGTCTATCGTATCTAAAACGGGAAGCAAGGAGTCGCATCATGAGATCCTATTGGAGTATCGCGCTGATGGTTGCCGCGGGAATGGCTGCGGCGGTGCTGATAGGGTTTTACCCTATGCTGTCGCAAGCGCCGGCTGCCTATGATGATGAGCAGGAAGGGTTCGATACCCAGCTTGTGATCAAGTTCAGCCATGTCGTCGCGGAGAATACCCCCAAGGGGCTGGCTGCTCAGGAATTTGCAAGACTGGTGAAGGAGAAGACAAACGATCGTGTCAAGGTAGAGGTTTATCCGAACGGGGTGCTTTATTCGGAGGTGGATGAGATCGATGCGCTGCAGCAGGGCAGCGTACAGATGATCGCTCCGTCCTTCCCGAACCTGTCGGAATTGCTGCCATCGTGGATGGCTCTCGATTTGCCCTTCGCTTTTCCAACCAATGAAGCGGTGCAGGAAGCCTTTCAGGGGGAGATCGGATCGACGCTGTTCGGACAGCTGGAGCGGGTTAACATGGTGGGCATGGCGTTTTGGGGCAACGGATTCAAGCAGTTTACAAGTAACATTGGGCCGATCGTTCATCCTTCGGACCTAAGGGGTCAGCATTTTCGGACGATGCGCAGCAAGCTGTTGGACGCAGAATTTCGTTTGTTTGATATGCGGACGACGGAGATGCCGTTTAATCAAGTGTACCGTAATCTTGAGAACGGCACTGTGGATGGTGGCGAAAATTCGATCTCCAATATTTACACGAAAAAGTTTTACCAGGTTCAAAAGTATTTGACGATCAGCAACCATGGTTATCTCGGCTATGCCGTCCTGATGAACCGGACATTCTGGAAGAAGCTCCCCGCTGACATACAGCAGCAGATTGAAGAGGCAATGGAGGAGACGACGGAATGGGCCAACCAGAACGCCATTCTAATGAATCAAAAGCAGCTTGAGGAAATCAGGAACGAATCCCGGATACAGATATACACATTGAGCCCGGAGGAGCGTAAAGAGTGGATGAACGCATGGGAGCCGATCTATACCCAGTATGAATCTTATATCGGGACTGAGCTTATCAAGAAGATCAGGAAGCTTCAGCAAAAATACAGCGAATATGCTCCGGCGCCGGCAGCTTCATAGGTTCAGCCCTCGTACCGCAAAAAGTCAGACCGCTCTGTCGGCTGGCTTTTTTGGGGCTTCCGCGAAAGGTATGGAATCCAGGGCCCGCTGCAAGCCCTATACCTGAACTTTATGCTTTAATTTCTGTCAAAATATACGTAATTAACATAGCATAAGCTTTGCTTATGGATTTGATAAGCAGTTTTTGGTTGTAAATAACGAACTTCTGCGATATAGTACAACTAATTCGATATGAAATAACGCAATAATAGATAGAACAGGGAGAGAAGAGATGCGCAGGTTGGAAGGGAAACGGATAGCGATCACCGGGCCGAGAAAGGCCGCGGAAATGAGCGTGATCGTCGAGAAGATGGGAGGCGTCCCGCTGGTACGTCCGGCGCAAGGCACAGTGGCGCTTGAGCAGGAGAAGGTGGGAGCCCAGTTAAAGAAGCTGCTGGAAGAAGGCAGCGACTGGATTATTTTCACCACCGGAGCCGGTACGGAGCTGTTGTACCAAACGGCCGAGAGCATCGGTGTGGCCGATGCATTCTTGGACTGTCTGCACCAAACGAATATCGCCGCCCGCGGCTATAAAACGGTAAAATACTTAAAAACGCTCGGCCTGACACCCAAGGTTCGGGATGACGACGGAACGACGAGAGGAATCGTACGGGCGCTTCAGCCGTATCCGATGCAAGGGCAGCGCGTAGCGCTCCAGCTGTACGGCGATCATGCTCCGCAGCTGGTCCATTGGCTCGAGGAGCAGGGAGCCGTATATTATGAAATCCTGCCTTATTTGCACGTTCCCCCTGAGCTGGGTGTGGTGGATACGCTTCTCACCGAGATCGTAAGAGGAGAAGTGGATGCGGTGACCTTCACAAGCACCCCGCAAGTTCGCTTCCTGATGCGCTACGCTCGGGAAAAGGGGCTGGAGGAGTCGATCCTCGAGGCCTTCCGGGAGAATACGGTAGCCGTAGCCGTCGGGAAGGTGACGGCCGAAGCGCTTCGTGATGAGGGGATCGAGCGGGTCGTGGCGCCTGAGGAAGAGAGAATGGGCAGCATGATGGTTGCTCTGGCGCAGTATTACGAGCAAGAATAGTATTGCGCCGCATGGTTTGGTCAAAACTAAAGGGTATGGTATACTTTTCCTACAAAGTGACCATACCTTTTTTTGCCGTGACTCCGCCATGTGCGGCCATTCTTTTTTTCTTTTGGAGGCCTAATGAATACCATTCCTGTAGTGCAGCTTCGAGATGTAACCAAACGCATCGGCTCCAAGACGATTGTCGACCATTTATCGTTTGATGTCCTTCCGGGAGAAGTGTTTGGCTTCCTCGGGCCTAACGGGGCCGGCAAAACAACGACCATTCGGATGATGGTCGGGCTGATGTCCTTGTCCGTCGGGGAAGTGCTGATCAAAGGCCTCAGCATCAAGAGCCGGTTTGAAGAGGCGATGATGCATGTTGGCGCTATTGTAGAAAATCCGGAATTTTATAAGTTTATGACCGGCTACCAGAACCTGCAGCATTTTGCCCGGATGATTCCGGGAATTACGGAAGAGCGGCTGCAGGAAGTGATTTCGCTGGTTAAGCTGGAGCACCGAATTCACGACAAGGTGAAAACCTATTCGCTCGGGATGAGGCAGCGTTTGGGCGTAGCCCAAGCCATTCTGCACCGTCCCTCCGTATTGATTTTGGATGAGCCGACGAATGGCCTAGATCCCGAAGGCATAAGAGAGCTGAGGGATTATTTGCGCCAGCTGTCGCAGAAGGAAGGCATCGCCATTATCGTATCGAGCCATCTGCTGTCGGAGATGGAGCTGATGTGCGACCGGGTCGCCATCATTCAGAACGGAAGGCTGCTGGATGTCCGATCCTTCAAGGAGGCACCATCGGGGCCCGGCATGCTGGAAGTGGTGCTGGAGGTTGACCGTCCGGATGAGGCGGCGAGAGCGGCATCCGATCTGTTAGGAGAAGGGCACGTACAACCGTATGCAGCCTCACCGTCTGAGAACGGCGGTGCCGAAGAAGGAGCTTCTGCCAAGACGGACGGGATCTTGACGGTACAGCTCGGCAGCCGGGAGGAGATTGCCAAGCTCAATGAGCGTCTGGTCTCTGCAGGGATTCGCGTATACGGAATCCGTACCCAGAACAAATCTCTGGAAGAGCAGTTCCTGGAGGTAACAAGGGGGAATCAGATTGTCTAATTTTTTGAATCTCGTCCGAAACGAACAAATGAAAATATACAGCCGGCTTCGCACATGGATCATGCTCGGAATCATTCTGATTTTCGTCGTTTCAATGGCGTTTATGCTCAAATATGTCATTGAGAGCGGAATAGACCATGCATTCTCTTTCATGGTGATGTCCACGGGCTTAAGCTGGCTGGTGTTCCTGTTTTCGATTATTATCGCGGGAGATATCGTTGCTTCCGAATTTACATGGGGGACCATTAAGCTCCTGCTTATCCGCCCGGCAACAAGAAGCAAAATTTTGGCTTCCAAGTACGTATCCGTAGTACTTGCATTAACCGCCTTTACGCTGTTTTTGCTCATCATCTCCTATTTTGTCGGCCTGCTGTTTTTCGGCTTGAGCGGAGCTGCATCCGATGCGGAGTCCTTCCCGCGCATTATGCAGGCCTACGGCATCAAGTGGATTGACCAGCTCATGTACGTGACGCTGGCATTCATGATTTCGGCCGCCTTCCGCAGCAGCTCGCTTGCTATCGGGTTATCCATCTGCTTAATGCCTACGGCCGATACGATCGTGATGGTGCTCGCCCAGTTCAAATATACCTGGGTCAAATACATCCTATTCGCGAATACGAACTTATCGCCTTATCTGCTGGGGGGCAAACCTCCGGTTGCCGGCATGACGCTGGGGTTTTCCGTTACCATGCTTATTCTTTACTGGCTATTGTTCTATGCTGTGTCCTGGCTCCTGTTTACCAAAAGGGACGTAGCGGGTTAGCTTGACTCCATAACATTGTTTAAAGCAGCTAGGCAAACAGCGCTCTTGAAGCGTAAATGCCCTGGCTGTTTTTATATGGCAATACCTATATTAAAGAAGAGAAGTAATATCATCGGCACCTAATAGGGTGCTGGTAACGTATATGGGTAAAATTATATTACTTGTTCCGCCCCCCACATCATTAGGTGTGGGGGTTTTTCTTCAAATTCGAATGGCCAAACCATGGGGAAATCAAAGATGATATGAGTCGTACTATTATTACTTTCGATGATAGTCTACTGTGTTATTGCTCTTATGATGCAGTTCGTTGAACTATTTATAAGTGATATGGTTCACGTTAGCAAGTTCATTCACATGCCGAAAGAGGAGGCGGGGGCTCAAATTATCTTGGAATTTGTAAAGTATCATCGTGACGAAGAATTCCATTCACTGTAAGCTTTCGATATACTAAGTGGTAATTCGCTAAGGAAAGGATGAAATTATGTTAAATAAGGGGGAGATATTCCAATTTTTTTATTATATTCATCATTGCAATAGTAACGGTTTGCATTGTGGCAGTCGGACTTTTTTTATTAAACCAATCCACAGAGAATCCTACACATAAGTTCTTATTGACAAAAGGGTTTACAGGATGGGTTGAGGTTACATACGAACAACCCGGTTCTCCTGCTTTAAAAGAAGAGGGTGGCACTTTAATCTATGAGGTCCCGCCATCTGGGAAAGTAATGACTTCAAGCAAGAATGTTTCAGGGCCAATGGTTTTATTTTATGTTGAGCAAGATGGTCGACAAGTTAAAGTTCCAACAAATGTGCCAATGATCCATGATCAAGGTACATCTGGGGGAGGGAAAGTTGGATCCGATGGCCAAACGGAAAAAATTCCTGAAAAACTTACCTTCTTTGTAGGAACGGAAGAACAATGGCGAGAAGCGAAGCAAAAACGCCCCTGAAGCTCCGTTAGCTTTGCGCCGCAACGGAGGTACGGGGGAATAAACGGAGGGATAAACAGATGAATAAAAACGGTCAATATCATGTGCGTCCTTATCAGGCCGAAGATCGGGCAGCTTGCGAGGCTATATTCGATAGTAACACTCCGCTTTACTTTGCATATGAGGAGCGTAAAGATTTTGGTTCTTTTCTCAATGAGCTGAAGGTGCCGTATTTCGTCGTGGAAGAAGACGAAGGCGCAATTGTCGCTTGTGGCGGTTACGCGGCAAATAAAGAAGATTATACTGTTGCGGTGCTTTGCTGGGGCATGGTCCTGCGGGATGTTCATCACCGCGGAATCGGCCGTCAGCTTCTGGCCGAGCGGCTGCGTCGAATTGCGGTCGAATCGCAGTTTGCCTCGGTGAAGATCGAGACTTCACAATACAGTCGCGGTTTCTTCGAACGTTTCGGATTCATTGCAGGACGTATTGTCCAGAACGGTTTTGCTCCAGGTTTGGATCTTGTGGAGATGAAACTTGATCTTACTCAGTTCAGGATGGAATGTCGCGGCAATCGGGAATGCAGATTTCCTTGATTTCAAACCGGATCCTTTTCTTCCCCGCCCTGTTACTTCTAATTGTTTCGAATTGGCTTGTGCCCTATGTAGACTTATTAACTCAATTATCATTGATAGGCAAAAACCTATCTTTACCGTTTATTAACACGGGCCTAATATTCCGATAACGATCCGGAGGTAAGCTTGAACTACAGGGAATGAGAACAAGGCGTAACGGATTCCAAAGGGAATCGTCAGGAAGCGAGTCTCATCTTGGACAATCATTTCAAATTTTCATAAAACAAACGATTGGGTGGAGACTCTGAGAAAACCCAAAAGGAAACCGGCGCAGCGTTTTCGTACGAAAACAGCTTGTTTACTTTTGATTTCCCAGGGTCTTATTTGCTTATCCCAACGGTTAACGGTTTTTTGGCAAAAGGGGGAAGAGGCTTGGAACATGTACAACCAACCCGGGTACTGGGTACGGCGGCAAGCAATCATAAGCATCGGAGCAGGGCGCTTAAGGCGATCATCCGCCATTGGCAGCTCTATTTGCTTATCACGCCGGTGCTGGTCTATTTCATCGTATTTCACTATTTTCCTATGTACGGAGTACAGATCGCTTTCAAGGATTTTATAGCTACCAAAGGGATCGGAGGCAGTCCTTGGGTCGGATTTAAGCATTTTCTCCGATTTTTCGACAGCTACTTCTTCTGGCGGCTGCTGAAAAATACGCTCGGCATTAGCTTATACGAGCTGGCCGTCGGGTTTCCGGTGCCGATCGTGCTTGCTTTGCTGATTAATGAGGTGCGGCACAGCGGGTTTAAAAGATGGGTGCAGACGGTAACCTATGCGCCGCACTTTCTGTCTACCGTAGTGCTTGTCGGTCTCGTTATCATGTTCCTGTCTCCGACCAGCGGTATCGTCAATACGATGATCCAAGCCTTCGGCGGCGAGCCGATATCCTTCATGACCAAGCCCGAATGGTTCAAAACGGTCTATGTCTTATCCGGTGTGTGGCAGCAAATGGGCTGGAGCTCGATCATCTATTTGGCGGCTCTCGCCGGCATTGATCCCGGGCTCCATGAAGCCGCCAAGGTCGACGGGGCAACGCGGCTGCAGCGCATTTGGCACATTAATCTGCCCGGCATTATGCCGACGGTCGTCATTCTGCTGATCCTGAACATCGGCAGCTTGATGGGGGTCGGATTCGAGAAGGTGTTCCTGATGCAAAATTCGCTCAATAACGAAAGCTCGGATGTGATTTCTACCTATGTATACCGTAGCGGGCTGCTTGGCTCGCAATACAGCTTCGCTGCGGCGGTGGGACTGTTCAACTCCGTTGTTAACTTTATCCTGCTGCTGACCGTGAACCGGATCGCTAAGGCTGTGAATCAGGCCAGCTTATGGTGAAGGGGAGGAGCCTCATGGCAACTAACAGTCTAGGAGACAAGTGGTTCGAAGCGTTCGTTTACGCATTGTTAGCCGCAGTCACCGTTGTGGTGTTGTATCCGCTCGTATTTGTGCTCAGCGCCTCGATCAGTAATCCCGAGAACGTATTGAACGGGGAGATGTGGCTGTGGCCGAAGGACCTGAGCTTTGTCGGCTATCAGAAGGTGCTGGAAAACCAGGATTTGCTTCGAAGCTATTTGAATACGATCATTTACACGGCGGCAGGCACCTCTATCAATCTGGTCATGACGATTATGGCGGCCTATCCGCTCTCGCAAAGAAGCTTTTACGGACGCAACGTCATCACGGCGATGCTTGTCTTTACGATGTTTTTCAGCGGCGGCTTAATCCCCTCCTATATGCTGGTCAAGCAGCTCGGAATGCTGAATTCCATGTGGGGGCTGATCATTCCGGGGGCCGTCTCCGTTTGGAACATCATCATTATGCGCACCTTTTTCCAGAGCAGCATTCCCGGAGAAATTCTGGAGGCCGCGTCTATTGACGGCTGCTCGGACTGGAAGACGCTGTGGCGGATCGTGATGCCCTTGTCGATGCCCATTATGGCGGTTATGGTACTCTTTTATGCGGTCGGGCACTGGAATGCGTACTTTAATGCCATGATCTATTTGACGGATCGCAGCTTGTATCCGCTGCAGCTGCTTCTCAGGGAAATTCTCGTTCAAGGTGAAATGGAGCACATGGTCAATGTAGGGGACAGCTCGCACGCCAAAACGATCATGGATCAGGAGGCAGTCAAATATGCCGTTGTTGTCGTAGCGAATTTGCCGATCCTGCTGCTGTACCCGTTTCTGCAAAAATATTTTGTAAAAGGCATTATGATCGGTGCGCTTAAAGGGTGAATGCATATTCAACCAAGGCTTTTAAGGGACAGGTTCCCTTTTGGCATATAGAGAAAAGATTAACGGGGAGGAACTATACGGATGAAATGGACGAAACTAACGGCGCTGACAGTGGCGTCGGCTGTGGCCGTAAGCCTTACGGCGGGCTGCAGCAATACGAAGGATGCAGGCAAGCAGGCAGAGAGCAAGGAGTCAGCAGCCACCAACGTGAACAAGACCGGTTTGCCTATCGTCAACCAGCCGATCGAGCTGACCTTCTTCACGGGACTTGCCGATACGAATGGCAGCAACAGCTTCGAAGAGAGGCTCGTGTGGAAGGAATACGCCAAGATGTCGAATGTGAAGGTCAACTTCCAGTTCGTTCCCTTCAGCAGCCTGACGGAGAAGCGGAACCTGTCGCTGGCCAACGGCGATTACCCCGATGCGTTCTATTCGGCACGCGTTCCCGCGTCGGATCTGATGAAATACGGCAGCCAAGGCGTATTCGTCAAGCTGAACGACTACATCAACGACTATGCGCCGAACCTGAAGAAGCTGATGGATAAATATCCGGACTTGCGCAAAGCATTGACGATGCCGGACGGCAATATTTACTCGTTCCCTTCTTTTTACAGCCCGGAATTTTTGCCGATGCTGATCGGTACGCCGCTGTGGGTCAAGAAGGATTGGCTTGAAAAATTGAATATGAAAGAACCTCAGACGACGGAGGAGCTGTACGCGTACCTGAAAGCCGTGAAATCGACGGATCTGAACGGGAACGGTCAGCCGGACGAAATTCCATACAGCGGTACCGGCATCGGTCCGTTGATTGATCAAATCAAGGGAGCATGGGGCGTAGGCAATCGAGGATTGGGGCATAAATTCGTCGATGTGGATCCGAAGACGAACGAGCTTCGCTTCTTCCGTTTGACCCAGAACTACAAGGAAGTGCTGCAATATGTCAACAAGCTGTATATGGAAGGCTTGATCGACAAGGATATTTTCACGCAGAACGGCAATGCGCTTTATGCCAAGGGAGCCAAGAACGTGCTCGGCTCGACGATCAATCCGAATCCGAAGACCCAGTTCAACGGGGATGGCTATTTTGGACTCGGCGCGCTGAAAGGACCTCATGGGGACCAGATGTACACGCACATCAAAGTTCCGATGGTGTGGCCGGGTGCCTTTGTCATAACGGATAAGAACAAAAATATCGAGGCTACCATCCGGTGGATGGACCACTTCTTCAGCGACGAAGGTGCACAGTTTTATTTCATGGGCGTCGAAGGGACAAGCTACACCAAAACGGCCGACGGCAAGCTCGAATACATCGATGAAATCAAGAAAAATCCGAACGGTTTGACGATGGATCAGGCGTTAACGAAGTATGTAACGTGGATGGGCGGAAGCTATCCGGGCTACGTGCAGGAGAAATATTTCAAAGGCTCGGAGACGCTGCCGGAATCGATAGAGGCCGGGAAGAAAGCTCAGCCTTATGCAATCAAGGATCTATGGTACAACTTCAACTTCACCGATGCGGAGAACGAGTACATGAGCACCAAAGGCTCGGATATTCAGACGTATATCGGCGAGATGGAATCCAAATTGATTACCGGCGCCGCCTCCTTCGACGAGTGGGATAAATATGTGGCAACGGTCAATGGCATGGGTGTCGACCAATATTTGAAAACGTACAAGGCCGCTTACGATCGTTATAACAAAAGCAAATAAGGCTAGACTCGGAAGACCCTCCACGCTCAAAGCGGCTGGAGGGTTTCACGTTTTTTACGCTGCAAAACCGATTGTTGTTCAACGCCATTTTTCTTGTTTTTTTTCGTACCGTATAGTGTAAGATCATTCTTAACGACGGAGATTCTGTTTGTGTGACTCTTCTGTTGAATGGCCAATGGCTTCTTAATAGAATGGACGGAATCGGCAAAATGCCTGGAGGGATGGCATGATTTTGGACAAAGTAATCTGGGTGGCAGTGTTAACGCTGATCATCCATGCGGTTGAAACGTTGTCTTACAGCATTCGGCTGGCTGGCGTTCGGACAGGCAAGCTGGCCGTCGCCTTGTCGCTGACGGGAATGATCGTGCTGCTCTCACGCACGTCCAATCTTATCCAGGGCCCCATGATGGGAGGCGTCATCGATCAGGCCAAGCGCGATCCCGGCGTTTCCCTGGAAGCTCAAATGCACATCATGATCGCCGGTGCGTCGCTTGGCACTCTGCTGGCCATTCTGTTATTCCCTACAGCGGTCCGTATAGCGGTGAAGCTGATCGCCCGGCTAGAAGTGACGGGGTCCTTGCCCCGCCTGGTGCTGGATTCCGTATCCTTTCGCAGCTTGAAATACGCAGGCCGCCAGTTCAAGCTCCCGACCTGGGAGATGATTTCCCGCCTTCGTGTCGGAGGGGTGCCGAAGCGTCTTCTGCTGCTGAACATGTTCGTCACCGGCTTTTATACCGTCGGGGTATTGTCGGCTCTGTACGCTTCGTTTCTTAGCCCCGGGCACAGTACGGCCGCCTCCATGTCGTCGGGCCTCGTGAACGGCGTCGCAACGATCCTGATGACCCTGCTGGTCGACCCGCAGGTCGCTCTGCTGACCGATCGGGCAATGACCGGAAAGGCCAGCATGGCCTCCATCAGCAAAATGTACGGGTGGCTGATGTTTTCGCGGTTTTGCGGCACATGGCTTGCTCAATTGCTGCTGGTTCCCTGTACGATGCTCATTCAGTGGATGGTTCCATTCTTTTCATAAATAGGCCGAAAGTACCGGTTGATGCGCTGATCCAAGACGCTTGGAGAGGCGTATTTTTTATGGGAATTGGGGGAAAATGAGCAGACAATATTGAGGAAATATATAGATTTCAATGGAAAAAAGGAATACGGGCTTTCATGTCGAATGTATCGAATGTTAGTCATTTTATACTAGAGGAGAAACGCCTATCCTATGATTGAATTTCAAAATGTTTCCAAGGTTTATCCCAATGGTACCGTAGGTTTAAAAAATATTAACCTCACCATCCAACCGGGTGATTTTGTCGTTATCGTAGGTCTGTCCGGTGCAGGAAAATCGACGCTGCTGCGCTCGATGAACCGGCTGCATGAAATTACCGACGGTCAAATTTTGATAGACGGCAAGTCCATCACGGCTGCCCGTGGGGCTGAGCTTCGCCGCATGCGCCGCGATATCGGTATGATCTTCCAAAGCTTTAACCTGGTCAAACGGGTATCCGTTTTGCGTAATGTTCTATCCGGCCGGGTGGGCTATCACTCTACATTTAGAACCATTCTTGGTCTGTTTCCCAAAGAGGATATTGAGCTTTCCCTCAAAGCGCTGGAGCGCGTAAACATTCGCGAGAAAGCATACGCCCGCGCAGACGAGCTCTCCGGCGGCCAACAGCAGCGTGTATCCATTGCCCGCGCTTTGGCACAGGAGGCCAAAATTATTTTGGCTGACGAGCCGGTAGCTTCCCTGGACCCATTGACGACCCGGCAGGTTATGGATGACTTGAAACGGATCAATCAGGAGCTTGGCATCACTACGATTGTAAACCTTCACTTCATTGACCTGGCGAGAGAGTATGCAACTCGAATTATCGGCTTGCGGGCAGGGGAAGTCGTGTTTGACGGACCGGTTTCGGAAGCTACCGACGAGAAATTTTCGGAAATCTACGGCCGCGCGATCAAGAAAGACGAGCTGCTGGGGGTGGAAGGCTAATGACCGCATCCGAGCAACGCGGGAAGCAGCTTCAAAAGCCTTCGTCTTTAAAGCCTGCCCTTTCCGTCATCTTCATTCTGCTGCTTTTGTTCGGCAGCGCAATTCGAACGGACGCTTCTCTCGTAGAGCTTATTCAAGGTATTCCCGAGATGGGAAAGCTGTTCCAGGAGATGTATCCTCCCAATTGGAGCTACCTGAGTACGGTCATTGACCCGATGATAGAAACGATTCGAATGGCTATTATCGGAACGGTGGTAGGTTCCTTGCTTTCTATTCCCGTCGCATTTTTGGCAGCACGCAATGTAACGCAAATTCCTGTGCTGAGCGCCCTGGCCCGGTTCATTCTGAACCTGGTTCGGACCATTCCAGACCTTATGTATGCAGGCGTCTTTGCTGCTATCGTAGGCTATGGGATGCTGGCAGGAACGATCGCTCTTGCGTTCTTCTCCTTCGGTTTAGTGTCCAAGCTGACTTACGAATCGATTGAATCCATTGACCCCGGCCCTTTGGAGGCTATGACGGCTGTCGGCGCCAACAAGCTGCAATGGATCAACTTTGGGGTTGTGCCGCAGGTCACGGCTCAGTTTGCCGCCTACGTGCTTTACACGTTCGAAGTGAATGTGCGTGCCGCTGCGATCTTGGGCTTTGTCGGAGCCGGCGGTATCGGATTGATTCTGCAAAGAACATTGGACCGTCTCCGTTATGATCAGGCAGCAACGATCATTTTGTTCACGCTCGTGGTCGTGCTTGTGATTGATTATATTAGTACTAAGTTACGGGAGAAGCTGCTATGATGAATACGGATAAAAAGAACATCGGCGAACGAGTTCGTTATTGGTCGATTTGGATCGTTGTCATTATTATTTTGGTGTGGGCCTTTAAGGGCATCGAGTTTACGGGCATTAAAGAAACAGCGGGTCAAGTATCGAAGGCGATCTTCAAAGGCATTTTCCATCCGGATTGGGGCTTTGTCTATTTACCTGAAGGGGAGGACCTGCTTCGCGGATTGCTGGATACGGTAGCGATCGCCATCCTGGGTACATTCATTTCGGCCGTTCTCTGTATTCCTTTTGCATTCTGGGCCGCTACGGCCAAGGGCAAATCGCGCTGGGCGGTAGGCAGCGGGAAGTTTATGCTGAGCTTGATCCGTACCTTCCCTGAGGTGGTTATGGCAATCATCTTCATTAAAGCGGTAGGTCCAGGATCTTACGCCGGTGCGCTCGCGCTGGGGGTTCACTCTATCGGGATGCTGGGTAAGCTGTATTCGGAGGCCATCGAGAATTTGGATCGGGGGCCGCAGGAGGCTCTTGTTGCTTGCGGTGCCAACAGGCTTCAAACGCTGTGGTTTGCGGTCATTCCGCAGGTGCTTCCGGACTTTTTCTCCTTCGCATTGTATCGGTTCGAAATCAATATTCGTTCCGCTGCCATCCTGGGGGTTATCGGTGCCGGTGGTATCGGTACGCCGCTTATCTTCGCTTTGGAAGCCCGCAGCTGGTCTCGGGTCGGCATTATCCTGCTTGGCGTTATTGTCATGGTAACGGTGATCGATATTATTTCCGGTTATATTCGTAAGAAACTGGTGTAATAAGCATCAGCAAGAAACCAAATAAGGCAAAAAAAGAAGTGGTCAGGAATTCCTGGCCACTTCTTTGTACTTGTATTACTTACCGCCCATTTGCTTGTTAGCATCACGAACGACGTTGAATTTGGAGTCGTCGGAAGTTGTGTAGCCGCGGTGGGAGTAAACATCATAAATGATTTGTTGACCTTGAGGGTCTTTACCGATAGCGATGAACGCATCCGCGATTTTTTTGCGCCATTCCGGATCCATATCGTTACGAACACTGATTGTATCGTTAGGGATTGGAGCGGTGAAGAACAACACGCGTGTTTTGGAGAATACGTCTGGAACGTCTTTCATTACCGTTGTACGGGCATCTTGGAAAATGGCGGCTGCGTCCACTTCGTTATTCAGAACAGCCAGAACGCCTTTGTCATGACCTTTAACGGTGATCCCTTTTACGTCTTTATCAGGGTCGAGCTTGTTTTTCTTAAGCTCAAGACCCGGGTAGATGTAGCCGGCGGAGGAAGTAACGTCCTGCCAAGCGACTTTTTTATCTTTCAAATCAGCAATAGTCTTGATTGGGGAATCGTTTTTCACGATAATCATAGATTTGTACGAATCTACAAGCTTCGTTTTGTCTTCTTGACCTGTAGCGTCGTCAACGCCGTAACGTTGTGCTTGAAGCAGCAAGTCAGCCGCTTTCTTCTCATCGTGGGCTAATACATAGCCGGTTGGAGGAAGGAAGCCGATATCGACTTTCTTGGAAGCCATAGCTTCGATAATCGTGTTGTAGTTAGTGGAGATAGAAACCTTAACAGGAATACCGAGTCTGTCTCCCAGCAGTTTCTCAAGCGGCTTCGCTTTAGCTTCCAAAGTTTCTGCGCTTTGGGAAGGAACGAATTGAACCGTCAGCTCCTTAGGAACATAACCCTTTGTTGCTGTTTCCGTTTTTCCTTTGTCTGTTGGCGCAGGTGCAGCCGGAGTTTGATCTTTCTTAGCACAGCCCGCTGCAATACCTGCAGATAGCAGAAGCGATAAGCTGATTGCCGCTACTTTTTTAAGCATTTTTTTTGACCTCCCGTTAAATATGGAATGGAATCCATGATCTACTATAGCATAATATGTCCATTTCTACAGTAAAAAAAATGTTAAGAAAGTACCTTGGCAGCCAAAAAATTTGTTAAAATAGGTCGTAATGAAATGAACCGGTACGAATGGTTGGTTTGAAAGCACTTCCATTTTTTTTGCCGCGAGACCCGCCGTAGACTATTGGAATTTTGAAGCCTGGCAAGGTTCATCCTAATTTGGAGAAAACAGAAAAAAGATAACGGAGTTGATTCTTTTCCCATGACAAACGAACAAACCTGCACGATAACGATTTTGGAAACGAGCGATGTGCACGGGGCTTTGCTGCCTATCCAATACGCCAATAACCAGCCTACTTCCTTCGGGTTAGCCAAGCTTGCTTCCTTAATAAATAAGGAGCGGCGGAACGGGGGACATGTCATCTACATAGATAATGGAGATTTGATCCAAGGGACCCCCCTTGCTTATCACCATGCCAAGCTGAACGCGGAAGCCCCGAATCCGATGATCAGCTGTATGAATGCTATCGGCTGCGACGCGGCTGTTATGGGAAACCACGAGTTCAACTATGGACTGGAGCTGCTTCAAAAGGTGGTGCGGGAATCGAGCTTTCCGTGGTTAAGCGCCAATATTGTCGATGCCAAGACAGGGGAGCCGTTCTTCGGCAAGCCGTACCGGCTGATCGAGCTTCCGGAAGGGATTCGCGTTGCGGTCCTTGGGCTTACTACCCACTACATTCCTAATTGGGAGAAGCCGGAGCATATCGCAGGCCTGCACTTTGAAGATGCGTTCGAGGCTTGCACTAAATGGGTGGAGAAAATACGGAAGGAGGAACAGCCGGATGTGATGATCGTCTCCTATCACGGGGGCTTAGAACGGAATTTGGTGTCGGGCGAGCCGACCGAGCCTTTGACCGGGGAGAATGAAGGCTATGCCATGTGCCAAAATGTCCAGAGAATCGATGTGCTGCTCACCGGGCATCAGCACCGTACGATAGCGGACTGCAAGATCAACGGTGTCACCGTAGTTCAGCCGGGCAGCCAAGGGACGTATCTCGGAAAAGTGCAGCTTCAATTGACCAAGCGGGATGGCAAATGGAGCATCACGCAGTCGTCCTCCGGGCTGCTCTCGCCTGAAGGAGTGGAGCCGGACAGCACTCTGCTCGACATCGTTGCCCCGCATGAAGCGCTGACCCAGGAGTGGCTGGACCGACCTATCGGCAAGTTGCTTGGGGATATGAGAGTAACAGATCACATGGGAGTACGGATCAAGGAGCATCCGCTGATCGAGTTTATTAACAAAGTGCAGATGGAATTATCCGGCGCCCCGATCTCCAATACGGCATTGTTCGATAATATAGCTCCGGGGTTCCCGCCGGATATTACGATGCGCGACATCGTGTCGAATTATATTTATCCTAATACGCTCCAGGTCATTAGAATCAGCGGACAGGATATCAAGGACGCGCTGGAACGCTCGGCCTCCTATTTTGAAACGTATGACGGCGAGTCAGTGAAGGTCAACCCTTCGTTCAGCGAGCCTAAACCGCAGCATTACAATTACGACATGTGGGAAGGCATTGAATATAAGCTCAACATTTCCCGTCCGGAAGGGGAACGCGTCGTCATGCTGCAGTATCATGGCAAGCCGCTGGATATGCACGCCCAGTATGATGTCGTTATGAACAATTACCGCGCGGGCGGCGGCGGCAATTATACAATGTTCCAAGGCAAGCCTGTCGTACGCGACATTCCGACAGATATGGCGGAGCTGCTAGCCACCTACATTATGGAGAGAGGAACGATCGAGGCTTCCTTGAACTCCAATTGGGAGGTTATTTGGGACTGAGTGGTCCACTCCCCTGCAATTTGTATAACGAGAAGCGCGAAAAAAAGGAGGTCGGACGAATGGTGATTCGCAAGCTGATGCCAGCCGATGCCGAGCGGTACAGGGACATCAGACTCAGGTCGCTTAAGGAGCATCCGGATGCATTTTTGACTACTTATGAGCTAGAAATTACGAAGCCGCTGGAAACCATTCGTCATAACCTTCAGCCTACCGCCGATAAGTTTACTATGGGGGCTTTCTCGGACGAAGGGGAACTGGCCGGTGTAGTGACATTGGTCCGTGAGAGCAATCCGAAGCTCAGGCATAAAGCGAATCTATACGCCATGTATGTAGCTCCGGAATACCGTAAACAAAGGCTGGGTCAGGCACTGGTATCGGCACTGCTGATGGAGGCTAAGACTTGTGCGGGCTTGGAAAGAGTCCATTTGACGGTTATCTCCAGCAACCAAGCGGCCAAACGGCTCTATGAATCGCTGGGCTTCGTATGCTACGCGACGGAAAAACAAGCGTTAAAGATCGACGGAGCTTACTGGGATGAGGATTTCCTATCGATTCGAGTATAGATTGGAAGACTTCTTAGGAAGTCCAAGTCTGTTGAAAAACCTGTGAAACTTGAAAAATAGCATCGGTAACCCGGTGGGGTATCCCCCTCCGGCCGCTGTTGTTCCCGGAAAATTTTGATTATATCACTTTACAGCGGTTATTTTCCGCGAACAAAGGCGGACGCTATCGCTCCTACGAGGGACACCCCACCTATCACCATTCGTATTTTTCCTGTAAGATGGTTTTTTCAAAAACGTGAAGACTTCTTAGGAAGTCTTTTTTTGATTTGACACTTTACTAGATTAATGTATTAATGTATTATCGAATTGTAGTGATAAAGTAAACGATAAGGAGATCGTGTACCATGAACCCAACCATTCAAGTGAAAGCGCGCAAGGCATTGAATCATATGAAGCCGTACTCTCCCGGCAAGCCGATATGGGAAGTACAGCAAGAGCTCGGCATCGATAAGGTCATCAAGCTGGCATCCAATGAAAACCCGCTTGGGGCTTCCCCCAAGGCGGTAGAGGCGATAATTGCCTACTTGCCGGAAATTCATCGTTATCCGGACGCGAGCACCAAGGGGCTGAACGAGGCTATCGCTGCCCAGCTGCAGCTGACTCCCGATCAGCTTATCGTAACGAATGGAGCCGACGAGCTGATCAAGCTGGTGGCGGAGGCTTTTTTGGAGGAGGGAGATGAGGTCGTCGTGCCGCATCCGTCATTCAGCGAATACGAGTTCGGGGCTCACCTGATGGGAGCTGTCCCTGTTCCGGTTCCGCTTGACGAAAGCTACCAATATCATGTGGAGGATCTGCTGTCCGCCGTTACGGAACGAACCAAGATGGTATTCTTATGCTCGCCGAATAATCCGACTGGTACGTACTTATCCCGTGAAGATCTTCGGCGATTGCTCAACGCATTGCCTAAGGATGTGCTTGTCATGTACGACTCCGCGTACAGTCACTTTGCTTCGGCCGAAGACTATACGGACGGCCTTGAGTTTGTACGGGAAGGAAATCCGGTCATCGTGCTCCAGACCTTTTCCAAAATCTATGGATTGGCAGGCATCCGTGTTGGTTTTGGGGCAGCGCCTGCTCCTATCATAGCAAGCATTTTGCAGGTTAAAGAGCCTTTCAATGTCAACGCTTTGGCTCAAGAGGCAGCGAAGGCAGCCATTGCAGATACGGAGCATGTCGAGGCGTCCCGTCGCGTGAATGCCCTCGGCCGGGAACAGCTGTACGAGGCTTTTCGCGTGTTGGGATTGTCTTATACCGAAAGTATGACGAACTTTATTCTTGTGAAGCTTGGCCCTGACGCGAAGGAGCTGTATGGGCGTCTTATGGCGCTTGGGGTGATCGTACGCTACGGCGGCACATGGGGGATGCCGGAGCATATTCGCGTAACTGTAGGGACCCAAGAAGAAAATGATTTCTTCATCCGTCAGCTGACTTCCTTATTGGGGGAATAGCGGATCGCTGCGGTCCGGCCTGCATTGCTGCGATGCGGCAATGAAGCGAAAGTTGCTGCCTCCGGAGTATTCAAGAATTGCCCCCAATATAGTATGATTTAAGCAGGAAGCCATTTTTAGGCAATGATCCTGATGATCTTAGAGGGGGAACTGTGGAATGAGTATGCTGTTATGGCCAAACGGAACACCGAACGCGCTAGGGGAAGAGCCGGAGGATAAACCGACTCTGGTCCCATATCTTGTAGAAGGAGAAGAACCGACAGCCGCAGTCGTCGTTTGTCCGGGTGGAGGCTATGCCCGTAGAGCCCAGCACGAAGGGGAGCCTGTAGCGCTGTGGTTGAATTCTTTAGGGATCTCCGCCTTCGTCGTTCATTACCGCGTCGCTCCTTACCGTCATCCGAATCCGCTTATGGATGCGCAGAGAGCGATCCGTACGGTGAGAAGCAACGCCAAGCAATGGAATATCGATCCGAATCGGGTAGGGATTCTGGGATTTTCGGCCGGAGGGCACGTGGCGGGATCTGCCGGTACCCAATATGATGCCGGTCGTCCGGATGCAGAGGACCCGATTGAACGCGAAAGCAGCCGCCCGGACCTGTTAGTGCTTTGTTATGCGGTGATCAGCTTCGGCACCTATGCTCACAAAGGCTCGCTGAACAATTTGCTGGGAGAGTCTCCGGACCCGTCTTTGGTGGAGCTTATGTCCCATGAATTGCAGGTGACGGAGGATACGCCGCCGACATTTTTGTGGCATACGGCCGATGATGCCTCGGTACCGGTAGAGAACAGCCTGCTGTTCGCATCGTCCCTCAGCCGCAATCGTGTGCCGTTCGAGCTTCATGTCTTTGAAAGCGGCCGCCACGGCTTGGGTCTGGCAGCAGAACAGCCAGGGGTCAAGGCATGGACGGATGTATGCGCATCGTGGCTGAAGCAGCGCGGATTCTAGATGAACGAAAGCGATTGGAAGAACGGGGGCGAACGGAAAGCCGCTGTGGAGAGGACTTATCCGGCTCAATCGCTACAATATGAGCTGTACCCGCTTGGGGAACAGGCGGTTGTCATTCGTTGGGACGGAGAAATCAGCGAACCGATGCTGGATGTCGTCAGCGCAGCCATTCGCTGTCTGGAGCATGACCCTGGCCCGGCTGTCGTTGAATTCGTCAGAGCCTACAGGACGGTGACCGTCTATTATGATCCTGTAGCGTTATATATCGATAAGCAAGCTTATCGGGAGGAAACAGCTTCTTCACACAGCAGTGTGGAGGGTGGAGAATTGAAGCCGGGTGTGTCGCTTGCCGGAAAAGAGCCTTCTCCTTATGAGCTCATGTGCAGCTGGATAAGAGGGCGGCTGAAGCTGCTAGATGTAACGATAAGCGAAATGGAGAACGAAGGACGCCAAGCTCTTCGTGTGGTTCCCGTCTGCTTCGGAGGTGCATTCGGGCCGGATTTGCCGGCGCTATCGGCCCAAGCTGGCATTACGGAGAAAGAGACGATAGAACGGTACTGTTCTGCAGTGTATACCGTCTATATGGTCGGTTTCACCAACGGCTTTCCCTATATGGGTGGACTCCACGAGTCTCTAGCCATGCCGAGGCGAGCCCATCCGAGGCAGCTTGTGCCAGAAGGAACGGTGGGCATCGCCGGGATGCAGACCGGCATTTATCCGGTGGCATCCCCCGGCGGCTGGCAGCTGATCGGACGAACACCTCTTCGTCTGTTCGACCCTTGGAGAGCGCTGCCTTCCCTGTTTCAGGCTGGTGATCGGGTTCGTTTCAGGCCCATATCGGAAGCGCAGTTTGCCGCTCTGGAAGGCGCTCCGTCCGACGGTGACGTCTGGGAGAGGTTTGTGGAGCAGGAGGATGCGAGATGACGATCGAGGTGCTGCATCCTGGCATGCTGACGACGGTACAGGATGAAGGGCGCTTCGGCCTGCGCGGCGTGGGCGTCGTGACAAGCGGAGCCATGGACAGGTTCGCCCTTCAGGTGGCGAACCTGCTTGTCGGCAACGAGCGCGGCGCGGCTGCGCTCGAAATGACCCTCACGGGCGCGACGCTCGTATTTCACGACGACGCCCTTGTGGCTCTGTGCGGCGCGGACATGGACGCCCGCGCCGATGAGGGGCCGCCGCTGCCCGGCTGGCGGCCTGTGCTCGTGCGCAGCGGCACCGTGCTGCGCTTCGGCCGCGCGCTCCGCGGGGCGCGCGCGTGCCTGGCCGTGGCGGGCGGCATTGCCGTGCCCGCCGTGCTGGCCAGCCGCAGCACGCACGTGCCGTCGCGGCTCGGCGGCTTCGCCGGGCGTGCGCTGCAGCCGGGAGACCGGCTGCAGGCTGGCACGCCTTCGGCGGCCGCCCTCGCGCTCGCGGCCCGCTTGGCCGCGGCTGCGCCAGGGGCGCCGATCGCCCCCGCTGCGTGGGCGATCGCGCCGAGCGCGCGTCCGCCGTATGCGGAGCAACCGGTGGTGCGCGTGACCCGCGGTCGTGAGGCGGAAGCGATGACAGGCGGCAGCCTGCACAGCTTCTTCACCACGCCCTACAGCATAACCCCTCAGTCGGACCGCATGGGCTACCGACTGGCAGGCGCGCGGCTCGAGGAAGCCGAGCCGCGTGAAATGATCTCGGAAGCCGTGACGATGGGCACGGTTCAAGTACCGCCTGGCGGCCAGCCGATTGTGCTAATGGCCGATGCCCAGACGACGGGCGGCTATCCGCGCATCGCTCAGGTCGCCGCCGCCGATCTGCCGCTGCTGGCCCAGCTGAAGCCGGGAGGAACCGTTCGCTTCCGGGAAATTACCCTGCAGGAAGCGCAATCGCTCTACATCCGGCAGCAGCTCGATTTGCGCCGGCTGGAGCAGCTTGTCCGACTGAAGGCAGGGGCGTCGATGCCGTAGGATGCTATTCTTTTATCATAAGGCCATAAGGAGAAATTCATTATAACCATTCTTTCGCTTGAGACAGCCTGGCAAATATGAGTAAATAGTATTGTAGCAGGCCAGCTAACACTCAAGGAAAGGAGTGATCAGTGCAATGAACACACAACCGGAGGTGGTCTCTGCGTAAGCAGAGGCTCCATAACCAGGGGAGGCCTTCAAGCCTCCCTCTATTTTTCCAAAATAGCGAATAGACATGAAGACCTTGAATAAGGTATAATCAATTAGGAAGTAAATGGAATCATGAAAATATACGAAAGGAGTGGCGTTCGATGTTCGACTTCACAACAACTATTAAAAAAGGGTTTTGGCTGAATTGAATAAGCATTTTCCCATCACCGTCACCTGACGTCATTGACATGAACCATGACATATAATATGGCTCCCAGGCACGATACGGCAGATCGTGTTTTTTTGTTTTCATGTATTGACCCTGACGTTTACAACAACTCGGCGCAACCTCGTACAGCAGGTTGTGTGGAGTAAAGCTCTGCGGAGGCTTTTATGAAAGTGGAAAGCTTAGCAGAGTAAAACTCTTAGGAGGTGTAAAGATGAAAATGCTTATCTCTTTCACGGCGGCGCTAGCGACTAATGCACGGAAGGAGGATTTCATCGATGGGGTACAAAAACGGAAAAGATATTCTTCCCCCTAGTCTGCTGAAACAGCTGCAGGACTATATTCAGGGCGAGATTATCTATATCCCGAAAAAAGAACAGACGCGTGCAGGCTGGGGAGAAAACAACGGAACACGTCTTACGATCCAGCGGCGCAACCATGAAATATACCGCCTCTATGAGAACGGTTCAACCGTTCTGGAGCTAATTCAAAAATTCCATCTGTCCGAGGACAGCATACGCAAAATTATCGTTAAAACCCGCGTTGCGGTTGCCCGCCAGCACTAGCTGTCGAGGGAAGCCGAACGGGTTCCATATATACGAAAAAAGCCCCTTAGGACCTCCTAAGGCTTTTTTTCATTCTTGAGGCAATGCACGGCAGGTTATCTGCCTGGAGAGCCAACCCGCAGGGGGAATTTCAAACTAAGGAGACGAATACGATGAGTCCTTCATGGATTGATCTCAATTGCGATATGGGCGAAAGCTTTGGGGCCTATCGCATAGGAATGGATGAAAGGCTGATGCCCTATATCACATCGGCCAATATTGCTTGCGGATTTCATGCAGGCGATGCGGCCGTGATGCGAAGAACGGTCCGGGCGTGCAAGGCAAATCACGTCGCGATCGGAGCGCATCCCGGTCTTCCGGACCTGAACGGCTTTGGGCGAAGGGAGATGCGTATTACACCGGATGAAGCCTATGAGATGGTCATTTATCAGATTGGTGCCTTAATGGGGTTTGTCCGATCCGAGGATGCGGTCCTGCGGCATGTGAAGCCGCACGGGGCCCTATATAATATGGCAGCGGCCGATTCTGCGTTGGCCGAGGCGATTGCCGAAGCCGTGTATCGGGTCGATCCGGGGCTGATTTTGTTCGGATTGGCGGGAAGCGAGCTTACCAAAGCCGGTATTCGCCGTGGGCTGCTGGTTGCGGAGGAAGCGTTCGCGGACCGAACCTACCGTGCGGATGGAACATTAACCCCGCGTTCCGAGGCTAATGCCGTCCTGCAGGATTCGGTTGAAGCGGCGGAGCAAGCGCTCCTTATCGTAAGGGATGGATTGGCATGGACCGGCGACGGCGGTACTATCAGCATAGCAGCCGACACGGTATGCATTCATGGGGACAGCCCGCATGCGCTTGAATTTGCCATAGCAATAAAGCAGCGATTGGAGCAGGAGGGCGTTGTCGTCAGCGCGCCTAACCTCAAACCATTTTCAAACCGCTGATCAGAATGATGGCAGCCATAATCGTCCGCAGCGGTTTGCCCGGCAGCTTTGCCGACAGGCCGCTTCCCAGAAGGACGCCGGGTACGGAACCTGCGAGGAGATTGAAGGCCAGATGATAATCGATATTGCCGAACCCTGCATGCATAATGCCGGCTGCGGAGACCAGCAAAAAGGCATGTGCGATATCGGTTCCCACCAATTCGGCCGCACCCATGCGGAAGAAGAACATCATGGCCAGGGCGAATAACGATCCCGAGCCGATCGAGGTCATCCCGACGATGAAGCCCAATGCGACACCGATGCCGATCGTCATCCATTTCTTTTCCTCGTCGGATTTCTCCTGCCATCGATTCGTGCTGAAGCGGCTGATCCACTGTTTGGCGATGCTCAGAATCGCGACCACGATCAGAACGATGCCGAGCGTATGCTTGATAACCGTCTCTTGAATCTCGTGCAGCGGCGGATACAGCTCCAGCAGCAGAATTGCGGCAATGGCGCTTGGAATGCTGCCGAAGGCCAAATACTTGGTTACCTTGAAGTTGATCGTCTTTTGCCGGTAATGCTGAATACTGCCGAACAGCTTCGTAATCGAGTTGTAGAACAAATCCGTAGCGACAGCAACGGTTGGTTGAATCCCCAATAATACAAGAAGAGGGGTTAGTAATGCAGCTCCCCCTACACCCGTCAAGCCGACCAAAAGGCCGACGAACAGCCCCATTAATGCAATGCTCCAGTCCATGATTTCCACCCCATGCATTTGAATGCTTTGAAAGTTATAGCCTTATTATAATTCCTAGTAAGATTATCGGCAATATGTGTTTTTAAGAAAATGGCATTTTTTTCTTCGATAAGCTAACTTACTATATGAGGGCGAATATCTCTAGGTGAACGATGACATGCAAAAAAACGCCGGCTTCGCAGATGAAAACGGCGTTGGGTGAGGAATTGAAGTTATTCTTCCGGCTGTCCGGATGCTTTGCGCAGTTCATTGGCCAGACGGTGGAATTCGGCTTGCGCTTCTTCGGAATCGGTGCAGCTGTAGGCGGCGGAAAGGAACAAAATGATTTTGTTAGCGTCTTCTTTACTGAGCATCGGATCATCCCCTTCTTCCCAGGCTGTATTTTATGAATATAATACAAAGTATGCTGCCGCTCGCGAACGGCGACGGCTAACGGTCGAAAGGGTATGAAAGTATGAGAGCCCCGCTCAAGTCACAGAAAAGCCGCGCTAGAGGAGGGAAACGAATATGATCTGGATATTTGTTTACGGGACCCTGCTGCAGGGAGAAATTAATCATGAAGTGGCCAAGCCCTATGTGGAACAGCTTGAAAAAGGATGTGTCAGGGGGACGCTCTACAATTATGGACCTTACCCTGGGCTAGTGCTTGCTGGAGGAGGCTCGGTTGAAGGGGAGTGGCTGCTTGTCTCGGAGGAGGGGCTCGTTCAGTTGGATGGGATGGAGGATTATCATGGACCGGGGCAACTTAACGATTACGAGAGAGTGTGGGTTCACGATGCGCTGCGGCCGGAACGCGAAGGATGGGTGTATGTTTGGAATGACAGCCGGGGGTGTCCACCGATTCCGGACGGTTCATGGCGCACCCGCCGTAAGGAAGCATAACGGCTTACATTCTTCTGGAATGCAGGCTGCGGCTCCAGTCATCCGATTCGGATTTGCTGATGATTTCGGTCATTCTAACGACGACGCCCTTGGCTTCATCTTCTCCATGGACTTCTATTAGCTGTTCGTACGTTAAATCGTTATGGATCAGCTTGCGTCTGACCATCGTATCGGTATACCATGCCTCCGTGATGGCAAAAAGGCCCTCTTTGGTGAGCCACACCTCATGATAGCAGCGTTCTTCCTCGTTGTGGGGCTTCATGGTCATGTAGTATGCTGAAATAGGAATTCTTGGATCGGATATGCGTTGGTTAAAGACAGAGCCGGAAGAAACCGGTTGGCCGAAGGAGACGTATTTAGTCAGCTTTTTTATTAACAAATCAACGTGTTCCAATGACTAGCTCTCCTTTCAATAGTTCTAAATGACTAATATTGCTAAAGAAATGATAAAATCCGATTGCTGCTTTATTGTAGCATAGTTCTAATGGCGTAGAAAACTAATTTTTCCAACTGAAGATGTAGAAGTTTGTATTTTTGCACCGAAATGAGGTTGGAAAATGATATAATGATAAGCAAATTGCTGAGGAAATTGAGGGGAAACCTGCATGTCCGATTACCGTATTTTATTAGCGGATGATGAATTAGCGCTTCGTTTTTTATTGACTGAGACTTTGACGGATGAGGGATATGACATTACGGAAGCCGAGGATGGAAAACAAGCGCTGTCCCATATACAAAGCACGCGTTATGATCTTATTATTCTCGATTATATGATGCCGGAGCTGACGGGTGTAGAAGTATGCGAATGGCTGCGTACCCACGACAATCCCAATCAAGCCGCTCCGGTAATCCTGTTGACAGCCAAAGCGCTGGAAAAAGACCGGGAGCGGGCAAAACAGGCCGGGGTCAGCACATATATCGTAAAACCGTTCAGTCCCCTTCAATTGATTGAGGTGGTGCAGCAGCTAATAGAAGGCGGACCGTAACGTGCTACATATCATCTATTTTGAAATGACTGGAAGTGAAAGGTTTGCGTCAACTATCGCCTGAGGAACGCTTGCAAAAGGAAGCAAGACTGATGAAAGAAGGGCGTAAGCGGTATGTGAGTGAGCTCCGCAAACAGCTGAAGGAGCTGCATGACGTTAGTGAGGTTCATGAATCCGGGCGCACGCTTGCGGCAGCCAAGCGGATCTATAGATTGGTTCATACCATGAAAGGCAGTTCGTCTGTTTTCGGTTTTATGCGCATCGGTCTTGTAGCCGAGAAACTGGTTCGCTTATGGGAATGGACTCAAAGGACGGACGACGGCTGGGATCATGCCCAAATCGCGGCAGAGTTCCAGCTCTGCGTACAGGCCGGGGCCAAGTGGAAGCAGCAGCTGCTGATGGAATTTGATCTTTACTGTCAGGAGATGGATTTGGACGAGCAGCAGGAGCAGTTCGGAAAAATTACGCTGGCGCCATCGGGAGGAAGACTGCTGATCATTGATGATGACGATGCTCTTCGTTCTTATCTGGTGAGGCGTCTTAAGCTCGAGGGCTATGAAGTGGACCATGCGTCGGACGTAGGGACCGCCCAGAAGCTGCTGCGAGAGCATAATTACGATTTGATTACATTGGATTTGATGATGTATCCGCAGTCCGGTTACGAATTGTTTGAATTCGTGAAGGAGGATCCTACGCTGAAATGGGTCCCGCTTGTGGTGCTTTCCGGACGGGACGATATTCACGATAAAGTACGCTGCTTTTATTTGGGTGCCGATGACTTTGTCACGAAGCCTTTTCAATATGAGGAGTTGAGCGCACGCATCTACAGCCTTCTGAAACGAACGAAAAATTTCGAGCAGATGGCTTTTCGCGACCCGCTGACCGGGATCTATAACCGGCGCTTTTTCGATCATCAAATTCAAGTGGAGCTTCAGCGCATCAGCCGTTATCCGGCGCCGATCTCGCTTGTTTTTATCGATATCGACAGGTTCAAAAGCATTAACGATACGCATGGCCACCATGTAGGGGATTTGGTACTACAGGGCTTGGCTCATATTCTGCAAAAAAATCTACGCTCCACCGATCTGATCGCGCGCTTTGGCGGGGAGGAGTTTGTCGTGGTCCTTCCGGGAAGCACGGCTCAGGATGCGCAAAAAACGATAGAGTCCATCCTGCAGCAGATTCGTACGGAGCCTGTGGCTCAGAACGATGGACAGACCTTCCATATCACGTTCTCGGCAGGCGTGTCCGCATGGTCCGAAGGGATGACGATTGAAGAATGGATTCAGCGATCCGATGATGCGATGTATGCCGCCAAACAGGGCGGCAGAGACCGCGTGATGATTTATGTCGATGAGATGGGGGATCCGTGCAGCTCGCCATCGGAAGGAACCGAGGAGCGCCGCCCGACGGTCTTGATTGCTGATGATGACCGCATTCTAAGGTCCATTCTGGTTTCGAAGCTGCAGCATCTTCCCGTGACCTTCCTGGAAGCGTCGGATGGGGAAGAGGCTTACGGCATTCTTACACGCCAGTCCGTTGATGTATGTGTGCTGGATGGCGTGATGCCTCGTTTGGGAGGCTTCGAACTGCTGGAGCGATTCGGGCAGGAAGGCTCGATGCCTCCGAATTTGTCCATCCTTATGCTCTCGGGGAGAAGCCGGGAGGATGAGCCGGCGAAAGGGCTGCCTGCCGGAGTCGATATTTTCATGCATAAGCCGTTCTCCATGGTAGAGCTTGAGATGAAGGTGAAGCAGCTGTTGAAGCTGCCGTAAGGCAGAACCGCGTTCTAATTTCTAGAGCCGATATAAAAGGAACACCCCCATGCTTCCAGAGGGAAGAAGGGGGTGTATTTGTTTTACAGATCATCCCAGTTCATGTTGGATGATTTGCTGTAGTTCGTTACTTTTTGCTCGAAGAAGTCGGTTTTGATGCCGTTCATATTACTGAACGTTTCGACCCATTTCATCGGATGCTCCACAACTTCCGGGAACAAAATTTCGAGACCGAGGTTTCTTAAACGCTCATTGGACAAGTACTTGATATATTGATCGATGATTTCGTTGCTGAGACCGCTGATGTTATTGTTGGTAATGTATTGGCCCCATTCGATTTCATGGTTCACGGCGGTTCTCATCATCTGACGAAGCTCTTCGATCAGCTCGTCGGTGAAAATATCCGGATTTTCCTTGCGGATTTCCCGGAAAATATTTTGGAACAACGCCAGATGCGTCAGCTCGTCGCGCTGAATGTATTTGATTTCGGATACGGTGCCGAGCATTTTGCCCTGACGTCCGAGCGCGTAGAAGAAGCTGAAGCCGCTGTAGAAGTAGATGCCTTCCAGAATATAGTTCGCCATAATGGTTTTCATCAGATTCTTCGTGGAAGGATCCTCGACAAAGTTTTCATACAGGTCGGTGATGAACCGGTTCCGGCGCAGCAAATGCTTGTCTTCACGCCATTGGTTGTAGATATCGTCACGTGCCTCGGCTGAAACTACGCTGTCGAGAATGTACGAGTAGCTTTGGCTGTGAACGGCTTCCTGGAACGTCTGTACCGTCAGGCACAGATTCACCTCCGGCGCCGTAATATACTCGTTAATGTTAGGCAGATTTGCCGTTTGCAGCGAATCCAGGAAGATCAGGAAGCTGATGATTTTATCATAGCTTTGACGCTCATGCGGCGACAAAAATTTGTAGTCCTTGGCGTCCTGCGCCAAAGGAATTTCTTCCGGAATCCAGAAGTTGTTCATCATTGTGCGATACATTTTCGTCGCCCAATCGTACTTCACGTTGTTCAGCTCGATCAGGTTCGTCGTATTGCCGCCGATCATGCGGCGTTTTCCCCAGTCACGGTCACCGTGCTCGTTAAACAGTTTTTTCTTCTGTAATTGGTCCAAAGAAGAGCTACCCCCTAAATCCCCCTGCAAGGGGGACCCCATGGGGCTCTGCCCCCTGGACCCCCTCGGCTGTGGGAGTTACTTTTTGTTGGTTTGGAGCGCGTTCGTACCCCATCCCCCGGCTCTGGCTGCGCCATTTGCCGGGGGATGGGGTACACGCTTTACGTTGGTGCGATGGTGCGTTTTGGTGTTAGGTTGGTGCAATTGGGCGCTTACGTAAGTGCCTGTTCATTCGCTGACGCTTATGAACGGGGCACCTACACGCTTAACGTTTTGAGGGTTGGGGCAGGGAAGGAAGGGCGGGCAGTTCGCTATCGCTGCTGCCAAAAACCTAACCCCCCAGAACCCGAAAACCCGAAAACCCGAAAACCCGAAAACCAGAAAAGCATTAAGGGCAAGGCAGTACGCTCCGCTGCTGCCGGACCCGATAAGATCAAGGGCGAGGCAGTGCGCTTCGCTGCTGCCGGACGCTAATTGATGCCTTGCTTACTATGGCTGCAAGATGATTTCATTATGCAGAACAGCTTACGCAATCTTCCACTTCAAGGCTTTTATTCCGTACGTAGTATACGGTTTTTAAGCCGTTTTCCCAAGCGGCCATGTACAGCTCAAGGAATTCCTTGGCAGAAAGCTCAGGAGTGATGTACAGGTTGAACGATTGAGCCTGGTCAATATGACGCTGGCGTACGCCAGCGGCCTTGATGCTCCAATGCTGGTCGATACGATGAGCTTCTTTGTAGAACCACATCGTTTCGGCGTTCAGGTTCGGAGCGGTTTGCGGGATGACCGCATTTTTCTTTTCTTCTACGAAGAACTTGTTGAAGATCGGGTCGATACCTGCGGTAGAACCGGCGATCAACGAGGTAGAAGCGGTAGGAGCGATAGCGAACATCCAGGCGTTACGTACGCCGTGCTTGGCTACCTGCTCTTTCAATTCGAGCCATTCCGGGCTGTTATAGCCGCGGTCATCGAAATAAGCGCCGGTTTGCCATTCGCTGCCCTCGAATACTTTGTAGGCGCCTTTTTCTTTGGCAATTTCCATCGAAGCTTTGATTGCGTAAAAGTTCATCCACTCATACACTTCATTAGCTTTAGCGATATGCTCATCGGATTCCCATTGAATCTTCAGCTGAGCCAGCATTTGATGATAACCGCTGGAGCCGAGGCCAACAGCGCGGTATTTTTTATTCGTAATTTCCGCTTGCGGGATCGGATAATGATTCAAATCGATGACATTGTCCATCATGCGCATTTGCGTTGTAACGACGCGTTCGATATCTTCCTTCGTATACACGCGTCCCAGGTTCAGGGAAGACAGGTTGCACACGACAAAATCGCCGCTCTTCACTTGATTCGTAATAATGCCGTCTTCATGGAAACTTTGAACCAGCTCGGTCGGGCTCATGTTCTGGCAAATCTCGGTGCACAGATTGGAGCAATAAATCATGCCCGCGTGCTTATTAGGGTTAGCACGGTTGACGGTATCGCGGAAAAACAGGAACGGAGTTCCCGTCTCGAACGAGCTCGTCATAATGCGCTTCATGATATCGATAGCCGGAATTTCTTCTTTGGAAATTTTATCGTCGTTCACGCAATCCCAGTAGCGGCGCTCCCATTCCTCGCCCCAGCTGTCCTCGATCGAGTAGCCTTTCGCTTTACGAACCTCATGAGGGTCGAACAAGTACCAGGTGCCTCTTTCCTTCACTGTTTTCATGAACAAATCCGGGATACAAACGCCAGGGAAAATATCGTGAGCCTTCATACGATCGTCGCCGTTGTTAGTTTTCAGGTTCAGGAAATCGAGAATATCCTTGTGCCATACGTCCAGGTAGATAGCTACCGCACCGGAGCGGACGCCTAATTGATCTACGGCGATAGCCGTGTTGTTGTAGTTTTTGATCCACGGCACGACGCCGCCTGCAACGTTCTTATAACCGCGAATGTTGGAGCCGCGGCTGCGAACCTTGCCGACATAGATTCCCATGCCGCCGCCATGCTTGGATACCTGGGCGAAGCTTTGGTCCACGTTGTAAATGCCCCACAGATTATCCGGCACCGTATCGATAAAGCAGCTGGACAGCTGATGCAGCGGCTTGCGGGCATTGGCGAGCGTCGGTGTAGCGACGGTCATTTCCAGGTTGCTCAGCACATCGTAGAACTGCTTGGCCCATTTGAGCTTGTCCGTTTCCTTCATAGCCAGATGCATGGCGACACCCATGAACAGCTCCTGCGGCAGCTCCAGCACTTCTTTGTCCATGCCGCGAATCAGGTAGCGGTCAGCCAATGTTTTGAGACCGATATAGTTTAAGAGATAATCGCGCTCCGGTTTGATGTAAGCGCCCAGCTCTTGAATATCTTCCTTTGTATAATGCTCGAGTATGTATTTTCCATACAATCCCATATCAGTTAAGTAAGTGATGAGGGAGTACAAGTCGCCATAGCCAAAATGGCCGTATTTACGATTCAAACGGGCTTCCTTGTACAAATCGTAGGTGAGAAGCTTCGCAGCGACGTACTGCCAGTTCGGCTGCTCGACGCTTGTTTTTTCCACGGCTACCTGGATAAGCAAACGCTGAATTTCTTTCGTTGAAATCCCGTTGCGGAACAAAGGCAGCAATGCGGTTTCCAGCTCGAGCTGATCGCATTCCGGATATGTTTCGCAAGCGAAATCGATAACCTTCTTCATTTTGGAGAAAACAAGCTCTTCTTTCGTTCCGTCTCTCTTTACGATAATCATCTAAAACCTACTCCTTTTTTTGAGCGAAGATGGGAAAAATGCGCATTGAAAAAGCATGCAGCCCTGCTTAAAGCGGGCGCATGCCAGCAGCTAAGGTGGCCATGCATCGTTGTGGCGCGGGTTCCTTAAGGCCCATGGCTGAATCTATGAAACCGCGTGAAAGCGAAATGTGTCGTTTATGAGAGATATTCCCACAATATATAGTTGTCTTTGAAGACATAAATAGAATTTACCTCAATATATGGTGGGTGTCAAATGAATATTTTTCGACAAGTTTCATGCCTTCCGAGGCCATTTGATAGGCTGTAAACAGCCGAATTCCTTTTGATAAGGGCGATTCCGAGTCTTCATCGGATGTAGCTTCTGTATAAAAAGATAGATTTTCAAGAAGAAAAATAGGAGCTTAGACCTACTAGCTTCTTCTGCCAAAAAGCTGATGCCAATCCAATATAAGCAAGATCATAATGAGGAGCCATTTCGGATCATAAAATTTTCAATAATGATTTTCACGAAAGGAAGGAATTCCAGAAACGATAACGAATATATGTTCGTATAACTGAAAAGGTGGGAGGATCAAGGATGTCGTTATCTTTCAAAAAAGAGCTGGCCCAAGCTTATGATGCGGATGCCGTACGCCGTTCACAATCATCCATGCCAGACTGGAAGGCAGAGGAGAGGGATTTGTTCATAGAGCGTCTGCGTAAAAATGGAGGAGGGAGCGTGCTTGAGATAGGGGCCGGGACCGGCAGAGACAGCTTTTATTTCCAGCAGTGCGGGTTGGAGGTGACCTGTATTGATTTGTCCGAAGAAATGGTCCGTCATTGCAAGGAGAAGGGGCTGAATGCGGCCGTGATGGACTTTTATCAGCTGGAGTTCCCTGACCGATCGTTTGACGCCGTCTATGCGCTGAACTGCCTGCTGCATGTGCCCAAACAAGAGCTGGGTCAGGTGCTTGCGGAAATTCGCAGAGTGCTCAAACCCAATGGCCTCTTTTATATGGGGGTATACGGAGGGCGCGACTCGGAAGGGATCTGGGAGAATGACGTGTGCGAGCCGAAACGGTTCTTTTCGTTCTATACCGATGAGGCCATTCAGAAGGCTGTGAAACCGTACTTCAAACTCGATTCTTATCGCATAGTCCCTCTTCAGCAGGACGAGCTGCATTTTCAATCCCTCTTCCTATTACCATAAAAAGAAGCCCTGCAGCTTTTGCTGCAGGGCAAGTTGTAAAAAAACCTGGTTTCGCGCGAACGATGCTGCAAACGGAGGCGGGGTATGCCTTGGAGGAGCGATAGCGTCCGCCTTTGAAATCCGTGAAAATACCGCTAAATATGATGAGCTTTCACGGGTTTCAACAGCGGCTGGAGGGGCATACCCCACCAGAGGATGATAGCACGGGTTCAAGCTTTACTGGTTTTTGAACACTCTTCCCGAGGCACTCGCTGCGGGACTTCTTTTCCCCCCTCAACCGAATTGCGCCTGATGCAGCTTGGCATAGGCCCCTCCTACAGCCAGAAGCTCTTCGTGCCGGCCCTGCTCCGCAATCCCGTCCTCATTGACTACGATAATCCGGTCGGCATGTCGGATGGTCGCGAGCCTGTGGGCGATAACGAGAGTCGTGCGGTTCGCCGACAGCTCGGTAAGCGCCTGCTGGATCACGGCCTCGGTCTCGGTGTCGAGTGCAGAGGTCGCTTCGTCCAGGATCAGGATCGGCGGGTTCTTAAGGAACATCCGCGCAATGGCCAGACGCTGCTTTTGCCCGCCAGACAGCTTCACGCCTCTTTCCCCGATAGGGGTATCGAGCCCGAGCGGGAGCGAGGCGATGACCGACTCCAGATGCGCGCTACGGGCGGCTGCCAGGATCTCTTCTTCGGTCGCGCCAAGCTTGCCGTAAGCAATATTGTCACGCAGCGTTCCCGAGAACAGGAAGACATCCTGCTGAACGATGCCGATCTGCGAACGCAGGGAACGCTGCGTCATCTGGCGGATATCGATGCCGTCGATGGAGATGCTGCCGCTCTCAATTTCATAGAAGCGGGGAAGGAGGCTGCACAAGGTCGTTTTTCCGGCTCCGGAGGGGCCGACAAAAGCGACGGTTTCACCCGCCCGAATGCGCAGGTTGATGTCCCGCAGCACATGCGCATGATTTTCGTAGCCGAAGGTCACGCCCTTAAACTCAATGTCCCCGTTCAAATGCTTGACATTCACGGCATTCGGCGCATCGGCCACGTCCGGCTCCACATCCATAATTTCCAGGAACCTTTTGAACCCGGCCATACCTTTCGGGTACTGCTCCAGCAGCGCGGTTATTTTTTCAATCGGCTTGAAGAAGATATTTACGAATAGAAGGAAGCCGACCAGCTCTCCGTAAGACATGCCCCGATAAATGACCAGCCAGGCTCCGCATAGAAGCACAAGCAGCGTAATCAGCCTCATGAGCAAATACATCCCCGATGCGCTGTATGCGATAATCCAATAGGATTGCAGCTTGGCGAAGCGGTACTTTTTGTTGTTCTCCGAAAATTTCTTGATCTCATGCTGTTCATTCGTAAATGACTGCACAACGCGAATGCCGGCGACACTGTCCTCGACCTGGGCGTTCACGTCGGCAATGTTCGTATACATCTGATTGGCTGCCTTGACGAGCCTTCCGTTGCAGAGCACGATCAGCCATATCAATAAAGGAAGAGCTATGAAGGTAATGCAGGCCAGCTGCCAGTTTAAGTAAAGCATAATCGAGAAGGCGCCAATAAAGGTCATAACGGCAATGAACAAATCCTCAGGCCCGTGATGGGCTACTTCCCCGATCTCAAACAGGTCGTTCGTCATTCTGGACATCAAATGTCCGGTCTTATGGTTATCGAAAAAGCGAAACGATAATTTTTGCACATGCTGAAACAGCTTTTGACGCATATCAAATTCGATTTGAATTCCAAGCTTATGTCCCCAATAGGTGACGACAAACTGAAGGCCGCTGCTCAGCAAATACATGGCAAGCAAGCCGGCTCCCGCCCACAGTATCCAGGGCCAGTTGCGATCAGGCAGCAGACTGTCGACGATCCATTTGACTGCCAGCGGAAAGCTGAGCTCAAGAAGGGCCACGAACAGAGAGGCCGTAAAATCGACGGCGAACAGCTTCCAATGAGGCCGATAGAAGGCCATGAAACGGCGTATCACAAAAGATTCCTTCCTTTCTCCGCAATGTATTTACGTATTTTAATAGGGAAGAGGCTTGGTGACAAGAGAAGAGATGATCTTAATTATTTTTTCCACCGGCAAGAGTATGACATTACGGTGAAAAGTTTGGTTAGCCTCGTCCGAGTATGCTACATTAGAACATAAGAAGGCGGCTACGGAACGTCGCGGTGCCGCGAAATTTTCAAGGTTAGGGGAGAACGAGATTGAGTGAGAAGGATGCGCTTGTTCGATTCGGCATCTCCATGCCGCAATCCTTAATTGAGCAGTTCGATGCGCTGCTGGAGGAACAGGGATATGATAATCGGTCCGAGGCGATTAGGGATTTGGTGCGCAAAGCGCTGCTCGCGCCCTCCCAGATCAAACCCGATCAGATGGCGGCAGGAACGATCGTTATGGTGTACGACCACCATGTCAGCGATTTGCCGATCGTACTGACCGAGCTGCAGCATGAGTACCATCATGAGATCAACTCTACGATGCATATTCATTTGAACCATCAGCAATGCCTGGAAGTGATTGTGGTTCGAGGCGTCGTGAGCAAGCTGCGGGAGCTGCAGCAGCGCATTCAGGTGCTCAAAGGCGTGTTTTATGCAGAGCTGTCCGTAACCCATATGGATAGCCGTGGGGCCGACCGCTCCCATCATCATGATCATGCACACCCCCATTCCCATGGAGAATAAGTGCGATAGGCTTTTGAAGAGATAAATATGCGTAAGTGGTAAGGGATTCTTAGACGGGAGGTATACCAATGGGGAAAAAATATTACACGCTGGCTGAAGCCAACGCGATACTGCCGATTGTACAACAGGAGCTGGAGAAGCTGCAGGATATCAAACGGCGGTTTCGCGTGAAATATGAACAGCTGCATCAGCTAAAAATCTACCACCGTCAACAAGGTGTGATGGTCGAGGAAGATCCGTATTTTACATTGGAATGTGAAATGGAATTTATGCAGCTGGAAGGCAATGCTGTGCTTCAAAGCTTTGAACTAAAGGGCGTTCAGCTGAAGGATGTCGATACCGGACTTGTCGATTTTCCGGCATGGATCAACGGTGAGGAAGTGCTGCTGTGCTGGAGACAGGGAGAGCCGCGCGTCGAGCACTATCACGGGCTGTATGATGGTTTTGCGGGTAGAAAGAAGATTACGGGCGAGTAGCCTGTTCATAGGATCAAGGAGGACTTTCTCACAATGATCACCATAAAGACGGCCGGCACGCGTCGGCGGAGAATAATAAGCAGACAAGTCGGGTGGCTGGTGCCGCTTATTTGCTGTCTATGCTTTTTCTTTTATCTGGTTGTTTTGCCGAATCCGGTTTCGGCGCATGCCAGCCTTGTGGAGTCGGTACCGCCAGCCAATGCGGAACTGAATGAGCCCCCGGGCAGCATTACTCTCACTTTTAATGAAAGATTGGAAGACGGCATCTATTATGTGCGGGTGTATGATAGCAGCAAGAAGCAGGTGACCGCGAATAAAGCTCAATTGAATGCCAACCGGACTTCCGTTGAACTGCAGCTGCCCAAGCTCGGGCAAGGAAGCTATCTGGTCACTTATCATGTCATCTCAGCTGACGGACATCCCGTAGAAGGCACGTATTTATTTGCAGTAGGCCAAAGCTTGGGCAATCAGCCTGCGGAGGCGCTGCCATCGATGGAGCATATGCATTCCCATGGCTTGTCGACGCAGCTCGGATTTATGGAGATTCTTCAATATATATCCAGAATCCTATATTATGCATTGATGCTGCTGTTCACCGGCTGGGTCGTATGGCAGAGATTTTATGGCAGCCGCAGCGACAGTGTGTCATCATTACTTCAACAATGGAGCATGCAGCTGCAGCGCGGATATTTACTTGCCTTCTTGTTCTTTATGTTCACTCACGTGTTTGCACTTATCGGGGATGGCGGACCGGAAGCGTTCGCAGTCATTTTTACCAAAACGATTATCGGCTATATTTGGATAGCCTCTCTTGTAGTGTCCCTATTGGGCCTTGTCCTGCTGTACCGCCGTCTCTGGCTGGATTTGACCTGGGTAGCGCTTGTATGGCTGACCAAAGGTCTCAATGGCCATGCCGCCGCATTTCAGCCTTTGAAGCAGACCTTGCTGCTGGATATCATCCACTTGGCTGCTGCAGCTCTATGGGTAGGCGGTCTGCTGATGCTGATCGTCCTCTGGAGGCACAGCAAGGAAGAAGGCTTGCGGTTCTTCCCGCGGTTTTCCTCCACTGCGCTGGCTTCCATTGTCCTGCTGGTATTGTCGGGAATATTGTCCGTTCTGATCTTTTTGCCGAATGTCGAATATATTGTGGAGACCCAATGGGGCAAGCTTCTGCTCGCCAAATGTGCTCTGGTGCTCCTGGTTATTTGTACGGCGGCATGGCTTCGCTGGGCATACAGGAAGCGCGGCGAAGGCAGGATCGCAGCATTGCTTAAAGCGGATGCTGTACTGGCGCTTCTCATCGTGCTCATTGTCGGCGTGTTCACTTATTTGACGCCGCTGCCTGCGAACGAGCCGCTGAATTGGCATGTGATGGGAGACAAGATCCACATGACCACGCAGATCACGCCTAACGTGCCGGGAGTGAATGATTTCACGGTGAAGGTGTGGCTGCCGGAATCGTTAGGCAAGCCAAAGCAAATGATCTTGAAGCTGCACGATGCCAGTGCCAAAGATATAGCTCCTATCGAGGTTCCTGTCCAGTATACCGAGGATGCCAGCGTAGAGGACAGCTTTGGGGGATTGAAGAAGCATACGTATAAGGCCAAAGGTGCTTACCTGCCTTATCCAGGCTATTGGGACATCGAGGTCCGGGTTATGGACAGCAATGATGACGAAACGGTCTACAATAAACAAATCCGTTTATTTTAATTCGAAAAGAATACTTATGTAACAACGAACCCGGTGCGAACGCCGGGTTTTTCTTTGGATTTATTTATCTATTGCATCATTTGTTTGCGGTTCCATTGAATGATTCGTTCCGTATAATTCATTTAAATGCTCCACATGAGCTACTCCCCAATCATTTAACGCCTGCAAAATGGTAGCCATCCCTTTACCGTATTCTGTGATGGAGTATTCTACCTTGGGGGGAACTTGATGATAGATCTCACGATGAACAATATCGTGATATTCCAACTCCCGTAATTGTTGGGTCAGCATTTTTTTGGTGATATCCGGTATCGATTTTTGAAGCTCGCTAAATCTCATAGTTCCGTTTGAAAAAAGGCGAAGCAGAATAACTGGCTTCCATTTCCCGACAAGGATCTCCAACGCCGTCTCGAATTTACAAAAGGTAGACATGAATATTACTCTCCATTCCTTTAACCGCCTTAGGTTTCTTTGTGTATACTACGTTTATTTTAAGTAACTACTTCCTTAAGAGATTCCTATGGATTATTATGCATCTAGAGCTCAATAGACACAAGAGGAGTAGATGTTGAAGAAAAAACAGTATGGATTCTCGTTAATCAGGTTGGGATATCAACATATGAAAGTGATAGGGAGTGGGCGTCATTTATGAATGTCGGTTTATGGATCGTACAAGGGATATTGGCATTGGGATTTATTTATTCCGGTTGGTTGAAGGCGTTTCAGTATGAAGCAGCAAAAACGTCCTGGACATGGGTGAGTGATGTTCCCAAAAATCTCGTTTTCTTTATTGGTTTAGTGGAATTGCTTGGAGTAATAGGGTTAATTTTGCCTCAAGCTTTAAAAATCGTCCCTGTTTTGACACCGATTGCTGCGGCCGGACTTGCTGTAATCGTTCTTTTGGGTGCAGTATTCCATATTATGCGCGGCGAATATGGGGAAATTGTCGTGAACTTCATTTTCTTAGCGCTTGCCCTATTTGTTGCGATTGGCCGTTTAAAGTATTGAGCTATTGTATCCTATTAGTGTAACGATTCTCAGTTAAACAAAACAAAACCCCTTCAGCCTAAAGGAAGGGGTTTTTGAGTGCTATTTTTTCTCTTTAATAACCAATAAAACGCCGATAAGAATGAAGAAGGAACCAATCCAAAACGTTACGCCTATGCTCTCCCCTAAAATAAGCCATCCAAGGAATGTGCCGACCACGGGTTGAAAGAAGAAAAACAGCCCGCCGTTGGAGGCGTTAAGCATTTGTAATCCACGATTCCAGAGCAGAAATCCGCCTGCTGTTGAGATAACACCCAAATACAAGACTCCTCCCCAAATACTAGGATTCGTCAGTTGAGAGAAGTTAATTGCGTGTAAACGTGGCAAGACAAAAGGGGTCAGCACAATTAGGGATACGAAGATGGAATAGGTAGTCACCACAGTTTGTGAATAACTATTCGGAACACGCTTGACAAGCACAGACATCAATGCCCATGTTAATGCAGCTATGAGAAGCCAAATACCGCCAAGTTTATTGGAAAGGTTCACTTGTCCAACTCCCACAATGAGTAAAACCCCAATTGTTGCTAAGCCAATAGAAAGTCCCTTTTTTAAAGTGAACCGCTCTTTGAGGAATAAACGGGCAAAAATTACCATAAATGCTGGTGTTGAGGAAGTTATAATGGCTCCCATTTGTGCTGAGGACAGCATGGTACCTGTTTCCTGAGCAACTATCGAAATGGTATTCCCAATAACCCCAATAGCTATGATGATTAAAAAATGATGCTTATGAATTCGCCAGTTTTGCCGTGTCATCAAGCCGATCATGAGCAGTGCCAGAATTGCCACTACATATCGCATCCACACCAGCTCGAGTGGGGGGATGACCGCAACTACAATTTTAACTACAACGTACATGCCGCCCCAAATACTGGCAGCTAAAGCTAAATAAACAGAACCTAATAAGGTATTTTTCATTTTTCGTTCCCTCCGTTTTTAGTTAAGGTCATCAAGCCCCTAACGGAGAGAATGCAGTCACCTTCACTCCACTAAGGGCGCGGAAGTGCTGCTGGTACATCATTTTCAAATAATGGAGAATAATACATTTGGATTCACCTCTAGTCCCAATCTAACTGCAATAGATAAGAAGTATAGTAACAAAATATCGACCTTCTGAACAGACAAACAGCATTTAGTAAATCCTAGCTGGATGCAGCAGCATCCAATACATCCTTATTTCCCCTTTCCATGAGTAATTCCAAGAAAATGCTGCAAAATACAGAAGAAGCACAAAATGAATTTGGGGTGGCATATGAACATCATCCATCGACTGTTTCATTGGACGCTTAAAAAATCAGGTCAAGCTGAACCCCATACCAATAAGGAAGAACATAACGACATGCCTTCCCTGAATCAAACGCTGAACGAATTCAGGGATTGTGCCGATTTAGTACATCGTTCGTATGCAGATATCGGCATAGATTTGTTATATTTTGGCCCCTTGGTCAACAGCGATACCCTCCTAGGGGACGTGGTAAATTCGTTACTAGGATTGCAAAAGGAGCAAGTGGCCCGGTATCTGCAGCAGTCCCAATTTCACCTGGCTTCGAATATGAAGGATGTGGTTAAAGGGATTTTGGCGGGTCAGGCAGCCATCTTTTTCAAAGAACAAGCCTATCTCGCGGACGTATACGGGCCTCCTTCCCGTTCTGTATCGATATCGGAGACGGAGACCGTCATTACCGGTCCTCATGATGCGTTTACAGAAGAAGCGGGAGTGAATCTTTCCTTAATTCGCCGAAGGGTCAAGAGCTCTCATCTGAAGGTGATTAAACTATCAGTAGGCGAGGTCACCAAAACAGATGTGTACCTCTTATATATCCAAGATATTGCCAATGAGGCTTATGTGGAGGAGGCCATCCTCAGGATCAGAAACATTGAAATCGACGAGGTTTTCGATACGAATATGCTTATTCAATATATTGACGATAGTCCCTATTCCATCTTTCCTCAGTTTCATACCTCCGAACGACCGGATGCTATCGCTTCCAAGCTGGTCGCAGGTCGTATTGTCGGAATTACGGACGGCAGCCCTTCCGCTTTCAGCGCGCCGACCTCATTTTTTGAGTTTTTTTCCTCGTCGGATGATTATTACCAACGATGGCTGATCGGCACGGCGACACGCCTGTTAAGGCTATTGGCTTTCGGAATTACCATTATCTTCACAGCTCTGTATGTTTCGATAACAACTTACCATTATGAAATGATACCTGAGAATCTGCTCATTACGATAGCCGAATCGCGAAGTAGAGTCCCATTTCCACCTGTATATGAGGCTTTCCTAATGGAAATTACGATTGAGCTTCTGAGGGAGGCAGGCGCGAGGCTGCCGACGAAGATAGGTCAAACCATCGGTATCGTTGGAGGTATTGTTATTGGGCAAGCTGCCGTACAAGCGGGGCTTACAAGCAATATATTAATTATTGCCGTGGCTTCCTCTGCCATCTCCTCATTCGTTATCCCAAGCTATGTTATGAGCGCTTCTATCCGACTTCTTCGTTTCGGGTTAATTTTGCTGGCGGGCTTGGCGGGCAATTTCGGTCTGGCGGTAGGAATTGCAGCGATAGTCGTTCATATGAGCGGAATCACAAGTCTCGGGACGTCTTACCTAACCCCTGTAGCTCCATCTCAAATGAAGGATTGGAAGGATATGTTTATCAGGGCCCCTTTCAATTTACTGACCGCCCGGCCAACGCAGAGCAATACGCCCAATAAGGTGAGAAATAAAATGAGGAGATAACGCCAGTTGAGAATTCAAGAGAAACTATCCTACTTTCACGCTTCCATCCTTATTTTTATGATTCAAACTGGAGTCGTGCTGTTCAGCCTTCCTCAGCTATTGGCCCAGCAATTTGGCACCAACGGATGGATAATGCTGTTTTTCTTCGGGGCAATTGCGCAAGCCAATATTTATTTAATATCGCTTGTGTACCGTCTTGGCCAAGGCAGGTCTCTGTTTGAAATCGTAGAACAGTCGGTTCCTAAATTCATTCTATACCCTCTTTATGTAGCTTTGGTGAGCATATGGGCGTTGTTAGGCTGTTTGGTTACCAAAGAATATGTGCTTATTTTCCAAATGGTTGCTTTCCCTACGACAAGTCCGATGGTTTTCAAGCTTATTGTCGATATTCTTGTCTACGGTTTATTGATTAAGGGCATATACAATATTTCCAAAGCCGCAACCGTCTTCTTTTGGCTCGTCGTATGGATGAATCTTTTGATCTTTTTTTTATACGAGGAATTTAACTGGTCAAGACTGACTCCCTTCTTTTTGCAGGGGGGAGATAATACGGTCAAGGGATATTTTCAGGTATATTCTGCGTTTCTCGGGTACGAGCTTAGCCTTCTTCTCTTCCCCTATTCCGATAAAAAAACGAAGCTGATGAAAGCCGCCACATGGGGAAATATGATCTTGTGCGTAACTTACGCTTACCTCTGCTTGATCGTCTTCGGTTTTCTTGGCGCGGAACAGTTGAAAGTGATGCTGTTTCCCGTTCTGGATATTTTGGCCTACATTAAATTCCCGTTTGTGGAACGTATAGAAAATTTGTTTTACGGTTTCTTCTTATTCACGGTAATGATCACCACCGTTATGTATACCTGGTCAGCTAATGAAGTAGGCATAAGGTTGATCCCCAAAATGAAGGAGAACGTCATGGGATTTCTGATTATTGGCCTTGTTTATCTCGTATCCTTTATCCCGGATATATTAAGTAAAGTCCAGCATTGGTTAAACGTGCTGTCTATGATTGAAATGGGCATCGCTTTTGGATTGCCTATTTTGGCCATCTTCATACTGCTCTTGCAGAAATCAAAGGGAGAATTGCCGGATGGATAAAACAAGATGGATGGCAGGCCTGCTTCTTCTAATTTTTCTTACCGGCTGCGGGGACCAGCGTATATTGGAAAGAGTGGGTTTTATTCAGACCACGACATATGATCTGATGCCGGACGGCACCTACAAAATTGTTATCGCTCTCCCTAAGGTGGATCCCGAATCGAAGGTATCCCGCGATATTCTTGCTACTGTCGCACATAGCGTCAAGGAAGCCAAGATTAACCTTTCCAAAAAAAGCAGTCTGATGTTAGTCAACGGGCAAATACGGAATGTTCTTTTTGGTTTGGCGGTTGCCAAGAAAGGATTAGACAATCACTTTGATACGTTGGCTCGAGATCCGTCCATTTCCCCTCATATGAAAATAACGCTGGTAGATGGAAGTGCGGGCGCCATCATGGAGAAAACCTATTCGCATCACAAAAACACAGGGAAATATATCGATCATTTACTGGAAAAGGAATCCAAACAGCACGCAGTGCCAAAAGTCACTTTATACAGCTTTTTGAGAGATTACTATGATGATGGTATTGATCCGGTTGCCCCTGTCATTAAGGATATCGGGGAAGGGATAACTATCGATGCCGTTGGATTGTTCCGGGATAATAAGTATATCGATAAGATCAGCTCGAAGGAAACGATGATTCTCGCAGTTCTAAGGGACTCGTTCAAAAGAGGGAATATCGCTATTCCTTTGGACAAGAATAATCCGTCGGAAGTGGCCATGTTCAATTCTTTGATCAGCCGGAGGAAAGTAAACATTATACCAAATAGCGAAGGGAAGCCCGCCGCTCGCATCCTTGTTCGTATCAAAGGAACCGTGTTGGAATATACGGGTGATTTAAAGCTAGGGGAAGACAAGGATAGGCGGGAGCTGGAGAAGAAGATATCGGCCCTTCTTACGGCTCAAGGTAACCAAATGATTCGGTTCATGCAGAGCAAAAAAGTCGATAGCCTGGGAATTGGAGCCTACGTTAGAAATCAAATGAGCTATAGCGGATGGAAAAAGATGGACTGGCACGAGGAATATTCGAAAATGGATATACAGTGCAGGATTCAAATGGAGATAAAAAATTACGGGAAGATCAAATAGAAAGCCTGCGGCTGGAGTCACCTCGGTGAAACAACGAGACGCAGGCTGTTGAAGCATGGGGGAAAAGATCGATTTACTCTTTCCAGCTTTGTTTGTGCAAGTCAGACACGTACTGAGCAGCTGCCGCGTTGGAAATGACCTGCTCCGGACTTTTGCAGCCGGGAATAACGGCCGTCACCGCAGGATGCTTCAAGCACCAGGCCAGCGCCCAAGTGGCCATGTCCATTCCGGCGGGTACCTCATGCTCACGGATGCGTTCCACTTCCTCCAAACGGCGGATGGTTTGTTCACGGTCATGGCGGTTGCGGACGTCGTTATCCGGGAATACGGCACCCGGTTTGTACTTGCCGCTCAAATAACCGCTTGCCAACGGCACGCGCGCCAATACGCCCAAATCCTGTTCTTCGCAGGAAGGGAATACGCGTTCTTCGGGCTTGCGGTCCAACCGATTGTAGACGACCTGAATCGTTTGAGAATGAACCTTGGTCGATGCCGCAGTCTGGTGCAGATTATCGTTGCTGGCGATCGAGGTACCCAGATGACGAATTTTGCCTGCTTGTACCTGCTTGTCCAGTAAGGTCCACAGATCGTCTTGATCGAAAGCCTCATCCGTTCCCGAGTGGAACTGGTATAAGTCGATATAGTCCGTCCTGAGCGCCCGTAGAGATGCTTCCAGCTGCTCCAGCACTTCCTTCGGAGACCAGTGCTGCGTACGCTCCTGGTGGCCGTGAAAATGATGGCCGAATTTGGTAGCGATGATCCAGTCCTCGCGGCGGTTGCGGGCTACATAATCTCCAATAAGCGATTCGGAAGTATGATCACCATAGCATTCGGCCGTATCGATCAAGTTAATGCCGGAAGCTTTGGCCTGGTCCAGAATGGCGTCCGCTTCGTCTTGCGTAAATGCCTTGCCCCATTCTCCTCCGAATTGCCAAGTTCCTACTCCAATGACGGATACCTTCAAATTGGTTTTGCCTAATCTGCGGTATTTCATGCGGATCCCTCCCTAATATGGATGACTCTCTTTTATTTAACGACAACGGAGCGAAGAAGTCAAAAAGCGGCGCAGCTTGAAAATACCTTTTTAAATCGCATAAAATAATGCCAGCAGATACAAATTAACACTAAAGCAAGTTAGGAGGACAATCCGTATGACTCGCAAAAGATTCGCACTATCAACACTATCCTTATTAATAGCGGTAACGGCTTTAACGGCGTGCAACAAAAACACCGCAAATCCGAACGATCCCGGAACGAAGCCGGCGACACTGCAAGGAGAATCGGAGCATTGGAGGGTGAAGGTTGATTATACGGCCAAAGGCTCCAAGCTAGAAGAAAGTGTTACGGTCGAATATAAAATTGATGAAGAGATAAGTGATGCTGCTCTAGCTGTCATTCATGCAGACGGTACCTCTCTAGTGAACGCTATAACGGAGCCTTCCTTGGCAAAACCGGGACAGCCGATTACGCTGGATAAAAAAGGGGAAGTCACAACATGGACAGGAACAGATCAGGCTCAGGTGGAGTGGAAGGTTGGAGAACAAAGAACAAAGGAATATATAACGTTAAAGAATAAAACATCCGCTACCCCATAATCACACAAAAATTTATGTTAAATTAATCTTTCTTTTGCCAATATGTTGTAGAATGGACAAATGAAACGGCAAAAGGAGCTGAAATAATGCAACGGGTGAAACGATGGATCAAGGAATGGGTTCCAACGTTGGCAATCGCTGTGATTGTCAGCTTTACCTTTAATACGTATGTTGCGCAAGGGATGAAGGTACCGACCGGCTCGATGCTGCCTACCATTCAGCTGGACGATAAAATACTGGTGGAAAAAATGGTCAAGCTGACTGACTTTCAATTCGGCGATATCGTCGTGTTCTATCCCCCGCTGCCTGATCAGGCTGATCAACGCTTTGTAAAAAGGCTAATAGGTCTTCCAGGTGATACGATAGAGATTAAGGACGGGGCCTTGATTCGCAACGGGCAAAAAGTAGATGAGCCTTATTTGAAGGAGAAAATGAACTACACCTACGGACCGATTACGGTGCCCGAGAATAAATACTTTTTCCTCGGAGATAACCGCAACGAGAGTCTCGATTCCCATTTATGGGCTACGACCCCTTTTGTAGATAAGGATAAGCTGATAGGCAAAGTAATGTTCCGTTATTTTCCATTCAATCATATCGGGACCTTGGACTGATTCGATCTGATGCCAACTTATGAAAATACCTTCTATCCCTATGGGGAGGAGGTATTTTTTGGTATAATCGTCTTTATATTATCATCTATTGAACTGCAGGACGGTTTTTGTAACTAGATAAGGGAGTGGAGCCGTTTTGGACAAGGAGTACATTACGATTCAGTCGAGGAAATACGGGAACCGTCTCCATTATGAATGGAAAGCAAGGCCGCTCGAAAAGACGGACAAGCATATCTTCGTACTGAGCGAGCCGGGCCGTGAACTGCATCATTACACCAGAGGCAAAATTTTCATTTGTCAGCATTGGACGATTGAATATTTCTCCTTTGCCTCCTGGTTTACCGTGAGTGCCGATGTAGTGGACGGATCTATCACGCAGTATTATTGTAACATCAACCAACCCGCCACTTGGGACGGGAATACGGTAACCTATGTCGATTTGGACCTGGATTATGTCCGAAGGAACAACGTTTGGAAGGTCATCGATGAAGATGAGTTTGCGAGTAATGCGGTGGAGCTTGCCTACCCTCCCGAGCTGGTTGAAAGAGCGAAGCTGGAATTAGAGAGCCTTCAGCAGCGCGTAGCGAATGGGCAGTTCCCTTTTGACGGGACGATAGAAAGGTATGTTCAGGCGATCCCGAAGGGGACGCATTAATGGGGGGAGATAAGCGGATGAAGGTTTCCGCGGTCGTTTTGGATTTGGACGGGACCTATCTGGATTCCCGCAAACAGGTGAGCGAGCGTAATCTGAAAGCAGTTCTAGCCTGCCACGAGCAGGGCATACCGATCCTCATCGCAACCGCACGTCCTCCGAGGTCCGTTCAAGATTTGCTTCCGGAACCCATACGGAATATCGGAGTTATTATTTATTATAACGGGGCGCTTATCATTAACGAGGCCTTGAACCTAAGAGAGCATTATCCGATAAACCCGGCGATTAGTAAAGAATTGATGGATTATATTTTTACTCATGAGAGCGATCCTTATCTTTCGGTTGAGGCGGAGGACAGCTGGTTTAGCAGCAGGGAGCTGGACTATATGGAAATGATGCATATTAACCATAAGCCGCGCGTTGTATCGTTAGAGGAAATGCAGCTATTGTCACCTTCCAAAATTTTGATAAGCCATTATGACGATGTGCAGCCATTAATAGATCGTTTCGGACATAAGGTGAATCTGGTGGTCACGGATTCCGGGACATTGATTCAAATCTCATCGAAAGAAGCCTCCAAGGAAAACGCAGTTTCACGGATATGTGAACGCTTGGGTGTTCCAATGGAGGAAGTCATGGTATTTGGAGATGACTTTAATGATGCAGGCTTATTCCAGCGCTGCGGCTATGCCATTGCCATGGGAAACGCCATCAAGGAGTTAAAGGACATGGCCTATGTGGTTACGGAAACCAATGATAACGATGGGGTTGCCGTTGTGTTGGAGCGGTTATGCAAATGAGCAGGAATGTAGTAGGTGCCTGCGTGTAAGGGAAACTTGCGACGCTGGCAGCATACGGCTTGGCTAAACGCGGGTAGTTGAAAACGTTATCTAGACAGGATGCCAATAACTGTATATAATATAGAAGAGTTATTTCATCCCGCGCGGGTGTAGTTCAATGGCAGAACTCCAGCTTCCCAAGCTGGTGGCGTGGGTTCGATTCCCATCACCCGCTTAATAAGGATTTTTCACGCATTTTGTTTAGTGGTCAAGTGAAAACCGCATTTCAACGACCAACACACTAACCTTGTGACACACAAAATCACTTGGAAGGTGTGTTTTTATTTATGCTTATTAAGTTTACTATCGTAGTGGAAATCAGAGATTAGCAAGTAGGCTTCCTAAATCTTTAAAGAACGCATATCAAGAATCTTGTGATATAAATGAGCAACTGACTTCGCTTCCAAATGTTCTTGAAATCAAACAAAAAGAACTTAGCATGGTAATAGAACTTGATAGGACGTTATGAAAGAGTGAGCCCAAAGATGATTGATTTTCTAAGAAATAAGGCAGTTAAAGCATACGACGAAATTAATGATATAGCAGAACAACCAAATCTGCTGTTCTCTAATGACAAAGGTCAGTACAATGCTGAAGCTAGTTATAATCTTTACACCATTCAAAAGTTGAATAAATTAATTAAGAAAAGCAGTATTTCTATTGGGGAGTTGGAAAAGGTATTTATTTTTATTGAAGCGTCTTGGTCTACATATTTGAAAAAACATTATAGAGATAGATCATTCATTTTTTACATTTGGGGAGATTACCAGATGCCCGCTATTAAGCTGTCAGTTGTTTCCTTTCTATGAAGGTTTTGAATTACCCTTTGGATGTATCTTGAACAAGGTAAGCGATATGCAGGAAGTACTGTTTCAATACAAAGAAAAAGCATATTTTGATGGTATTACTATTATTGAAACGGACGAATCGATCTTAAATGAAGAAGGATCGGAAAATGATTATATACTAACCGTATACTCAAAAATCATTATCTGTTAGATTTTGCCAATTAATGATTATGAACCTGTTCAAGCATTCCGCCATACTCACTTATTAAAGGAATCAGCCTTTTCTGTCAGTTGACTGAAAAGGCTGATTGAATGAGATTAAGTTACAACAAACTCTACAGTAATTGGATTTCCGGGATCCAGAACGTCCCCTCCAGGGATGGTGATAGCGGTGGTTGTTACAGTGGAAGTATCGGCTGTTTGGATCATACCATTGATGTAAAGATTATAGTAAGAATATAATCCAGGAAAAGCAGTTGCTGCAACACCAGCGTCTGTTGTAAAAGCAGTAGCGGCGATAGCAAAAGTCGCGCCTGTTCCCGTTCCGAGTCCTGCAGTTGAATTAAAACGTCTAGAATTGATATACGGTGTAGTTATTGGCATCATTCTCACCCCCTTGTCTTATTTCAATAAATGCGGGGAAGTCATTTTATGGAAGGGCAAATCATGTGCTAAATATAACCAAATTGTGGAAATGAGAAGAAGCCCCGGAGAATGATCCGGGGCTTTTTTTATTAGGACCATATGGGGACGGATTAATGACTTAAACCATTGTGCCGCAAGGGTTTTTTCTTTGCATATTTTTCGGTAAACAGGTGACGACTTTCGGTTTATGGGGCCAATTATGGGGGGGGAATGTTCACCTCTAGGATGTAGATCCTCAAACAGGAGTTTATCCAATCTCTTAGGCCTGATTAGCTAAGCTATGAGCTAATCAGGCCTTTCCTGCATTCTGCGTGACCAAAGTTTGTCTTTTGCTTCCTTCAGAATTTCTTTAGAAATATCCCCATAAGCTCCTAAGATTTTTACATTAACATACTCTTATCGACATCAACGAGGAGGTTAGAGCGTGATTAGCGATATCATCATACAGTTAGTCGGACACTATGGATATCTGATTTTTTTCCTAGCCTTCTGCCTAGGTCCATTCGGGATCCCTGTTCCTAATGAAATAACCATACTAACAGGCGACATTTTGAGTAACAATGGGGCTTTAAACCCGTGGATTGTATATATGGCTATCTTCGCAGGCTTATTTACAGCCATTACATTTGCTTATTTTGCGGGTAGATTCTTTGGGGAGAAATGTAAAAGCAAATTCCAAAACAACAGACATTTTCAGAAAGCAGAAACCCTTTTTAAACAACATGGAGATATTGCAATGTGTCTTGGATTATTCATTCCGATCGTACGGTATATTTTGCCCGTGTTTGCTGGTTTTAGCGGTATCTCGTACAAAAAGTTTGCTTTGATTTCTTATCCAAGCGCTTTGGCTTGGACCGCCGCATTTTTTACAATCGGTAAGTTCTTTGGAAGCCACATATTGAATTTGCTGGCTTTATTTGATCTTAAATCGGCCGCGGTTGGTTTGATGATAGCTGTCGGCGGCTTAATCATAACCAAGCTATTAAGGTTAAAAGCTTCAAACCGCTCTTTGCTGCATGAGCTTTTCAACAAATGAAGTAAATAAAGAAACAGGAGGGAATCATTTGAATTCGAATCAGAATCTAAAGTTCTTGCTGCGGTTTATCCAAAATCCAAAACAAGTGGGGAGTGTTATTCCCAGTTCTCGATTTTTAGCGAAAAAAATGGTTGAATCTGTCGTGCCGTGGGATCGTGTATCCGCAATCGCTGAGCTTGGCTCCGGTACAGGAGCCATCACGCGATTTATCAAACCGCGGGTTAGTGATGCTGCTAAGGTGTTATTGTTTGAAATGGACGATACGATGAAGAGAGACTTGCAAACAAACTATCCCCATTTTTCAAGTTATTCAAACGCCTGCCACTTAACTAAAATAATGAGTCAACATGGTATTCATCAATTGGATTCCGTGATTAGCGGGCTACCCTTTTTTAATTTTAAGAGCGATCTCAGAGAAACGTTACTTCATCAAATTACCGAAGCATTAAAACCGGGAGGCTACTTTATCGCCTTTCAATACTCTTTACAGATGAAGAAACATTTATCCGAGAAATTCATCATTGAAAAAATTGATTTTGTGCCCCTTAACTTTCCTCCAGCCTTTGTTTATATATGCCGTAAAAAGGAGGAGATTTAATGCTGACTTGATCATCTTCGTATTCGCTTCTTAAAAATAGGAATAGGGGCAAAGCAGGATGATTACAGTACTTGTTGTCGATGACGACCCCGAAATTCGGGATGTTATTCACGTATATTTACGAAATGAAGGATATCGTGTTCTAGAAGCTGCAGACGGTCTGGAAGCACTGGATCTATTAAAGTCAAACCTCATCCATCTGGTTATCTTAGATGTAATGATGCCCCGAATGGACGGGATTAAAGCTTGTATCAAAATTAGGGAAACTTCAACGCTCCCTTTATCATGCTCTCAGCAAAGGAAGAGGATATTGATAAAATTACTGGTCTTACGACCGGTGCCGACGATTACGTTACGAAGCCTTTTAATCCATTAGAATTACTGGCCCGGGTCAAAGCCCAACTAAGGAGGCAGACGTTTGCGGAAAAAGGAACAAACGATTCCCTAATCCGCATCCGAGACCTCGTGATCGACAAGGCCAAACATTTCGTAACATTGAAAGGAAAAGAAATTTCGCTGACACCGTTAGAGTTTACCATATTAGAATTACTCGCAAGCCACCCAGAGCAAGTATTTAGCGCGGATAAAATTTACGAAAGCGCTTGGAAGGAACCTTCCGGATATTCAGAAAATACGGTGATGGTTCACATTCGGAATATTCGCGAAAAAATAGAGGATACCCCAAGAGAGCCGCGATATATTAAAACCGTTTGGGGAGTCGGGTACAAAATGGAAAAATAAACAGGTCCGGTCTGAAAGGGGGCCAAGACGTGGTTATACTGCTTTTAGTTGCGATAGTATTCATTTTACTTTACGTTGCCGTCAAGGTACGCCGTGATAGTATGTTGGAGATGATTTTCATCATTCTTCTTTTAGTTGGAGGCATGATCCTCTTTTATCAAATCCTCTATTTTGAAGATAGAATGCCGTTTTATGGAGTAAGCAGACTGGGACACTTTCTTTGCCATGCTATTATTTCCTTCTCATAGATGTATAATAATTCCTCTATCAATTTAGAATAATATCACATAGTAAGCACAAAGTCACTGTTTATCCTTTTTCATATAGTTCTTTAGGTATAAATAAGAATAAAATTGATATCAGTAATAGATCTGAAAAAATAGAATGAAACATGCCTTTTATCACAAATTTCAACTAATTAATACCTTTTCTTTTTAATTTTATAGCCCTCCAAACTTTTTCCGCAACTTCAACAGCATCATTAAAAAGAAACTGTGTTCTTCCATGTTGTTCATTAGTATTTTCTTTAACATATGCATAAACAAAATCTCTTCTAAGTTGTTTATTAGTACATAAATGAAATTGATCATTATTAATCAATTCATCTTCAAGTTCCTTTAGGAGTTTGTTTTGTGCTTCTAATTCTTTTTCTCTCTTTTCGTGGTTTATCTTATTAATTGCATCCCTATGATCTTCAATAATTTCTTTTAATTCTTCATCAGGATCTTCAACTATTTGGACTTGAATATTAAATCATCATTGTACTCTTCAACTTCCTTTTCAATAACATTCATTAATTTATCTGGAACATAATTTCGGCTTATCATTTCTTCTGTAATTAGTTTTTCATCAATAAGGCTTTGTGAGAATTTGTCTTCTAAATAAAAAATATATTTAATATCCGAATTATGTGCAAAATCCAAGAATTCTTCAAAAGAACCGTTTTCCACATCACTAAATTCTATATCAATATTCTTTGTGCGACCTATAATTGTTTTAACACCAACCCACATAAATAACCTTTTTTTCTAAATTGCTACTGACCAAACAATGACTATGAACTATTAATAAATTCCATTAATATATCCACTGTACAAAAAAATCATGTAAACAATAAATCATTTTTTATTTATTTTAATGAAGAGAGAAACTCCCTTCCTTTTTCATCTAGCGATAACCTCACCAGTGTCTGAGTTGATTTTTTTTACGATTATCTTTGCTTCATCTAAAAAGTTACCAATCTCAACATGCCATTGCTTAATTGCGACGTGAAATTCAGCTTTCCTTATATATGGGTTATTAATTTCATCTTTAGAGTATCCTAACGCTTTTCCTATTGCTACCTCTTGACTTATTGAGCTTCCACTTTTGTTTTCCAGCGTTTTAATAACTAATTTTGTACCCATTGCTTGTTCAGGATATGATTCTGCAATTTCACCAGTAACCCATACTTCAACATTCATTCCAAGCTTTAATTGATCTTTATTAAGGAAATTTTTCTTTTCATCAATGATTTTTGCATTAGTGATGGATACATAAATCGCTCTTGGTTTGTTTTCTTTCTGTTCGACAACTAAAACAGAGTTTTCTCCTAATTTTACAATAAGTCCTGTCATTACAGCTCTTTCATTCTTTCCACAACCTGTTGTAGTGAAACTAAGGATTAAAATTACAATAATAAAACACTTATAGTTCACTTCATCATCTCCTTCCAATATGGTAATTAAAGAGTAAGATAGCTATTAATATAGCTATCTTACTTGAAAAAAACTATGGGCTTGTAGTAACCGGATAAACCCCTAGAGCACTAATTACATTTTGGACTTGCGTATAAATTCCACCTGACCCAGTATGAATACCCATGATTGTATATCCAGCCCAGATAGTAGAACCGCTATCTCCTTTCATTGAAGAATAACTAGCCTGTTCTCCTCTTCCAGATCACGAATCTGTTTCTGAAGATCACGTATGGCCTTGTCTTCCGGTTTTAGTTGCCCACTACCGGGAAACGCCCCGCTGCCGTCCTGTTTAAACTCGGCGATCCAGCGATAGATCGTATTCTCATGCAGATCCATCTCACGGGCTACCTGCGCCACCGACTTCCCTTCTTTTTGAACGAGTCGAACGGTTTGAAGTTTGAATTCTTTGTCGTATTTTTTCGTCATGTCGGACACCTCGATTATGAATACTTTTATTTTCGCACTCTCGGTTCTCCGTGTCCGATATTGAGTCTAGCACCACAATTGATGGAATACATCATTGGGGAAAAAAACAGGAAATATCTTAAAATACTCAGGAATCATAATGCTATCGTACTTGTTCCCGTCAGTCATGAAATGTTATTAGGGGATTTAGCGGATGAATGGATCCATTTGTAATTGCTCAGCGAAATACAGAATTTTTTACCTTGAATAGTTAGCTTCGAGTTAGCGGCGCGGGTTCGATTCTCATTACCTGCTTCTACCAGATTGGCTATGAATGTTGGTTTGTAGCATACAAGTAAAGTCTTTTCCAATGCATTTCCTTAAAAACTATCCCAATGCATCGATATTCGCCAGTGACTGTGCGAGTATTATGCATTTTTTTGTATCAAAGCAATTAGAGAAGAAACGAGCTTGAAGCAAAAAGGGGAACAGTGCACATTGTCGAATTATTGTAGTTACATGCAATATGGACGTATGCTGCTTATAAAGGGGTAGTGTTAGACAATGCAAGAGCTTCACAAAACCTTCCAGATCCCGGATGAAATCTATGGAAGAGATGAGGAATTGGCTGTCCTGCAACATGCATTTCACTGGGCTTCTCTGGGCTCAACCGAAGTGGTGATTATTTCGGGGCAGCCCGGCGTGGGGAAAACCTCCCTCGTGCAAAAGAGCTTTAAGTCCGGCGTTATCGGAGTTTGCAAGTTTGCGTCAGGCAAATTTGATCAATATAGTACCGGAACCCCTTACGAGCCCTTCATCAAATGCTTTCAAACCGTCATTAGGCAGGTGCTCACGGAGCCGGATTCCGTACTCCAAGCATGGATTCAACGCATACGAGAAGTGGTTGGATCGAACGGTGCGGTCATTACGGAAGTGATTCCAGAGGCAGGGCTGCTTCTACAGCCTGAGCTTCCGCTAGAGGAGCTGCCTGCTATAGAATCCCAGAACCGCTTTGAATCGGTTTTTTGCCGATTTGTTCAAGTGTTTGCCCAGATGGATCATCCTCTCGTCTTATTTTTTGATGATGTACAATGGGCGGATGAGGCTTCTCTTCGGCTGCTGCACTCCTTGATTGTCTCTCCGGAAAGTCACAATTTGCTTGTTATCGCTGCTTATCGGGAGCAGGAAAGCATAGGGAGGATCGAACAATGGCTATTGGAGGAGCATACCGGATATTCGGTGCGCAGAATCTCTCTTAAGCCTCTCGAATTCGGGCATATTCAAAGCATAGTGGCGGCTTCGCTTGGCTGCACTCCTGCTGAATGCTTGCCATTGGCCCATTTGCTGTTTGCCAAATCAGCAGGCAATCCGTTCTACATGAAGCAGCTGTTCAAATTGGCGCAGGATGAGCAGTATATCCGATTTAATGTCCAAGATAATAGGTGGGAATGGCAGTTGGAGGCCATGAAGCATTTTCAGGAAATGGATGGGCAAATCGAATATTTGGAGGAACGTATCAACAAGCTGCCGATGCGCTCCAGGCAGTTGCTTGTCATCAGCGCTTGTCTGGGGAATAGGTTTCATGCTGCGCTGCTTAGTGCTGTAAGCGGTTATAAGGAAAATGAAGTTTATGAGCTATTGTCCCCTGCTGTTGAAGTGGGCCTCTTGGCTGCGGTTGAGGAAACGGAAGCGGCTAGGGGATATCAATTTATACATGATAAAATCCAGCAAGCGGCCTATTCCATGCTAGATCATCAACATTTAATGGAGGCACATCATCGGGCAGGACTTTATTTGCTGAAGGAATATGCCGATAAAGAGCCATATTTGTTCGATATTGTGAACCATTTTAACCATGCATTGGATTTACTATCTCCCGAAGACCGCATAATGGCCGCCGGTTTGAACGAGGAAGCTGGCAGGAAAGCATTGCAATCCTCCGCTTATTCGACAGCCCTGCGTTATTTTCAAACAGGGATGGATTGCGTCCCGGATACCTTCTGGAACGATCGATTTGAATTCATGTTTCAGCTCCATCTAAAGTATGCCGAGTGTGCTTACCTATGCGGTCAATATGAACAGGCCGATGCGGTGCTGAATGCACTTTTGAACCGGTCGGAGCATTGGCCGGATCGGGTGCAGGTTTATAAATTACAAATTGATCGGTACAGCAACACTGGAAACTATTCGCAAGCCATCGATTTAGGACTTCAATCGCTGCGGGAGGTTGGGATTCGAATAGCGCAACAGCCGCATAAGTTGGTCATTCTAAAGGAGGTTTTTTTGACCAAACGGTTACTGCAGAAGAGGATGGAGGAGCTGCCTTCTTTACCAGAGGTTACCGACCCGCAAGCCAAAGGGGTGATGGAGCTGTTAGTAGCTCTTGTAGCGCCGACGTTCTTCTTCAACCGCGCCGTATTTGCTATTATTGCTTCCAAATTCATTCGCCTCGTTTACGAATATGGATCTTCTACTGTAGCTCCCAGCTTATATGCGGCTTATGGCATGCTGTTAGGTACCGCACTTGGCCAATACCAGATGGGCTACCGCTTGGGGCAAATAGCAATTGAGTTGGCCGATCGTTCTGGTGTGGCCTCCATTAAAACCAAAGTACATGTCATGTTTTACGGTGTCATTTCTCCCTGGGTGCGGTTTGACCGGGAGGATGAGGTTAAGCTGGAGCAGGCGGCCCGATTAGGCCTGGAGGCAGGGGATTATGTATATGCAAGCTACGCGATCGGCAGCCTCATCAATTTGTCTTACGTTCGAGATTCCATGGATCGCATGTACGATGTCAATCGCAGAAATTTGCAGGTGATCGAGCAAACCAAAGAGGATTTGGTATACAAGAACGCTCTGATTTACATGGAATTGGCCAACAGCTGGAGGTTCTCTCAGGGAGAAATTTTATCTATTACGGACGGCAGGGGCAGCGAAACGGAATTTTTGGAAGAAGTCATGAAGGATGAGGGAAAAGCTGTCACGCTGTATCAAGTATGTACGTACAAGGCACAAATGTACTATTTGTTTGGATATTACCGGGAAGCGGTCCGCTTATCGGAGCAAGCCAATCCCTATGAGCATTTGTCAGCCCATGCACCTCACTTATCGGAGCATCACTTCTATGAGGCATTATCCATAGCAGCCGCGTGGGAGGAATTGCCGGCAAGTGAACGAAGCACATATTCCAAAACGTTAAAGCGAAGATATAAGCAGTTCAAGGCATGGGATAGGATATCGCCGGAGAACTTCAGACATAAGCTGCTGCTGATTGAAGGGGAAATAGCCCGTTTAAAAGGGAATGAGCAGGAAATGACCGATTTATATGACCGTTCCATACTGTTTGCCCGTGAGAGGAATTACGTGCAATACCAAGCGATTGGCTGCGAGCTGGCCGCGAAATATCATTTGCATAAAGGCAGGGAAAGAATTGCCCTGGGCTACATGCAGGAGGCGTATGAGCTGTACGGTGTATGGGGTGCTGAGGCCAAACGATATCGATTAAGAGCACAATACCCGCAATGGCTGCAGGAGCCTTCCAACAACCAAACACTAGCATCCTTCGACATTTCAGACGTTGGCTTGGGGCAATCCCAGCAAAAGGATATAGACATTCATGGTACACCAGAGGATGTGAATGTAAGGAAAGAGACTGCTGCAAAAGAGATCGATTTTGGTGCGATTGTAAAAGCGTCCTTATCTATGTCACAGGGGCTAGATCTGAAGGAGCTTCAGAAGCATCTGCTTGAAATTATTATGGAGACCTCGGATGCAGAAAAGGGATGCCTGCTTGTACTAAGAAACGGCGAGTTGCGATTGGAAGCCGTTATGCGAGGTAAGGGGGAGGCAGCGGATGTATCTATCGCATTAGAGGATAGCGAGGAAGTTCCGGTCACTATGATTCAGTACGCATCCCGTCTGGGGCATTGGGTACAATCCGAAAATGCTTCCCAGGATGATCTTTTTCAAACAGATCCCTATATTATCCGAAAGCAAAGCCGGACGGTTTGCTGCTTACCGCTTTATTTGCAAGATCGATTTTCAGGCATGCTTTATTTGGAAGATAGCAGACGATGCCGTTCTTTCTCGGATGATAGGATCGACACTGTTCGTATACTGGCCTCCCAAGCTTTATTTGTCTGGAAGCTGTCCGGTTCATTCGGAGATCATTCGGATTCTCCTCCCGTGACAACAGAGATTAAGCAGGAGGAGGGCATTGTTGACGCCTTGACCGACCGCGAGCTTGAAGTACTGAATCTGATGGCCTCCGGAATGACGAATAAGGAAATCGCTTATCAGCTGGGAGTAACGGCAGGAACGGTTAAGGTTCATATCCACAACATCTTCAGCAAACTGAATGTGAACCGGAGAACGAAAGCTATCGCCGAAGCCAAAAAGAAAAACATACTGAATTAGCAAAAAGGATGCGCGAAGCATCCTTTTTTTACATAATTTATAAATTTCGGGGCTCCCCGTAAAGTACCTGAATCAGCTTCGAAGCCAAGGCCCCGCTTTGTGGGGTTCTTTTATGCGGAAATAATGGTTTTTTCTTTGGGTCTATACCATTTGGTATATGCGGTTTTTTGTCGAAATAGATACAATCGTAGCGTACTTCAAACAGAGAAAACGGTTTGAAGCATATTCATATAGGCAGGAGGAACTAATTTATGGGAGCCTTATAGACATCGGTACGAAGGATAGAAATTATGAAGTAGGGAGGATACTGTTTTGCAATCGGCATGGTCCAAAAACAGCTTCAAACACTGGCGAATGATTATCACTTATATTCTTATTGCCGGGTTGATAGCGCTTGGTGGGGTGCTTCCGGTTCAAGCCGATTCAAGTGCTGCCGGCAGCTCTTTCAGCAGCTTTACGGTGACTACGGATACCCCCGCTTATTTTAGCGGCTACATGGATAACCAAGGGGGCTATTCAAAAGAAACGCCGGTCTATCATTTTAAGTTCACTGCTGCTGATCCTGTGCAGGCGGGTGATATCATACAAGTTGAGCTGCCTTATCAGTATAATTTTGAAGGGAACCCTAGCTTATTTATGTGGACAGCCAATCAGGCGATTCCGACAGTCAACATGGCTGTTATGGTTAATGGAATATCCAGGAGCATCGTGGATACAGCAGCTACACAATACTCCGAGAATGGGAAGCCAGCCCTGCAATTCAAAATGTCCGGCGGCATCGTAAGCGGTGATAGTGTGGACATTCGATTGATGAATTTTTTGATCACCCCCGATTATCATTACATGAGACCGGGGCCGCAGGAGTATGCGATCAGCACGGACAAAAACGTGACCCCTTTACCAACGACGCACAATCTGTTCACCAATAATGTTGCGGATTATTACCCGGATGCCGATTCGTACGCGGCAGCAGCCGTTACGGGGTATCACTTCAAGTTTACTGTGATGCAGCCCATTGATCCAAGCTCAAGCATCACGATAGTGTTTCCTCAAGAAAGTACGAGACCTGCCGTGGCAGATGCCTCCAAAATAAAAATCAATGGAATGGCTGCTTCTTCGGCCGTTTGGTCCGGCAATGAATTGACGGTCCAGACCTCGATTGCATTGCCAAGCTTCTCAACCGTTCAGATTGACATGGATTCCGCCGCTCAAGTGACGAATCCGTCCGTACCGGGCTATTACAATTACGACATCAAGACCAGTGTCGATCCAAAACCTGCGTCCCGGAAGATCGGAATCATGCCCTCATCAGGGGGGGCTTTGGCAGATAATCCATCTCATAACGGGGGCTATGTAAGCAGTAATGGTAATCAATTGCGCTTTATGTTTGCTGCGCCTACTATACTGAAGGCAGGGGACACCGTTACTGTGTCCAGCGCTCCCGGTACTATATTGAGTGATCCTAGTATAGCCGCCGGAGATATTAAATTGGAATGGTCAGCCCCATACCAAGAGCAAAACGAAGCCTCTCCGAGCTCAGTAACTCGGTTAGCAGACAACAAGCTTCAATTCGTACTTCCTGCAGAATATTATTGCGATCCTGATTATCATCTCGTCTTCAACCTTCCAAACGTCATTGCCCAAAGCTATGGGGATTATGAATTTCAAGTAACCACTTCACAGCAGCGTATCCCTGCAAGCGTAACGCTGCTTGTTACACCTCCGCAAATTCAAAATCTGAAGCTGAATGTCAGCTCGACAGTGGCAGACACTCCCAATGTGTCCTATTCGTTTGCTTTCGAGACGAACGAGCCGTTGGAGGAGGGAGACGCATTTCAAATCGTGATTCCTCGGGGAATGACCGTTCCGGAAGGAATACAAGCAAGGGATGTTAGCGTTAATGGCGTGCAGGCAGACAGTGTTTCGTATGATCGATTTCTGCGTAAGCTTAGTGTTGGGCTCCCCATGAATCTGCACTTGATGGATCCGGTTACCATCACCATCGCCGGCAGTGCGGGGCTGACCAATCCGGCTATTGGGGAATACTCGTTCAGCGTCTATCCTATGTGGTACGACTGGGAAGCAGCTGTCGTAAAAATTAGCTTTACCGAAGCGCCGACTATGACGGGAATTACGATTTCTCCGAATACTGTAGATCTGAAGCTGGGAGAAAGGGTGAACAAGCAGCTTCAGGTAACGGCGAATTTTTCAGATCAATCGGTTAAGGACATAACAGCCTCAAGCGCAGGCACGACGTATAGCAGCAGCGATACGAATGTGGCCATCGTCAGCGCAGACGGACTCATTGAAGCCCAGCAGGCAGGACAAGCGGTGATTACCGTTACCAGCAGCGGTTATACCCATGCGGTGAACGTAAAGGTAGCCAAAGCCGATGCTCCCCCTCCTGCCACTGTAACAGGAATTACCGCTTCTCCCAAAGTGGTCGAACTGAAGCTGGGAAGCAATGTCAGCCAGCAGCTTCAAGTAACAGCCAGCTTATCAGATCAAACGGCCAGAGATGTTACCGCGGCAGACACAGGTACGACGTACAGCAGCAGCGACACCAATGTAGCGACCGTCCAATCGAACGGTTTGATCGAGGCTAAGCAGTCCGGTCAGGCGGTCATCACGGTAACCAACAGCGTCTACACCGACAAAGTGAATGTTACAGTAACCAAAGCCGACACCCCGACACCGAATATTACGATGACGGGAATAGCCGTCTCACCCAAGGTGGTAGAACTGAAGCTGGGGAGCAATGTTAGCAAGCAGCTTCAAGTTACGGCGAGCTTATCGGACCAAACGACCAAAGACGTCACGGCGGCAAGCACTGGCACGTCGTACAGCAGCAGCAATACCAATGTAGCTACCGTTCAATCGAACGGTTTAGTCGAAGCCAAGCAGTCCGGTCAGGCGGTCATCACGGTAACCAACAGCGTCTACACCGACAAAGTGAATGTTACAGTAACCAAAGCCGACACCCCGACACCGAATATTACGATGACGGGAATAGCCGTCTCACCCAAGGTGGTAGAACTGAAGCTGGGGAGCAATGTTAGCAAGCAGCTTCAAGTTACGGCGAGCTTATCGGACCAAACGACCAAAGACGTCACGGCGGCAAGCACTGGAACAACGTACAGCAGCAGCGATATGAGCATAGCGACCGTCCAATCGAACGGTTTGATCGAAGCCAAGCAGTCCGGACAAGCGGTCATCACGGTAACCAACAGCGTTTATAGTGAAAAGGTCAACGTCACGGTAGCAGCGGCAGATCAACAAGGCGGCGGTTCATCCACTACGAGACGTCATCATTCATCTTTACCTTTACAAGATCCGGACAGCGTAGAGAAAGACATCATTGCCGCTGAAGGTGGGATTGTAGACCTTAAAGGCATCGCTTATGTACAAATACCTCCGGCCGCGCTGCCTGCAGACGGGAAAATCAAAGCGGCCAAGCTGCCGGCAGATCAAGCTGCGGGCATGGAGCGGTATAGTCCAACGGTGGAGTTCAGCAGCAGTACCGGGAAAACGTTCAAATTACCTGTTACGTTAGGCTTTGCCTATCAAGCTCAACAAGCAGCAGCGGGTTTAAAGCCGGCGGTATATTACTACAACGAATCCCAAGCACGGTGGGTCTACCTTGGCGGTAATTGGAAAGACAACGGTACTATTACCGTGGAAGTGACCCATTTCGGCAAATTTGCCGTATTTGCATCCGAGTCCGTCCAATTTCAAGATTTAAACGGACATTGGGTGGGGGGCTATGCGGACCGCTTAGTAGGCATGAAAGTCATTCGCGGATTTGAAGATCATACATTTCGGCCGGATCAAAATGTCACCCGGGCAGAATTTGTGAAAATGATTGCAGATTTGACGGGATTGCCATCTACTGCGGCATCTACTGCGGCATCTACTGCATTTGCCGATAATGAATCGATTCCAAATTGGGCTCGAGGAGCGGTTGCATCGGCAGTGCAGGCTGGAATTATTAGCGGATATGAAGAGAAGGGCAAGCTTTGGTTCAAATCGAATCAACCGATAACGCGTGCGGAGATGGCAGTGATCTTTAATAGAGTACTGGAGCGGCATCTGACCACTACGAACACGGATAAGGTTGTGTTTTCCGACCAGGCTAGCATTCCGTCATGGGCGCAATCTGCGGTAACCGCGATAGCAGGCCATAAACTGGTTAGCGGCTATCAGGATGGTTCATTCCGTCCTGATCAAAGCGCTACGAGAGCAGAAACGGTAAAAATGCTTTATATGCTATCAGACCTATTGCCGATGTAAATTAGGTTCTGATGAGTTTAAATTACGAACCCAAACAAAAGAATGAACATGTCCATCCTGGTTTCTTATAGAACCGGGGTGGCTTTTTTACTATGCGCTGAGTGTAAGTAATAATAATGGAAATTGCCCTAGCGGCCCCTTCGTGCTTTATTGTTTTGTCAGCCAGAAAGATGATCTCATGACGTAAATGAGGATTTAATGGGTTAATTGATCCATTTGTAATCGAACAATGATATCTTTGTTTTACATTGACTAAATGTTCATTCGATAATAAAATAAAATCATTCCAAAGCACGAATAACGGAGGGATGATCATGGACTTATACTATGAGGTATCAGGCGAAGGAAATCCGATTATTCTCGTACACAGCGGCGGCGCTGATGTGCGTGACTGGACGTTTGTAGCGCCTATATTGGCTAGACAATATAGGGTGATAGCTTTCGACGGGCGCGGTTGCGGGAAATCTCCGTCTCCTACGAAGCCGATTAATTATGTCGATGATTTGCTAGCCATAATGGACCATCATCAGCTGGCGCAAGCCACGATTGTAGGCCACTCTATCGGAGGACGGATTGCCGCGGAATTCGCCTTGACTTACCCGAATCGAGCCACTAAGCTTGTACTCATTGCTCCCGATTTGTCAGGGTATACCTATAGCAGGGAGTACACAGATTGGATGCTGAACATTCAAGCGGCTGCCCCGGATCTTGACCGCATGATGGAAATTGCCCTATCGGCTCCGTCGTACTCTATCGTAATGGCCAGTCCGCAGCGTGATCTCATGATGCAAATGTGGAGGGATAACATCGCCAGAATGTTTGAGTGGGGGCATATGGAGCTGCTATGGCCGCAGCCGCCGGCGATAGATAGACTTGGCCGTCTGACTGTCACAACCTGTTTTATTATCGGCAAGGAAGATATACCAGATCTGCACCAGATAGCCCAACATTTTCGACATGTCCCTAATATCCGCTTTATTGAGCTGGAAGGGGCGGATCATAAACCGACGTTAACCCACTCTGAAGAGATCTCCCGTCATATTATCGAATTTTTGGAGGATTGATTAACGTGCCGCGGACCCCCGCAGAGAATGAACGTATAAGACAAGCCGCCAAAGACAAAATCCATGCTGCGGCAATGACGCTTTTTATTAAAAAAGGTTATCATGCAACCTCTATCGACGACGTAGCCAAACAGGCTCAAATCTCGAAGGGATTGCTGTACAATTATTATAAAGGGAAAGAAGAGCTTCTGGCTGCCATGGTCCGCGTCCGGATTGAAGAAGTGGCAGAGGTTATGGAGGCGGCTGCTGCACAGCCAACGACTTCCGACCAACTGCGCTATATCGTCGAGGGGGCGATAGATAACGTTTATCGGCGGCCGGATGTTTACCGATTTTACTTGAACCTGCAGACGCAGCCGGAGGACGATCATGTGCTTGCCTCCTACAGGAAGCAGCTGAATGAGGAATCCAGCAAGCAGTTCGAAGTACAATGTACTATGTTCGAGCAGCTTGGGGTGCAGGAGCCGAGGCTAAGATCGCTTTATTTCTCTTCCGCGCTCTACGGTGCGATGCTGATGATAGCGACATATCCCGAAGGATTCCCGGTTGAAGAGATGAAGAAGCAAATTATTCGCGACTATTGCAGCGTGCCGGAAGCATAGGCTGTACATCCTTTAACGAATCAGCCGTTAGATTATAAGGAAGCTATATCCTGAACCCAAGTTGGGACAATAATGGTACAGATTGTTTTTCGTCTGAAAATAGAAAGGATGGGTAACTATGAGTAAAGACGATTTCGGAAATCGGATGAAAGGGTACGAGAATGCCTTCCGTCATTCATTGCCGCAGCGTATGCCTGTGATCCTGAGAATTGACGGCTGCCACTTTCATACGTTTACGAGGGGGATGAAGAAGCCTTTTGATGAGCAGCTAACCGGCGCCTTATGGGAAACCTGTAAGTATCTTGCAAGCAACATTATGGGCTGCAAACTGGTGTATCATCAAAGCGACGAGATCTCGATTCTGCTCACCAATTACGATAAATTGACCACGCAATCATGGTTTGAAAATAATATTCAGAAGATGGTATCCGTTTCCGCATCGCTGGCTACGGCCAAGTTCAACGAAGTTTTCAAAAAGTATGCTCCCGACAAAGAGTTAGCCACATTTGACAGCAGGGCGTGGGTATTGCCGCACGACGAGGTGACCAATTATTTTCTATGGCGGCAGCAGGATGCGACGAAGAACAGCATCTCTATGGTCGCGCAAGCTCACTTTGCGCATGAAGAGCTTCAGGGACTGGACGGAAAGCAGCTGCAGGATAAATTGTTTTTGGAAAAAGGCATCAACTGGAACGACCTTCCTGTCTGGCAGAAGCGGGGCGTTTGCATAACCAAGCAGGTTTATTTCAAAGGAGAAGCCCGAAGAAGCAAATGGGATGTCGATCACGACACTCCTGTTTTCTCGCAAAACAGGGACTACATTAACCAATACGTATACTTGGATAAGGAAGAATAATCGTGGAATGCATCATTTTTATCGGGATTCAGGCTTCGGGCAAATCGAGTTTTTTTAAGGAGCGGTTTTTCAATACCCATATGCGGTTGAATTTGGACATGCTCCGCACCAGGCATAGGGAAGACATCTATCTGGCGGCGTCCCTCCAAGCGAAGCAGCCTTTTGTCGTAGATAATACGAACCCAACGAGAGAGGACAGGAGCAAATACATAGCGCTTGCCAAACAATACAAGTTCCGGATAGTCGGGTATTACTTCGAGCCCGATTTCGAGGCATCGCTAGTACGCAATGAAACCCGTATGGGCAAAGAAAAAGTTCCTGAGGTCGGCATTCGAAGTGTGATGAAAAAGCTTCAGCCTCCGGATTACAGTGAAGGATTCGATGCGCTGTATCGGGTGAAGAGCGGGGACGGCAAGTTTTATATTGAGGAGATTCAAGGATAGGTTCTTAAAATTGTTTTTAAGTAACCCAAATTTTGTTTTTGCAGAAAGCACACCAATCTTTTGAAGGGTGTGTTTTTTATTTTTTCATGATTTGTAATTAAAAGGATTAAAATTCCACACAAAAAATCCTATCAATATATTTATTTACAATAATAGTAAATAACTGTTTTGACAACCTATGTAATATTTTGTAATTTAATATTTGTTATATCTACATCATGTAAAAAAAGGAGAGATTTGTTTGAGGACGCTAGTTTCTGCATTTGTATTGTCTTTTTTTCTATTCTTATTAGTTCCTATTTCTTCAGTATCTGCGATGGAGGGCGGTTTGCTTGATCGCAAACCGTTAAATGTGGGGTTATCGATTAATGATCCGATAATTAAAACCACAAATAAACTTACTGATAGAGATCTAGTACAAGTTGATTCCATCGGTAAAACAAATATGGTATGGTATGAATTTAGTAGTATACACCAAATTACAGGATATTTTTATCAGTCGTGGGCTACAGGAACTACTTTCTATTTTTATGATTCTAATAAAAACTTATTATCTAAAATCGATAATTTACCGACCAAGGGTAATTCAAATGCCAATTTCACATCAATAGCACCAGTTGATAATGTTAAATATGTAGCCTGGAAAAATACAGGGACAACAACCTATGAACCCTATGAACTCGATGTTACGGGAACAGCAACTCCCACCCCTCAAGCACCCACATTGACGGGAGCTCTATTAAACAACCAATCACTTCTTACATGGACAGAATCTGCAAATGCAACAGGCTATAATGTTAAGAAAGCAACTCAGAGTGGTGGTCCGTATAATGTTGTTGCTAATAATGTAACAGGGACAACCTATTTCGTTGATACAAATGTTACTCCAGGTTTGACTTACTACTATGTTGTGACAGCGGCGAACCAAGGCGGAGAAAGTACAAATTCAAATGAAATTTCTGTGACTCCACTAGCTTTAGAACCATCATTGAATGTCCTTATTCCCGAAGAAAAAGTAAAAATCGGGCAAGAAATAACAGCGAACATTGAATTGAAAAATGTAAATAATATCTACGCTGAAGATTTTACCATTAAGTATGACCGCACGGTATTTGATTATGTTGGTTTTGAAGAAATTTCAGGTTATAAAGTCTATAATCAACCTACCGATCAAAATGGTACACTTCGTTTTATCGTTGCTAGCCAAGGGCAAGGGTATGGTATAAATGACGAAAAAGTATTCCTAAAATTAAAGCTTCGTGCAAAAGCTGCCGGTACTGGTAAAGTAGATGCAACCAAGTGTAGAATTGCTGACACGGAAAAAGAATTTGATTTGCAGGAAGCGAATTGTGGAGAGGATTCACTAACAATCGAGGGTGTTAAGGACGTAAACAGAAGCGGTGAGTACACACTTCTTGATTTGGCAATTGATGCGTATTACTACGGACAACTTGCTTCGAATGCAGATCCTTCCAAATATGATGCGGATCAAGCTGGAGATGAGTATGTAAATGATGATGACCTTGTTTTCATTGTTAATCAAATATTGAATAATTCGAACTATCCATTGAATAGTTAATGGTAATTATTAATCCCTCATTTTAGTTGAATGGGGGATTTTTGCTTTCAATAGTGAGATCTGGTTGAAAAAGATATCGCATGTACCCTCGTCGTAATACTTTCACCCTGTTCGCAAGAGGAAGGATATGGGAAGATAAATACACGAAAGGCCGGGAACACGGACTTTCACACGTACCTTCAGGCTATTGCGCTCCTTCCTTCTACAACTATCTTGGGTGATCTAGGGGCGCAGCTTACTTGAAGGCGGATCAGGCTATCGCATCTCTTCCTTCTAAAAAACTCTGTTAAAGTATAGAGATGCGAATTTCCTGGTTTATTTTATAATCGGAAAGGAGGCATCCAGGCTATTATATTCCTTCCTTCTCACTATTCCACGATTAGGGATATTCATTTCCTGGAGTCTTAATATGAAAAATGTGATATATCTGCGTAGAGAAAACAAGCTGATTATAGAACCGGGTTCGGGCTCCAGTCCACTTCCCGAGAGATATTTGGCCACGGCCATGAAAAATATCGAGTACCTTGGCTTTACCTTCTCAAAGCGGCTCATGGATACAGTCCGGACGTTATCCGTCGAAGCGTTCACGCAACTGTACGATCAGCTGGTTGCTGATCTGAAAACCCTCGTCGGTGCTCATGTGAATTACAAGCCGATGTACCCCAACTTTCCTCAACAAGTCATGCTGGCAAGTGAAGCAGAGCTTTATATCAACGCCATCCTTCATTACATCACGCTTGAATTGCCGCAATATAAAGCTATAGACCGGTTTCCTATGCTGGAGCAAGTGGACTTGAAGGTCATCGATCTGGGGAGCGAAGCGGAATTCGATCAAATGATTCGGCAGCTCCTTCAAGCGAAGGTATCCATCTCGGCAACGGATAAGGAAGATATCGATTGGGCCATTGCGCATTATGAGGATTTGGAAACCATTCTGCCATTGGAAATCCCTCTGAAAGAAAATGTAGGATTGGCAGTCGGAGCGTTGATCAAACACGGCAGAGCAAACGTTAAGCTTGTCGGCCGATACATTAAAACCGCAACGGACGTCCTGCGGCTGGCGGCTGCACTATCGGACGGGGATATCAGCCTGGCCAACCCTACGAAATTCCGGAAGTTCAAACGATCCGAAAGACGATTGCTTTTGGGGCTGTTGGAGCAATGCCATCCTATAACGGAAGATATGCTTAGATTCAAGCATCGCTGGATTCGTTTGGGGGAGATTTTGCATCCATCGGAGTACAAAAACCAATTCTTTCATTGTAAAGAGGCGTTTGATATTCTTCGGAATAACAAGCCTTTTGAGACCTTTAGAGGAAGACTTGAGCTGGCGCTTCTCTATAACAATGTGTGGACAGCGGTCGATTTGTTAAGAACCCGTCCCGGCGAGTTTGCCCGAAAGCTGGACCATGTGTTGAGAATAACGGACATAACGGATGATGCTCTGCTTGTTGTTGAAGCGTTCGGGGAAGTGATTGAGCAGGTAGCCACTCCGGTGCTGCTGCAAGTACAGAATCATTTTCAACATAGAAATGATCTGCAGGGGCTTCGTACCTTTTTTCCAAAGGGGAATGTAGCTAAAGCGGTTGCGATTCAAAATCGGCTTGTCCAGCTAGCCCCCGAGGTATGTCAAGCCATCGTGGATTTGTGCCGGAGCACATTGATCAGGCGTTTTGCAGCATTGCCGCCATTAGGCAGCATCTACATGGATGAACGCTTGCAGTCCTACAAGGTTCCCTTCTCCCAGAGATCGGCCAGCAAGTCTCTGCGAACAATAGTAAGGGGGAGCCAACTGGAGATGCCGCCGGGGAATACGATCCGTTTTTTCACTTGGTGGAAGGAAGGCGTTATCGACGGGAGACCTACGGGACGGGTAGATATTGATTTGTCGGCGGTTATGTATGATGAGAATTGGCAGTACGTAGAGCACATCTCCTACACGAACCTTCGCTCCGACAAGTACAAGGCTGCCCATAGCGGAGATATTACCTCGGCGCCTAACGGGGCTTGCGAGTTCATCGATCTCCATATTCCTTCCATCGTCAGCTACGGGGGGCGGTATATTGTGGCTTCGCTGAATTCCTTCACGGAGCAGCCTTATTGCGATCTGCCGGAATGCTTTGCCGGGTGGATGATCCGAGCCAATCCGGGTAAGGGCGGGGTTTTCGAGCCTTCGACCGTGGTGGACAAAATCGATATTACAGCGGATACCCAAATTGCGATCCCTGTCATTATGGACTTGGTGGAGCGAAAGGTCATTTGGACGGACTTGGCTCTTACCAGACATCCTAACTACCATAACAATGTTGAGGGCAATCAACGCGGGATGGTTCTGATGGGGCAAGCGATGACGACTCTAAAGAAGCCGACTCTGTACGATCTCTTCCTGCTGCATGCCGAGGCGAGAGGTCAGCTGGTCTGCGATGCGGATGCGGCGGATACGATATTTTCCGTGGATCGGGGAATTACGCCTTTTGATACAAGCAAGATCATCGGGGAGTTTATTGTTTAGAAGAAAAGATGGGGTGTATAAAAAGAGAACGGTTGCCCCTTAGCCAATAAAGCTTTGAGAAAAGAGGGAGGAAGCACTAAAACCAGCTAATGCTTGATAAACATTAGCTGGTTTTTAGTCTCTGCTGTGCCTCACCGTGGAAACAGCAACAAAATTCCCAGTACCATGATGAGAATAAATAAGCTGCTTTCGAATTTGGCTGCGGGAATCCGTTTGCTCAGATAGAGACCGAGCGCGGTTGCTCCGAGAATCGCAGGCAAAGAGCAAGCATACAACTCCAGCGCATCCGTTGTCCATAACCCGCCTAGCGCATGGCCCGCCACCACAAGAACGCCCGAAATAAGAAAATGCGCCTGCAGGGTGCCACGGAAACGGTCCGGGCTCCAGCGGCGAAGCGTGCCGAAGACAACGACGGGCACGCCATTGAAATTGTAGGCGCTGCCAAGCACGCCCGAGGCAAAGCCGAACGGCAGTACCCAGCCGCGCTCATTCAGCAGCGGACGCTCCATGGCCCGGGACAGGCTCTTTTTAGCCAGACAGTACCCACCATAGACGATCAGAAAAACCCCGAGTCCGGAAGTGATCATACTTGAAGGAGTCGTTCGAAGCAGGAGCAGCCCTGCAGGGATTCCGATCACGGCCGTGAACGCCAACCGGATCAGCACGGCGCGGTCAACATGTCGCCAACCGCTGAATACTGTGAATAGGGCGACGGTTAACCCGGCTAGCCCGATGAGCGATACGGAAGTTTGCAGCGGAATCGGGAGCAGGGCAAGCAGAGGCATGCTCACGATCGCTTCTCCAAAGCCGAACACCGCTCTCATCAAAGCTCCGATAAAAACAGCCGTTACTGCCAGCGTCAGCACCGAAGCCGTCATAGTCCTGTTCTCCTGTTGGGATAAATGGCTGTTGTTTGAATTTCCAAATCATTTCCTCCTTTCGTTTATGGTATCATATCATAAAGAAATGTGGGTTAAAATACGAATTTTAAGGCGTTTAATCACACTTGTACTATGTTAAAAATGATCTGACATAGGGAACTACAATCTTATAATTTGAATTGTCAAAAACGGAATGTGTTCGTCTGGCGACGTTGGTTCGAGACGTGATTTGCATAAAAATCTATCGATGTTTCCAGAGGGAACCATGCCAAAAAAAGTCCTCGATTTTACGAGGACTTGTCATAACGTATGTTTACTTCCTGCCGGCAGGATTGTCGGATTCTTGAGTCCTGCCGCCTCCTAGCGCGTGTAACATGAATTCGTATATATCCTTATCGCTGATTTCGCTTCGATCGGGCGACAGGATGTGCTGCACCTGCAGTCCGTTTTTGAATAGGGCGAACATTCGAGCTGTTTTCTCCGCGTCGATATGGGAAGGGATGACTCCATGCTGCTGTCCGAATTCGATCCATTTCTTGGAGGCTTGGACTGCGGATTCGTAATAACGGCTCAAGATGCTTGCCACGGCGGGTTTATCCTTTTGGCTGAGCAAATAGATAAAGATCAAATTAGCGGCATTATCCGCACGATTCAAATTGCCAAGCCGTCCGGTCAACGTATCCAGCGGCGCTTCCAGCTCCTTCTCCTCTTCCGGCACCCGGGCGACGGATTCGTAAAAGCGTTGATTCGTTGTCTCGATCCCCGCCTCGAGAATCAAGCCGAACAATTCGTCTTTGCTTTTGACATAATGATAGATGGCCCCCTTGGTCAAGCCGCCGCGATCGGCGATCTCTTGAAGTGTCGTCGCCCGGCAGCCTTTCTCCAAGATCATCTCTTCGGCAATGTCCAGCAGCTTTCTAAGGCTGGCGTTCATTGATTTATCCTGCATGGTTTTCTACCTCCAACCGTTCTTTAGTTTCTTACTGTACTCTGGACAGCCCTGCTTCGGTTTATTATACCTGTACCTTCGATCCCTCTACAAATGAACCGCCCGATGGCCTAGGTTTGGGGATTGGCTGCTGCACGTCTTTTTATCCGCTTCACGTACACGACATTCCACCAGATCGTCAGCCCGAGAATCCCGTACGTGGCGATCGGTGATACGGCAAGAAACGTGGAAATCGGCAGCGCATACACAAGCACAACCTTGACGCACGCCTCCAGCAGCAGGCTGATGCCCCAAACTGCCGTTAGCAGGCGGAACGTGCGCCGATAGTTCGGAAGCCGCTCCCATTTGTCGTTCATTTGGGGATCATGTCCTGTGAACCGCTCGGCGAAATGATAAATGAGCGGCCGGGCCAATAGCAGCGATACCAGAAAGAGCAGACCCATGATCCCGGTTACATAAGACTCCCGCAGCAGAATAAACCGCTCGTCGCCGCCCATAAGAACTGCGATGATGCCAAGAATAAGGCCAAGAAAGATGAAGCCGGAAAACATATCCGCCTTGCGGTTCTTGATCAGGCTGTACAGCGAGTCGCACAGCGGAACGAAAGCCGCGGCTGACAGCGCCGCCAGGCTGCTCGTATGAGGAATCAGCAGCTGATAAATCGCATAAGGCAGTACGATATTCAGGATGATCGTAATAATGATTTCATTGCGGGTTTTATTCATGTTCATTCATCCTTTCTTTAGGACCGATTAATAAATGTTCACGATCGATGATTCACAAAGCTTTGTTGTCAGCAGCTGTTTCATTTTAATCAACCAACCTTCGGTAGGTATTTTATAAGTATCAGTATACATACCTTCGGTAGGTATGTAAAGGGGCAGTGCAACTTTTTTTGTATGAGATGAGAAATGGGTATGTGTCCAGTGGACGGGAACCATAGTAGGATAAACAGATAGAAAGAAGGGAATCGATTCATCCGCATCAAATGATATATAGATCCATACTGGAAGGGAAGAGAACCGATTGAACATTCAAACCCCTATAGATCTGTCGGCCCATGTTGACCGTATGCTGCAGGAAAGAGGAAGCCGCTCGGATGCTTCGCTGGAATCTTATCTTAGGTCGCTTTATGTTAATGTCTTGTCTTATAAAAATGAAGTCATGACCTACTCTTTGGTAGGTAAGCTGCTGGAACAAAGCTTCGATACAGCGCCGATACAATACATGGAAGAGTGGAACCAATGCAGCAGACCTCCCGTTTTGGAAACAGCCATTGACGGTTTTACTTATACAAGAGAGGTTTTGCAATTTCATATTTTTGATTTGAGGGAGATGGAGCGGCAGGAAGAGGAGAACCGGTACCGGTTTTTAGGGACCACTTCAAGGACGAACCACACCTGGTACAATTTTGACGTTCATTCGTATCTGGAGTGTGCGGCATCCGGACTGGAAGACCACCTGGGCGACGATCCCCATTGCGATTGGTTCACCTTGGGAGTATTTTTGGAGCTGGGGCGATTGTATGAGTAATGCATAACACGGCAGATGAAGCATCGGATCGGCTTCTATAGCAGTTTGCGCCGACATATGGTAAGATTTTATCGCGGAAATGCAGCATCATGGCGTTATCTTTTTACCAAACGTATCTTCACATCGAATCCTTTATGAAATACGGTGATCCCATGCAATCGGTTTTCTCGTCCCGCGTCATTGACCGGGCATTGCTTCGAATCGAATCCTACAAGAAGCTGACTGCCTTATTGCAGTCCACGGCGAATAACGAAGGCATAAGCAGCTTATCTGTCAAAGTTTTAAGCAATTTTATGGATACGACTACGCAGGACATTACCAGCACTTTAAAGAAGCTCTCGGATTTTGGCATTATCCAAAGCAACCGGTCGCTGAATGAGTTCAAAGTGCTGCAGCCGGATCTGGAGCAGTCCCCCATCGGGCTGGCGCAATCGCTGCTACAGCTGTTGGTGGATAAACCGGATTGTTCGTTCCAGCAGCAGGCCGATGAGCTTCAGGTTTCGTTGCAAGAGCTGGAGATCCTGTACGGATATTTCGTTATTATTTTGAAATAGTATGTCTTCCTGAGCGGGAGTAATAGCGTCAATGGAAGGGATGGAGACCTGTAACCCGCTGGACCGCGAGCCCGAGGGTTATTTGGTTTAAAATCGCCGGAATTAGGGAGCAAGACCACCTTTCACACGCATCCGTGTTCCATGCGGGCTCCCGATAAAAGTCCCGGCTGCTTGCCGCCGAAAGGCGGTTTTACCGCAGGGGGTGGTGCCTCCTAATAACCAGAAGAAAACAAGAAGAAGAGAACAAGGATATAAGAAAAGGAATATAGCGTCATGCAGAATGCTTGCTAAATTTGGAGAAAATAGAGAGTAAGGAAGGATTGGACAACGCAGCAGGAGGCTACCTAATGCCAGTGGAAAGTCTATCAACTAGACTCCAAATAGTTCGTCGGAGGATGGAATCATGTCGTACGGAACAAGCTTCCGATGCGGCTGATGATCCCCATTACCGCTCCGCCAACAAAGAAATAACTGATGAGAACACTAAAGGCAACAAGAAATACGCTTTTCAATACTTTGGTAAAAATGATGGTTCAACTCCAATTCGAATCTATTAAAATAAGCTGTGCAATAATAGGCACTTGTCTAAGGTACATGATTATGAAGGAAAGTTCAAGTTTTACAAAAAATGGAATTGGTAGATTCGAGGGGAAAGGAACGAGAATGAAAAATAAATTTGAAATCGACTCCGCTTGCGGTATACTCGGTTTGCGGCTGGATCAGGCGTTGGAGCATTTACACGAACATCACATTCAGGTTCATGAAATGAACGGAAAGCAGTACACTGATGAGACTGGAATTGAGGAGCTGGAGAAGCTGGCGGCCGCTCTGCGCAATGCAGTACCGCGGACTCTCGAGCCTTAAGGACTGCTCAAAGAAAGAAGTGAAATTATCTCATGCTATTTTATTGTATAGCCATTATGGTTATTGCAGTGGATCAGCTGGCCAAAATAGCGGTACGGGGCTCCATAGAGGTCGGGTCCACGGTTACGCTGTGGGAATCCTTTCTCAACTTGACCCACTACGAGAACAGCGGGATGGCTCACAGCTTGTTTCAAGGATATGGAAGGCTCTTTGCCGTATTCGCGGTTATCTTTATTGCAGGAGTGCTGTATTACCGGCAGAAAGGCGAGATCAAGGGGAAGCCGATGGACATAAGCATGGGGTTTCTGGTCGGCGGTGCAGCCGGCAATGCGATTGACCGTATATTATTCGGGAAAGTCACGGATTTTCTGGAGTTTACCTCAGGCCATGGCATTCTTAATTTGGCGGATGTGGCCATTAATATTGGGGTCGTTCTTTTGTTAATAACCGCAGCCGTGTCCATCATTTTAAGAAAACCCGTCTCATAAAAAGTTAAACCAATCGTTCAGATAGGAGAGAAAGAAATGGATTCCAACATGCAAGTGCAGGCAATGCTTTCCGAAAATCCGGATATCGTATTTGATGAGGTTGTCAGCATCATTATCGATCATAGCGATATAGAATTTTGGCTGAAATTCACCTCGGAATGGGGAGGCATCCTGTATTACCTGGATGAGAGAAGTAAGAGGCAGCACGAGCAGGGGCTTATCGGGCAGGAGCAGTATGAATTTATTAGAAGAACCTACCGGCTGGGATTGATTACGACGACCGGATTGTACGACAAGATGAAACAAAGCAAGGATGAGGCGGGAGAAGCGGGCGATGCTGATTACACCTTCTCTATGGACTCGCTGGAATGCTACTTTATCCCGGCTTACTTGAAAGAATACTGCAGCTCCAGCGAAGCGCTCAAAAAGCTGGGCGACAAATATATTCAGGCCATGACACAGGCTTTGGAGAGCTATGGCCATCCGGAGGAGAAGCTTGCCTCCATTCAGCGGCTGGTTGAGGAATACATTACGAACATGCATAAGTATGCCAAGCAGCAATAAGGAATCGCTTGTGTGCCATTACTACGGTGAACTGTACGAATCCTGCGGTCCAACTTAGTGCGTATAGGAGCAGTCCTTTATTCCAAATCAAAGAGCATCATGCACACGAAAACAAGACCCGAGGCTTATCCGCCCCGGGTTTTCGACTGAAAAGGTGCAGACGGTAAGCTATCCCGATGAAGCTCCTGTCCAAAGCCGGGTCAGCCGATCGGTTCCGGTGTAACCAACGGATTATGAGTGATGCCGAGAAAAGCATAGGCTTGGGCAACGACGTCCTCACTACCGTCCTTATAGAAATGCTGGGAAATTTGCTTCATCCCCGTCCGGCTGCCCAGGCGATCCATTTGATTCTTCATCAGCTTGGAATTGCACAGCACCGCGACCTTCTGACAGTGAGGAAACATCCACTTCTGAAGCTCCTCGATCCTTTCATTCGTATCCGGCGAAAAAACAAACGGATGTCCGTTCGCTACCATCCCCCTGTTATCGATCAGCAGCCGTATATGGCCTTTGGTCAAGTAAGTGCAGGCGATCTTCAGATCGAAGGAAAGCTTACCGACATCGTCTGCGCTGAGAACTCCCTTGACCTGCCAGGATATGACCTGTTCGTCAAAGTCAATGTGGTAAACAAACCGTTCGCTTAAGGCGCGTTCATATTCGCTCTTTACATAAGCGGAGTGCATGGAGAAGCGCTCATTATCAAAAAAATAGCTCATATCGACATCCAGAGCATTTGTTATGATCGATATGTTTTCCAGCGAAATGTTCCGCTCGCCCCGCTCGACGCCGCCAATATAAGAACGGTCCATTCCGCAGCGCACCGCAAGCGCCTCCTGCGACATCCCTGCTTTTAACCTAAGCTCCCGCACCCTTTGTCCAAAGTTAGATAAGATAGCCAAGCGCTAACCTCCTGACCTTAACTTCATGGTTATTATAAGTACCATTATGCAAGAAGGAGTGTGAAAAGTCACCAAATTTCGACAAGCTGCTCACATAAAACAAGTGGATATAACGAAAGATGGGCATGCAAATCTGGACCGGTACTTGCAATGAAGATGCAATTTTCATATAATAAGCTCAAGTTTCATATCCAAAAATGCGTTGACGGAGAAAAGTAAGCAGTGCCTCTTTACAGGGAGGAGCCGCCGGAGATTGAGAGCGGTTCTACAGAAACAGGCTGCCGAAGTTCCCTCCCGAGCAGTCCTTTGAAACCGCAGCTTCCGCTGGGGCAAGTAGGAGGGATCCGGCCAAGAACATGAACGTTCGGAACCGTTACTTTCAATGAGTGAGAAGGAATCCTTATCCTTATTTTGGCGCCGAAGCGCCGGTCGGGTATGGATCTGAAGCCTTCTAACAAGGGTGGTACCACGGCTTATTCGTCCCTTTACCGGGATGAATGAGCCTTTTTTTGTTGCCTGGAGCAGGATGGTTAACAAAGGTTATCGGCTAACCGGGGGTTATGAGGCAGCGCCCTAAATACGGCGGTCCAGGAAGGTTTTGAAGCAAAAAACTAAAAGGAGGATGAACACATGAAAGAGCGTTTGGAAGCACTAAAAGTCGAAGCGCTGCAGGAGCTGGCTCAGGTGACGAACCAACAGCAGCTTGCTGAAATGAAAATCAAATATTTGGGCAAAAAAGGTCCTTTGACCGAAATTTTGCGCGGTATGGGCGCTTTGAGCGCTGAGGAGCGTCCGGTGATCGGGCAGGTCGCCAATGAGGTTCGCGGCGCCATCGAAGCCGTCATCGAAAGCAAACAGGAGGAGTACCAGAAGGCTGAGACGGAAGCGCGTCTGCGTGCCGAGACGATCGACGTGACGCTGCCGGGCCGGCCTTCGCCTGTAGGGGCGACGCATCCGATCAGCAAAGTCATTCAGCAGATCGAGGACATTTTCATCGGGATGGGCTATACGGTAGCTGAAGGTCCGGAGGTCGAGCAGGACTATTACAACTTCGAAGCGTTAAACCTGCCTAAAAATCACCCGGCCCGCGACATGCAGGACTCCTTCTATATTACTGAAGAAATTTTGATGCGCACGCAAACCTCCCCGGTACAGGTTCGTACTATGGAGAAAATGAAAGGCGAAGTGCCGGTCAAAATCATTTGCCCGGGTAAAGTATACCGCCGTGATGATGACGATGCGACTCATTCCCATATGTTCACGCAAATCGAGGGTCTCGTTATCGACCGCAACATTCGCATGAGCGATTTGAAGGGCACTCTGCTTCAGTTCGTGCGCGAGCTGTTCGGGCAAAATACACAAATTCGTCTGCGTCCGAGCTTCTTCCCGTTCACGGAGCCGAGCGTTGAGGTTGACGTGACCTGCGCGATGTGCGGGGGCAGCGGCTGCCGCGTATGCAAGCAAACCGGCTGGCTCGAAATCCTCGGCGCAGGCATGGTGCATCCGAACGTGCTGGAAAAGGGCGGTTATGATCCTGAGGAGTACAGCGGCTTCGCTTTCGGACTCGGGGTAGAACGCGTAGCGATGCTCAAATATGACATTGAAGACATCCGTCATTTCTATACGAACGATCTGCGTTTCTTGAAGCAGTTCGCCCATTTGTAATCGAGAGGAGTGTTAAGAGGACATGAAAGTATCTTATCAATGGCTATCCCAGTATGTGGATGTGAATGGTTATACAGCCGACGAGCTGGCGGAAAAGCTGACGCGAAGCGGCATTGAGGTCGATATTGTAGAAAAGCGCAACAAAGGGGTAGAAAAAGTATTCGTCGGCTTTGTCAAGACGCGAGAAAAGCATCCGGACGCCGATAAATTGAGCGTATGTACGGTGGATGTTGGGCAAGGCGAGGATTTGCAAATCGTGTGCGGAGCGAAGAACGTGGCCGCAGGCCAAAAGGTTCCTGTAGCTATTGTCAGCGCGAAGCTGCCTGACGGCTTGGTGATCAAACGCGCGAAGCTGCGCGGTGTGGAATCTCAAGGCATGATCTGCTCAGCGAAGGAGCTTGGACTGAACGATAAGCTGCTGCCGAAAGAAATCCAGGAAGGAATTCTGGTGCTGCCGGAAGACACTCCGATCGGGGAGAGCGTTCTGGACGTATTGGCGATTAATGATGAGGTGCTTGATTTCGACCTCACGCCGAACCGCTCCGACTGTCTGAGCATGCTGGGAGCAGCGTACGAGATCGCGGCGATTCTTGGACGTCCGGTTCAACTGCCGGATGCCGAGCAGGGCTTGAATAAGAAAGGTGCCGCAGGGCAAGCCTCCAATCATATCTCCGTTGAAATTACGGCGAAGGAGCAATGCTCGCACTATGCTGCGCGCTACATCGAGAATGTCAAGATCGGACCTTCTCCTCTCTGGATGCAAAATCGTCTGATGGCGGCAGGCGTTCGTCCGATCAATAACATCGTGGACATTACGAACTTTGTTATGCTGGAATACGGTCAACCGCTGCACGCATTTGACGCAGATAAATTGGCTAATGGACATATTGATGTCCGCATGGCGAAGCCGGGAGAGAAGATCGTTACTCTGGATGGAGTGGAGCGGGAGCTAGAGCCGCACATGCTGCTGATTACAGACGGAACGAAGCCTGTCGCGCTTGCCGGAGTTATGGGCGGAGAAAATTCCGAGGTTACGGACGGAACCGTGCGCATTTTGCTGGAATCGGCGAAGTTCGACGGCGGAACGGTGCGCAAGACCTCCCGACAGCTCGGCTTACGTTCCGAGGCTTCGCTTCGTTTCGAAAAAGAAGTGAATCCGGAGGCGGTCATTCCTGCGCTCAACCGTGCGGCTTCCCTTATGGCTGAGTACGCCGGGGGGACGGTAGCATCGGGTATCGTTGAAGCGGTGACGAAGGAAAACAAAGCGGTCCAAATCGAGCTCAGCGTAAGCAGAATCAATCAATATTTGGGTACGGAGCTGACGGCGGAGCAAGTCGGCGCCATCTTTGAAAGACTGCATTTTGCGGTGGAAGCACAAGGCGAAGCCTTCACGGTTCATGTGCCTAGCCGTCGCGGCGACATTACGCGCGCTGTCGATTTGATTGAAGAAGTGGCACGTTTGTACGGCTACGATAACATTCCGACGACATTGATGAGCGGTGTTACGACTCCGGGAGCCTTGACGAAGGAGCAGGTGGTACGCCGTTTGGTACGGAACGTGCTGACAGGAAGCGGCTTGCATGAAGCGATTACGTATTCCTTCACGCATCCGGACCAAATTGCCGAATTCCCGGGTGCGTACCCTGAGGCGAAGCCGATTACCTTGTCCATGCCGATGAGCGAAGAGCGCAGCACGCTGCGCACAAGCTTGATTCCTCATCTGCTGGAAGTGGCGGCATACAACCGGAACCGCAATACGGACGATGTGCAGGTGTTCGAAATCGGCAAGGCGTTCATTACAGACGAAGAGTCCTTGACGAAGCTTCCGGAGGAGCGTCTGATGCTGGCTGCGCTTATTACAGGCAAACGTCATGAAACGCATTGGACGGGCAAGGCAGGCGATGTCGATTTCTACGATTTGAAGGGCGTATTTGAAAGTGTTGTAAGCTACCTGGGCCTGCAAGGTATCGGCTATAAAGCGGCTCAGCCTGAAGGCTTCCATCCGGGCCGTACGGCGCATATTACGCTGCAAACAGCGGAAGGAGAGCAAGTGATCGGGACGATCGGCCAACTGCATCCTTCCCTGCAGCAGAAGAAGGATTTGGCGGACACTTACGTGCTGGAGGTAGAATTCTCCGCGCTGGCCGAGCAGGCAAGCGGCCGCATCACGCACAAGCTGCTGCCTCGTTATCCGTCCATCGGACGCGACATTGCCGTTGTCGTAAACAGAGACGTACAGGTTGGCGACCTGATGGCCAAAGTTCGTGAAGTCGCAGGCAGCCTGCTGGAGTCGATTCAAGTATTTGATATTTACACAGGCGAGCGTTTGGGCGCCGACAAGAAGAGCGTTGCGCTTGCTCTCGTGTACCGGACTCCTGAACGTACCCTGACCGATGAGGAAGTCAGCGAGCTTCACGCAAAAGTCGTGGAAGCATTGGAACAAACGTTTGAAGCCGAGCTGCGAAAGTAATCGGCAGTATCATAAAGAAGCAAGCTTTTGATGCAAAAGGTTCCCGTATCACGAGATACGAGGAGCCTTTTTTCTGTGCACCTTATAAAATTCAGGGCACCCCGCAAAGTACCTGAATCAGCTTGGAAGCCAAGGCCCGAGTCTGTCGAGAAACCTAGTTTTGCGAGAACTTTGCTAAATATGGAGGTGGGGTATTCCTCGGAAGAGTTTACGTCCGCCTTTGAAACCCGTGAAAATACCACTAAATCTGATCCCTTTCACGGGTTTCAACAGCGGCTGGAGGGGCATACCCCACCGTAGTATATTAGCAATAGTTCAAGCCTTATAGGTTTCTCGACAATCTGGCCCCACTTTGTGGGGTTATTTTGCGGATTTCAACATTGGCTGTATAGGATATCCCACCTTCGTATATTGGCAATAGTTCAAGCTCTATAGGTGTTTCAACAGACTCTCCTTACTTTGCAGGTCTATCCCCGTCAAAAGGCTCGCAATTTGTCATAAAGTATGCCTGCTACAGCAGGAAAACACGTTCCGCTTATCGAAATATATTGGGAAACGAGGAATTTGATTTAGATTTCCAAGTGTTTACAAATGTCTGCCGTTCCATGGAATGAATCGCGGCCTTTGAAGGCGTATGCCGGGTTCTTATTTCAACTAGATCGGACTTCCGGTACATTCCGCGCGGAGACTTTATAAACCTCCTCTGTGAAGGTAAGAAAGGAGAGTTTACTTGTGAGCAATGAAGAGAAAATCCGAATGACGGTAGATATATTCGGCACCCCTTATAAGCTGGTTGCCAAAACAAGCGCGACGAACATGAAACGGGTTGTGGCGCAGGTGAACGATCAAATGCATAAAATCGCCGAGGGTTCGCCGCGTCTCGATACGCCTAAAATAGCCGTTTTGGCGGCAGTAAATATATCAGATGATTACTATAAAATGCAGGATGAGCTTGAAGAGCTGCTGGAGAAGCAAAAGCAGCTGGAGAAATCCAAGGAGGAGCTGGGCCACCTCAAAGAGCGCCATGCGGTGGTGCTTCAGGAATTGGAGGTAGAACGCGAGCGGCTGCAAGAGCTGGAGTCCGAGCGCAATAAGCTTGAAGAAGAACGGACCCGATTCGAGGCGGAGGCTTCCAGGCTGCAGAATGCATTAAACCTGTCGGGGCAAGAGCGTGAACGGTTGGAGGCTAAGCTCAAAAGCGAGTCGGAGCGGAGCCGGGGCCTGGAAAAGCAGCTGGAGGAGCAGCGTAAGGCCGTAGCGGATTTGGAAGAGCTGAGCGCTTTGCAGGAGTCGGAGCTGACCGCGCAAATCGAGCAGCTGGAATCCGAAGCGGCAAGACTTCGGTCGGAGCTGGAGCAGCTGGATCAGGAGCGCGAACAGCAGCTGGAGGAGCTGCGGGGCCTGCAGGCCAAGCTGGAGGAACAGCTGAAGAATGAGCAGGAACGCAGCACCGTTCTGGAGCGGCTCAAGCGTGAACGGGAGCAGGAGCTGGAGCAGCAGCGCGCCGGGCTGTCAGAGCTGGAGGAGCAGCTAAAGCTCGCCAAGGAACGCAGCAGCGACCTTGAGCAGGAGCTGGCGAAGGAGCGCGAGACGGCGGCAGAGCTGGAAGAGCTGAGCCGGATGCAGGAGGCCGAGCTGACGGAGCAGCTGGAGCAGGCGAAGAGCGAAGCGTCCCAGCTGCAGACGGAGCTTGCGGCGCAATCGGAGCAAGCGCAAGTGGAGCTGGCGAAGCTGCAGCAGCGTCTGGAGCAGCTGAAGCGCGAGCGGGAGCAGGAAGCGGAGCAGCAGCGCGCCGTGCAGTCGGAGCTGGAAGCCCGTCTGAAGGCGGAGCAGGAGCGAGGCAGTGAGCTCGAACAGGAGCTGGCGAAGGAACGCGAGACGGCGGTGGAGCTGGAAGAGCTGAGCCGGATGCAGGAGGCCGAGCTGACGGAGCAGCTGGAGCAGGCGAAGAGCGAAGCTTCACGGCTGCAGACGGAGCTGTCTGCGCAGTCGGAGCAAGCGCAGGTGGAGATAGCGAAGCTGCAGCAGCGTCTGGAGCAGCTGAAGCGCGAGCGGGAGCAGGAAGCGGAGCAGCAGCGCAGCGCGCAGTCGGAGCTGGAAGCCCGTCTGAAGGCGGAGCAAGAGCGCGGCAGCAGCCTGGAGCAGGAGCTGGCGAAGGAACGCAAGACGGCGGCGGAGCTGGAAGAGCTGAGCCGGATGCAGGAGGCCGAGCTGACAGAGCAGCTGGAGCAGGCGAAGAGCGAAGCGTCCCAGCTGCAGACGGAGCTTGCGGCGCAATCGGAGCAAGCGCAGGTGGAGCTGGCGAAGCTGCAGCAGCGTCTGGAGCAGCTGAAGCGCGAGCGGGAGCAGGAAGCGGAGCAGCAGCGCAGCGCGCAGATGGACCTGGAAGCCCGTCTGAAGGCGGAGCAGGAGCGGGGCAGTGAGCTAGAGCAGGAGCTGGCGAAGGAGCGCGAATCGGCGGCGGAGCTGGAAGAGCTGAGCCGGATGCAGGAGGCCGAGCTGACAGAGCAGCTGGAGCAGGCCCGCAGGGAAGCGGAGCAGCTGCAAACGGAACTAGCAGCACAATTGGTGCTCTGGGAGTCGGAATCGGCAGAGCTGCGCGAGAAGCTTGAGGTGCAGGCCAACCGGATGCAGGCGGAGCTGTCGCAGCTAAGGCTGGAGCACGAACAGAAGCTGGAGCAGCAGCGCAGCGTACAGACGGAGCTGGAGGCACGGCTGAGAAGTGAGCAGGAGCGCGGCAGCAGCCTGGAGCAGGAGCTGGCGAAGGAGCGCGAATCGGCGGCGGAGCTGGAAGAACTGAGCCGGATGCAGGAAGCGGAGCTGACAGAGCAGCTGGAGCTAGCCCGCAGGGAAGCAGAGCGGCTGCAAGCGGAACTGGTGGCGCAAGCGGAGCGCTCGCAGTCGGAATCGGCAAGGCTGCATGGGGAGCTTGAAGCGCAGGCCAGTCGAATGCAGGCGGAGCTGTCGCAGCTAAGGCTGGAGCAAGAGCGCAAGCTGGAGCAGGAGCGGAGCGTGCAAGCGGAGCTGGAGGCGCGGCTGAGAAGCGAGCAGGAGCGCGGCGGCAGCCTGGAGCAGGAACTGGCGAAGGAACGCGAATCGGCGGCGGAGCTGGAAGAGCTGAGCCGGATGCAGGAAGCGGAGCTCATGGAGCATCTAGAGCAAGCGAAGAGCGAAGCGTCGAAGCTGCAAACGGAGCTGGCTGCCCAAGCGGAGCGTTCGCAGTCGGAATCGGCGAGGCTGCGTGAGGAGCTCTCGGAGCAGGTAAGCCGCCTGACTGCGGAGCTGTCGCAGCTAAGGCTTGAGCAAGAGCGCAAGCTGGAGCAGGAGCGGGGCTTGCAAGCGGAGCTGGAGGCGCGGCTGAGAAGCGAGCAGGAGCGAGGCAGCAACCTGGAGCAGGAGCTGGCGAAGGAACGCGAATCGGCGGCAGAGCTGGAGGAGATGAGCCGGATGCAGGAAGCAGAGCTGAGCGAGCAACTGGAGCAAGCGAGGAGCGAAGCGTCGAAGCTGCAGACGGAGCTTGCCGCTCAAGCGGAGCATTTGCAGTCCGAGGCGGCCAAGCTGCATGAGGAGCACGAGGCGCAGACCGGCCGCTTGCAAGCGGAGCTGGATCGGATGCGCAGCGAAGCAGAGCAGCTGCAAACAGAGCTGGCTGCCCAAGCGGAGCGCTCGCAGCTGGAAGCAGCAAGGCTGCGTGAGGAGCTCGTGCAGCAGGCTGCCCGTCTGACTGCGGAGCTGGAGCGGCTGAAGCTGGATCACGAGCAGAAGCTTCGTGACCTGCAAGAGCAGTTGCAGCGTCAACAAGACGAAGCACTGGAGCTGCAGCGGCAAAGCGAGGAGCAGCTCCGGCGCTATGAGGAGCTAGGCCTGTTGAACGAGCAGCTGAACGAGCAAATTCAGCTTCAGCAGAAGGAATACGAACAGCTGCTGGAACGGAATCAGGAGCAGCAGAAGCAGGCGCGTACCGAGCAGTGGCAAATTCAGGCATTGGCTAACCAGCTTCAGGAGCAGCTGGTGGAAGCAATGGAGCAGCAGCAGCAGCTTCAGCTGCAGCTGAACGAGCAAGCGGAAGAGAGCAGAGCGGCCCTGGAGCGCCTGGAGAATCATCAGCAGCATAGCGAAGCTCTGCAATCCGAGCTTGAGGCACAGCGTGAGCTGGCTGCCGAGCTCCAGCGCAAGCTGGACCTTCAGCTCGAAGAGACGCAGCTCCAGGAGGAGATGTACGAGGAACTGCAGTCCTTGCATAGCGCAGCGGAGCGCCGCTTGCAGGAGCAGGCGGAGAGCAGCGCCGAGGCGCTTCGCGAAAGCGAGCAGCAGCTCGCCTCCTTGCGCGAGCAGCTTGGCCAGCGGGAAGCTCAGCTTGCGGATCAGCAGCAGCAGCTGGCCACGATGCAGGAGGAGCTCCGCGCATTGATGGCGCAATTCCGTGAGCAGCAGACGTACCAGCTGCAGCTGCAAGAGAGCGCGAGCCAGTGGCAGCGTCGCTGTGAGGAGCTAACCGCGCAGACGGATGAACTTCGCAAGCTCGGCGGAGAGCAGCGGGAGGAGCTGCAGCTGCAAGAAGAGCTGTATCAGGAGCTGGAGGGCCAGCTAGCTGAGCTGCAGGCCCGCATGAAGCAGCAGGAGACGGAAAGCCGAGCTGCCAATCAGCAGCTGGAATCGGAGCGAGCCGCCTTGCAGGAACAGCTGTATGGCCAGCGGGAAGCCGCTGCCGCTCTGGAAACTCAGCTGCTTCATGGAAATGAGCGTTTGGCGGAGCTGGAGCAGCTGTACCGGCAGCAGCAGGAACGTAATCAAAGCCTGCTGCAGGAGCAGGGGCAGCAGGCCGCGCGAATCGAGGAGCTCGAGCGTCAATATCGCGAGGGGCAGCAGCTCCAAAGCGAGCTGTCCGCTCAGATTGAGCAATCGCGGATTCAATTCTCCACCCAACAGGAAGAGCTGCAGCTTCAAATCGAGCTGTATAACGAGCTTCAGGAGCAGTTTAACGAGCAAGCCGCTCGCAACAAGGCTTTGCAGGAGGAATATAACGATCATCGCGAACGGGCTCAACAGGTATATACCGAATTGCAGGAGTTGAAGTCCGAATATGAGAAGCTGCAAATTGAATATAACGAATGGATTGAACTGGTTGTCGAAAATGAGTGACGACTCCCGATGAACGGATTGGATTGGGCGGCGGCAGTGATCGCGTTAACGGGTACGGTGTTAGGCTATTACCGGGGATTGGTTAGCCAAATCGTATCCGTGGCCGGCCTCTTTATTGCTTATCTGGTGGCGTTTGCTTTGTATCCGTATATGGCGCCATTGGTTGCGGGGGTGCTTGCCCTGCCGGATAATGAAACGTTCCGGCAATATGAGCAGATGATGAAGGGGCTCCATCTCGATACATATATTTACAATGCTATAGCGTTTGCTGTGCTTCTTTTCGGAGTGAAATTCGCATTAAGCCTCGCAGGGCGCATCCTGAACTGGATCGTGCTCACGCCAGGGCTCAAGACGATCAATCAATGGAGCGGCGCTCTGTTGGGCCTTGCTGAAGCGGCATTGATCATTGTTATCGCGGTGCAGGTCATGTCCGTTATTCCTAATGAAACGGTGCGGCATTTATTGGACGGCTCGAAGTCCGCGCCTTATATTTACAATGCATTACCTTCGGTTACCGATAAGCTGCATGAGCTATGGAACAAAAAAACGGTCTAATCGCACTGCCATAGCTGCTTCAAATAAAAGAAACACGGAATAAAGTCGCTGGTTTCCGCCTCATGCGGGATCAGCGGCTTTTTTGATATTTTCGAGGCTTATTCAACAACTACGCCCCCCTGCAGCGAGCTATTTTTGTCGTTGTACATGCTGTACAAACCGGCAGGAACCGGATGCTGCCGCGGCATAGTTTTCCTTCTTCCAGGGTAATCTATGCCAGATAAGGAGTGGATTGCTATGCTGGAGCAAATCAAAAAGCTGCTTGGTTCTCCCGCCGATTTGCTGGCACAGACGTTAGATAATGGAGAGGCAAGAATGGAAATGTGCCTGTTCCCCAGTATGACCGATATCAATCATGTGAAGGACATGCTCATGGTTCCTTTCTCTTATCGATACCGTCCCGACGAATTCAGAAGGATGCTGCGGAGCAACCCGTGCTTCAAGCAAGTGGACGACCCCGCCGAATGGACGGCGCTATTGCTGAAAGGCTGTACGCTGTTTGAATACGAGGGACATGTTCATTCGCTGGAGTCGGTCCGGAAGATGCAGGACCAGCCCGAGAACACGGAGGTGGAGGCGTCCCTGCAGGGTCCCCAGTCCGCGTTCACCGAGGATCTGGACATGAATACAAATCTGGTGCGCTTGCGGTATAATTTGCCGACGTTATCGGTGGAGAAGATGGAGAAGGGAGATGACTCGAAGACCAGAATCATGATTTTGTACGATCGGGACAAGGTAGACCACAAACCGTTGAAGGAGCTGTCCCAAAGGCTGGAGGATATCCAGATAAAGCTATTACAGGCGGCCGGTCAGCTCGCGATGTATATGGGCAACTCCCGGTTCAGCATGTTCCCCGTCACGATGCAGACCGAACGGCCCGACCGCGTAGCGCAGTTTCTGTCGAGAGGGAAGATTGCTATTCTGGTCGACGGCAGCCGCTTCGCCATTACGCTTCCGGTACGTTTCTTCGACTTTATGCATGCGATGGACGATGATTACGAGCCGTTCTGGATGGGGAGAGTCATCATTTTGTTCCGTTATGTCGGTATGCTGCTCTCCATGACGCTGCCTGCTCTCTACATCGCCGTATCGGAGTATAATCCGGAATTTTTCCGGGTGCAGCTGGCTTTCTCCATTGATGGCAGCCGGGCGGCAGTACCGTATCCGGCTTTCATTGAGGTCTTCATTATGCTTTTTATGATTGAGGCGCTTATTGAGGCCAGTATCCGTCTTCCCCGATTTGTCGGCTCTACCGCCGCAACCGTAGGAGGTCTTATTCTGGGGCAAGCCGCCCAGCAGGCAGGACTGGTTAGCAGCATCATGATCATAGTGACATCCGTCGTTGCGATCTCTAATTTTGTTATCCCGAGCAGCTCGTTCAGTTACTCCATTCGGGCTTTGAAGTACGTCTTCGTCGTCGCGTCCATCTTTTACGGCATGGTCGGTGTTATTGTGACGATGTTTCTCGTTATTGTCTACTTGTGCCATTTGCGCAGCTTTGGCCAGCCGTATCTATCGATATTTACGACGAATAAAAATCGTTGAATCATAATCGGGGGGATCTATTCTGATCCGTTACTTTTACTATCATTTCATCTATGTCGGGTTCATGAACGTCATGCTGTTTGTGCCGCACATTTTGATTAAAGAGCGGTTTAACGGTGCGGTAATGAGCATCCTGATCGCCATTGTTTGCGGGACAGTGGTCTCCATCGTGACGACCAGCTGCTTTCTGCGGTTCCCAGGCATGGGACTGCCGGAAATTCTTCATCAATATCTTCCACCCGCTGTCGCTATTCCCTTGATTGTCCTCGCGGGCTTGACCTGGATAACGGGAGGCGTTCTTGTCATATACAACTTTACCCGGACGATGGGGATGTTTTTTAATCCGGAGATGAATGAATTTTCATTTTTGCTTCTCATTGTTGCCGCCTGTATTTTTGCCGGCTCCAGATCCTCCAGATCCGTACAGTTTTCCCTCGAGATGCTGCTGCTGCTAGTAGCTCCAATATGCGTATTCATCCTGTACAAGTCGGTTACCGACGATCAGCTCAGCTGGGATGCGATGAGAGTAGTGGCCGGTTATGTGGATCGGGCGCCAACCTTTGAATCGATCGCCGCGGCGTCATTTTTGTTCAGCGGATATTTGAATATTCAACTATTCAATCGTTTAAACACAAAGCCGATTAAATTCAAGTATCGCTGGATCATCCCTGTTTTGGGAACCGGCTTTGCATTTTCCTCGTTCTTTATCCCTATCGGCTTTCACGGAACGATGGCGGCAGAACAGTATATCTTTGTATGGAGCGTGACAGCCGATTCCATGATCATGAAATACGGTTTCATCCAACGGGTGCTGTTCATCTTCTTGGTTATCTTTACGATTCTTTCCTTGATGTTCGTCATGAACACCTTTCATTGCGCCATGGAATTTTTCAAGGGCTGTTCTCCCCGCCATAAACCCAAAGCAGAAGAAATGCCGGTTCCTCTATCCAATTGGATATTATGCACTGTTTTCGGAGGGCTGTCGTTCGTTTATTCCTTGTGGGCCAATGAGCAGAGGAATCAATGGGCAACGGGGTGGTGGCTTATAGCCCGGTTTTGTGTCGAGGTGTTTGCTATGTTCGTCATGATTTTTATCGTATTCTTGGCGAGAAAAAATTCAACCGGGCGCGATACCGCGGAGAGCCGTCCCAAATCATCGTGAACAGAGGAGGCATTCAGCATGATCAGGGCATTCACGGTCTTCCTGCTTTGCCTGCTTCTCGCAGGCTGCGGGATGAAGGATATCGACAAACGCTTCTATGTGGTGGCCATGGGAATCGATTGGAGCGGAAACCCGGAGAAGCCGTTTCGGGTCTCGATCCGGTTGGCCATCACATCGGCAAAGGTAGAAAGCGGGTCGTCCAAGACCCAAATCCAAACCATCGATGCTCCATCGATCGCCGAAGGCGTACGACATTTGAAGTCGTTTGTGGACAAGGAGCTTGATTTCGGCCACTGCCGTATATTTGTGATGGGCAAAACGCTGTTCGATCATAACGATCCCAGCAGCATGAGCTGGTTCGCCCGAAGGCGGGACATTCAAGCGGTCAGCTACGTAGGTGTGGGTGAACCGGATGCCTTGTCCGTGCTCAAAGTTGTGCCGAAATCGGAACGGTACCCTGGCAATGCGCTGACTCTGACCTTCGGCAATGAGGGCTCGGAATCTCCCTATACGGTGACGACGTACTTATTTGATCTGACCCGTCGCCATTTTGAAAGAGGCCTTGATCCGGCGCTTCCTATTATCCGAGGCAAAGAGAGCACCTACGAGATCGATCGTGTCCTGATTATGGGCAAAAGACGGCCTCATCTCATTCTGGACCCGGAAGAAACCATGCTGTTTAATATGACGGCCAAGCAATTTCCGAAGTCCGAGCTCAAGATGCCTTACGGAAAAAAAAGGATTGTCTTAACCGTCAATCAGATTCGATCCAAGATTAATGTTAGCAAAGATGATATTCCGAAAGTCACTTTGAACGTCATGATCACCGGCATTCTGGAGGAAAGCCCTCCCTTTGTTCTGGAGAAGGATTGGCAAGGCATTGAGCGCAAGCTCGGCGAACGCTTCTCCCGTCAAGTCGAGAGGCTGCTCTATAAAATTCGGGATTCCGGAACGGATCCCTATGGCTTCGGGCTTCACTACCTGGCCGCTTACTTCGGTGATGAACAGGATTACAAGCATTGGGAATCGGTGTATCCGCAAGTCAAATTTAAGGTGAACACACGGGTGAAGATCTCGGGACCGGGAGTCGTACGCTAAGGATAGACAACAATACGAGAAAGGATTTGCGAAATAGAATGTCGGACTTTACTCCAGTGATGTTAGAGGAAGAAGCCCCTCCGGCGCATGCGGTTCATTGCCAGAATTGCGAGCTATGCAGCCATCGTCAGCGAGTAATTTGGGGAGAAGGAAACCCTGATGCACCCATTATTGTTTTGCTGGATAACCCGGGGCTGAGGGAGGACCGGGAAGGGAATCCTTTCGTTTGCGGCACCCGGGAGACGCTCCAACGCGGTATGAGAGATGCGGGGCTGGCGCTTGAGATGGTTTATGTCACTTTTCTTTTAAAATGCCGTCCAAAACGGGCCTATAATAAACCGCTCGCGAGGGCGGCTTGTTCTTCTTATTTACAGGAGCAGCTTGAAGCCAAAAAACCAGCCATAATTCTCGGTTTGGGGAACACAGTCGTACAATCTTTATTTCCGGATGAAGAGGCTGACGTAAAAAGCTTTAGAGGAGCCTGGCACAGCTATCAGGGGATCCCGGTTACCTTCTCCTACCATCCCTTGGCTGTAAGGCGAAGACCGGTGCTGATGAAATATTTCGTTGAGGATATTAAGCTGGTCGTTTCTACAATCAAAGAAGAAAAATAAATGATCGGCCTGACCTTGGAAAAAAGACGGTGTACCGGGCTATGGACAAAATAAAGAGGCACCCCTATCGGGCGTGCCTCCGGTTATGAACCCTTAAGATTCAACGATCAGCTTCGATTTCATATTGATATGGCCTTGGCCGCATGGAACCGAGCAAATGATATCATAAGTCCCTTCTTTGTCTGCCTTGAAGGTTTTTGTTTTGGCGCTGCCGTCCAGCTTGACGTTTAAGCCCTTAATCTCAACACCGTGCATGCCCTCTTTATTTTCCAATGTGACGGTAATGTCTTGTCCTTTTTTCACTTTATATTCCGCCTGATCGAACTTGAAGTTCGAAGCGACAAGCTTCAGTTCGTTGGAAGCTCCGGCGGATGCGGAACCCGATGCCGCATTTGAAGTAGGCGCCGGCGCACTAGCCTCCTCTTTTTTACCGCAAGCGGACAATGCCAATACAAGACAGACGGCTACTGCCAACATAATAAGTTTTTTCATCCGTTACCCCTCCATTTTATGGTTGCTCACTGATCATGATACACGAGCGGCGTACCATTTGCAGTGACAAACCGGTGAATAATGGAAGGCAAATTTGCAACAATCAAAGAAAATCAGCCTTGCGGAAATCCGCAGACTGATTTTTGTCCCCTTTTACGGCAAACGCTTGAAGACCTCGCTTGCTACGTGGGGAGAAGCTTACTTTCGATCCCGGGTTCCTTGCTCAAACGGTGTTTTGACCGGAATGAACAAGTCGATAATGCCGATGACCAATGCAGCAAGAATGGCGCCGATAAAGCTCGTTGTAACTCCACTTACAACAAATTGGGCCAGCCAAATGATTACGGCGCTGGTGATGAACCCTACGATCCCTCGACCGAACGGTGTGATCTTTTTGCCGAAGATGCCTTCAATGACCCATGCCGCAATCGCAATGACCAAAGCCAGGAAAAAAGCGCTCCAGAACCCGCCGACCTTAAATGCGGGAACGATGAAGCTGACGAACATCAAGACCAAAGCAGATACGATAAACCTGACGAGATGTCCAAGCAAATGCATCGGCTTTAAACCTCCCTCTCTAGTAGCATTTTGGATCTGACACGGTGAACGGCGTACCTTTGACGATTTTTCTCGCTGCACATAGTATTATGGCCTGTGCCATGGGGTTTATGTAAACCATATTTTAGAATGGCGGAGAGAACGGCTATAGCAGAAAATTAGCTTATCCCCAAGGCATCGGATATAATATAATGAATAGATGGGTAACGGAAAAGAAAGGTAGGATGGAATTGAACAGCAAAATTTTAAAGACATTGGATTACGCCTCCATATTAGATAAATGCACCAATCACGCGGAAACCAGTCTGGGAAAGGAACGCGTGGAGCAGCTGCTTCCGAGCGGAGATTTTGAAGAAGTCAAGCGGCGTTTAAAGGCTACGGACGAAGCGGTTAACGTGAACCGGCTCAAAGGAAGCGCTCCATTCGGTGGCATTCGTGATATCAAGACGGCGGTTCATCGTGCGAGGATCGGCGGTGTGTTGAGCCCTTCGGAGCTGTATGATACTGCCAATACGATCTATGGCGGCCGAAGGCTCAAGCGGTTTTTGAATGAGGTGCATGAGGATTATCCAATTCCTTCTTTGGTCATGCTTACGGAGCAAATAGAGGATCTGAAGCCGACGGAAGACAGAATCAAGCAGTGTATCGACGAGAATGCGCAGGTGGTGGATTCGGCCAGTCCGGAGCTGGCTCGTATCCGTCAGGAGCTGCGAACCAGCGAAACGCGTGCAAGGGATCGTCTGGAGCAGATGGTGCGTACCCCTTCCATCCAAAAGATGCTGCAGGATAACCTCGTTACCATCCGTAACGACCGTTATGTTATTCCTGTGAAGCAGGAGTACCGCGGCCATTTCGGCGGGATGATACACGACCAATCCGCTTCCGGCGCTACGTTGTTCATCGAGCCTGAAGCCGTCGTTCAATTGAATAACCGCGTCCGGGAGCTGAAGCTCAAGGAAGAGACGGAGATTGAGAAAATATTGCGTATGCTGACTGAGCTGGTAGCCGAGTCTGCCGACTTCCTGTTAGGCAATCTCGATGCGCTGGCCGAGCTGGATTTTACTTTCGCCAAAGCAGGGCTGTCCCACGAGATGAAAGCAACGCTGCCGATATTAAATGACCGCGGATTTATAAAGATCAAGCGCGGGCGGCATCCTCTCATTTCTGCGGATAAGGTTGTGCCGCTCGATATCGAGCTTGGGAACCGGTATACAACCATTATTGTAACGGGACCCAATACCGGCGGTAAAACGGTATCGCTCAAGACGATCGGCCTACTGTCCTTAATGGCGATGTCGGGGTTGTTCGTTCCTGCGGAGGAAGGCAGCCAGCTATGTGTCTTCGACGCAATCTATGCCGATATCGGAGATGAGCAATCCATCGAACAAAGCTTGAGTACGTTCTCAAGCCATATGACCAACATCATTCGGATTCTTCGCGATATGACGCCCAAAAGCCTGGTGCTTCTTGACGAGCTGGGTGCGGGTACCGACCCGGCGGAAGGCTCGGCTCTGGCCATATCGCTCCTGGAATATATTCATAAAATGGGCTGCCGCATCGTCGCCACGACCCACTACAGCGAGCTGAAGGCTTATGCCTTCGACCGTCAGGGGATCATTAACGCCAGCATGGAGTTCGATATTCAGACGCTCAGTCCGACGTATCGCCTGCTGGTCGGCGTTCCGGGCCGAAGCAACGCATTCGCCATCGCCCAGCGGCTTGGCCTTGCCAAGTCGATTATCGAGCATGCCCGCGGGCAGGTCGGCGAAGAGGATCAGCGTGTGGAATCGATGATCGCCACGCTGGAAGAAAACCGTTTGACAGCCGAAGCGGAGCGTCAAACGGCCGAACAGCTCCGCCGCGAGGTGGAGAGCCTGCGTGCGAAGCTGGAAGCCCAGCAGCAGCGCTTTGAAGAGCAGCGTGACCGGATGTTCGAGAAAGCGGAGCGCGAAGCTCAGGAGGCTGTCGCCAAAGCCCGGCGCGAGGCGGACGAGATCATCGCCGATCTGCGGCGCATGCAGCGGGAAGCCCATCTGGTGAAGGATCACCAGTTAAGCGACGCCAAGCGCAGATTGGATCAGGCCGTGCCGGAGCTTCGGCAGAAAAAGACGGCGCAGCCTTCCAAGAAGAAGCAGGATAAGCTGGAAGCCGGAGACGAGGTGCTTGTAACCAACCTGCGTCAGAAGGGCCATATCGTTGAAGTGGTCAGCGATACCGAAGCGATGGTACAGCTCGGCATCATGAAGATGAAGGTTCAGCTGGCCGATCTGGAGCTTGTTAAGGCTGCATCCGCCGCGGAGAAGAAACCGCAGCAAGCCGCAGCAAGCCTGAAGCGGACACGGGATGAGAACGCCAGAATGGAGCTGGACCTGCGGGGACTTAATCTGGAGGAATCGCTGATTGAGGTCGACCGTTTTCTGGATGAATCGTATTTGGCCAATTTCGGCCAGGTCTATATTATTCATGGTAAAGGCACCGGAATTTTGCGGACGGGGATTCAGGAGTTTTTGCGCAAGCATAAGCACGTCAAGAGCTATCGTATCGGCAATTATAATGAAGGCGGTACTGGGGTCACCGTAGCCGAGCTGAAGTGACAAATTTTTTTTGCAGCGCGATGAAACTCCGAGCAGGGTTGCCTCGTATGTATAGTGTAAACATCGATGTTACTGTAAGATAAGAACTAAAGCTTTTCCAATACAATAGAACATTCATGGGAGGAATTTGGGTATGGGAATCTTCAAAAGATTGCGTGACTTAACAATGGCTTCGATTAACGATTTGTTAGATAAAGCGGAAGATCCGGTGAAAATGCTGAACCAATTCTTGCGCGACATGGAAGAGGACATCAACGAAGCCGAAGTGGCTGTAGCGAAGCAAATTGCGGTTGAGAAGAAATTCAAGCAGCAATACGAAGAAGCGTTCGAAATGGTGCAAAAGCGTGAAGAGCAGGCTCTGAAGGCTCTGGAGCAAGGCAATGAAGATTTGGCCCGCCGTGCGCTGCAGGATAAGAAAGAGCATCAAACCCGTTATGAAGAAATGAAAAAGCAATACGATATCGCCAAAGGCAATGCAGATCGTCTGCGCGATCAGCTGCAAGAGATGAAAGACGAGTTTACCAAAATGAAAAACAAAAAGGATTTGCTCGTAGCTCGTGCGGAAGCGGCAAAAGCGCAAAAGCAAATCAACCAGGCGATGTCCGGCTTTGGAACGGATAATGCGGCTAAAGGCTTTGATCGTATGTCGGAAAAAGTATTGCAAATGGAAGCGGAGGCGGAAGCAAGCAACGAGCTTCGTTCCAAAAACCGCAGCCTGGATGATGAATTGGATCAATTGGGCAAGAGCGACGGCGTTGACGATGAGCTTGCCGCTTTGAGAGCCAAGCTGGCAGCAAAGAAAGAATCCTAATCCACCCCGAACAATAGTATCGACCAAGCAAGAGACTGCGGCTTCGGCCACAGTCTCTTCAAGCGTTAAAGCCGTTTCATATTCAATCCCGTACCCGAATATGTTTTTCTTATCCGGGGAATTCCCCGAAATGCAACGAAACAATCAGGATTCGCTACTTTTGAGGTTTTGTAGGGAGGTGTCGATACTTGAATGAAGAGGTGGATGTCATGCTAAATAATCCTTATATAGAGACGCTGGCTTTTTTCTCCGTTGCCGTCGTAGCTCTCATTGTGTTCCTTGCCATCTTTGAGCTAGTGACCCGATATAAGGACTGGGAAGAAATCAAGAATGGAAACCTGTCAGTAGCTATGGCTACCGGAGGCAAAATATTCGGGATTTGCAACCTGTTCCGCTTTGCTATTTTAAATAACGATTCCGTGCTCCATTCGCTGATTTGGGCCGGCTACGGCTTTATTTTGCTTCTGGTCGCCTATTTTATATTTGAATTTTTGACGCCATACTTTAAAATAGATGAGCAGATTCAAAAGGATAACAAGGCGGTTGGATTCCTGTCGATGGTGATTTCCATCTCCATGTCGTATGTTATCGGTGCGAGTGTAACTTAAGATGGCAGGGCTAGATCCGGAGGGCATGAAATGAAATATTTATGGGGCAGTTTGCTGGCCCTGGCGCTTGTGTTTTTCGTCTGGGGCACGTATTATTTTATTAAACACGGCTAGTAAGTTGAATCGGAGGAATGTACGGTGCCGCAATCGCATGATCAAGTATGTCCATGGTGCCAAACCGAGATTGTATGGGACCCCGAAATCGGTCCGGAGGAAACCTGTCCGCACTGCTTTAATGAGCTCGGCGATTACCGCAGCATTAATTTGAAGGTAGGGCAGGACGAGCAAGAGGTGGATTTGGACGAAGAGGAAGCTGACGATCCTGAGGATGATGAGGACCTCGAGGAATATGAGGACTACGAGGAGTTTGAAGGGATCGAAGACTACGAGGAAGGCGTACAGCGTGTACTGGACACGCAGGAGGATACGCCGGAATGTCCTGTCTGCCACAGCTTTATGCTGCTAACAGGTACGCAGACCATGCAGCAAGGCTTCGTTCCTGTCATCCCGCCGCGACTGAACCAGCCTTTGGTTAAGGCGGCTCACAGCACGAAGGTCTTCGTCTGCCCTTCCTGCTTCAGAATGGAGCAGGTATTGTCCGAGGAAGACCGTCTGGCGATGATCGAGCTGTTAAAGCAACATGGCCATCAATAAGCTCGGCTCTCAAAAAGGAAATTCCCACTAGGATGGGGATTTCCTTTTTTTTCATTCCCTCATGTTTTTCGTAGAGAGGGGAAGGTTAACAAGGACGTCATAATCCTACATAACAGGTGAGCACAATGCATTCTGGAACCAAACAATTTCCGCACAAATGGGTGCGGAGCAAAGAGCAGCGCACAGGGTGGCGCTACGACGGCGACGAGAGTGAGACTTCCTCCGGGAAAGGAGGCAGGCTGACAGCACAATCCAGGCTGCTTCTGATCGTTCAAGGCTTGGTGGCTGCGGCCAACGCTTTGTCAGGTACGTTTGTCAACGTCTATCTGTGGAAGGCGCGGCAGGACTTTGCTCTTATCGGCTGGTTTACGCTGATTAACCATGTGGCGATGGCTCTGACCTTTTGGCTTGCGGGAAAATGGGTCAAGGAGCATAACAAGATGAACTGTTTACGGGCCGGAGTGGCGGTATCCGCCTTGTTTTATACGCTGGTGCTGTGGTTCGGAACCAACGCGGTTCATTTCTACCTGCTCTTGGGGGTTATTCTCGGGATGGCTTCCGGTTTATTTTGGCTAGCCTTCAACGTAGTATATTTTGAGGTGACGAATCCAGGGAATCGGGATCGTTTTAACGGATGGGCCGGGTTGTTAGGGTCCGGGGCAGGGATGATCGCTCCGTGGATCTCCGGCTTTTTAATCATTCATTTGAAGCAGACGAACGGATATCGCGTGATCTTTACACTGTCTCTTGTCATTTTCGTAATTGGTGTCATATTCAGTTTTTTTCTGAAAAAAAGAAAGTCGCAAGGACATTACGAATGGTTCCTTACTCTGCGCTGTCTGAGTCAAAAGGAGACGCTGTGGCGTACGGTGTCACTCGGCTTGGTAGCTCAAGGCGCAAGGGAAGGCGTGTTTGGTTTCATGATCGGTCTGCTTGTTTATGTTCATACCGGCAATGAGATGAAGCTGGGGAACTTTGCCCTGATTACCTCGGCTGTTTCTTTGGTCAGCTTTATGATTACAGGAAGGCTGCTGAAGCCGAAATACAGGAAGAAAGCGATGCTGATCGGAGCGGTCATGATCGTCCTTGTCATTCTGCCCTTTTTCTGGAAGGTCAATTTTTTGACTTTGCTCATTTTTGGGGCTGGCGTCGGACTTTTTTTTCCGATGTACTCGATTCCTATGACCTCCTCCGTATTTGATTTGATCGGCAAGCATGAGGATAGCGTAAAGCATCGGGAGGAGTATATCGTGATGCGCGAGCTTGCTTTGAATGCGGGCCGGATTACGGGGACGGCCGTTTTTATCGCTGTGGTGGCGATGACTTCCTCTCCTGCCGCGATGAACTTGTTGCTCCTGGGCATCGGCTGCACTCCGATTGCATCCTGGTTTTTCATGCGAAAGGTTCCGATGGATAAACCGGTTAAGGCGTCGTAATCATCCTGCTATGGAGCCTTCCGGCAGTATCCAGGCTGTTGACAAAATAAGGAGCGCCGTTACAATTAGGACGAAGGTGTAGAGCATAGAGCGACGAGTCCTGTGCGGAAAGGAGTGGCTTTAGATGAGCAAAAACAATCGAATGGTCAACAGCGTTACGGAACTTATTGGGGATACGCCGGCGGTACGCTTGAACCGGTTAACGGGAGAGAATGACGCCGAGGTATACGTCAAGCTGGAATATTTCAATCCGAGCGGAAGCGTGAAGGATCGGGCGGCCATGAACCTGATAGCCCAGGCGGAAAAAGACGGGATCTTGAAGCCGGGCGCTACGATTATCGAGCCGACCAGCGGCAATACCGGGATCGGGCTTGCCATGAATGCGGCGGCCAAGGGCTATAAGGCGATCCTGGTCATGCCGGATAACATGACGAAAGAGCGTATTAACATATTGAAGGCGTACGGAGCTCATGTAGAGCTGACCCCTGCCGATCAAAGAATGCCGGGAGCGATCCGCCGCGCGCTGGAGCTTCGGGATGAAATACCGGACAGCTTCATTCCGCAGCAATTCGAAAATCCGGCGAATCCAGATATTCACAGAACGACTACGGCACTGGAAATTATCGAGCAGACGGAGGGCAAGCTGGATGCGTTCGTGGCTTCATCGGGAACGGGAGGCACGATTACCGGGACAGGCGAGGTGCTTCGCGAACGCATTCCGGGCATTCAAATTTATGTCGTCGAGCCTAAAGGCTCCCCGGTATTGTCCGGCGGAAAGCCGGGCCCGCACAAATTGGTAGGAACCAGTCCCGGCTTTGTTCCGGCTATCCTTAATACGGAGGTGTACGACGAGATCGTACAGGTGGCCGATGAGGACGCGCTCCGCACGACCCGGGAGCTTGGCAGCAAGGAAGGGATTCTGGTCGGTCCATCCGCCGGCGCTACGGTGTGGACCGCGCTGCAGGTAGCCAAGAAGCTCGGTAAAGGGAAGCGGGTATTGTGCATAGCTCCGGATACGGGAGAACGGTATTTGAGCATGGGCATCTTTGTTTAAGTAGGGACGAGCACCTCGTGAGAGGTGCTTAAGTTTGTTGAAGAACCTGAGAATCCGAAAAACGGCTATGGTACCCGGTAGGGTATCCCCTTCCGGCTGCTGTTGTTCTCGGAAAACTTGATCATATTGCTTCATAGCAGTGATTTTCCGAGAACAAAGGCGAACGCTATCGCTCCTGCAGGGGACACCCTACCTATCACCTTTTGCATTTTTCTCAAAGATAGGATTCTCAACAACCCGGAGCACCTCGCGAGAGGTGCTTTTTTGTTTTGGTTAGGAACTAGTGGAAGCTCGCTCGGAAGAAGCAGCAAGCCATTCAAAATTAGGCAGGAATAATTGAAAAATAAGTTGAATAAAAATGCATATAGATGTATAATTATAAGTGTAGAACAATACAAGGTAGGATGGTGATTGACTTGATTATAGCATTAGAAAATGAGCCTCCTGCACAAGGACAGTTTGAGCAATTGCTGGCATCCGTCGAGGATCATGCAGCCGATGCGGAACTTCTGTACAAAACGTACTGCCAGAGCCCTTATGTGATCGCCGCTTATGACAAAGGCCGGCTGGTGGGCATCGGAAGAGTGACAGGAGAGTCGGACGGGCAAGGCGGGCTGCAAATTACCGTGCTTGAGGATTACCGCTGCCACGAGATTGAAGCGAACATACGCAGGCTGTTATCGATTCACCGTTAGTAGCATTTTTACAGCAGCCTATTATTTCTTATATAGATTTTATGCAAGCCCGAGGCTATTGTGCCCTGCGGGCTATTTTTGCGTTGAAGGGATGGCATGCAGACTTGGCTCAGCCCAAGCAAGAGCAATTTTATTTTGCAAAAAGCCGCCGGTTGGGTGTAATATGGAGTAATAATTTATCTATCCATGACATGTAAGCGGAAGACAGGTTTTGTCTAACGCAAAACCTGGAAGGAAGCTAATGTAAGGCACAACTCTTGGGAGGGTTAACCACCGATGGAACAGTTTAAAATGCGAATTATTGAGCTGCTTAAGGAAGACGCGAGAAGAACCCCGGCGTTAATAGCAACTATGCTGGGTGCGCCGGAGGCGGAAGTGGCGGAAGCGATCAAGCAATTGGAGGATGCGCACGTCATTATCAAATACGCGCCGATTGTGAACTGGGCGAAGGTGGACAACGAGAAGGTAACCGCATTGATTGAAGTTCAGATCACGCCGGAACGCGGACGCGGCTTCGATGCGATCGCCGAGCGCATTTACTTGTATCCGGAAGTCAAATCCGTATATTTGATGTCCGGAGCCTATGATTTGCTGGTAGAGATCGAAGGGAAAACGCTGAAGGAAGTCGCTTCTTTCGTATCCAATAAGCTGTCGCCGATAGACCGCGTTTTATCGACCAAAACACATTTCATACTTAAAAAATATAAGCAGGACGGCATCACCTTTGAAGATCATGAGGATGACCGCCGTATGTTAATCTCCCCGTGAAGGATGATGAGTGATGATCAAACAACATGAGCCTTCTACAAAGTCGATGTCGGGTTATTTGGCTCCCTTGGTGAGAGAAATCCCCCCATCAGGGATCCGCAAATTTTTTGATCTGGTCAGCGCCAGCAAGGATATCATTTCTCTTGGTGTCGGCGAGCCGGATTTTTGCACGCCTTGGCACGTGCGTGAAGCCTGCGTGTATTCCCTTGAACGCGGCAATACGAAGTATACGCCGAATGCAGGAATGCCAGAGCTAAGGGAAGCGATCGCCGAGTATTTGTACGATTCGTTCCATGTGCCGTACGAGCCTTCTGACGAAATCCTGGTTACGGTGGGCGGCAGTGAAGCCATTGACTTGGCCTTGCGTGCCTTGATCGTCCCGGGGGATGAAGTACTTGTTCCGGAGCCTTGCTATATTTCCTATTCTCCGATTACGAAGATCGGCGGGGGGATTCCTGTCGGGATCGAGACGTTCGCGAAGGATAATTTCAAGCTGACTCCCGAAGCCTTGAAGGCGAGCATTACATCTAAGTCTAAAGTACTGATTCTGTGCTATCCGAGCAACCCGACAGGCGGTATCATGACGTACGAGGATTGGCTCCCGATTGCAAAAATTGTTGAGGAAAACGACCTTATTGTCATTTCCGACGAAATCTATGCAGAATTGACTTACGAGCAGAAGCATGTCAGCTTCGCTTCCTTGCCGGGCATGAAGGACCGCACCATCCTGGTCAGCGGCTTCTCCAAAGCTTTCGCGATGACCGGCTGGAGGATGGGCTATGCTTGCGGACATAGGGATTTAATTTCAGCGATGCTCAAAATTCACCAATACACCGTCATGTGCGCACCTGCTATGGGGCAAGTCGCAGCTCTCGAGGCTTTGAAAAACGGTATGGATGAAAAGGACCGCATGGTAGAGTCCTATAACCAACGGCGCCGGCTTGTCGTTCAAGGCTTCCGGGACATCGGGCTCGAGTGCCATGAGCCGCAGGGAGCGTTCTATGCCTTCCCTTCGATTGCCTCTACAGGGCTAAGCTCGGAAGAGTTTGCCCAGCGTTTGCTCCTTGAAGCGAAGGTCGCTGCGGTGCCGGGATATGTGTTCGGCTTGGGCGGAGAAGGCTTCGTGCGCTGCTCCTACGCGACTTCCGTCAATCAATTGCTGGAAGCGATCGAAAGGATCGGAAATTTTATACGTAAATTATAGTTTCGACAAAAGTAGTCATTTCCATCCCCGACAAAAACTGTTATCTTTAATAGTATAGAAGTTTCATATCCTTTGGGGTTATGGGACTTCCGAATCTAAAGATATGCCAGGGGGGGATGAAGAATGGCTTTTCCGGAATATCAGCTTAGGCATTACCCGCAAATTGGTTGGATTCGAGAGAATAATCAGCAAGCCAAGTGGTTTTTTGGGAAAAAGAAGCGGTCATCTTCTGACGTATCTTTGGAAGAAGAGATTTATAGGTTGCGTCAGGAGCTCGAACGACTGGTTCAGAGCGAGCAATGCTTGACCTCACCGGAAGTTGTGAAGATCAGCATGATCCTGGACAAAAAGATAAATGAGTATATGAATCGAAATAAGAGGAGCCGGTAACGGTTCCTTTTTTTACATTTCAGCCTGCGGCCATCTCCTTTTTTATCTCTAGTTTTGAAAGAAACGAGACATTTATGATATGATTGGGGGTAACAGCAATCCAAGAAAGCGCATCTATAAGGAGAGGGAACATGAAAGGGAAATTCATGCTCATCATCATGCTGCTGCTGGTGCTAGCCGGCTGCGGCGGGGGACCCAAGGCTGATGTATTGATTTTTATGACAGGCCCCAATGGAATTCCGAACGAAGTGGGAGATAAGCTGCAGGCTGCGCTGCAAACGAAGCTTGGCGAAGCTCCGACCGTAAAGATTCAGACCACGCCGATGTTTTCTATGGATAAATTGGTCGTTGAAATTGCGGCGGGAGATAACAGCATCATTATTGTGCCGACGGAGCAGTTTAAAACGATAGGCCAGCAGGGCGGCTATGTCAGTCTGGATGATGTGGCGAAGCAGGAGGATTTTCCCGGAGGCGTTCTGGAGCTCCCGGTAGATTCCAAGGATAAGAATGCAGCGCCGAAGAAAGAGAAGCATTTGTACGGTATTCCTTTGGAACAAACCAAATGGTTTACAGAGCTTAATCTGAATGGCAAAGATTTGGTAGCCTTCATTCCGGCCAATGCCAAAAATCTGGAAAAGGGCTTACAGGTGATGAAGGTCATCGCGCAAAAATAGACCTAATGGACGTTCCTGCTGCATAGGCAGGTCTGACTTTAATTTCATAGAGTTATCCGACTAGGTGCCTGTCTGCTTAACAAGCCGGCAGGTTAAAAGGGAAGCCGGTGTGAATCCGGAGCGGTCCCGCCACTGTATTTTGGAGGGAGAGTCTCATAATGCCACTGTTCTGAACCGGAATGGGAAGGCGAGGCCTCCGTACAACTCCATAAGCCAGGAAACCTGCCTAATCGGGAATAGACCGGGCCTTTCGAGGAAAAAGGAGCGTCGCTTGCACGCGCTGCGTTCAGAATAACGGACAGCGTCTGCAATCGCATGCCCTCTGCTTCCTAATTGCAGCGATCAGGATCAGAGGGTTTTTGACGTGCATGCAAACCGGGACATGGAACAGGAACGATACAATGGGATGGAAGGACAAAGGAGGTACCACAATGTGGAGTGAAATGAAACGAAGCGGCGGAAAAAAATGGCTGGCGGCTGTGCTGGGTCTGGCGCTTGTGTTCAGCGCAGCCGGCTGCGCGCCGAAGGAGACGAAGCCCTCGGGCACGGCAGATCTGAAGGAGCCGGCTAAAGCGAGCAGCGGAGAACAGACAAGCCCTCCAGCCGCGAACGCAAAGGCTACAGTATATCCGTTGAAAGTGAAGGATGCAACAGGCAAGGAGTTTACCTTTGAAAAGGCGCCGGCCAAGATTGTGTCGGTGTCTCCCAGCGAGACGGAGACTCTGTTCGCTCTGGGCTTGGGCGACAAAGTCGTCGGCGTATCCGACTTTTGCGATTATCCGGAGGAAGCGAAGAAAAAGCCTAAGATGGGCAGCATCGTGAAGCCGAATGAGGAAGCGCTGATTGCGGCTAACGCGGATGTCGTGCTATCGGGCGTATCGCTCAAAACAGCAGCCGTCGAGCAGCTCAGAGGCTTGAATGTGAACGTGTTTAAGGTAGAGCCCAAGACGATTGACGACGTCATGAACAATATTTTGAAATTCGGGCAAATTTTTGACAAGCAGGAGCAGGCGGAGAAGCTGGTAGCTTCTATGAAGGCGGATCGTCAGAAGGTTACGGATGCCGTCAAGGATCTGAAGCCGGAGCAAAAGAAAAGGGTGCTCATGGAATTTTCTCCGGGCTGGACGGTAGGGAAGGGAGAATTCATGGACGAGCTGATCAACTTGGCTGGCGGTATTAATGTTTCTTCCGACATTACCGGGTACGCGAAGCTGAATGAAGAAAAGGTGATCGCGGATAATCCTCAAGTGATTTTGTACCCGAAAAATCTGATCGATGAAAATTCCAAGAAGTCCATGGATCAAATCATTAGAGAGCGGACTAGCTGGGCTAATGTCGATGCGATCAAAAACAACAAGCTGGCGGGGTTGGATAAGGACTCGATCAGCCGTCCGGGACCGCGGATTACAGCAGCGCTGGTAGATGTAGCCAAAGGCATTTATCCGGAATTGGTGAAATAAAATGAAGCGGAAGCTAATGGCATGGGGAGGAGCGGGAGTGCTGCTCCTTCTTCTTTCCGTGACGATCAGTTTATCCATCGGTACGGTTCATGTGCCGCTCCTGCATGTATGGGGCATTCTGGCGCATCATCTGCCCGGAATCGGAGGCTCGGTTCCCGTGGACTGGCAGCCGGCCTCCGAGCAGATTATTTGGCGCGTCCGGCTGCCCCGCGTACTGCTGGGTGTGCTGGTCGGCGCTTCCTTGGGCATTGCGGGTGCGGCCTTCCAGGGTGTGCTGCGCAATCCGCTGGCGGACCCCTATACGTTGGGGGTTTCTTCTGGCGCCTCGGTCGGCGCTGCTTTCCTGATCTTGTTCGGGCTGCAGTTTGCCCTGCTGGGCTCGGCAACTGTTCCGGTTGTCGCATTCATTACAGGAGCGCTATCCTTGATCACTGTGATTATGCTCGCAAGAACGGGCGGCAAGATACGGATGGAAGCCCTGATTTTATCCGGGGTCGTCATGCAGGCCTTTCTCGGGGCCTTCGTCTCGTTTATGGTCGCGATGTCCAAGCAGGTTATTAATGAAATTGTGTTTTGGCTGATGGGCAGCCTGGCGCTTCGGGGCTGGATGTATTCGCTTGTGCTGCTGCCCTACTTGGCGATCGGCGTCATGATCCTGTTCGGCTATGGAAGAGCGATGAATTTATTCGCTTTGGGCGAGCAGCAGGCGGCCTATCTGGGTATAAGGGTCGAGCGAACGAAGCTTATTGTGCTGGCGGCTGCAACGCTGATTACGGCGGCGGCCGTGTCGGTCTCCGGGGTCGTAGGCTTTGTCGGCCTGATCGTGCCGCATTTGCTGCGGCTGATCGTAGGGCCGGACTATCGGCTGCTGCTGCCTCTTTCCCTTATCGGGGGAGCAATCTACGTACTGTGGGCGGATACGCTTGCCCGTACGGTCCTGAGTCCGACGGAAATTCCGCTCGGAGTGGTAACCGCGTTCATGGGGGCTCCGTTTTTTGCCTATTTATTAAAAAGAAGCAAGCGATTGTCGAACGAATAATTTACGATGCCAAGATGTTGAAGGGAAGGGGGCTGCAGGAAATGAACAGTGAGGAAGCTCATGCAGATGAGAAAGTTATTGCCGTGGAGGGTGTGGGATTAGCGTATTCCTCGAGGCAGGTGCTCGATAAGGTGAGCTTTTCGGTATCCTCGGGCGAATGCTTCGGCATCATCGGTCCGAACGGCAGCGGCAAGTCGACGCTGCTGAAGCTGATCTCCGGCGTAGAGAAGCCTTCTGCAGGCCGGGTCCTTCTGAACGGCAAAGAGGCATGCGAATACCCGCGCAAGCAGCTGGCCCGATGGGCGGCCGTGCTCCAGCAGGATGCCCTTCCCCCGCTTGGCTTTACCGTGCGCGAGGTCATTGCGATGGGCCGCTATCCGTTTCAAAACTGGCTCGGCGATGAAGCCGGGGCTGTGGACTCGGAGCGGCTAATCGATGATATCCTCGAGCGGCTGGAGCTGCGACAGCTGGAGCACCGCAGCATCGACGCATTGAGCGGCGGCGAGCGGCAGCGCGTCGCGCTCGGTAAGGTGATGGCGCAGCAGCCGAAGCTTCTGCTGCTGGACGAGCCGACCACGTATCTGGATATTGGCTATCAGGTCCAGATGATGGATTGGATTCGCTCCTGGCAGCAGGAATCAGGTCTTACCGTTATCGCCGTGCTGCACGAATTGAATTTGGCCGCGCAATATTGCGGCAGGCTGTTATTGCTGCAAAACGGCCGTATAGCAGGGATCGGCGAACCGGAGGAGGTTCTCCGAAGCGAGCTGCTGGAGCGGGTATACCGTACACAGCCAATCGTGCTTAAGCATCCGGTTACCGGCGTACCGCAAATTCTTTTGCAGAGCGGGGCCGATTCATAGCAGGTTAAAAGATATAGGAACCAGATTTGGGAGGGACACGAACGATGTACAATAGAGATTGGCTGAACCGGGCGGTGTCAGAGATAACGCCTCTGGATCAGGAGGCGATGGAGGCGGCAGAACGCCATCTGGACCAGCTGACCAAGCCTCCGGGCAGCTTGGGCAAGCTGGAGGAAGTGGCACGTCAGCTGGCCGGTATTAGCGGCCAAGTTGTGCCTGAGCTGGGGAAGAAAGCCGTCATTGTGATGGCGGCGGACCACGGCGTATGTGAGGAAGGCGTTAGTGCGTTCCCGGCTGAGGTGACTCCGCAAATGGTGATGAATTTCCTGAACGGCGGAGCGGCGGTTAATGTGCTGTCAAGGCATACGGGCGCGGACGTCGTCTGTGTCGATATCGGGGTGAATGCGGATTTGGAGCATCCCGGGCTAGTTTCGAGAAGTGTTCGCAAGGGCACTCGCAATATGGCGAAGGAAGCGGCAATGACCGAAGAAGAGGCCATTCAGGCGATAGTTACCGGCATGGACCTGGTCAAGGAGCTGGCAGGTCAGGGTTACACCCTGTTTGCGACAGGTGAGATGGGGATTGGCAATACGACGGCCAGCTCAGCGCTATTAGCGGTATTAAGCGGAACCGATGTCGGCGTTACGGTTGGCCGTGGGACCGGAATCGACGATCAGAAGCTGCTGCATAAGCAGGCCGTCATTGAACGGGCGATTGCCGTCAATCAGCCCGATCCGGCAGACCCGATCGATGTGCTTGCCAAGGTAGGCGGCTTGGAAATCGCCGGGTTGACCGGCGTCATTCTCGGAGCGGCGATGCATCGCAGGCCGATTGTGATCGACGGCTTCATCTCCTCGGCGGCCGCCTTGGCAGCAAGCCGTATCGCTCCGCTTAGCGCGTCATACATGATCGCTTCGCACTTATCGCAGGAGCAAGGACATGCGCGCTTGCTCGAAGCGGTGGGCTTGTCCCCTATGCTGCGCATGGATATGAGGCTTGGCGAGGGCACGGGAGCCGTGCTGGCTTTTCCGCTTATTGAAGCGTCGGTGAAAATCATGAAGGAGATGGCTTCCTTCGCCTCGGCAGGCATCTCTACCTCCAATAATTAATGGAAAGGCTGGACGGCAAATGCTGGTATTGGTGACGGGCGGAGCCCGCAGCGGCAAAAGCTCCTTTGCCGAAGCTTACGCATCACGGCTTGAGCAGCGCGGCATTTACATCGCGACAGCCCAAGCGTATGATGAGGAAATGAAAGCACGGATCGGCCTTCATCGGAAGCAGAGAGACGAAGCTGGCTTTCCATGGACGACGCTGGAGGAGCCGTTTGAGCTGGACCGATTGTTACACGGCTGGTGCGATCAGATGGCTGAGCATTCCGGCAGCCAGCCGAATAACGTGCATCCGCAGCCTATTGCTGCTGAAGGAGCCGTTGTCCTGGTCGATTGCCTTACCCTCTGGCTGTCCAACTGGCTGCTTCGATACGAGCAGGATGCCAATGCCGAGCAGCTGCTTAGGCAGAAGGTAGACGAGCTGGCTGCCGCCGGACGGCAATTCGCTGATCAGGGGCGTCATCTGGTGCTGGTAACCAACGAGGTTGGTTACGGTCTCGTGCCGGAATATAAGCTGGGGCGGCAGTTCCGGGATTTGTCGGGGATTATGAATCAACGGCTGGCACGGGAGGCTGAGCAGGTGTTCCTCGTAACGGCGGGAATTCCGATGGAAATCAAGAGCCGGCAATTCCAATGGTAGACACCGGATTTGGACCCATCCTCGTTCGCAGCCGCTTATCTGCATGATGGGCTTGGACAGAGGAATTATTACATATACAATGAATTGACTTTGAGCAAGCAAAAATGGCGATCAGGCAGTTCAAACGGGCGGGTGGATTTGGTTGTTGTTTTATTCTTGGCAGGAAACCGCTGTGATGCTGGTTTGCGCGATGATGATCGATTGGTGCATCGGGGACCCGCGCTGGCCGACCCATCCCGTCATCCGGATCGGACAATGGATACGCTGGGTCGAATTGAAGCTTCACCCGGAGGGAGTCCGTCGCTCGGAGGCCGATGAACGATGGAGAGGCGTCCTGTTAACCGTATCGACGTTGGCGATTTCCTTTGGAGCCATGTGGCTTCTGCTTTGGGCTGCCCGGTGCATTCATCCGTGGCTGGGCTACGCGGTAAATACATGGTTCATCTCGACGACGATAGCGATTAAGGGCCTTAAGGATGCGGCCATGAAGGTGTACGTTCCTTTGATGCAAGGACGTATGGAGGAAGCGAGAACCTATACCGGCTATATTGTCGGCAGAAATACGTCGGAGCTCGACGAAGCCGAGCTTACGAGGGCAACGGTAGAAACTGTAGCCGAGAATACGGTGGATGCGGTCGTATCCCCGTTGGTGTATGCGTTTCTAGGGGCGGCGCCACTGGCTATGCTGTACCGCGCAGCCAACACGCTGGATTCCATGGTCGGCTATAAAAATGAGAAGTATTTGTTCTTCGGCTGGGCTTCCGCACGCTGGGACGATGTGATGAATTGGGTCCCCGCGCGGTTAACCGGTGCCTTTCTGGTGTTAGTATCGACCGTAACCAGCGGCTGCTCCGCCTTGCGGGCTGCGCAAGCGATTCGCCGGTTTGCCCGGCTTCATCCAAGCCCCAACAGCGGCATTCCCGAATCGGCGGTCGCCGGAGCGCTCGGCATCGAGCTTGGCGGTGTGAACGTTTATCATGGGAGAATCAGCGAGCGGGCGCGAATGGGCTGGCCGCTTCGTGAAAGACGGATGGATGATATATTGAATACCGTTCGTCTGCTCTATGGGGTTAGTATTTTGATTGCAGGAGGGCTGCTGTGCGCATATTGCTGGACTTTATGGTAAAAGGGTTGGCTGCGTGTGCCGCAGCCTTTCAATTTTTAACGCGGCTTCCCGTGCCGGTTACATTGGAGTATAACGATGCGCTGTTTCGGCGCAGCGTCGTCTTCTATCCGTTAGTAGGTGCGGTAATGGGGCTGCTGCTTGGAGCTGCAGGCTGGCTCCTGCAAGGCTGGCTGCCGCCGGGAGTGACTTCCGTCCTGCTGCTGGCCCTCTGGGTCGCCATGACAGGGGGGCTGCATCTTGACGGCTTAATGGATACAGCCGATGGCATTTTCAGCTACCGGTCCCGGGAGAAAATGCTGGAGATCATGAAGGATAGCCGGGTCGGCGCGATGGGGGTTATCGCCTGTGTGCTGGTTCTTTTGTGCAAATGGACCCTGTTGCAGCAATGGCTGCCGCTCTCATGGACGGGATCTTTATTCGTGCTGCCACTGGCCGCCCTCTGGAGCCGATGGTATATGGTGGTCGCCATTGCCTTCTGGCCTTATGCGAGGCAGGAGGAGACGGGACATAACCGGATAGGGGCTTTCTTCCGCGGCCTGCAAGCGAAGCATGTGATCCTTCACACGGGTTTGGCGCTATTGTTGACCTGTTGTTTGGTATGGATGATGGGAGAGTCCTTGTTGTCTTCCGCACTCATTATAGGGGCAGCGGCTCTGGGTTGTTTGGCAGCCGGGGTGTCGATATCCGTATTTATCAGCCGCAAGCTCGGCGGGCTTACAGGGGATACCTACGGGGCTATCAACGAGCTTTTGGAAGTCTTTTTGCTATTATTGTTATATATTGTCATACATTCATAGATAAAACGGTTATCCGGTATGTTATCAAGATGGTTTAAGAGAATGGGGGAGCCTGAATGCTGGAACGATACGGGCATGGGGGAGATTTATGGACGGCCGCCGAGGCGTTTGGCAGAGGCAAGGACGAATTTCTTGATTTCAGCTCGAATATGAATCCGTTAGGACCGCCTGCAGCGGTGGAGACCATATTGAGAGAGCATTGGAGGGACGTCGCCGCTTATCCCGATCCCGCTGTGCGTGAACTGCGGAGGAAGCTCGCGGAGCACTATGAGATACCCATGGAATCGATTCTGGTCGGGAACGGCGCGGCGGAGCTGATTGACCTGGCGGTTCGGGTTATTAAGCCTCATGTGACGGCATTGGCAAGACCGTCCTTTTCGGAATATGAGGAAGCGGTGGATAAAACGGACGGGAGCATCCATGAGCTGATGCTGCGGGAAGAGAAGGACTTTGTCATGCAGCTTGACGATGTGGAAAGAACCATCGAAGCCTCGGACATGCTCTTCTTCGGTACTCCGAATAATCCGACAGGCAGGCTGCTGCCGCGGGATGTCCTCAGGCTGCTTGTGCAAGCCGATAAGCCGGTGATCCTCGATGAAGCGTTTATCGATTTTTGTCCGAATGAGGATCAGCTGACGATGCTTCGTCAGGCGGCGGTCTCACCCCAGCTCATGGTCATTCGGTCGATGACGAAATTTTATTCGATTCCCGGCCTCAGGCTCGGGTTTATTGTCGCACATCCCGATACAATTTCGAAAATGCGGAGCCAGCAGGTACAATGGAGTGTCAATACGATGGCCCAATTGATCGGTACTGCGGTGCTGGAAGATAAAGATTACGCGCGTCGGACTCATGCTTGGCTGGCGGAGGAACGTCCGTGGCTGACAAGCAGGCTGCAATCCTTAGGCCTTACTGTCACTCCGAGCGATACAAATTATCTTTTGTTTTCACTTCGGGGGCTGGGACTTACGGTGAAGGCGCTGCAATCCGAAATGGGGCGGCGCGGTATTTTGATCAGGGACGCATCGCTGTTCCCAGGCTTGGACGAAACTTACGTTAGAGTTGCGATCAGGCTGCGCGAGCATAACGAACGGCTCCTTACCGGGCTTCAGGAATCCATTCAAGCCTTGCTTGAGCAATCCAATCCGCCGATCGTCTTAGCGGCTTCGGATATATCGAGTCGTTCACCGGAGCAGGCTATCCCTTACGCAACGTCAGGACAATCGGAGCTTCCCGGCAGTGCGTCCGCTTTAACGAACAGCGCTGCAGACCCATCGATGGCAGCTCCATTAGCCGCAGCGCTGATGGTTCAAGGAACATCCTCTGATGCAGGGAAGAGCCTTATAACGACGGCCCTCTGCCGAATTTTGCTCCAGGACGGCTTGCGCGTCGCACCGTTTAAATCGCAAAACATGTCGTTGAACTCCTATGTGACCCCTGACGGAAAGGAAATCGGAAGAGCCCAAGGGATGCAGGCGGATGCCTGCCGCATTCCGGCCACGACGGATATGAATCCGATCCTGCTGAAGCCGAAGAAGGACATGGTATCTCAGGTCGTCGTTCACGGGAAGCCTTACCGGGATTTGGATGCGCGGACGTACCGGGAGAACTATTTAAGCGAGGCGGAAACGATCGTCAAGGACGCGCTGAACAGGCTGAGAAGCTCGTTTGACGTGGTCATCCTTGAGGGGGCCGGCAGTCCTGCGGAAGTGAATTTGAAGGATCGGGATATCGTCAATATGCGCCTCGCCGGCTGGGCGGATGCGCCTGTTGTGCTTGTAGCCGACATCGATAGAGGAGGCGTGTTCGCGTCCATTGTAGGCACCATGGAGATTTTCACCCAGGAGGAGCGGGATCGTGTCGCCGGATTCATCATTAACAAGTTCCGCGGTGACGTGACGCTGCTCTATCCGGGACTGGAATGGCTTGAGAAACGGACAGGCAAGCCGATCCTCGGCGTCGTTCCTTACTTGCCCGATCTGGAGCTGGAGGACGAGGATTCCGCCTCGCTAGACCGGAAGCTGGCTACGGGCATTTTGGCCAAAGGCAGCTCGGCAGCGCCATATTTGGCGGGTGAGAGGGGAGCCAGGGAGGCCGATCAGGAACTGCTGGATATCGCCGTCATCCGGCTGCCCCGATTATCCAACTTCACGGATATAGACCCGCTGCTGTATGAGCAGGACGTGCGGCTTCGCTTCGTCAGCTCGCCGGAAGAGCTCGGGCGGCCGGACGCTGTCATTTTACCGGGCAGCAAAAATACGGTGGATGACTTGCTGTTTTTAAGGCAGAACGGCTTGGAGCAGGCTCTGCTGCGCCATGCGGAGCACGGTGGAGCCGTGGTAGGCATCTGTGCCGGCTACCAAATGATGGGCAGCAAGCTGCTGGACCCGGACCTGGTGGAATCGGATCATCCGGAGCTGGACGGACTCGGCCTGCTGCCTACGGAAACGGTGTTTACCCCAGATAAACGGACGGTCCGTGCGGAAGGAACGACCTTACTGCAGGAAGGAATTCTTACAAGTCCGGCGCCGCTGCCGATTACAGGTTATGAGATTCACATGGGGAGAACACGGTTTTTGGAGCCCGTGAAGCATCCTTTTCTCATTAAGGAAACGGGCGGTAACGAGAGCTTGCATGAAGATGGGGTTGTCGCTGCGAACGGCAGGCTGTGGGGGACGTACATCCACGGCATTTTACATAATGACGACTTCCGCAGGCATTGGCTGAATACGCTCCGGGCAGAGAAAGGCTGGGGACCCAAGCTGGCTGAGCTCCGCTTTCAAGAGCGTAGAGAGGCGGCCTTCGACCGGCTGGCGGATCATGTAAGACGCCACTTGGATATGAAGCGGGTCTATGAGATGATAGGGAGAAAGGCCAAACATTTTGAAGGAGGCGATCCTCAATGAGAATTTATACGCGCACCGGCGATGCCGGAAAAACGGGCGTTATTGGCGGACGTGTCGATAAGGACGATGTACGTGTAGAGGCTTATGGCACGGTTGACGAGCTGAATTGTTTTGTCGGGCAGGCAATGGGCTTTTTGGATGAAGAAAGGTTTGCCGACCTGCTAGCCGACTTGCTGGAGGTTCAGCATGAGCTGTTCGACTGCGGCTCCGATCTGGCTCTTTTGAAGCAGGAGCTTCGCCCCTATAAAGTCACCTCCGAGATGGTGGACCGGCTGGAAGCCTGGATCGATAAATACGATGCGGAGACACCGGACATCAAAAAATTTATTTTGCCGGGGGGAGTCCAGGCCTCTTCCGCACTTCATGTGTGCCGGACCGTCTGCCGCCGTGCTGAGCGCAGGGTGGTAACGCTGGCAAGAACACAGCCGATTAACGAGCAGGTTCGCCGCTATTTGAACCGATTATCTGACTTGTTCTTCACCGTAGCCAGATTGGCCAATGCTCGAAGCGGGGTCGGCGACGTGGAATATGCTCGCAGTGCCGAGGTGTTCCGCCGTAAATGAATTCGTATTATGAACCTTTAGTATACCGTGTCTCGCCGGAGGAGGAAGGGTTTCTTCTGAAGACGATCCTGCAAAGCCGGATGCACTTGTCGCGCAAGCTGCTGTCTCGGTTAAAGCTGACCGAGCAAGGGATTACGGTGAACGGCCAGCGGCAATATATCAGCATTCGCGTTCATGAGGGCGATGTAATCGAGGTTCGGATGCAGCAGGAGGAGTCGGATGACATTTTGCCACAGGACCTTCCTATCTCGATCTTATATGAGGATGACCATCTGTTGGTCTTGAACAAGGCGGCCGGGATGATCGTACATCCGACGCACGGGCACTATGTAAATACGCTCGCGAACGGTGTTGTATATTATTGGCAGCAAAAGGGACAGAGCTTTCGTTTCCGGCCTATCCACAGGCTGGATCAAGAGACATCCGGCACGCTTGCCGTCGCTAAAAACCCGTTCGTCCATCAGCAGGTATCCGAGCAGATGCAGGCGCATCAGGTGAAGAAGGAATACATCGCTCTGGTCTATGGTGTTATGGCAGAGGATGAGGGTACGGTCGATGAGCCGATCGATCGCGATCCCGAGCAGCCCCATATCCGGATTGTTACAGAGACGGGGTATTCCGCGGTAACGCATTATAAAGTAGAGCGCAGGTTCAAGGATGCCACCATGGTGCGGCTGTGGCTTGAAACCGGCCGGACGCACCAGATCCGCGTTCACATGAAGCATCTCGGCCACCCGCTGCTGGGCGACAAGATGTATAAGCTGTCCAGCGCGAATGAAGCAGAGGAAGCAGAAGGCGAACGGCTTCTAGTCTACGGGCTGGACAGGCATGCTCTGCATGCCTGTACGCTCGGCTTCGTGCATCCTTCGACGAAGGAGTGGATGGAATTCCATGCTCCGCTTCCCGAGGATATGGAGCGGTGCATCCGCTTGCTGGAGGAACAGGGTTGAGGGAGCAGATTCTGCGGAAACCGCAGAATCTTTTTTTCGTAGTGATAAGGGAGCGGTTTCCCGGCTGCGACTTGACATTGCTTCAGCTTTCACCGAAAATTTAATGAAAACCAATGATTTTCCAAAAGGAGCTCTTACCATCATGAGTAAATCTGTCATCGTCTATCAATACCCGCAATGCGGCACTTGCCGAAATGCCTTGAAATCTTTGAAGCAGAAGGGCTTGGACGTACAAGCCGTGCATATATTCGATAATCCGCCGAATCGTGAGGAGCTTAAGAAAATGATCGCGGATAGCGGGCTGGATATTAAAAAATGGTTCAATACATCCGGTGAGGTTTACAAAGAAATGCGGCTGAAAGACAAGCTGCCGCAAATGACCGAGGAAGAAAAGATCGATTTGCTCGCATCGAACGGCAGGCTGATCAAAAGGCCTGTGGTGACCGACGGCTCTACCGTAACGGTAGGCTACAAGGAAGAGCAATACGAAGAGGTTTGGGGCCGCTAAGTGCGGAATGCGAAGGAGCGTGACAGGATTGCAGCAAAACAATAAAAAGAAAAATCCGTTCTGGATGATCGGCACGGTAGTTGTTTTTCTGTTAGCCAAAGGAAAATGGCTGTTGTCGCTATTGAAGTTCGGCAAGTTCGGCGGCGTATTTATCTCCATGCTGCTCTCGATAGGCGGCTATGCGTTATTGTTTCCATGGTGGTTCGCTGTAGGGCTTGTTCTGCTCATTCTGGTCCACGAGCTGGGACATGTGATAGCTGCGAAGCAGAAGGGGCTTCCTGTCAGCGCTCCGGTGTTTATTCCGTTTCTCGGAGCATTGATTACAATGAAGCGCCATCCGAGAGACGCGGTTACCGAAGCGTACATGGCTTTCGGCGGTCCGATTCTGGGCACGGTAGGCGCGCTGGTAGTGTTTGGCCTGGGGTATTTGATTAACAGTCCCACCTACAGTCCCTTATTTTACAGCTTGGCGCTGGCCGGATTTATGATCAATTTATTTAATCTTCTCCCGATCCATCCTCTGGATGGGGGGAGAATCGCGACGGCAGTGTCCAGATGGCTGTGGCTAGTGGGATTAGTCGGGGGCCTTGTGTTAATCATTTACAACTTCAGCTTCATTCTGCTCATCATCTGGGCTATGTTTGCTTACGATCTGTATAAAAAATTCGTCAAGCACCGCAAGCACGGGGAGCAGAGGATGGTCAGCGCAAGCTTCCTGGTTCCGGCGGAGCCTCTCATAGAGCAGGGATACATCATCCCGGGAGAAGAGCATAAACGCGAGCTTCCTTTTGTTACTTATTCCGATCTGGAAGGACAGCAATTTGTCCATGTCATCTGGGAAGGCTTGAAGTTTCAGGGGACCATACCGCTGATGCAGCAGGGAATTATTCAAAAGGTGCATGTGACGCGGCTGGAACGGCTGCAAAAGGAAGAGGGCCTGCACTTGATGGTGCATTGCCAGGTCGATTACGAGTTATTTGAAAATGACCGTTACTATGAAGTACCGAACGCAACCCGCTGGACGTACGGGATTAGTTATTTGGCGCTTGCCGCATTTTTGTTCGGGATGATGGCGGCGGTTCATAAGGTAGGCAACATATAATCGGAGCAAAGAGGTCGTTGATCCAATGAAACAATTTCAATCCAAGCGGTTATCCCATCTGGGATCCGCTATTTTTTCTGAAATGGCGCAGTGGAAGCAAGAGGTGATGAGCCGCGGAACCGACGTCATAGATCTGGGCATCGGCAGTCCGGACCGCCCGCCTTCGGAGCGGGTCATCCAGGCAATGGAACAGGCGGTTCGCAAGCCTGAAGTATACGGTTATCCAACCTCGGAAGGAAGCCCGGCTTTCCGGCAGGCCGTAGCCCGCTGGTACCAGCATCGCTTCCAGGTCTCTCTTAATCCGGAGACGGAAATCGTGGCCTTAATGGGTTCGCAGGACGGCTTATCCCATCTGGCCATGGCGGTCGCCGACCCTGGAGATTTGGCCATGGTGCCTGATCCGGGATATCCTATCTACTCAGCCAGCCTGGTGCTTGCGGGGGTGGAGCCCTATTTTCTGCCGTTAAGAGAAGAGAACGGATTTCTGCCAAAGCTCGAAGAGATTCCAGAGGAAGTAGCCCGTAAAGCCAAGTTCATCTTGTTGAATTACCCCAGCAATCCACTATCTGCGGTTGCGACGCGTCCGTTCTTCGAGCAGCTTATCGCCTTCGGCAAACGGTACGACCTGCTTGTCGTGCATGATCTTGCTTATTCGGAAATGGCCTTCGACGGATTCCGTCCGATGAGTATTCTGGAAATAGATGGGGCGAAGGATATTGCCGTAGAGTTTCACTCCTTATCCAAGAGCTTTAATATGGCAGGCTGCAGAATCGCCTTTATGGTAGGACAGCCTGATGCGGTGCGAGCGCTTCGGATACTGAAGTCCAATATCGACTACGGTGTGTTCAAGGCGGTTCAGGAAGCGGGAATCGCTGCGCTGGAGGAAGATATGGAGCATGGCGATACGGTTGCCGGTTTATATGAACGCAGGCGCGACCTTGTTATCGACGGGCTTGCAGCGGCAGGCTGGGTTATCCCGAAGCCCCAAGCGACCATGTTCATTTGGGCGCGCATTCCGGAGGGATGGACCTCTCGACAAATTTCCCGGGAAATCCTGTACCAGGCTGGCGTTGTCGTCATTCCGGGGGATGCATTCGGCAAGGAAGGCGAAGGGTATGTACGAATCGCGCTTGTACAGGAGGAGGACCGCTTGCGCGAGGCCGTGAACAGAATAGGACGATTTTTACAGACGGCAAAGCCTCCACAAAAGGTTTAATTATAGCAGAACGCTGCAGATTACAATCTCTGCTTGGTTCATGACGCAAATCAACTTATCGGAAAAGATAAGAAGACAGGCGTTCTGGAACCGGCGGGGATTTTTTTTGAGATTTTCAGCTTTCAACGAAAAAAAGCGATGTATCCTTTTTCCAGATGCACCTCATCAACTTTTTTCACCCCCCATCGAACTATTTCCTTCTCCAAAGCGTATTTACAGTGAATACAGGAACGGAGGATCGTTCATTGATGGATTATTCGATCTCTGAAGAGCAATCGCGGGCTATCTTTGAAGAGCATGCCCCCTATGTTTATGGAATCGCCCTGATGATCACCAAGTCTGCCATGCTGGCCGATGATATCACTCAGGAGACCTTTTTGCGCGCGTTTAACAAGTACCATCTGTATAACCCCGATAAGCCCTTGCGCCCATGGCTGTACCGGATCACGATCAATTTGGTGCGAAGCACGCTGCGCAAGCAGCGGTGGCTAACCTTCTTCGGTCAAGTGCCGGTTGAAGCAAGCGGCGGCTCCGTAGAGTCTATTGTTTTGAAAAATGAAAGCGAGCGTGAGCTATGGCAGCTGGTCAACCGGTTATCTCCCAAACGGAGAGAAGTGCTCATTTTGGTCTACTATGCCGGCCTGCCGCTGCATGAGGCTGCCGCTCTTCTCGATATCCGGCTCGGGACATGCAAATCGCGGCTTCATGCGGCTCTTCAGCAGCTTAGACAAAGCGACGCAGAGGATTATCATCTTACTTCGATTAAGGAGGCGCTCAAATGACATTACATCACGCTGCAGGGAAGCAGGAGGATGCATCGCTTGAACCCTCCAAAGCCGTTCAAAGGCGGATTCGTCAGCTGTCGCCCTCCTTTACCTTTGAAGAGCTGTGGGAGAAGCATAGGAGGGACCTGGGAGAGAAGAGGAATAGAGCTTCGCAAACGACCAAGCTGCGGACAAGATGGCTTTGGGCGGGTCATGCGGTGCTTTTGTGCGGAATATTGCTGGGAGGGCTCGGCTGGTACTCTCCTTCGGTCGGTGCCGCGTTGAAGAAGATTTTCTTTATTGATCTCTTTTACCAAAAGACCGGTGGATTGCTCGATGACGGGCTGTATCAGATTGAAAAACAAAATTTGGGCACCCCGACAAACATCTCGGTAACGGATAAAAATATTCAACTGACTGTAGCCGAGGTGTTCTACGATGGCGTTCAGCTGGTGATCAATTATCAGGTCGACTACCTGAAGAAGAATAAGATAACGGAGGAGGACGCCTCCTTCTATTATGAATATGACTTTGAAGGTGTACATCCAACGATGATGGGGACTCATGAATTCAGTATTACAGGCGACCATACCTTCGTAGGGACGATGGTGTACAATATGGAGCCGGTGCCCGACCATACGATCCTGAACATCAAAATTCCGAAAATCGGCACTACGTTCGGCAAGTGGGATGTTGCGGTTCCGATTTCCGTCGGTAAAGCAGAGCAATTGACTAAGATCATTCGTCCTCAGCTGAAGGGCACCTATAAAGGGCACTCCTTTGAGGTTGAGGAGCTGACGCTATCTCCGGTAAGCACTCAGGTGAAGGTCAAGAGAGATGAATCCGCGGAGCTGTATTATCTGCTCGAGGATGACCTGCAAACTCCGTTTCTTTCCGGAGGCGGAATGGGCGGACAGGGGGAAGACCGGGAGAACTTCGGTCCTTTAACGGAGATGAATCCTCATCCGGCGTATGTAACCCTATTAGTCGGTGAGAGGAATCAAGGCCCGTCGATTCCATTTACACAAAGAGAGGAGTATGCGGACCTTTCGGGAGGGCTTCCGGTGACTCTAAAAGGAGCGGACGGAGGAAGCGTCAAAATTACCGGCATCCAACAGCTGGAGGACGCCACGGTCATTTACTATGAGGCCAGCAATGCGGCGAATCAAATTCCTTTTTTGATGTTCGAAAGCCCATCGGGAGAAAGAATCTCGTCCAAGAAACGGCCTGTCCGGCTTTCCAGAGACTCGTTCTCCTATCAATGGGAATTTCCCGGCATCTCCTCTTTATCCGAAATGAAATTACTGCTGATCGTAGACGAATTTTCCGAAGAATTTGAGAAGCCGATGAAAATCCGTATACCGCTGGATTGGGGTACGCGGCCGTAACGCTTTAAGAATGTCCGGTTCCGGGACGCATAAGCATTAAGGGGAGCCAAGGCCCCACTTGCGCTTCCCTAATGATACGATGTCGCCTTTTTGCACTTTGACTTGTCATTTATTTGAAATTTAAACGATTTCACAAACATGCTAAGATAAAGCCAAGTCGTTATTTCAAAGGAGAGGTTATCGTATGTCTAAGAAGCTAAAAGTAGCTGTAATCGGCTGCGGAGGCATTGCCAAAGGGAAGCATTTGCCGAGTCTTGCCAAGCTGGAGCAAGTGGAGCTTGTCGCTTTTTGTGACATTATCGTGGAGAGAGCCGAGCAGGCCGCAGAGAAATATGGTGTCGCCGGAGCAAAGGTATACGAGGACTATCGGGAGCTGCTTAAGGACAAAAGCATTCAGGTGGTTCACGTATGTACACCTAACGATTCCCACGCCGACATCTCGATTGCCGCATTGGAATCAGGCAAGCATGTTATGTGCGAGAAGCCGATGGCCAAGACGGCAGCGGATGCACGGAGAATGGCAGAAGCTGCAGAACGGACCGGGTATAAGCTGACCATCGGTTACAATAACCGTTTCCGCTCCGACAGCATGTATTTAAAGCAGCTATGCGAAGCCGGAGAGCTTGGAGATATTTATTATGCCAAGGCTCATGCCATTCGCAGACGTGCTGTACCGACATGGGGCGTATTCCTTGATGGCGAGAAGCAGGGCGGAGGCCCATTGATTGATATCGGTACGCACGCGCTTGATTTGACGCTGTGGCTGATGAACAACTATGAACCCAAGGCCGTACTAGGTTCCACCTTTCACAAGCTTTCCCAAAAAGAAAACGCTGCCAATGCCTGGGGGCCATGGGATCCCAAGAAATTCACCGTTGAAGATTCCGCTTTCGGCATGATCACAATGAAGAATGGAGCCACTATCGTATTGGAGTCGAGCTGGGCGCTGAACACACTTGATGTGAAGGAAGCGAAGAGCACGCTGTGCGGTACGGAAGGCGGCGCGGATATGGAGGACGGCTTGCGTATTAACGGCGAGAAGCACAGCCGGCTGTTCAAAAACCAGATTCAGCTGGATACGGGCGGCGTCGATTTTTATGACGGGAAAAAAGAGAACATGCAGGATACCGAAATCCGGTTATGGATCGATGCTGTATTGAATGACAAACAGCCGATTGTAACTCCGAGGCAGGCGTGTGTCGTATCGGAAATTCTTGAGGCGATTTATAAATCCGCCGAGACGGGCGAAGCGGTTTATTTTGATTAAGGATCAAGAAAAGGTTTATTTTGATAAAAGTGCTTGTCGTATTCAAAACGAAGATGCGATATGATTCTAAATGACGGAGGGTACATAGAATGATCAGAGTAGCAATGCTGAGCTTCTGGCATGTGCATGCCAACGATTACGCCCGCCAGGCGACCGAGCATCCTAATACGGAAATTGTGGCTGTATGGGATGAGATTCCGGAGAGAGGACGCAAGCAGGCGGAGGAACGGGGCGTACGGTTTTACGGGGATTTGAAGGAGCTGCTCGCTCAAGATGATATTGACGGAGTTATTGTTGATACGCCGACCAATATGCATCACGAGGTTATGGTAGCGGCTGCACAGGCGGGCAAGCATATTTTCACTGAAAAGGTCGTAGCGACCACGCTGAAGGAATGCAATGAAATTTTGGCGGCAGTTCAAGAAGCAGGGGTCAAGCTGACGGTGTCATTGCCTCGCTTGAATGCGGATTATACGCTGGAAGTTCAACATATTTTGCGTGAGAGGATGCTGGGGGAGATTACGCTGGTGCGTACCCGCTTGTCCCATAATGGTGCCATTTCGTCCGAGCGCGATCCGAACGGCTGGCTGCCTGCTCATTTCTTTAACAAAGAACAATGCGGCGGCGGTGCCATGATCGACCTCGGCTGCCATCCGATGTACTTGGCGCGCCTGTTCTTAGGTCTTCCGGACAGCGTTTCCGCCAACTATGGCTATGTGACCGGTAAAGAGGTAGAGGATAATGCAGTGAGTGTGCTAAGCTATTCGAACGGTGCGTTGGCGGTCGTCGAGGCCGGCTTCGTTAACCGGTTCTCGCCGTTTGTTATCGAGGTCCATGGGACGGAAGGAAGCTTGCTGTATTCCACGCATGATAACAAGCTGCTGGTCCAAAGCTCGAAGCTCGGGGGGCAGAAGGAATGGCAAGTGCGGCAGCAGCTTCCGGCGAACCGTCCGTCCGCTTTCGATCAATGGGTAAGCCATATCGAGAACGGTACGACGGCGGATGAAAATATTCAACTGGCTCTGGATTTAACAAGACTGATGGAGGCGTCCAATATCTCGGCGAGCACCGGAAAAGCGTGCAAGCTTAGCGATTTGGCGCAGTAATTATGACGGGAATCATGGCGGTGGCCCTGCTTATCCGTGGATAACTGAGATAGAGGAAGTCAGGGAGGGCTGGCACAGTCTGGAGTAACGATTCCCTGCCTATCCCGGGTTCTTATAATCCACCACAGGGCTAATGCCGCCCTAACAGCTGCGGAGGTGACCCATTCATTGGAATGCTCGAACAGGACAACGTCCAAGCCATATGCTTTCGAACTGATGCTCGGCCAGCCGTATGCGCTGGACCGGCTTGATCTTGAGTTTCGCTGGGGCCACTACGGGATCCGTATGCTGCGCTTTCATCATACCAGCTTCCCGGCGGGAAGATCCGTCAGCTTTCATAAGCATTCCGATTATGAATTTCACTATATTCCGCGCGGGAAGGGCAAGGTGATTCTGGGCGAGGTCCCGTATGCGCTGCAGGAAGGCATGCTGTACTTGACTGGGCCGAATGTGCTGCATTATCAGGAGGCCGATGCCGTGGAGGCCATGGATGAGCTGTGCCTGCATATCGATATCGTGAAGCTGGATGAGGAGACCGATGCTGCCGATTGCAGCGCAAATTCGAAGGATTGGGGCCGGAAATGGGAGGTTGCCGAGGCAGAAGCGTGTATTCAGCAGATTCAGTCGCTCCCCGCCAGACCGGCGGCAGACCAGTTTCGGGCGATGGACTGCTTCTTGACCGCGTACAGGGCATGGTATGAGAATCAGCCGGGGCTGTTCACGGTGCTGAAGCAGTCCATCATCCAAATTTTGCTGCGAACGGCGCGTACCTACGCTTCGGTTCCCCAGCCGGATTTGCCTTCCCGCGATATGAAGCATTACCGGTATCAGCTTGCCGTGCAATTCATCAACGACAATTATATGGAGCCTTTAACGCTGGACATTGTGGCTGAGAGGGTGCAGATCAGCTCGAGGCAGCTGCAGCGAATTTTTCGGGAGCATACGGGATCGACGTTCAGCGAATATATCGAGCAGCTAAGGCTGACCCATATTTGCAGCGAGCTCAGCTTAAGCACGGAGACGATCGATCAGATCGCTTTTCGCAACGGCTTCTCCAGCTCCAACTATTTGCATTATGTGTTCAAAAAGAAATTCGGCATCACTCCCATGCAGTACCGGCAGCAGCATCAGGTTGCGGCCACGTTATCCTGAGATGGAGCCGAAGGTGGAGGCCGTGATCTGTGAAAACCAGGTTGCGGTCTTTTTCATGCTGCTTCGTTATTTGGGTATGAGGCAAATTAGACCATCTCCCCCCAGCTAGCCGTTGCCATGGTATAATAGAAGTCAAAATGGCTTTGGGAGAGATGATATTGAATCCATATGAAGAACAGCCGCAATCCGTCCTGCTGGTCGACGGCATGGCGCTATTGTTTCGCGCCTTCTACGCGACCTCCTACAGCGGCTACATTATGAAAACAAGCGGCGGAATGCCGACGAATGCGGTATTTGGCTTCGTCAAATACTTTTGGGATGCCGTACAGACCTTTAAACCGACTCATGTTATCTGCTGCTGGGATATGGGCGGCAAAACGTTCCGTACCGAGAAATTCTCGGACTATAAGGCGAACCGTGCTGATTGTCCGGAAGAACTGATCCCGCAGTTTGATCTCGTAAAAGACGTCGTTGAGAGCTTCGGCGTACCTAATGTCGGATTGAACGGCTATGAGGCGGACGATTGTATCGGGACATTAGCGCGTACATACAGCATGGAGAACGATGTGTATATTTTGACGGGCGACCATGATATGCTTCAGCTGCTGCAGGAGCGGGTGAAGGTGGTCATCATGAAGAAAGGGCAGGGCAATTACGCCGTCTACAGCCCGGAAACGCTGATGGAGGAGAAGCAGCTGACGCCTGAGCAGTTTATCGACCTGAAGGGCTTGATGGGCGATACCGCCGACAACTATCCCGGCGTGAAAGGGATTGGAGAGAAAACTGCACTCAAGCTGCTGCAGGAGCACGGCTCCGTGGAAGGCATTATCGAGAATTTGCCCCTTCTGCCCAAAGGGGTTCGCGCCAAAATTGAAGCAGAGCTTGAAATGCTGCATCTATCCCGCGATTTGGCGCGTATACGTACCGATGTGCCGGTCATGTGCGAGCTGGCCGCAGCCAGCTGGGAGGTAGACCGCGGCCGGGTTATTGCGAAGTTCGAAGAGCTGGAGTTTAAGGGATTATCCAAATTGCTTGATTGAAATCATTTTACATAATGAACTTATACATGTAGCCGTTTCTTTAAGGCCTCATCTTCCATGGAATATGGAGGATAGAGGCTTTTTTAAATTTATAAATTTCGGGGCTCCCCGCAAAGTACCTGAATCAGCTTCGAAGCCAAGGCCCCACTTTGTGGGGTGAGTCTGTCGAGAAACCTATAAAAGCTTGAATTTTTGCTAATATACTCCGGTGGGGTATTCCCCTCCAGCCTCTGTTGAAACCTGTGAATAGGATTAGATTTAGCGGTATTTTCACGGGTTTCAAAGGAGGACGTAAACTTCTCCGAGGCATACCCCACCTCCATATGCAGCATAATTCACGCAAACAGGGTTTCTCAACATCCTGGCCCCACTTTGTGGGGTTAATTTATATTTCGACGGTAGGATTATGAACTATAAGCGCGCATAGAGGAGTGCAAGTCGACGCTGGTTTGCATCTTTTGTTCATATGAATACGATAGTATGCCATGAAACAAGCATAAATGAGCTTGATTTTACACAGGCTCCCGCAGGGAATTTCCAGGTCATTGGCCTTTGTAAATCCGATAATGGACCATTCATACAGCCTTAATAATAAAAAAACAAGATATGAGGCTAAGGAACTAGGGAAAATGTATTGACAAAACGTATTTTGGCAATGTAATCTAAAGTTACAAAAACAAGCATAAATAAACATGTAAATGCGCATCGATGCTTGTTTCGTGGGTGTGAAGGGGGAGATCGATTGCTGGCTGCCGAGAGAAAGCGAAAAATCGTGGAATATGTGAGGCAGTATCAGGCGGCTTCGGTTGCGGCGCTGGCGCAGGAGTTCGGCGTGCATGAAGCCACAATCCGAAGAGATCTGGCCGAGGTCGAGCATGAGGGGCTATTGAAGCGAACTCGAGGCGGGGTCGTTGTTGAAGGATTGACCCATAACGAGCCTTCGTTTAATGAAAGATCGAATGCGCAGCTTGAGCAGAAAATGCGCATCGGCAAAATGGCGGCCAGTCTCGTGGAAGACGGTGATCATATCATCATCGATTCCGGCACGACGACACTCCATATTGCCAAAAACCTGGTTCATCACAACCATATCACCGTCGTTACCAACGATATGAATGTTGCTGCGGAGCTAAGGGATGCCCCGGGGGTAAGAGTGACGGTGACGGGCGGGGAATTGTACCCCTCAAGCTACATGCTTAACGGTATGTTCACCGATCGAGTGCTTCGCTCGCTTCATGTATCCAAAGCGTTTCTCGGAACACCTGCCATTCACCCCAAGCATGGCTTAATGCATCCCGAGGCTCAGCTTGTATTGGCAAAGCAAGGGATGATTGCAGCCGCCCAGGAGGTTATCGTCGTAGCCGACGGCACCAAGATAGGGAAAATTTCACTTCACACCGTCGCACCGAACAGCTCCATCCATACTTTGATCACCGGTAACGAAGTGCCGGATTATGACGTGAAACCGTTCCGGGATGCCGGAATCCATGTCATTACGGTATAGCTGCAGGTGAATCTTTCCCGATCGGTATTCCGGTCGGAAATTCATATTATACAGGATTCATGATTATGGAGGTGTTTCGGTAAGTGGCTACAGCAACAGCGAAAGTACATTCGCGAACTCTACGCTTGACTCAGCCCCATACCGTTCAAGAGCTGCTCATCGAACGGGAGGTTAGGGAGGGATTTGTCGTCGTGGAACCGACGATCGCAAGTATCTGCCATGCGGATCTCCGCTATTTCGGCGGATTAAGAAAGCCGGAGGTGTTGGAAAGAAAGTTGCCGATGGCCCTGCTTCACGAGGGAATAGGAACCGTCGTTAGAAGCCATTCGCAGAGGCTCAATGAGGGGCAGAGAGTCGTCATCGTACCCTATGTTCCCGGTTATCTTCTTAGAGGGCTCCAGCCCGAACAATGCTGTCCGGCGTGCAGAGGGGAGATCGAGGACAATTACTGCTCCAATGGCCAATTTCTAGGAAGCGGAACGGACGGCATAGCCCAGAGCAGATTGGTGCTGCCGGAGCCTTGTGTCATTCCTATTCCGGATAACGTCCCGGATGAAATTGCGGTGCTGGCGGAGCTGTGCAGCGTCTCGTACCGGGCGCTTCGAGGAGTCCGGCCTATGCTGGCACAGGCTAAGGTGGCCGTATTCGGCGACGGCCCCGTCGGTTATTTGACTGCAGCGATGCTGCATCATGCTTACGGGCTGGAGAGAGATCGTTTGACCGTTTTTGGAGCCATTCGGGAAAAGCTGGATGAGTTTAGCTTCGCGGACACGAGAATGGTCCAAAGCTATGATTTTGCCGCCGGTGACAAGGTGGATATTGTAGTGGAATGTACAGGAGGACGTTTTAGCGAGAGTGCGATTAATCAGGGGATCGACATCTTGAAGCCGGGAGGCCAGCTTATCGCGATGGGAGTTAGTGAAGATCTGGTTCCGGTTAACACTCGCGATGTGTTGGAGAAAGGCATAACGCTTCACGGGAGCAGCAGAAGCTCCGCCAAGGATTTTCGGGAAGTGCTCCAAGTGATGGAGCGGGAGGATTGCCAAGCAACGTTAAGGCGATTAGTACCGGATGGCTTCACCGCAGTGAGCAAAGCAGATGACCTAGCTGGCGCAATGGAATCTGCTCTGGCTCACCGGGACTGGAAAAAAACCTATCTCGACTTTCACTGGTGACACAGTGAAAGTCGTGTACAAATTGTACTATAGAAGCGAAGGGAAGTAAACGGCTCGAAAGGCAGAGCAGGAAAGCAAACCAAGATTTGAAAGCGCAATCATTAAGGTTTCGTAAAGGGAGTACATATTCATTAAGGGGGGATGAGGTTGGCTGCTTTGGGAGCAAGGATTCGCCATTATCGAGGTTGGAGAGGAGGGAAGCCGCCGGTATGAACAGGAAAAGGCTGTGGGAATCCGTACGTCCCTATGTCATGGTCGCACCGGCCATGCTCGGTATCATCCTGTTTGTCCTCTATCCGGTACTGTATTTGGTCAAATTAAGCTTCTACAAATACAACTTGCTGAATAAGGACAAAAGCAAATTCGTCGGACTCGATAACTTCATCGAGATATTCTCTCGCGAGGATTTTTACAGGGCTTTGCTGACTACCGTCATTTATACGGTTGGCGTCGTTGTGCTGACGATGTCCCTGTCCTTGCTTATCGCCGTATGCCTGAAACGGAAGTCGCGTATGAACGAAATCGTGCAGGCCGGCATTTTCACCCCTCATATTATTTCTATCGTCTCGGTCGCTCTTGTGTGGATGTGGCTGATGGAGCCTAATCACGGCGTGCTCAACTTCCTTCTGAAATCAGCCGGACTGCCGTCCCTGCCCTGGCTGCAGAGCTCGAGCACCTCGCTCTTGTCCGTTATTATCGTTTCCGTATGGCAAAATATCGGCTACTACACGCTGATTATCGTCGCTGCGCTTCATGGGGTCAATCCCCAAATCTACGAGGCGGCCGAACTGGATAACGCCAGCAAAGTCCGCGTCTTTTTCAACATTACACTGCCTCTTATTTCACCACAGCTGTTCTTTATATTGGTCATCATGACCATCGGCTCGTTCAAGGTGTTTGACACCGTAAAAATTATGACCGGAGGCGGACCTAACGGCTCCACGACGACGCTCGTGTATTACATATACGAGTTCAGGTCCAACAGCATCGGCTACGCGTCGGCGACCGGGGTTGTGCTGATGGCAATTATCGCCATTCTGACGTTCATTTACTTCCGGGTGCTGTCCAAAAGAGTTCATTATCAGTAATTCCCCCAGCTTCAACCGAATGCGGCAAGGAGGTGCTTAACAGGTGCTCGCACAGGAAAAAAGTGTAGAAACAGCACAAGCTTACAGTATCCGATCGGCAGCGGTTATCAAGCCGTTCCGAAAATCGCTTGGCTTTTTACTGAAGCTGCTTATGCTGCTGATGTTCATTTTCCCTTTCTTATGGATGATTTCGACTGCATTACAGACGCTGGAGGAGACGCTGACGTTTCCCCCGACATGGATTCCGTCCATTCCCCAGTGGATCAACTTTGTCCAGGCGATGAGCGCGGGTCCGTTCGCTACCTACGCGAAGAACTCCATCATCATTACGCTCTCCATTATCATCTTGCAATCGGCGGTGATGATTCCGGCGGCTTATGCGTTTGCTAAATACAAGTTCAAAGGAAATGCGCTGATGTTCGGAATGGTCTTGCTGGCGTTCATGATACCGGGGCAGGTGACCTTCATCCCGGTTTATTTGATGCTGGCGGACGCAGGACTTATCAAGTCGCTGCTTCCTCAGATCATCCCGTTCATGTCCAACGCCTTCGGGATCTTCCTGCTCCGTCAATATTTTATGCAGATTCCCCATGAGCTTATTGAAGCCGCACGGCTGGATAACGCCAGTGAGCTCGGCATTATGCGTTCAATCATGATCCCGATGTCGATGCCGGCCCTTGCGACAATTGCGCTGTTCAGCTTCGTCAGCCACTGGAACGATTATTTCTGGCCTCTGGTAATGACTGATTCGGCATCCGTCCGGCCGCTTACGATGGGAATAGCCATGCTGAGGGAAACGGAAGGGATCAGCAATTGGCATATCATTATGGCCGGCAACGTCGTCCTGGTCGTTCCTATTCTCATCGTGTATATGTTTGCATCCAAGCAGATTGTCAAAGCTTTCGTGCATTCCGGTATCAAATAATAATGTGCAGAGAAGGGGATATTCCAATGAACAAAAGATTTCCAGCCGTGCTTCTGGCAGCGGCAATGACGACCGGTCTTCTTGCGGGATGCTCGGATAACAAGACGGAGCAGGCTTCCTCTAATCCTTCGGGAGCTCCGCAAGGCAAAGTAACCGTGCAGTTCTGGCACTCTCTGGGCGGGAAGAACGGCGATTACATCAACGAAATGATCAAACGGTTTAATGAAACCCACGACAAAATCGAAGTGGTAGGCACGTTCCAGGGCTCCTATGACGAGACGGTAACCAAGCTTCAGCAGGCGGTTGCGGCCAAAACAGGACCCGATATCACCATGCTTGAACGCGCTTATGTTCAAATGTTTGCGGATGCGGAAGTATTGGAGGACATGACGCCGTATATGAAGAAGTCGCAGCTGAACGTCGACGATTTCCCTCAAGGGCTTATGGGCCATTCCACTTTTAACAAAAAGCTGGTGTCTCTGCCGTTCAACCGCTCCACCCCGATTCTTCATGTCAACAAGACGATGCTGGACGAGAAAGGGCTCGCGATTCCGAAAACCTGGGATGATTTGAAGAAGGTGGCTAATGCGCTGGTCATTAAGGAGAACGGGGAATTCAAGCGTTACGGGTTCAGTATGCCTTACGATACGTGGTATCCGATAGCGATGATCTCCCAGGCCAAGGGGAAATTTTACAATGATGCGGGCACCTCTATCGGCTTCACTAACGGAGAAGGGGTCAAGACGTTCAAGTTTCTGAAGGATTTGCAAAATACAGGCGCTCTCTATTATCCTCCGGCCCAGGATTCCGGCAATATCGTCAATCAGATGTTTACAAGCGGAAAAATCGGCATGATGTACCAGTCCACGGGTGTGATCGGCAGCTTGAAGGATAATGTCAAATTTGACTATGTGACGGCATTCCTGCCGATGGATCAAGTGTACGCAACTCCGACCGGCGGAGCCAACCTGGCATTAATGTCCGCTTCCGCCAACAAGGATGCCGCCTGGGAATTCATCAACTGGGCGATGACCGATCCCAAGGGAGGCCTGCAGTTTATTCTGGATTCGGGGTACCTGCCGTTTACGAAAAAAATGGTCGAGTCGCCGCAAATGAAAGCATTGTGGGAAAAGGAGCCTAACCGCAAGGTCGCCTACGATCAGCTGCAGTACGCGGTCGATACGAATAAGCATGTAGCCTGGCCGCAGGATATGCAGGAGTTTTTCAAAGCGATTCAAGCCATTATGTACGACAACAAGGATATCGAAAGCACGCTCGACACGTTCAAGAAGGAAACGGAGCGTCTGCTCAAGAAATAAAAACATACCATGCGGAAAGGAATGGAGAGAACCATGATATCTCGCCTTCAAGATCAACGATCGGTCATTGTAGCAGGACATAGAGGATGGAAATCGGATTACCCGGAAAATACGCTGCTTTCCTTTCAAAGGGCTATTGAGCTGGGGGTCGATATGCTGGAGTTCGACCTGCGTTTCTCCAAAGACAAAGCGGTGGTGGTCATTCATGACGCTACTGTGGACCGGACGACCAACGGCAAGGGCAAGGTAAGTGATTATACGTTGGAGGAGCTTAAGCAGCTCGATGCAGGAGGATGGTTCGGCAACCTATTTGAGGGGCTCAAGATTCCGACGTTTGAGGAATTATGCGAGCTGATGCAATCGCACCCGGACATTCTGTTGAACGTAGAGATCAAGCCAAGCCAGGATGCGAAGGAAGTGGCGGATGCAGCCATTGCGATTCTCAAGCGGTACGAGTACCTGCCCCGATGCGTATTCACTTGCTTCGACGCCGAGGTACTGGCCCATATTCATGACCATCACGGGCTCAAGACGCAGGGCTTCCCCGAGGAGCTCATGTCCAATTATGTGCCGGGTGCCGGCGGGACCTTATCCAAGATGTGGGCGGTCGGCATCAGCATGAAGCTGCTCACTCCGCAGCGCGTACAGGAATATGAACAGCAGGGGATTCTTCCCTGGTGCTATTGCCCGGATACGGAGCAGCAGGTGCTGTATGCGCTTGGCACAGGGTCCCTTCTGATGACTGTCAACAACCCGCAGCCCGCCTTGCGAATCCGCCAGCAGCTGGGGCGTTAGGATAGCCAAAGCTGGCGCTGATCAGGTATACTAGATGATGTTAGCAAACGTTACCAAGGACTGAATTAGCGTCTAATAGCAGAGGAGGCACTAACGGATGAGCAATATCGGAGTGTGGGAAAATGCGGAGCCGGGCGTGAAACGCAAAATTTTTGCACCGGGCCAAACCATTATGATGATGGAAGTCCATTTTGAGGAGAATGCGGAAGGGTATCAGCACAGCCATCCACACGAGCAACTGTCCTACTGCCTGAAAGGAAAACTGGAATTCACCATAGACGGCGTTGTGCACGTTATTTCGCAAGGAGAGACCATCTTCATTCCTAGCGGAGCCAAGCACGGCTGCCGTGCGCTGGAGCCAAGCGCGCTGCTTGATTCCTTCACCCCGGTGCGCGAGGATCTGGTCAAGCGGTAAAATCCGGATGGCGCCTATGCAAAAAAAAGACCGTCAGACACTGCGTATCAGATAGCAGCTGTTCGACGGTCTTTCTATTCGAGCTGAAGTTTAAATATCGGTGAAGTTGATGGCTCCGACGACTTGGGACAGGAAATGGGTCAGCTCTACAGCTTCCTCTTCCGTAATTTTGTATACGTGCTCCAGGTAGCCTTCTTCCTCCAGATCATCCGGTCCAATAACCGCAGTCCGTCCGGATTGAAGGTCTGTTACAAGCTTTTTGCCGTAAAAACGGTTCGTATTGGTGATGGCCAAATCAAAGCGGCGCATGGACTCTCCGACAAAGCAGACGAAGCGGGTCGTCGTCTCCTCGGTAGAATCATATAAGTAATCCAGTTCTGACATGTAAGCGTCACTCCGTTCTCGCATTTCATCGAATTGTACCCTGTATTATACATGAAGAAACGCCTGGGGGCAAAAGGCAAGCATAATATTTCGCATAAGAACATTTTACGTTTTCAATTCTTCATAAACATGATAGAATTTATAGAATGATAGAACGACAAAAGTCTGTTTACCAGCCAAAACTTACCTAGGAGGTCTCACCAGATATGTCCAAACCGAAAATGAGAAGCGACATGATTAAAAAAGGCTTCGATCGTGCTCCGCACCGCAGCTTGCTGCGTGCAGCCGGTGTTAAGGAAGAAGATTTCGACAAGCCGTTCATCGCGGTTTGTAACTCTTATATCGATATCGTTCCGGGTCACGTTCACCTGCAGGAATTTGGTAAAATCGTTAAAGATGCAATCCGTGAAGCGGGCGGCGTTCCTTTCGAATTTAATACAATCGGCGTAGATGACGGTATTGCCATGGGACACATCGGTATGCGCTACTCGCTGCCAAGCCGTGAGATCATTGCGGATTCCCTTGAAACCGTAGTATCAGCTCACTGGTTTGACGGTATGGTCTGTATTCCTAACTGCGACAAAATTACACCAGGGATGATGATGGGCGCACTGCGCGTGAACATTCCTACAATGTTCGTCAGCGGTGGACCTATGAAAGCCGGCAGAACCAGCGATGGCCGTGCGATCTCCTTGACCTCTGTATTTGAAGGCGTTGGCGCTTACCAAGTCGGTAAAATCGATGAGAAGAGCTTGCTTGAGCTCGAGCAATACGGTTGTCCTACCTGCGGCTCATGTTCCGGTATGTTCACAGCCAACTCGATGAACTGCCTGGCAGAAGGTCTTGGACTTGCGCTTCCAGGTAACGGAACGATTCTTGCGATCTCTCCAGAGCGTAGAGAATTCGTTAAACGTTCTGCTACACAATTGATGGAACTGATCAAGAAAGATATTAAGCCTCGTGATATCGTTACTATGGAAGCTATCGACAATGCTTTTGCATTGGATATGGCTATGGGCGGTTCCACGAATACAGTTCTTCATACATTGGCTTTGGCTCATGAAGCTGGCTTTGAATATCCAATCGAGCGGATCAACGAAATCGCTAACCGTGTTCCACACTTGGCGAAGATTGCTCCGGCTTCTGATTATCATATCGAAGACGTTCACAACGCTGGCGGCGTGAGCGCGATCATTAACGAACTGCTCAAAAAACCAGGCGCGTTGAACGGCGACTGCATCACCGTAACCGGCAAAACGCTTCGCGAAAACGTAGAAGGCTGCGAGATTTTGGACAAGGATGTTATTCATCCGTTGGATAACCCTCATTCCGAGCGCGGCGGTCTGGCTGTATTATTCGGTAACCTGGCTCCAAAAGGCTCCATCATTAAAGTGGGTGCGGTTGATAAATCCGTAGGCGGCTATCATAAAGGTCCTGCTATTTGCTTCGATTCCCAAGAGGATGCGCTTTATGGTATTGCTAATGGCCATGTCAAAGAAGGTCACGTTGTCGTTATCCGTTATGAAGGCCCTAAGGGCGGCCCTGGTATGCCGGAAATGCTGGCTCCTACTTCCCAAATCGTAGGTATGGGCCTTGGTGCGAAGGTTGGTCTTATCACTGACGGACGCTTCTCGGGTGCATCCCGCGGTATCAGTATCGGTCACATCTCTCCGGAAGCGGCTGAAGGCGGACCTATCGCATTCGTAGAAGACGGAGATATCATCGAGCTGGATTTGGAAAATCGTACGATTCAGCTGCAAATTTCCGACGAAGAATTCGAGAAACGCAGAGCGAACTGGAAAGGCTTCGAGCCAAAAGTAACGACAGGCTATCTGGCTCGTTATTCCAAACTCGTTACCAATGCAAGCACAGGCGGAGTTATGAAGGTTTAATTCATATTATTGGACTAAATCAGATGAAGGCAGAGAGGATATTCTCCTCCCTGCCTTTTTTGGTTGCTCAGAAAGCAAGCCTGCCAACTTCTCTGGCTTTTAAGTACTTGCATTCCAAAGCATGGATTCTTACAGACTCGGGAACGTCGGCAATTATTCCTCCTGCAAGCCATGCTCCTCATCGCCGTCAACATAAGCATGGGTAGGATGAGAGCCCGGATAGTCTCTGGATATTCCGGCATGGAGCTCACGGTTCTCATACGTATACGTGTTAGGCGGATGCTGGTCAATGCGCCATGGCGAGCTTTTCTCTGATGTAGCTTCATGCAGGTCGGCTCCATAAGGACCTTCAGGGAACTCTTCGGCCGTTAGATCGTTTCTTTGCGATTCGACGGTCTCGAGATCCGTGTATTTATGCCGGTCCTCTTCGAGGAAGCCGCCTTTTTGTTCTTCGGCTTGACTCATACCCTTTCACTCCTTTAGTGGAAGTTTGCTAATTAGAATGCCCTGCACAACACTTGGGCTATGCGCCATTGATTTGTGCCGCGGTCTATGATATGATGGAAATAATTTCAAAGCGCTGAGGAAGCACCTCTTTTTCCATGTTATTTATGGAGGAAGTGGTGCTTTTTTGCGTTTGGAATAATAGATTTAAGGAGGAATTGTATGAAGCTTTTATTTCTGAACAGTATGGAAAAGCAAGTAGGGGAAGGGCGTGCCCGGAGCGCACAGGTTTCCGTCGGTGAAAGCAAAGGACAATGGTATTCCGGGTGGCAGGAGACGAAGGAGGATGGGAAGCTCATTCAGGAAACATGGTATGAAGGACCCAGCTGGGAGGAATTGCAATTAACCGTTCGCAGACAGCTGCTGGTGAAACAGCAGGAAGGATTCAAACCGATGCTTGGTACCGGATGGTTTGCTGAAGCCCCGACTTTGGGAAGTAAGTCCAGGTACGCGCAACTGCTGCATTACTATAGCGAAGAGCACTCTAACGAGAAGCTCTATGAAGAGCTCAGGCAGTGGAGGCTGAAGCAGGCAAGCAAGGAGGGCAAATCGCCGTTTCTCATTGCAACCAACCGTCTCCTTCGAATGATATGTGCCTTTTTGCCGCAAACGACGGAGGAGCTTGTTCAGCTTCCCGGCTTAGGGCCCAATAAAGCGGCGCTCTACGGGGAGGAGCTGCTTCAGTATACGATGGAATATCCGCGCAGCACGACGTTTCCGCTTCACTGGGTGGAGGAACAGGTTGATTTGCTGGAGTTTCAAAATTGGCAGCAGAGAGAGCAAGAGCGGAAAAGCCAGGCAGAGCAGCACAAACGGGAAATGAAAAGCAGGCTGCTGGAAGCCGTTTCACGCGGAGATAGCCTGGAGATGCTTCAGGATGCAACGAAGCTGCAGCGAAGAGAGCTTGTTATGTGGATCGAGGAGCTGGATCGGGATGGATACGAGCTGGATGCTTATATTGAGACGCTGCTTCAGCCGATTCCGGAGGAGGAGCTGCATTTGGCCTGGTCGGCCTTTGAGCTTCAAGGGGACCGGTACTTAAAGCCTGTGCTTCAAACGCTGTATAAACAGGAAGAGCTCGATAGCAAGCAGATGGATACCATTTATGAATGGCTTCGCCTGCTGCGGATTAAATTCAGAAGGGTTCAGAATGCCAAACCGGCGGCAGGTTAATCGGTATATACACGAATAGGTACCGGGGACTCATTTGCCGGCCATGGGGAAGCTCCAAGAGTATTGCGAATAACCTTTGCTAAAGCTTCCCCGCTGTGGCTGGGTCTCAAGAGGTGGTTTACCTGCTGTTGACATGTTCAGGACTGTAGTCTATTTCACTACAAGTACGGGTATGGTGGCATGCTGTACAATCTCATAGCTGACGCTTCCGAGAAGAAGCTCCTTAAAGGTGCCGAGACCGCGGCTTCCGACAATGATAAGATCGAACAGATGGTCGTTTACATAGTCCAGAATCATTTGGGCGGGAGTCCCGCCTTCCAAGAGGGTCGTTGTGGCAAGACCCAGGTGAGAGATCCGTCTTCTTGCTTCATCCAATACAGCCTCCGCAGCATCATGCAGCTCATCTTGGATCACGGCGCTGCTGGTGATGAAGGCATCACCTACAATAACGTTTTGCAGCTGGGCCACATGGACAATTTCGAGGATGGAATCGGGGAGCATCAGCTTCAATTCCATGGCTTGCTCCAGTGCGTTTTTAGCTGTTTCCGAGCCGTCATAGGCCAGTAATATTTTGCCGAACATAACCTTCACCTCGACTTTATCAGGATGCTTACTATTACACGAGGTGCTGTCCGGTTGAAACAGGAATAAAATAAACCCTGTAAAACGGGATAAGGTTGTTGAGAAGCCTTGAATGATGGATATTAGAATGTAAAAAAAATCCTGCCCCGACCAACTCATCGGCCAAGGCAGGATAATCGCGAAATGAAGTTACAGCCAACCCTTTTTGCGAAACAGAACAAACATCGAAATGCCAATAATGAACATAAAGATCACAGCGGCTACACCGCCGTACTCCCAGTGAATACCCGGAATATGCTCGAAGTTCATCCCGTAAATCCCGGTAATGAACGTCAGCGGCATGAAAATTGTTGTCAACGCAGTAAAGATGCGCATAATTTCGTTGGCACGATTCGACAGACTCGACTGGTAAGCCTCTCGCAAGTTGCCCATCAAATCGCGGAACGTATCGAACGTTTCCGAAATTTTTACAGCATTTTCATAAATATCTCCGAAATATTTTTTCAGCGGATCGCTAATGAGCCGCAATTCTTTTTTATTCAGCGTATTGATAACTTCTTTTTGCGGCACAAGAACTTTTTTGAGCCACAAGATTTCGCTTCGAAGACCGATAATCTCGTTCAGATGCGATTTTTTCGTATTCATGAGGATATCTTCTTCAAGCTTCTCGATCTTCGCTTCAATCCGGTCGCCCACATACGTATAGTTATCGACAACAAGGTCGATGAGATGATATAGGAACCGGTCCGGAGCGTTGACTTCCTCTTCCCAGAGCACCGGCTTCAGGATGCGAAGCTCGTTGATTTTCTGCCGCGTCACCGTAATGATATAATGCTGGCCCAAAAAGATATTGAGGGATCTGAGGAAAATTTCCTCATCATCAAACCGGATGCTGTTAACCACAATGAAATAATGCTTGTCGTACAGCTCGATCTTCGGACGCTGCTCTTCTTCCGTCATGCAATCTTCCACCGCTAATTCATGAAGATGAAATAAGGGCTGTAAAATCGTCAAATCATCGACATCGGCGTCGATCCAATAAAACCCGTGCTCCGGCGGTTCTATCGTTTGGGTAATGTCTTCAATTAATGTAAAAATGCCGTCCTGAACCAAACGTGCTTTCATTTGCTCCACCCCTTCACGTAGCTCGCCGTCCGTTCCTTTAAGACAGGAACCGGAGGCCAAACCTTTCATACTGCTCGTGAGGAATACAAACGGAAGAAACGTCGTTGATTCACGTGACGGCACCCTAACCTGCGTACTTGGGCAGGATAAAGCTAAGCCTTATGGTTATAATGATCATCAGGCAAAGGATAAACCGGCGCATCGAAATCAACGGCGTAAGCCGTCAGCATTCCAAACGAAATATTCAGTTGTTGTTGAACGCAGATACTACTCCTCGGGTCTCCGTCCATTCGTTTGGTGCACCCCTTTGCTAGTGTTGTCGAATTACTTGTCTAGTATAACTGTTCATTCGTTATGCATCAAGGTGAAATTGAACGATTTTCATCGTTTTTCAGGTCTATGTTACATTATGCGATTCCACGGCAATGGTGTCGGCATAATAGAAACCGGCCGCTTTACGAAACGTTATTATTTTTCCCTTCTTGACGTTGCCGTCGTTTTCGTATACAGTAGGACTATAAACAACTTCATAAATCAAGTTGCAACTCTTATCAAGAGCAGGTGGAGGGACTAGCCCGATGATACCCGGCAACCGACAGACCTTTCGGCATTCACGCTTATTCGGCGCGAATGGAGGTATGCACGGTGCTAAATCTTGCGGAAGCGATAAGCTTCTGAGAGATGAGAGAGGACATTGTTGAATGAACAAGGCCTTTCTCGTGCGCGCGAAAAAGGCCTTTTTTTAGTGCCTTTTTGCAGGAGTTTCCAAGCTTAAACGAATGTAACACCTATCAAAAAGGAGTGATTGACCTATGCCTATTAAAATTCCCGATCATTTACCCGCAAAAGAAATTTTGTTGAACGAGAACATTTTCGTCATGGATGAAACGGTGGCTTTCCACCAGGATATTCGTCCGTTGCGAATTGCCATATTAAATTTGATGCCTACCAAAGAAACGACGGAGACTCAAATTTTGCGTCTGATCGGCAATACCCCACTGCAGGTGGAGTTCGTGCTGCTGCATCCCAAGTCTCATACGTCCAAGAATACATCCGCCGAGCATCTGGAGCAGTTTTATAAAACCTTTGATGATGTGCGCAACGAAAGATTCGACGGGCTCATCATTACAGGAGCGCCGGTAGAGCAGCTGGATTTTGAGGATGTGAACTATTGGGAAGAGCTGAAGCAAATCATGGATTGGAGCCGTGATCATGTCACGTCTACCTTGCACATATGCTGGGCGGCTCAGGCTGGCCTGTACCACCACTTCAGCGTTCCTAAATATCCGTTGGAGCAAAAAATGTTCGGTGTGTTCACGCATATTGTAAGTGCCCAGAACGTGAAGCTGCTTCGCGGCTTTGATGAATTGTTCTTCGTGCCTCAATCCCGCCATACCGAAGTGCGCAAGGAAGATATTGAGAAACATCCGGAGCTTGAAATTTGGTCCGAATCTCCGGAGGCAGGCGTATACATCGTCGGAACGAAGGATGGCAGGCAAATCTTCGTAACCGGACATTCGGAATACGATGCGTGTACACTGAAATACGAGTACGACCGCGACGTGAACAAGGGCATGGAGGTCGCCGTTCCGAAAAATTATTACCCGAATGACGATCCGTCCAAACCGCCGCTCGTATCGTGGAGAGCGCATGCGAACCTGTTGTTTTCCAATTGGTTGAACTATTATGTATATCAAGAGACGCCGTTTGATCTGCACAAGGAGGAGTACAGTATATGAGCGAACAGAACAACCCGTTAAAAATAGAGAGCCGATTAGCACAAATCGGTTCTCAGGAGGAGCCGGTCACGGGAGCGGTCAGCTTCCCGATCTACCAATCGACTGCCTTCCGTCACCCGAAGCTGGGGCAAAGCACAGGCTTTGACTATGCGCGTACGAAAAGCCCGACACGCAAGGTGCTTGAGGATGCGATTGCCGAGCTCGAGTCCGGCGACGCTGGATTCGCCTGCAGCTCCGGTATGGCCGCGCTGCAAACGATTTTTGCCTTGTTCAGCCAAGGCGATCATTTGATCGTTTCCCTGGATCTGTATGGGGGGACCTACCGTTTGCTGGAGAAGATCATGTCCCGTTTTGGCGTCACCGCTACCTATGTGGATACGAATGATCTGGATGCACTGGAGTCGAATTATCGCTCCAACACGAAGGCCGTGCTGATCGAAACGCCTACGAATCCGCTCATGATGATTACCGATCTCGAGCTCGTATGCAGCTGGGCCAAGAAAAAGGGCATCCTGTCGATCGTGGACAATACGCTGCTGACGCCGTTCTTCCAGCGTCCGATCGAGCTTGGAGCCGATATCGTCATACACAGTGCGACCAAATATTTGGGTGGGCATAACGACGTGCTTGCAGGCCTGATCGTAACCAAAGGCAAGGAGCTGTCCGAGCAAATGGCGTTCCTGCATAACTCCATCGGTGCGGTGCTGAATCCGCAGGACAGCTGGCTGCTGATGCGCGGCATGAAGACATTGGCGATCCGCATGGAGCGTCATCAATATAACGCAACGAAGATCGCCGAGTTTTTGCTGAATCATCCTCAAGTGGAATCCGTCTATTATCCTGCTTTGGAGAGCCACCCGGGCTACGAGATTCAGAAGAAGCAATCCTCCGGCAACACCGGCATTTTCTCCTTCAAAATGAAGGATGCCTGCTATATCGAACCGATTCTGCGTCACATTAAGCTCATCGCGTTCGCTGAAAGCTTGGGCGGCGTCGAATCTTTAATGACGTATCCTGCGGTTCAGACGCATGCGGATATCCCGGAAGACATTCGCCGTCAGGTCGGCGTAGACGACCGTCTGCTTCGCTATTCGGTAGGCATTGAGCACGTAGATGATTTGATCGCGGACTTATCGAGAGCCATTGATTTGGCCCAGGGGGAAATTGAGGGAGCTTAAGCTCTTATACTATTTGCCATAGTTATAGTAAAAGCCGGTACATGCTCCGCATGGATCGGCTTTTTGCATGCTGGCAGCAACTTTTCAAGGTTTGACAGCAGGTTTCGACAGCGGTAGTTCTTAAGTATTATTTTGGGTGAAATTCCCTTTTTATAGGACATTATGTCTATTCATGACCAGGGTCTCATGTTATGATGGTTCAAAAAGGTCCATGCAGGCAGAGGGGGAAGAAAATGCCGTCGCTTTTTATCGATAAGTGGAAACAACGTTTCAAAATGCTCTGCTATTTACCCTTCTCCAACCGATCTCTAAAATATTTTCCTCCAGATTTTACCTTGCGCGATCCGGTGGCTGCATTGGCAAAAGAGCAGCGTGCAAAAGGAAAAGGCTGCTATCTGATCCTGCTTCATTTGGAGGATTTTCCTCAGCTGTTTTCAACGTATCCGTATTCAAGCATTCAGGAGCTGCAACAGCAGATCAATCATATGATGCTGGACATGCTGCCGCGTTTTTTCAAGCATCAGGACATTATCGGCATCAAGCGGTTCGGTCAAGAGGATATCGGCCTGTTCGTTAAACAGCAGCCGGGTGTTTCTTATGATCAGCTGCAGCAAAAAGGGCAAGAGATGTGCTCGGAGCTTCAAGCACGTTTGCGCGCGGGCTTTGCCAAGCAGGAGGGGCTTCTCACCTGTTCAGCCGGCTGCTACATGATGGGTCCTGATATAGAAAATATAGAAGCGGCGATTCAATTCGCCTATCGTTACGCGTTATCTATAGCTATGAAGAAGCTGCCGGTTCATTTCTCCCAATCCAGACAGCAGCTGATCGATATCATTCAGACGGAGAATATTGCCGTATTGGCACAGCCCATTATGAATTTAACGAGCGGGGATATCTTCGGGTGGGAGATATTGACCCGGGGTCCGCAAAACACTCCTTTTCACAGCCCGGCCGAGCTGTTTGATTATGCTTATCAGGCGGATGTGCTGTCCAAAATGGAGTTTTTAGTTATGAAAAAAGCGTTCGAGGAGGTGGCCAAACGAAGCATCAAGGAGCAGGTGTTCATTAATGTAACGCCTGTAACGCTGTCGCATCCGTTATTGCTGCAGCATTTGATGAAGCTTCTTGATGACTACCCGACGGTAGCGCCTTCCCAGATCGTTCTTGAGATTACGGAGCGTCATGCTATTAAGGACTTCCATTTTATGGGCGCCCTGATGAGCAAATACCGTTCGCTTGGCTTCCGGTTCGCGGTAGACGATGCCGGTGCCGGTTATTCCAGCCTGCAATCCATTATGGAGCTCATTCCCGATATTATTAAGATCGACAAATCGGTCATTCAAAATATCGATCAAATGACGGTGAAGCAATCGCTGCTTCGCTCGCTGGTTCACTTTGCAGAGAACATTAACTGTCAAGTCATTGCCGAGGGCGTGGAGCGCGCGGAAGAGGCCGAGATGCTGTATGATTTGAAGGTGCAGATGGGCCAGGGCTTCTATTTTGCAAAGCCGGAGCCGCTCGAGGCGGATCAGGACCGCATTCTGCGGTGTGATCTGCTCAAGGCCAAGGTTAAGCGCAGCCGGCAGGCGGGCATGATGCCCGCATAATTGCCAAAAGTGTGTCAGGAGATTGTCCGAACGGGGCTTGGCCTCGGGCCGGCAGTCTCTTTTTTAATGACTAGGCTCCCCGTTTGTGGTACGATAATGGTAACGTTTTTTCGTATGCAAAATAATTTTTGCAATAGCTAGCAAAAAGGAGTGAACACGGATGAGTTCGATCGACCGCATCCTCGACAGTGCGCTGGCCGGAAACCGAATCAGTCTCGAAGACTGCATTCAATTATATGAATCGGATCAAATTGAAAAGATGGGCCACGTCGCTAATCAAATTATGCTGAGGCATCATCCGGACCCGATTACAACCTTTGTTATCGGCCGCAATATTAACTATACGAACATTTGTGATGTATACTGCCGTTTTTGCGCATTTTATCGTGCGCCGGGCTCGGCGGAGGGCTACGTGCTTCCGGATGAGACGATTTTCCAAAAGATTCAGGAAACCATTGATGTGAACGGAACCGAGATTCTTATGCAGGGGGGAACTAACCCGAACCTTCCGTTCTCTTATTATACGAACCTGCTGCGCGAGATTAAGAAGCGCTTTGACATTACGATGCATTCCTTCTCACCGGCCGAAATTATGAAGATGAAGGAAGTATCCGGGGGGCTCACGCTCGAAGAAGTGATGAGAGAGCTGAACATGGCCGGCCTGGACTCGCTACCTGGAGGCGGAGGCGAAATTCTGGATGACCGTACAAGACGCAAAATCAGCCGTTTGAAAGGCTCCTGGCGCGATTGGATGGACGTCATGCAAACCGCTCACAAGATCGGAATGTCCACTACGGCAACCATGGTTATCGGCTTCGGTGAATCGATGGAAGAGCGTGCGCTGCACCTGCTTCGTGTTCGTGACGCACAAGACGAATGTATCGCCAACAAATACAATTCTCCGGGATTTTTGGCGTTTATCTCCTGGACGTTCCAGCCTGACAACACCAATTTGAAGGCCGACAAGCTCGGGCCGGAGGACTATTTGAAGAACGTGGCGATCAGCCGCATCATGCTCGACAACATCCCGAACTTCCAATCCTCGTGGGTGACGATGGGTCCTGAGGTCGGCAAGCAGTCGCTTCATTTTGGCTGCAACGACTTCGGAAGCACGATGATCGAGGAGAACGTCGTCTCCGCCGCAGGAACGACGCATAAAGTCAATATCGGCTCGACCCTGCAAATCATCCGCGAAGCGGGCAAAATCCCGGCTCAGCGCAACACGCGCTACGAGATTCTGCGAGTATTCGATAATGAAGAAGAGAAAGTCGACAACGACTTTGTCATGCAGAATTAATAGTTTAAGCCCCTGTAAAGCGTTAGTCTTTATGGGGGCTTTTTGCAATATCCAAGGCTTTACTTTACAGGGATATTTCGCTTATGGGTACTGCGGATAGCCTTGGTTCAGGCGATTTATGCTTCTTTTCACTTCTATCCCATGGGAAATTGTTGTTTGTATATATGCCCTCCCCCGACCATATACTTAAAAAAGAGAAGTAAGGGAAGGAAGGAGTGAATGGGATGAAGCTGTTTGCCTTAACCTTGACGAAAACATCGGAGCCCTCCGTTCGTAAGCTTCATGCGGCTGTGGAGGATGCTGTCAGAAGCGTATATAAGCAGCATGTGGCCGTCCGCCTGCATCAAGATCAAACATCCTTTTTTGTACAGGCTGAAGGGATATTTCCCCTTTTTCAATTGGATAGAAGAACCGATGCGCTGTATTCGAAGGTCGCTGAGGTATTGGCGGAGTGGATTGTTCAGGAAGAAGAGGGACGATTGATTCGAACCATGATTGTCCGTGATTTTGATTACAAGCGGGAAGAGGATATCGTATCCATCATGGGCTATTGCCGTCCTGCTCCTTTTCCTGAAGAAGGTGAGGAAGCATTCGAGCCTGCCTTGGAGCAATCCGTTTCGAGACGCAAGCAGATGATTGCACAGGCCATCAGCGCGTTTTTGCAGGAGTATACCGATTTGAATGTTCAGGGCTTTCTTCAATTCCGGTTGCAGGACTATATGAATGAGCTTCGTGAAGCGGTTGAATATGCCATTGATGAGTTTTTGATGGATCAGCAATACCAAGAGTTTATTTCCCTGTTAAAATATTTCGTTTACATTCAGGAAGCAAAAATTCCGACGGCCCACCTGATACATAAGGGCGGAAACGAGTTCGTTCTGCTGAACGACCGAATGGAGCTCATTGACACAAGCCAGACCGACGCCACCTTCACTGTGGAAATGATCGAGAAGGACATCAATTTCGAAGATGTCATAGTCAGTACCTTGATTTCCGTATCTCCGCGCCAAATCTGCATCCACACCAGAGACCCGGAGGTCCAGGTGATCAAGACGATTACCCAAATCTTTGAAAATCGCGTGCAGCTTTGTGAATACTGCAGACTATGCCACAATCTTGACCGATCGGCAGCGTCTGACTATAATAAAGGGTAAGGCAACAATCAAAGACAACAATGGTTGAAGTGCTGTACAGAGAGAGGAGACCTGGCTGTAAGCTCCTTCAGTTAACGACAATCATTTACCCCTTTGTAGCTGGGATATGGAACACAGTTTGCTTCAGGAAGCATGCTCGTTAAGTATATATCTCCGGGTCATTCCCGTTAATGAATGCTTATGAGGATTCGCGGAGCTTTGGGCGGATCGAACTAGGGTGGAACCACGAGACCAAGCGCTCTCGTCCCTTTTGGGATGAGGCGCTTTTTTTGTTGCAAGCTTTACTATTACAGGAGGTCGAACAAAATGGCAGTAAAAGTTACTTTTCCGGATGGAGCGGTAAGAGAATATGAACAGGGCACTACGATTGAAGAAGTAGCGGGTTCTATCAGCTCCGGACTGAAGAAAAATGCGGTTGTCGGCAAGTTGAACGGCAAAGCGGTTGATTTGAACACGCCTATCGAGCAGGATGCGGCATTAGAGATCGTAACGCTGGATAGCGAGGCCGGGCTGGAAGTATACCGTCACAGTACGGCGCACTTGATGGCTCAGGCGATTAAGCGCATTTACGGTGAAAAAGCGGTGAAGCTTGGGATAGGACCGGTTATCGAGGACGGCTTCTACTACGATATCGATCTGGAAACACCGGTAACTCCTGAGGATCTTGCGAAGATCGAGAAGGAAATGGAGAAAATCGTTCAGGAGAACCTGCCGATCCGCCGCAGAGTCGTCAGCAGAGAAGAAGCGATCCGCATCTTCACAGAGCTTGGCGATCCGCTGAAACTGGAACTGATTCGTGATTTGCCCGAAGATTCTGTGCTGACGATTTATGATCAAGGCGAATTTTTCGATTTGTGCCGCGGACCGCACTTGCCGTCTACCGGACGTATTAAAGCGTTCAAATTGTTGAGTGTAGCTGGTGCTTACTGGCGCGGAGATTCCAAAAACAAAATGCTTCAGCGCATTTACGGTACTGCATTCCCTAAAAAAGCCGAATTGGACGAGCATCTTCACTTGCTGGAAGAAGCCAAAAAACGCGATCACCGCAAGCTGGGTAAAGAGCTTCAAATGTTCACCTTCTCCCGTGAAGTAGGACAAGGCTTGCCGCTGTGGCTTCCACATGGCGCTAAAGTACGCCGTACGATGGAGCGTTATATCGTTGATTTGGAGGAGCGTTTGGGCTATCAACATGTGTACACGCCGGTTCTGGCCAATGTGGAGCTGTACAAAACGTCCGGACACTGGGAGCACTATCAGGAAGACATGTTCCCTAAAATGATCATGGACAATGAAGAGCTGGTTCTTCGTCCGATGAACTGTCCGCATCATATGATGGTCTACAAGAGCGACATGCGCAGCTATCGCGATCTGCCGATCCGCGTTGCCGAGCTTGGAACGATGCACCGTTATGAAATGTCCGGAGCTTTGACAGGCTTGCACCGTGTACGGGCGATGACTTTGAATGATGCGCATATCTTCTGCCGTCCGGACCAAATCAAGGAAGAATTTGCCCGCGTGGTGAACCTGATTCGCCAAGTGTATGAGGATTTCGGCATCAAGGACTACCGCTTCCGCTTGTCCTACCGTGATCCTGCGGATACGGAGAAGTATTTCCCGGACGATAACATGTGGGAAATGTCTCAACGCATGCTTCGCGAGGTTGTAGAGGAGCTGGGCCTGCCGTTCTACGAAGCGGAAGGCGAAGCCGCATTCTACGGCCCTAAGCTGGATGTTCAGATCAAGACGGCTCTGAAGAAAGAAGAAACGCTGTCCACTGCACAGCTGGACTTCCTGCTGCCTGAGCGCTTCCAATTGGAATACGTCGGCGAAGACGGTCAAAAGCATCGTCCGGTCGTTATTCACCGCGGTATTATTTCCACTATGGAGCGGATGACAGCCTTCCTGCTTGAAAACTTTGCGGGCAATCTGCCAACCTGGTTGTCTCCGGTACAAGCGAAGGTCATTCCGGTTTCTACCGCATTCGAGGGCTACGCCAAAGAAGTGGAAGAAAAGCTCCAGCTGGCTGGTATTCGTGTTGAATCCGACCTTCGCAATGAGAAGTTGGGTTACAAAATTCGTGAAGCGCAGCTTGAGAAAATTCCTTACATGCTCGTTGTCGGCGAGAACGAGATGAACAATAACAGCGTCTCCGTACGTAAGCGCGGCGCAGGCGATTTGGGCGTTCAGAGCCTGGATAGCGCGACTGCATTAATCAGTGAAGCGATTCGTACGAAGCAAATCGATTAATGCGGCAGAACAATCCCTTTTCGAAGGGATTGTTTTGTTTTGAGAAACCTGTGGAAGTTGAAAATGTTGCCAAGGTTACCGGTGGAGTACCTCCCTCCGGTCGCTGTTGTTCTCGGGAAATTGATTAATATTTATAGCGGAGACTTCCCGAGAACAAAGGCGAACGCTATCGCTCCTACAGGAGATACCCCACCTATCACCTTTACATTTTTATATGATTGAGGTTTCTCAATAACCAAGAACAATCCTTCCTCCAAGGGATTGTTCTTTTTTTGGAGAAAAAGGTTCCGTGCCTGCTCAGCTTGTATGGAGTTTTTGTATAATCCTAGTAGTAATTGGTTAGCCTCTTATAGTAAGGGGAGGTTTTAAACCAAGTATGTTACCAAAAGCCGTAAGTCATGCGAAATGGATCTGTTTCATTGCCGTACTGCTCGGATTGTTTCTGGCGCTGGAGCAAGAGCAGCAGTCCTTGGCACAAAACGGTCCTGCCGACCATGGTCAAACCAGTCAAGTCTTGCCGTCGTTGTCCCAAAACGTTCCGGCGGCTGCAGAGCCGCAATCCTTGTCCCGTCCGCAGGAGGAGAACGCAGCAAAAGAGACGAAGGCTGTTACAACTGTAAAACAGAACACTACCGTTACCTCTAATAAGAAGAGCGACAAATATACCTTTTTACCAAATATGAAAAAGGACATATCCCACTATAAGGCCGTGGAAGTAACAGCTACCGGCTATTATGCAGGGAAGGAATCGACCGGGAAAACACCGGGGCACCCTGAATATGGGGTTACTTTCTCTGGGATGAAGGTACAGCGGGATAAAAATTCGTTCTCCACGATCGCTGCCGACCCGGCCGTGTTCCCGCTTGGAACCGTGCTATGGATCCCAGGTTACGGATATGGAATTGTCGCAGATACTGGCAGTGCCATCAAAGGGAACCGAATCGATCTGTATTTCGAAACCAAGGATCAGGTGTACCGGGAATGGGGCAAAAAAACGTTGAACGTGTTTATCGTTAAAAAAGGTGACGGCAAAATAACGAAAACGATTTGGAGCCAGCTGGAGAATGAGATCCTGTTTTAAACTTCCAACATAAAAGCCTTTCACCGAACCCATACTAATGGATGTAAGGGGAGGTGAATGACAACATGGCTAAGAACAGAAATAAAAAGCAGCAAAATGATGCCGAGTTTGCACAAGAGGTAACAGCTAAAAATGTGAAGCAAGCTGGTCAAAACAATGCAAACGAAGGTGCGAACCAAAACGCTAAATATTAAGGTTATGTGAGATAAAATGCATAAAGAAGCGGGCGTAGCATAACGTTCGCTTCTTTTTCTTTAAATAATGAGGAAACCCCCATGAATTCCTAACATCGTTCTTGAATTGGAGGTTTTCAAAGCGGATGTTTTAGTGTAAAATAGGTTTTATACTGTAATATAAGTTAACATGAAAAGATAGGTGATATCCCATGCGAGACGCTTTATTGATGGGGAATTCAATGCCGATAACTAGACGGAAAACAGCAGAAGTACTGCCTTTTTTAGAGGCTTATATAGCCCGCAAGGAAGAGCAGATTGCTGAAATCGAGCAGGTTATCGAACGCTATGAGAAAAAACGGCTGATGGAGGAGCGGAGCTACAGGGCTATGTCGTCGTTTCGTCGGATCTTTGCCGGTAAAAAGCCGGACCATCATCTGGCCGTAGAATATATCCACTACGTCAAAAAGCCTATGGAACAGGTTCGGCAGCTGCGCATGGAAGTTGAAAAGGCGAAATCAATCCTGAACAGCAGCGAATCGTCCGACGATGTTGCTATCAGCGAAGAATTCATGAAGGAACTGGGCATATAATCCGAGTGTATTGTTATAAAATTCATCTGTTTGCAGTCTGTATGGCTCCGGTTGCATTGCTATTAAAAGCGATGCTGACGGGGTTGTTTTTGTTTGTGCAGACGATTGACATGATGCCGGGTGAAACTGGAATCGACACAGGACTTTGCTTTACGACAAAAAAATCGTTATAATGGGTTCAGTCGGGCGGCTGCAGGGTTCAATATCATCTCTGGAATACAATCTTGAATGGAGGGATTTGATGATGCGCCAAGTACTCATCATATGTTTTGCCTTAGCTTTATTAGCAACAGGATGTACAAGCAAACCAGCGGATCAGGCGGGCACGACTCAGCCTAATCAACAGCAGACACCATCACCGTCACCATCACCACAGGCTTCCACTGCTCCTAATGCAACGGATTCGGCAGCAAAAGGCGATGACGCCAATAAAAACAAGCCGGCAGATCAAGCAAGTAAACCAACACCACCGCCTGAAGCTCCAAAAGGAGCTAAGGAGCAGCCGATTGTTACTACGGATCAGTATGGTAAAGTCGAAATGGGCATGACCTACGACGAAGTTTCTAAAGCGATGGGCCAAATGGGTAAGTTGATCAATGAGTTCTCGGAAGGGGAAGGCAGCAGTCCTGTCCAGACCTATGAGTATAAACTAAAAGACGGCGGATCCGTAAAAATCACGTTCAACAACGGAAAAGTAACTTCCAAGTCGGAAAGTGGCGGAAGTAAATAAAAAAAACAAGGCTGGCAAAAGCACATGTGCTTTTTTGCCAGCCCTTTTTAATATTCCGCAAAGTACAATAGCGTTGAATTTGTTTGTAGGGTATTTCAGTTTTTCTTTAGCTGCTCGAGCTCAATAAAATCATGATCCTGGCTGTACGCAGGAACGCCGTGAATGCCGACATCCAAGCCGACAAGCTCCTCGTCCCGGCTGACCCGAACAGGGACTAAACGATTAATTAGCTTCAAGGAAATCCACGTTAAAATAAAGCCCCACACAGAAACGATAACCAAACCGAGAGCCTGCGCGCCAAGAAGGCTCCATCCTCCGCCATAAAACAACCCGCTGTAGCCTTGGCCGATGCCTTCGGTAAGTTCGGGTTTGGCGAATAACCCTACTGCCAGAGTCCCAATGCTTCCGCTGACTCCGTGGACAGCGAAAGCTCCTACAGGATCGTCGACTTTTTTGGAATCCAAATATTCGGTGGCGAATACCATGGCAATGCCGCTGACGGCTCCGATGAAAATGGCGGCTCCGTCACTGACGAAGGCGCATCCGGCCGTTATGCTGACCAGTCCGGCCAAGGAGCCGTTAATGACCATAGGCGGGTCGGCTTTACGGTATCGGAATAAAGTGAACAGAATGCAGGTTGCTCCTCCTGCTGCAGCGGCCAGCATCGTGGTCACTGCGATATGGCCGATCGAGCCGTTGGTTGCGCTGAGCGTGCTGCCGGAGTTAAATCCGAACCAGCCGAACCAAAGAATGAATGCGCCGACAGAGGCTAGCGGCAGGTTCGACGGAGGGACGATGTTAGGTGTTCCGTTATCGGAAAATTTTCCGATGCGGGGTCCGATGAATATGGCCGCAGCCAAGGCTGAGAAGCCGCCCATGGCGTGAATGACGGCAGAGCCGGCAAAATCGATCATTCCAAGGCTTCCGAGCCAGCCGCCCGCACTCCAAACCCAATGCCCGGCGATAGGGTAGATGAGGCCGGTCATGGCTATCGTGTATAGAATGTAAGCGTGAAAATGAATACGTTCGGCAACGGCTCCCGATACGATGGAAATGACCGCGATGACGAAGGCGCATTGGAAGAGCCAGTACGTATCGTTAGAGATGGTAAGCTTGATGTGTGTCAGGTCTCCTCCCATCATGAAGCCGCTTGTTCCGATGAGACCGAAGGCATCTTTGCCGTACATAAGACCAAAGCCGATGAAATAAAAAATAAGCGCGCCGAACGTAATGTCCACGAACACCTTCATTATGATGCTGACTGCGTTCTTCTGCCGTACGAAGCCTGCTTCCAGCAGGGCGAAGCCTCCCTCCATCAGCAGAATCATGGCCGCTGTCAGGACTACCCAAATCGTATCCAATCCACTCGCCAAAGCGGACAAATCCATACGTTCAACTCCCTTGTAACCTGTATATTGGTCCATCTACGCCAATCATTATACGGTTTTCATGACAATTATGTCAACGAACTACGTAAGATAAAATGACATGGCAGGTCGATTGATCGTTTTTATTCGAAAGGGATAAATTCCAGCGGCTCCGTTCATTCTATGACTAAAAGGTACTGGAGGATGGACCATGATTTCATTAGATTCTACCCTGGTCAACCGGGAGGAAGCATACGATCAAGTTCGGAAAGCTTTAGAGAGTCATCAATTTACTTTAGGCGGGAATTGGGAGTACGATCACGGTTACTTTGACAGGGCGCTGGATACCGAAAATAAGGTGTGGCTTCGCATTCCTTTTGCCGTAATAAGGGGAGAATTGGATGGGAATTCGGATTCGGTCGATGCCGTGATTCGCATGGGCACACCTTTTGTGCTCAAGCATTTATATAATGAAGGCTTGGATAGAGAAGCTCAGGTTAACACCTATGGCGCGTTGATCGATCAGTTCCAGGAGCCCGTAGACAAGGATGCACCCGTCAGCGATGAGTGGGCGAAGAAGGCGGAAGCTATTCTGCGTGAGGTCGAAGTGAATTGGTCAGGACGTGGCAGTAGTGCATGAGTTCAGGTTCAGCGATTGTCATTTATTGTTGGCTGACCCAGTACCAAGTAGTTAAATTGCTATGAGCATGCGCATTTCAATAAGAAGAGAAGCTGCCGCAACAGCTTCTCTTCTTATTGAAACAGCCCAGCGAATAAAGGCCCTTGTTCTGCTCCCGACGTTAAGCGTGTCCAGGGCGAAGCTTTGCTTGCAAAGCCGTCCAGGACAGACGCGCTACTAACGCTCTAACGTCACTCTAAGCACCAGCCCGTTCCCGCACGGATGAAAGCGTGTCAAAGTCATGATTTGCTGAAGCGAATCATGACTTTGACTGACGCGCTCCCCCCTTCAACGTCACATCGAAGCCGCTTCAACCCTCTCCCTGCAGCAAGCTTGCGGGGTCCAGGGGCGCCAGCGCCCGGGGTCCCCCTTGAGAGCAAGGGGGATATAGGGGGATTGTCATCAGTTAGGTGGGATTGACAAATCTTTTTACCTTCGATTCATATAATTTTAAGGTTTCTTTAAGGTTACAAAGGCATTATATAGTCAAAGATAGCAATTAGCATAGATAACCTTAAAGCCTGATATGAACGGAGGGTTTTTCAATGGACGATAACAAAAATAATAACGACTTCTTTCGTCGTCAAGACGGCGAAACTAACCATATCTCTTCTCACGATGCCGATAAATCGGATCGGAATGAAGCACAGCAGGAAAGACCTTCATACTATTACTCCTATGGGCCTTATAAATCTACTATGGGAAATGAAGAAACGACCGGCTCGACGACGGCAAGCTCCACGGAAGGAGATACTCGCGTAGAGATGACACCGCCCAAGCCGCTGCGTACGTTTTCTTACAATGGACAGGAGGGCGGAATGCCTCAGGACCCGATGAGAAACTGGCAGTTCGAGCCAAAGAAACGGAGCTCTTCGTTCAGAAGCGCCTTCATCTCTTTCCTGGCTGGGGCCGTGGTAGTGGGGAGCCTGATGTTCGCTTCCGATAAAATGAACCTGTTCACCGGTTCTCATGGGGTCATGGGCAATACTTCGACTTCAGGTGCATCCTCTTCCCAATCCTCGAGCGGAAGCGGTGCGGTGAAGCCAACCTCACTCAGTCTCGGCAGACCGGATAACATCGCCCAAATCGCAGAGCAATCCGGACCGGCCGTTGTAAAAATTGAAACGAAGGTGAAGGCAAAAGCGAGCAGCGGCAATTCCATCTTCGATGATCCGTTCTTCCGTCAATTTTTCGGGGATAACGGTCGTTCCCAACAGAAGCCAAAGAGTAATTCAGATCAATTGCAGCCTGGCGGAATGGGTACCGGATTTATTTTTGAAAAATCCGGCTATATCTTGACCAATGAGCACGTGATTGACGGCGCGGATGAAATATGGGTAACGGTACAAGGCTATCAAGAGCCGTTCAAAGCTCAGCTGCTCGGTAACAGCTATGACCTGGACTTGGCCGCTTTGAAAATTGAATCGACGGACGGCAAAGAGTTTGCTTCCCTGCCGCTCGGTAAAGCGGAGGATACGAATGTAGGTGACTGGGTTGTCGCTATCGGGAACCCATACGGCTTTGACCATACCGTTACGGTTGGGGTATTGAGCGCGAAGGAGCGCCCGATCTCCATTCCAGATACGCAAGGAACGCGCGAATACAAGCACTTGCTGCAAACAGACGCTTCCATTAACCCTGGTAACTCCGGCGGTCCATTGTTGAACCTGAACGGTGAAGTCATCGGAATTAATACCGCGGTCAGCGCCCAAGCTCAAGGTATCGGCTTTGCGATTCCGACCAGTACGATTTCCAGTGTCTTGGATAATCTGAAAAACAACGTGAAAATTCCGAAGGAACCATCTCCGTACATTGGTGTTGCCATGTCTCCTATCGATAAGGACTGGGTGGCCGAGCTGAAGCTCGAAAATACGGACGGTGCTATTATCTCGGATGTCGTTAGAAAAAGCCCTGCCTTTAAAGCAGGCCTGAGACCATACGATGTTATCGTAGAGGTGAACGGGGCCAAAGTAAAAACGACACAAGAGGTGCAGGACAAGATTAAAGCCTTGAAGGTTAATGATAAAGTGACGCTTGGCATTATGCGAGACGGTAAAAAGGAAAATGTGACGGTTATCGTCGGAGATAAGAACGCCACGGAATAAAGACCTACACAGAAAAAGGTTAGAACAGAAGAAGAAGTAGAGCGACCTTTCGTGAAGCTCTGCTTCTTTTTGTATCTGGAAGCAGGATTTTGTTACAATAGGATGAAGGTGGTGCTATAAGATGAGAGAAAAAATATTGGTAATAGATGATGATGAGAAAATTACATCCATGCTGAGAAGGTCGCTGGCCTTTGAAGGGTACACCGTATTTACGGCTAATCACGGTATGGATGGGTTAAAGCAAATTTTGGAGCATGATCCGGATGCCGTTATCCTGGACGTCATGATGCCTCAGCTGGACGGGTGGGAGGTGGTTCGCCGCATTCGAGAGGGTGGCGCTACCGTACCGGTGCTCATGCTGACCGCCAAAGACGAGATCGCAGACCGCGTTAAGGGGCTCGACAGCGGCGCGGACGATTATTTGGTGAAGCCTTTTGCCCTGGAGGAGCTGCTTGCGAGAATTCGCGTGCTGCTGCGCAGAAAAGCCTCGGAGAAGCCGGAGCAGGCGACGAACCGGCTGCAGTACCAGGATGTCTTCATGGATCTGGATACCCGTGAGGTATTCCGCGGCGGACAATTGGTTGAGCTAACGACCAAAGAGTTTGAGCTGCTGCATCTGTTTATGCAAAATCCGAAGCGGGTTCTTTCCCGCGATCTGATTATGGAAAAAATATGGGGATACGATTACAGCGGTGAGTCGAACGTGCTTGAGGTGTATATTGCGCTGCTGCGACAAAAAACGGAGGAGCATGGGCACAAACGGATTATTCAGACCGTTCGCGGCGCCGGATATGTACTGAGAGGAGAGGGATGACGTGACCATACGTCTTCGTCTGACTTTATGGTATACGGGCATTTTGTCGGTCACAGTACTGCTGTTCGGCTTTGGCTTGTACGGATTGCTCTACTATAATAACTACACCACTTACAAAGACAATCTGATTAATCAGACGGAGGATGTTTACACGCGTATTCAGCCTCGAATGGTCATTACTTTGGGCGGAGGCGTCAGTTGGGACTTTTTCATGCCTCAAGGACGGGAACTGCTCAAAAATTCAACGACATTTTACCAATTGAATAATTACCTGAATGGAAAATCGGACCAATCCGCGAACCTTAGGGACCTAAGCATGTCTTTGCCGGATTTGACGGAAAAACAAAAACAAGCCTTGGTGGAGCAGGGCAACCTGTTCCAAAGGGTAAAAATCGAAAATATGGATTTTATGGTGTACAGCCTGCCAATATCGGCGCTAAAAAACGGCCAGCAGCAATTGGCGGGTGTATTTCAAGCTGCAGTCTATACGGGAGATTTTGAAAAGCTGTTTTCCCTGCTGCGCTTGATTCTTATATTTGCCTCTGTTGTAACGATTTTGCTGGCTGCATCCGTCGGATGGTTCATGGCCAGGAAGGCGCTCAGACCCATCGATCAAGTTATTGCCGCGGCGAACCAGATTGAGAAAGGAACCGACTTGGGCAATAGAATCAACTATGACGGTCCTGAGGATGAGATAGGACGGCTGACGAACACGATCAACGGCATGCTGGGCAGACTGCAGACGACCTATTCCGATTTGGAAGAAGCGTATAGAAAGCAAAGGCGCTTCGTATCCGACGCCTCCCACGAGCTGCGGACTCCACTAACAACCATCCGTGGGAACGTGGATTTGCTGGAAAAAATGTGGAAGCGGACAGCGGTTAACGGAACGCCTGAGGATAGACAGCAGCTCGAGCTGTCGCTCGAAGCCATGCATGACATTGCCGGAGAGTCCGAAAGAATGACCCGTCTCGTGAACGATCTGCTGGCGCTTGCCCGAGCGGACGCAGGCTTTGTGATGGAAAAGACGGAGGTTGACTTGAAGCCGATTGTCGAGCAGGTCATTCGGAAGGCGCAGCTGCTGCCGCATGCAGCAGAATGGTTGGCAGGCGATTTGTCGGCATTGGAAGGTGTAAGGGTCAATGGTAACAAGGATTATCTGCAGCAGCTGATCTTTATTTTTGTCGAAAATGCCTTTAAATACACCGAAAGCGGAATGGTCAAGCTGGATGTCAAGAGGATGAATGACCAGATCGGCATCCGGATAGAGGATACGGGAATCGGCATGGATAAAGAAGAGGTTCCGCTTATTTTCGAACGTTTTTACCGGGCGGATCCATCTCGGGGGCAAACCTCGGGTACAGGACTCGGATTATCTATTGCCAAATGGATTATTGACGAGCATCAAGGGTCCATTGAGGTAACGACCCGCAAGGGCGAGGGGAGCACTTTCATTATTTGGCTGCCCATACTATCGACAACATTCGAGCAGCAGCATTCCCTAGAAGCGGGGAATCAGGTATAATGGACTAGAGAGGACGGTGCAGTGATGGATGTGATCAAAATCTCTCCGAGGGGCTATTGCTACGGAGTTGTGGATGCCATGGCGCTGGCCATGCAAACGGCAAAAAATCTGGATCTGCCGAGACCGGTTTATATTTTAGGCATGATTGTGCATAATTCCCACGTGACGGATTATTTTGATAAAGAAGGCGTTATTACGCTGGATGGCCCGAACCGGCTGGACATCCTGAGGCAGGTCGACAAGGGAACGGTTATTTTTACGGCTCACGGAGTTTCCCCTGAGGTGCGTCAGCTAGCAAGAGAAAAGGGGCTGACCGTGGTGGATGCGACTTGTCCGGATGTAACCAAGACGCATGATCTGATCAAGGAGAAGACGGCGGAAGGCTACCACATTATTTATATTGGCAAGAAAGGCCATCCTGAGCCGGAAGGCGCTATTGGAGTCGCTCCGGATCAAGTTCATCTGATTGAGAGTCTGGACGAGATCGACCGTTTAGAGTTGGATAACTCCGCGAGAGTCATCATTACGAACCAGACGACGATGAGCCAATGGGATATTAAACACATTATGAACGGGCTGTTGGAGAAATTTCCTAAGGCGGAAATTCATAACGAGATTTGTTTGGCCACGCAAGTGCGTCAGGAAGCGGTAGCCGAGCAGGCCAAGGATGCCGATCTTGTTCTAGTTGTCGGGGATCCGCGCAGTAACAATTCCAATAGGCTGGCACAGGTAGCTGAGGAAATCGCAGGTGTGAAAGCATACCGAATTGGGGATATTACAGAAATCAAGCGTGAATGGCTGGAGCCGGTAAGACGCATTGCGGTGACCTCCGGAGCCTCTACGCCGACACCAATTACCAAAGAAGTCATAAACTATTTGGAACAGCTTGATCCACAAGTGGAGTCTTCCTGGGAGATTAAGCGAACGATTAATTTGAATAAATTAATTCCGTCAGTGAAGCAAAAGGCTGGAAACGAATAACAAAATGTAAGGATGAAGGGACATGCAGCTGAAGAAGGCAAAAAGTAAAAAACCTTTTCACTTCCGGAATATTAAACGCTGGTTTAAATTGAAGTATTTGCTGCTGACCCGGGCCAAGGGAGGACCCGGTATGGTAGCTGCCGGTTTCTCAATCGGTCTGGCAATCGAAATGTTCACGCTGCCTACCGTTGGATTGGCCTTTTTCCTTATCTTCCCTTTAGTCTATTTGTTTCGCGGCAGTATGGCCGCGGCTTTAATAGGATTCGTGTTCGGGAAGGTGATCTATCTCCCGATGACCTATTTTCATATGAAGATCGGCGGCTTGCTGCTTCCGCGCGGTACGCGCAAATTTTTGGCGGATCATTTGCCCGACTGGATGGACGCCTTTATCCGCTCCAACTTGAAATTGTTCATTGGAGGCGTCGTAGTAGGCATTATATTAGGATTAATTGTTTATTACCCTATTCGCTGGGGACTTGAAATGTACCATTCCAAGAGAAAAGAAAAACGAAAGCTGAGAAAAGCTCAATTGATGATAAGCTCTGAGTCAACGCATTGAGGAGAAAATCAAGCTCCTGCACTTGACGAGGAGCTTATTCTCGTTGTATAGTTACTTTAATGATTAAAAGCTTAAAAGCGTATAAGCGTTGAAGCGTGTCAGCGAATTTGAATCGTGAAGGTTAACTTAAATTTTATTTACGGGAGTGTTGCTATTATGATCGTTATTATTTCTAATAAAGTATCTGAAGAACGTATCCAGGAGATTGTTCAGCACATTGAAAAGCACGACGTTCAAGCCCATGTGTCCAAAGGAGTGGACCGTACGGTCATCGGAATCATCGGGAAAGCCGATCCGATGCTTGCCGAGCAGCTGCGCCAGCTGTCCGGCGTAGAGCAGGTCGTCAAAATTTCGAAATCCTACAAGCTGGCGAGCCGTGATTTTCACCCTGAGAATACCGTAATTAAAATCAAGGACGTAGAGATCGGCGGAGATCAGCTCGTCATTATGGGCGGTCCGTGTGCCGTAGAATCCCCGGAGCAAATCGATGAGATTGCGCGTTTGGTTAAAGCGGCGGGCGCTCAAGTACTGCGCGGCGGAGCTTTCAAACCGAGAACCGGACCCTACAGCTTCCAAGGCGTCGGCGTAGAGGGCCTCGTGATGATGGCGGAAGCCGGCAAGAAGCACGGGCTGCTGACTATTACGGAGGTTATGACGCCGGAGTATGTAGATGTGTGCGCCGAGTATGCGGATATCCTGCAGGTCGGCACGCGGAATATGCAAAACTTCGATCTGCTCCGCAAGCTGGGAACTATTAAAACGCCGGTGCTGCTCAAGAGAGGGTTCAGCTCCACGTACGATGAATTTTTGAATGCGGCGGAGTACATATTGGCGGGAGGCAATCCAAATGTGATGCTCTGTGAGCGCGGAATCCGAACATTCGAACCTTACACGAGAAATACGCTGGATCTGGCAGCCATCCCGGCGCTTCAAACTTTAAGCCATTTGCCGGTCATCTCAGACCCGAGCCATGGTACAGGGCGCAGAGAGCTCGTAGAGCCGATGAGTAAAGCTTCCGTGGCCGCAGGCGCTAACGGCTTGATTGTGGAAATGCACACGGATCCGGACAATTCGATGACAGGGGACGGCGTACAATCGTTATTCCCGGATCAATTTGCGAAGCTGATGGTGGATTTGGAGAAGCTTGCTCCATTGTGCGGCAAACGGTTTGACACAAAAAAAGAAGCAATTAACGTGTAATTAAATAGGAATGTTAACAAATCAGAAGGCTTGATTCCTTGCTTCTAGGGGATCAAGTCTATTTTTGTCGAAATTATGAACGAAAACCTATGCATGTGTAAGGATACCTCACATAATCGTAAAAAATACCTCACATAAGTATTGACGATCATTCATGAAAAGCTATATAATAACACCATGATAAATAAAAAACTTGAACAATGTACGAACAAACCAAGAAGAATGTTCGGAAATTAGGAGGTTGGCGATTCATGTCAGTTCAAAACGTATTAAACATCCTTAAAGAAAAAGGCATTGAGTGGGTCGATTTTCGTTTTGTAGATCTTAACGGTAGAGCTCATCATATCTCCTTGCCGGCTAATGAAGTTGACGAAGCTACATTTGTGAACGGGGTAGCATTCGACGGATCTTCCATCCCAGGCTTTAAAGGTATTGAAGAATCTGACATGGTTATGCTTCCTGATACCGAGACAGTATATGTTGATCCTTTCACAGCACATCCTACATTGATCGTTATGTGTAACATCCACACTCCAGATGGCGAGCGCTATGATCGTGACCCGCGCAGCATCGCTCAAAAAGCGGAAGAGTACTTGCAAAAAGCTGGAGTAGGTACAACAGCAAACTTTGCTCCGGAATCCGAATTCTTCATCTTTGACGAAGTTCGTTTCGAGAGCGGTCAGAACAAAGCTTCTTATTTCGTTGATTCTGAAGAAGCTCACTGGAACTCAAACCGTAAAGAAGAAGGCGGAAACCTTGGTTTTAAAGTAGGCCACAAGGGCGGATACGTGCCAGTAGGTCCTACCGACACACAACAAGACATCCGCAGCGAAATGTGCCGTCTGTTAATGGAATCCGGTCTTCGCATCGAGCGCCATCACCATGAAGTGGCAACGGCGGGTCAAGGTGAAATCAACTTCCGTTTTGACACATTGACAACAACAGCGGACAACCTGATGAAATACAAATATATCGTACAAAACACAGCTAGACAATACGGCAAAGTAGCAACCTTCATGCCTAAACCATTGTTTGGCGACAACGGTAGCGGAATGCACGTTCACATGTCCATCTTCGACGGCGACACTCCTCTTTTCTATGAAAAAGGCGGCTACGCTAACCTGAGTGAAATGGCTTTGAACTACATTGGCGGTATCCTGTACCATGCACCGGCTTTGATCGCTTTGACGAACCCGTCTACGAACTCCTTCAAGCGTCTGGTTCCTGGTTATGAAGCGCCAGTTAACCTGGTATTCTCCAAAGGTAACCGTTCCGCGGCAGTTCGTATCCCGGTTGCAGCTGTAACTCCAAAAGGCTGTCGTATCGAGTTCCGTACTCCGGACTCCACAGCGAACCCTTACTTGGCATTCGCAGCTATGCTGATGGCTGGCTTGGACGGCATCAAGAAGAAAATCGATCCTCGTGCTCTTGGCTATGGCCCATTGGACAAGAACATCTACGACCTGTCCGATGCAGAAAAAGGCGAAATCCGCAGCGTACCTGGTACTTTGGATGAAGCTCTTAACGCTTTGGAAGCTGACTATGAGTTCTTGACTGAAGGCGGCGTATTCTCGAAAGACTTCATCGATAACTACATCGGCTTGAAACGCAGCGAAGCTAAAGCCGTATCCATCCGTATTCATCCGCATGAATACTCCTTGTACTTCGACCTGTAAGAACTTATTGATTCTTCATATAGAGAACAGCCTCCCGGACTTTTTGGGGGGCTGTTTTTTCTTCCCGCTGCAGTCTTAGTTCCCCATCATGCTTCGTCCGGTCGTCGCCAGCCATTCATAGGGTACATGTACACTATCTTTTGTTCCATCCATAGAAAGCCAAGCTCCTCATATAAGGGTCGTGCTGCTGTGTTAGTAAGATCGGTTTCCAGCTGCATCCGATTGGCTCCAGCCTTCTCAGCTATCATACGGGCATGGAGAAGCAGCTGTCTGGCTGTTCCCTTCCGACGGTAAGGTGGAGCGGTATACACGTCTTGAATTCGTAGAATAGGCAGTCCCCTTGACGTTGAGAGGCCCCGATTATAGGTTAAAAATCCGGCGTACTGATCTTCGATGCGGGCCAATAAGCAGAAGGCGTGCGGATAGCGGAGAAGCCGCAGCAGCGTCTCTTGGCATTCTGAGAGCCGTTGCTCGTTAGAGACATCCAGATTCTTGAACTGAGCTATCAGCCGGCTTGCTTCCGGAATGATATCTTCACTTAACTCAACAACCTGTACGTTACCATGATCCATTACAAACAACCTCCCTTTTATGCGATACATTGAAATTGTTACATGAATTGGAAAAAAAGAATAGACTTATCCTTAACGGATAGTTATGATGTTGAATTAGGTACGTTTAAAAATTCGGACTCCCTTAGGACCCCTACCGGAGTATATTGGCAATAGTACAAGCTACATATGGTTTTACAACAACCTATGACCGCTCATGAAGCGGTCTTTTTCTTTTTTACGCCGCGTCACTGATTTGTAATAAATCTTCCTTATAATAGAAGCATAAAACCTAGTGAAACGGGTGGTGCGAAGATGGGGGCAGCATGGACGGAGAAGGAAGCTGTGCACCTGCTAAGCCGTACAGGCTTCTATGTGGATAAACGGGATGTTAGCGTTTGCATTGAATTGGGAAAGGAAGAAACGGTCCGGCGGATCCTCGCAGGAGAAGCGTTAACCGGGGGCGGGAGCGAGCTGCTGCCGCTTGCTCAGGTCAAGGCCGACGGCAAGGAGCTGAAGGCGGATTCTATCGGGGACCATCAAACGTATTGGCTGTACCGTATGGTCACATCGGAGGCGCCGTTAATAGAAAAGATGGCCTTGTTCTGGCATGGTCATTTCGCCACCTCCTACCAGAAGGTTAAGGAGGTTTCGCTGATGGTCAGGCAGAACGAGCTTTTCCGGAAATATGCCCTAGGCAGCTTTCATGATCTGGTGCTGGAGGTCGGCAAGGATCCTGCAATGATGCTGTATCTGGATTCCAACAATAACAAGAAGGGGAAGCCCAACGAAAACTATGCCCGCGAGGTAATGGAGCTGTTCACCCTGGGGATCGGCAATTATACGGAGCAGGACATCAGGGAAGCGGCACGTGCTTTTACCGGTTGGTCCTACAGCAAGCAGAAGGATGAGCTGAAATTCAACAAAGGCCAGCACGATGGCGGCACCAAGACCATTCTCGGAGAGAAAGGGAATTTCGATGAGAGCAGCACCATTGACGTGCTGTTTAATCAAGAGGCGCTCCATCACTTTATGGCGACCAAGCTGCTGAAGTTTTTTGCTGTGGATGATCCGCCGGAGGAATGGGTCCAACAGGTGGCGGCCGATTTCGCCGAATCGAATAACGTGGGCGAGGTGCTGTCGAAGCTGTTCTTGTCCGACACGTTCTACGATTCCAAGTATCAGGGGAGCTTGGTCAAGACGCCTGTTGAATACGTCGTGGGGATTCTTCGAGCGTTCCGCATTCCCATGTCCAAAGGCTTCGCCCAGGCTTCCAGGAAGATGGGGCAGGAGCTGTACCTGCCGCCCGATGTGGCCGGCTGGAGAGGCGGAGCCACTTGGCTAATGTCAACCAGCTTGCTGGCGCGGTACCTGTTCGCCGAATCGGTAGCCAAACGCATTAACAATGCGCTGTTTGGCGGGAACGACTATAAGCTGGATGCGGAAGCAACAGCCGAGGATTGGGTGCATCAATTTGCGCAAAATGCGGGTGTATGGTATCTCGGGGAACAGACCGCACAAGTACTTACGAAATACGCGGAGGATACCTTCGTACATTCGGCACAAAAAGCCGCAGGGATGAAAGGGCTGCTTCAGCTCATAATGATCAGTCCGGAAGCACAGATGAAATAAGGGGGAGTGAGGGCGGAATGAAGCTGACAAGAAGGGATTTTTTGTTAAAAGGAACGGCTTTGCTGGCCACGCTCGGGTTGGGAGGACCGATGATTTTCGCACAGGACGGCTCTCCGCTGAGCAGTGCTTCAGAGGATCAGCCGCAAAATATCGATGCGCCGGTCCTCGTCGTCATTCAGCTGTCCGGTGGCAATGACGGAATTAATACACTCATTCCTTACGGCATGGGGGGGTATTTTGACGCTCGCCCGACGCTCAAAATTATGGAGAATGAAGTGCTTGCCATTAATAATGAGGTAGGCCTTCATCCGAGCCTGACCCGGTTGAACGAGCTGTATAAGAACGGCAAGCTGGCGATTATTCAAGGCGTGGGATACCCCAAGCCGGATCACTCGCATTTTCGTTCCATGGAAATATGGCAAACGGCGGAGCCGGAGAAATACATACGGTCGGGATGGCTGGCACGGTATGTGGAGTCTTCACTGGCCCAATCGAGGAACCCGCTCAAGGCGCTCCAGATCGGGAATAACGCGAACAAGGCGTTTCATTCCGATACGATTAACGTTCCTGTCATTCAATCGGTAGAAACCTATACGATGTTTGATCCCAAAACGCCGAAGGCTGAGCAAAACCGGTTAGCCAAAGCCTTTATTGATATGTACGATCCGAATCGCCAAGGAACGCAAATCAAGGTGACCTGCCGACGGGGAGCCGATGCCTATCAGAGCGTGGAAGCCATTCACAGCTTGACGAGCGGGTACCAGAACAAGGTGGAGTATCCCAAATCGGGCATTGCGCGCGACCTTCAGCTCGTTTCCAAGCTGCTGTCGGGTCAGTCGGGAACCCGGGTGTTTTATGTAGAATTGGGCGGATTCGACGATCATGCCCAGGAGAAGGAGCAGCATGCGAAGCTGCTGAAGCAGTTGGACGAAGCGATTGGTACGTTCTATAAGGATCTGGAGGCGCAGGGGCTGCAGGATCGTGTCGTCACGATGGCCTTCTCCGAATTCGGCCGAAGAGTGAAGGAGAACGGCAATGGAGGAACGGATCACGGAACCGCGGCCCCGGTATTTGTTCTGGGCGGCAAGGTGAAGGGCGGTATGTACGGAGTCATGCCAAGCCTCACTAATCTGGATAACGGAGACTTGAAGTACGAGGTCGATTTCCGCTCTGTTTATTATACATTGGTAAATAACTGGCTCAAGGGCGATGCCGGGAGCGTCGTGAAGGGCTCCTTCGAAAGTTTGGCCTTTATTTGATTTTATATTAAAAGGATAAAACCGATCCTGTCCTTTGGGGCTTGATCGGTTTTTGCATGAAGGTCGGGTTACAAAGAGCCTTCCAGCGGATAGATACCGATGGTTTCGTACATAGGCTGCCGGTACATATGGGTGCGGAACAAAACAATACGATCGACGGTCCACGATGCGGATTCCCCATTAGACCCTTCAATATCCGGGAGAGGGACTTCTGTATAGGGGGCTTCACCCGTATATTTTTTGGCAAGGGTAATATGCGGTCTATAAGGACGGTTTTCAGGCTGAAAGCCTAGAGGCTCCATGGCCTGCACGATGCGGGCTTGAAGCTGCCGTAACGGCTCCATTTGGCCGCTCAGTCCCTTCCACAGTATAGAAGGGGCATCCGGCTTACCGAACGTACCCAGCCCCCCAAATTGCAAGCGGAACGGACGTATCGGCTTAGTTAGAGAGGTGAGGGAGCTCTTCACTTGTTCGGCCGTCTGCGGGTCGGTATCTCCCAGGAAGCACAGCGTAATATGCAGGTCTTCGGGATGAACCCATTTTCTAAATGAACGGCTCGCCCGAAGCTCGTCCATCTCTCTTTGCAGGAAGGAACGTTCAGCGGTATTGAACGGTATAGCTATAAACAATCTGTCTGTGCTCATGCCAATCCCCCTTTATTTCTTGTTCTTTGAAATTAAGATATCCGGCTCTTTGTGAAATATGTATCAATGATGTGAAGAATGAGCATAACTACTTGATGGATTAGGACAAACTTTGCTATCATACCTATATCAAATCAAAAGATGCTGATGCTAATAACAAGGTGAAGGTGTGAAACCATGACGAAACGAGCGTATAATTTTAACCCGGGTCCTGCGGCTCTTCCGTTGGAAGTATTACAGCAAGCTCAACAGGAATTTGTAGATTATAACGGAATTGGCATGTCCTTGATGGAAATTTCCCATCGCAGCAAAGAGTATGAAGCTATCAATGCGGAAACGCAAGCTTTATTGCTGGAGCTTCTGGGAATTGAATCCGGATATAAAGCATTGTTCATGGGCGGCGGCGCAAGCACCCAATTCGCCACTATTCCAATGAACTTCCTGAAGCCAGGTAAAGTGGGCAGCTACATCATCACCGGCAGCTTCTCCGAGAAGGCTTATGAAGAAGGCAAAGTGGTAGGAGAAGCCGTCATTGCGGCATCCAACAAGGAAGGCAAATGGAGAAGCCTGCCTAAGCAGGAGGACATCCATATTGATCCTAACTCGGCCTATGTCCACATGACGACGAATAACACGATCGAGGGCTCGCAGTTCTCCTACATACCTGAAACGGGAGACATTCCTTTGATCGGCGATATGACGAGTGGAATTTTGAGCCGTCCGATCGATGCAAGCAAATTTGCGATGATCTATGCGGGCGCACAAAAAAACCTCGGTCCATCCGGCGTAACCGTAGCGGTAATCCGCGACGACCTGCTGGCTGAGGAGCCGAAGCACATTCCTTTCATGCTTCGTTATACGACGCATGCCAAGAACAGCTCCCTGTACAATACTCCTCCGGTTCATTCCATCTACATGGTGAACCTGGTATTGAAATGGGTTAAGAACAACGGCGGCGTTGCTGCGATGGAGAAGAACAACATCGAGAAAAGCAAGCTCGTGTACGATGTTATTGACGCCAGCGGCGGCTTCTACAGCGGCAACATTGATCAGGACAGCCGTTCGATCATGAACATCACCTTCCGCCTCCCAAGCGAAGAGCTGGAGAAGAAATTCGTGAAGGAATCCGAGCAGCATAACTTCGTTGGCTTGGCCGGACACCGCAGCGTAGGCGGCATTCGTGCTTCGGCTTATAACGCAGTTCCTTACGAGGCTTGCAAAGCATTGGCTGAGTATATGATCGATTTCCAAAAACGCAATGGATAATAGAGGAAGCGGCAGTCCTTACTGCACAAGGGGGACTGTCTTTCTTTTTGCAATGGGGTATGGGCATAGAAAAAATGAGCACCGCTACATCATGTAAGGCGGCACTCATTTTTATCGAATAAAATCGGATTAGGCGAGAGACTCCTTCATGGCTGGTTCGGTCAGCTTGTAGCCGACATTCCGAATAGTGACAATGTATTCAGGATTTCGCGCGTTGTGCTCAATTTTATCCCGCAGATGGCTAATATGGACGTCCACAATCCGCGTATCGCCGAGAAAGTGATAATCCCATACGCCGTGAAGCAGCTGCTGGCGGCTCAGTACTTTGCCGCGGTGCTTGCATAAGAACAGAAGCAGGTCAAATTCCTTAGGCGTAAGCTCTATCGTTTGGCCGCGTAAGGTAACCTCCCGCTGGTCGGCTTGAATCTCGATTTGCCCCACCGTAAGGGGTGCATTCTCTACAGTGGACGGAAGGGTCTGCAGACGGCGCAAAATTGCCTGAATACGGGAAATCAATTCCTGGGGACTGAACGGCTTGGTCATATAATCGTCGGCGCCGTTATCAAGACCGGCAATTTTATCCGATAAGTCCTGCATCGCGGTCAGCATAATAATGGGAACCAGGTTGTTTTGTTCACGCAGCTTGCGGCAAACTTGAATACCATCCATTTTGGGCAGCATCAGGTCCAGTACGATCACATCGGGCCGAAAATGTTGAATGGCTTGGAATACAGCTTCGCCGTCATATACGCAGTGTACCTCGAAGCCTACCAGCTTCAGGTTAAATTCTATAAGCATCGAAATGGAAGGTTCGTCGTCAACAACAAGAATTTTCTTCTTCATCCTTCGAATCTCCTTTTGTAGGTTAGCGCTTGATAGTTCTATTATGGCAGGCTTCTATCAACCGCATATTAAGGATAGGTAAAGTGAATGTTAAATCTCACGGCTTATGTATAAAATAGTAAGGTAGAACAAACGAGGTGACGATTGAGCTATGGCATTTCATATTGTACTAGTGGAACCGGAAATTCCGGCCAATACGGGCAACATTTCAAGAACATGCGCAGCGACAGGAACGTGGCTGCATCTGGTAAGACCGCTTGGCTTCAACACGGATGATAGGACTCTAAAGCGTGCGGGGCTGGATTACTGGCATTCCGTAAAGCTCGAATATCATGATTCCTTTCAGGAAGTGAAGGATAAATATAAGGACGGGCGCTTCTTCTTTGCCACGACCAAGGCAAGCCGCGTTTACACAGATTTTACATTCCAGGACGGAGATTTCCTTGTCTTCGGTAAGGAAACGAAGGGGCTGGCACCCGAGATTTTGGCGGAGCACCCGGAACAGCTGATGCGCATGCCGATGTCGGATGCGGTCCGTTCTCTGAATTTATCCAATTCAGCGGCTATCATTTTATATGAAGCTTTACGTCAAAACGGGTTCCCAGGCCTTACTTAAATTACAAACAATTAAGGGGGATATGGCAGGAATTTTGACACAAGCCACGAATAGTATAAAGACAAGCTTTTGTACGTATCCGGGCTTGGTTATAAGGTTCTTTTTGTTGTGGAAAGTGAGGTGAATTAGTGATGAAACCGGCAGGTGTAGTTAGAAAAGTAGATCAGTTGGGCCGTATCGTACTTCCGAAGTCGCTGCGTAAACGCTATCAGATGAATGAAGGCGACCCTGTTGAAATATTAGTTAGCGGAGATCACATTATTTTGGAGAGATATCGTCCGCGCTGTGTGTTCTGCAGCTCGATGGAGCAGGTCAGTGAGTTTAAGGAGCGTCACATTTGCGCCGAATGTTTAGGCGAAATGAGCGTTCTGAAATAGAGGGCTGCAGGAGATAAAAAGCAGAAAGCATCACGTCCTTGAATTAAGGAGCGTGATGCTTTTTTTCATTCGTTATCGATAGTTCGAAACGGTAGGTTATCTCATCATGATCTCAAGAAAGGCCCTTAGGATTAAAGACCTTTCGTCTTGTCGTCATTATAAGCTGCAGTGCACATAGCTACGAGAAACATCAAGAAGACTAAGTTGACAATCCAAAATGTTGCTGACATCAGTCTGCACCCCCTGCCCCTTATTATAACCAATCACTGCCTAAAAAAATATTACCAAAATGTGAACATTTATTTAAAAAACAAGAAATGCGTCGGTAACGGACGTAGTTTTCCATCAGAAGGACGGTTGATGATCTGCCCCTCATAAATAAGACTCGAGGAGCCGCCGCCATCCAGATTATACGCATCCTTCACGCCTAACTGGATGAGCTTGTCCTGCAGCTCTGCAAGCGTAGCTCCCGAATTGCCCCGCTCGTCGTACCCGTCCGTGACCAAAAACAGCAGCTGGTCATTCTTGAAGTTGCCGACCACGGTTCTCGGAGCCCGCGCAGGCGAGGTTTGCCATTGCGGCGGAATCGTTTGCTTCTTGCCGTTTTGGAGCAGCACAGGAACGAAGGTGGCGCCAAAGGCCGGCTTCAGCTTGTCCAAATCCTCCTGGCGCGAGAATTTGCCGCCGATCAGCTTGCGGTCCGTACTGAGCCCGATAAACGCAAGATCCTCAAACGTCGGCTCAAACCCATACACATATTTGCTGTTATATACGGTCGTGCTGAGAGGATATCGTTTCCCCGATTTATTATCATCGGCAAATCCGCCTGCATTGATACCGGCGACAGCACCGTAGCGGCGGGCGGCATCCAGGGTCGTCTCGCTTCCGCCCACGGCATCCTTGCCGAGCACCATCTTCATCGCTTTGTCGGATTTCATATTTACCTTCAAAGCATAGCCCTTATAGTTCTTGTCGCTGAAATTATAAAGCTTCAAATCAATATTGGTGCTGCTGGTTTGTCTCGCGACCTGGCCTCCAAGCTTGGTGGCCACCCGGGAGTCGAAAATAGCATTCGGCTTGGCGGATGCGGCCTCGGCCGTCGCTACCATAGCGGTCACTTCCGAAGCGCTCTTGTCATAGAGCTGAAAGAAGCGCTCGATGGTCGATTTGGTCTGGCTTGCATCCTCCTTGGCCTTATCCAGTTGCTTGCCCGATGCTTCCAATTGGGATTGTAACGAAAAATCGGTTTTGGCAAACCTCTGGAATTCGGGAAGCTGGACGGAAACCTGGGAACAAAGTAAAAAAATCATCATACCGAGAAAAGGCGCCAGTGCCAGCAGGAGGGTTCGATTTATAAGTTGAATGGGATTATGCATTTCATGAAGTCTCCTTATTGCAGTACATCCAGGTTTTTCTTCAACTCATCCAGCTTTTTCTTCACTTCATTAAGCTGCGTATACAGCTGGTTGCTGTTATCCGTCTTGTTATTGGCGCTATCCTTGGTGAAGGCGAGCAGCTCGTTCAAGGAATCGATCTTTCCCTGCATCTTCGTAAGGTCGCCGCTGACGCTTTCCTTCAGCTCCGCAATTTGCTTCTGGTAGTCTTCCTGGACCGCCTTCAGCTGCGCCTCAGTCTGTACCGCAATCTCCGCGGCGATCTGCTGCCGCAAATGATCGGTATACAGCTTGGCGCCGAGCGCTCCTAACGCAATCAATAGCGTCCATCCCATAAATAAAAAAACATAGGTTTTCTTCCTGCCTTTAGCCGGCTTGCTTTTTCGCACCACCAGCTGCTCGGAAGCAGGCTCCAGGGGCATATTCATGGTTGATTCACCTTCCTGTACTCGTTCGGTGAGAGGCCAACCGTCTTTTTAAACACCTTACTGAAATATTTCTCATCGTCGTAGCCTACCATCTCGGCGACCTGGGCAATCCGTAAATGGGGATTTAACAGGAGAAGCTTCGCCTTCTCAACACGAATGTCACTAAGATAATCGGATAAATTGACTTTAAACTCTTGTTTGAATTTACGGGAAATATATTCACGGCTTAAATAGAAATGATTGGCAATCTCTTGTAGCGTAATATCCTGATGATAATGGTTTTGAATATACTTTGCAATCTCGTAAATGACGTTCTGATCCCGGTGCTGATGATCGAGCAAATGCTTGGACAGCTCGGTCAAGCTTTCAGTCAGATGCTTCCTCCACACCGGGATGGACAGGGAGCCCGCTTCGTCCGAAGGAATCGTAAACGGAGCGGAGTTCAGCCAAGTTTGCAGCTCGGGCGGCTTCTCTCCGAACCATTCGGCAAGCCACCGGCTGCGCATGACATTGTATTCGTTCCACCACAGCTCCAGCTGCTCCAAGGTGATGACTTCGAGCTTGTTTACGGCGGCTATCCAATCATCGACCGCCTTGCCGATTTGTTCGGCGCTGCCGCTTTGGACGGCCAGACGAAGCTGCTCGGCAAAGTCGCTGAAGGAAAGCATAGGCTGCAAGGCAGGGAGCGGGTCCGGCAGCAGATAGACCCGTTTGTCCTTGGTAAGCAGATTGCGTCGGCGCAATGCGGTTCTTGCATCCTTATAGGCGGCAGGCAGGCCTGCCGGGAACGGATGGACACGGCTTACGCCGATGTCGAGGCTGCTTCGCAGCGCTGCCGCCATCCCCCGTTGAATGGCGGTGAGAAGGTTATTCCAGGAATCATCCGGGCCGAACAGGAGAATGATGATTTCACCTTCACTGTTCCAGTAGCGATAGGCGACGCCGCGGCGGCCCTCACGAAGGATCTCATTACCTATATTCGTAATGGAGAAGAATAATAGGTCCGAATTGGCGTCGAACTTCTTTTTCAACACCGCGTTCATCGTATCCAGCGTCATGATCGCTAACCGGCATTCCTTCACGCTGCGGCTCAAGCCGAATTCCCGGTCTAAAGCCGAGGCATAGGCTTCATACGTAGAGGGCTCCGCTATCAGGTTGGAGAGCAGCTTCTCCCAATAGACAGGACGGATTTGGTTCATTTCGATGTTGCTTAACCTCTGCCGGTGACGCTCCTCCTCCTCTCGGACCCAGCACTCCAATGCTTTGCTGACGGCGGCATGAAGCTGCTCCGCGTCAATCGGCTTCAATATGTAATCAACCCCGCCATGCTTGACGGTATGACGCACCAACTGAAAATCATCGTGACCGCTGATGACGATCGTTTTGCCGGAGGCATAATGAGCAGCGAGCCATTCCAGCAGCTCCAGACCGCTCTTGACCGGCATCATCATGTCCGTAAAAATAAGCTGCGGCTGATGCTCCTGAATCAGCTTAATCGCTTCTCCGCCGTCCTGGGCCTCGAAGATCTCGTTGATGCCGAAATGCTTCCAGTCGACGAGCAGCTTGACGGCCTCGCGGACATGCTTTTCATCGTCTACTATGATGGCTTTCATGATGTGGTCCTCCTAAAAGTGCCAAGGCACATTAAACTGACTATCGTGTTACGGCAGCTAGCGGAATCGTAATGGTGACCTTTACTCCGGAAGGGTCGCAAGCCTCGATATTCATGGCAGCTCCGGGGAAATACAGCTGCAGCCGCGAGCTCACATTGAGGAGTCCGATGCTTTCCGACGGCTCGGCTGACGCCTTCAAATGCTTGCTTAACTGCCTTTGCAGCTTGGCTAGCTTCTCTGCCTCCATCCCACTTCCGTTATCCTCCACAATAAGCTGAAGCTGCTCCTTCTCCAGAAGCTTTCCTGCTATTCGCAGGCTGTTCGACTTCTCACGGGGGTCGAAGCCATGCTTGAAATAGTTTTCGACCAGCGGCTGAAGGATCATTTTGGGCACCTCAATGTCCAGCGTATCGTCTTCTACCTCGAAGGAAACGGACAGATCATTTTCAAATCGCTGCATTTGCAGCTGCAAATACGATTTGACATGGTCCAGCTCTTGCTTGAGCGGAACGATCGTTTCATCCGTATTCATGCTGTAGCGCATCATTTTGGCCAGGGACGACAGAAGGGAGTAGATCTTCGGCGCCTGATGCTGCAGTGCCAGCGTCCCGATGGACTGCAGGCTGTTATATAAGAAATGCGGGTTGATTTGCGCCTGCAGCGCCTTCAGCTGGTTTGTTTTATTGGCCAGATCGAGCTTATATTCACTTAAGATCAGATTGTTGATCGTCTGCATCATGAGACGGAACCGCCGGGCAAGAATCCCGATCTCGTCGTTGCTGTTGACCTGAATATCGACCTGCATATTCCCGGTCTGGATTTTGTTGATATATCCGATCAAATTTTTGATCGGCGCCGTGAACCGGAACGAAATATACAGGGTTGCCGAAATGACGACGATCAGGAACAGGCTGAAAATCAGCGTATTGATTTTGGTCAGCTCGCGCGCATTTTTGTACAAGCTCTCGTATGGAATCCGCTTCACCAGCGTCCAGTTCATATAGGGAGTCGACATTCGCTCGTAAATATGGATGCCGGAGAACGACTTGCTCTTCCATTCGAAGCTTCCTTTGCTATCGGGCATGGCCAGCAGATGCTCCGCCCAATCCTCATGCAGCACATGGCCCACCGCAGCGGGATCGGTCCCATAGATAACCGTGCCGTCTTGATCCAGTATGTAGAGCTCATCCTGTCCCGGTGTCGTCAGCTGCTCGCTGATGGTTCTTATCACATCCAGGCTGAAATCGATTGACAAGATTCCCAGCTCCTGCTGGGTCAGCGCGTTTTGGATCGACCGGTGAAGTGTAATAACCGATGACGGAGGGACATAGAAGATGCTTCCCATCTTGTAGTCATGGATGAGATGGGTCGGCTCCAGCCGCAAATCGACGCCCTTCATGTCAGGAAGATATTTGGCTACCTGGCCTTCGTTGCGCAGCGGGTTCCCAAGCAGAATCGAGAACGAACGGTCGCTCTTGGCTATATATAAATACGTCTGCCGAATCTCCTTGACGGAATTATATAGAGTTTGCAGCCCCCTGGATATTTCGCTGATGCTTAAGTAATCCGAGTCCCCGTTCTCGATAATTTTGTACAGCGTCGTATCGTTGTACACCGATAAGGAATTCTGCTCTAATACCTTGAGGTAGTTCATGATATTCGTTTTCCCTTGGTAGATGAGGTTCGAGCTGCTGGCAATGGCCTCGGCTGAAATCGTCTGCTTCGTGAAAAAATACGTAATGACCATCGAAGTGGAGATCGGGATGATCGTAGCGGCGAGCAAAAAAATAATCAGCCTGTTGCGAATGCTGTTACGAATCATAGACGTCCCCCTTCATGATCTTTTCCAAATGCAAGTTTATTGTAACAAGCGACATCAATAAATTCCACCTGATGGGTCACCATATTCGGTGTTTTTCAACCGCTTCCGTTTTTATACTAGGGATATACTTATCAAAAGGGGGAAAGATGCTATGAAAGCTAAGCATCGCTTGTCGGATTGGATGCTTCAGACAGTTTTCGTCGGTCCGGCGCTCGTCTTTTTCTCCATTATCGTGATCGTTCCGTTTCTGATGAGCATTTACTATTCTTTTACCGAATGGAACGGAGTCACCTCGACGATCAAATGGATAGGACTCGATAACTTCAAAAAAATTATCGTAGACGATAAAGATTTTCACTCGTCCTTCTGGTTTACAGCCAAATTCACCATCACGAATGTACTGCTTGCCAATGGTGTCGGCTTTATCCTGGCGCTACTGCTGACACAGGCTTTGAAAACCCGTAATATTTTGCGTACGGTGTTTTTCATGCCTAACGTCATCGGCGGCCTGCTGCTCGGCTTTATCTGGCAGTTCATCTTTGTCAAAGGGTTTACCACGATCGGGGAAGCAACGAACATCGGCTTCTTCCAGCTGCCCTGGCTCGGAGATGCACCGACAGCCTTTTGGGGTCTCGTAATTGTAAGCGTATGGCAAACCGCAGGATATTTGATGGTCATCTATATCGCCGCGCTGGCGAATGTGCCTAGAGATATCGTGGAAGCGGCATATATTGATGGCGCAAGCCGCTGGCAAACGCTTCGTCAGATTACGATTCCGCTGATTATGCCTGCCGTGACGGTCTGCTTGTTCCTGACCATCTCTTGGGCGTTCAAAATGTACGATCTTAACGTATCGCTGACCAAAGGCGGACCGTTCAACTCGACGCAATCCGTGGCGCTGAACATTTACGACGAGGCGTTCCGCAATAACCGGTATGGTCTTGGTACGGCCAAAGCGTTTATATTCTTTATCGTAGTAGCCCTTATTACAATGGTTCAGGTTTGGATGACGAAGAAGAAGGAGGTTGAAGTGTAATGGAAGCGAAACACACTTACAATCTTCGCTTGCTCACATTGGAAATCGTCGGGATTATACTTGGACTCCTGTTTCTGGTCCCGTTTTATTTTGTTATCGTTAACTCCATGAAAAGCTTCGGCGAGCTGCTTATCAACTCGGCCAGTCTGCCGCAATCGCTGAACTTCAGCAATTACGTCAAAGTATGGGGCATCATGAAATTCCCGAAAGCGTTCTGGAATTCGCTCCTCATTACCGTATTCAGCAATCTGGGGCTGATCGTCATCAGCTCGATGGCCGCCTACCGCCTTGTCCGGGTGCCGTCCCGCTTCAATAATCTGGTGTTTCTTGCCTTCGTTGCGGCAATGGTCATTCCGTTCCAGTCGATCATGATTCCTCTGGTCCGCGTTGCCAGCGAAGTCGGTCTTATGGACAGCATTCCCGGGCTTGTCATTTGTTATTTCGGTTTCGGCGTATCGCTTAATGTGTTCTTGTACCATGGCTTCATGAAGTCAATCCCTCTGGAGATAGAGGAATCCGCTACGGTGGACGGCTGCTCTCCAATGGGCGTATTCTGGAAAATTGTATTCCCGCTGCTGAAGCCGATGACGGTAACCGTCGTTCTTCTGAACAGCTTATGGATCTGGAACGACTTCCTGCTTCCGATGCTGATCTTGAACAGTCCGGATCTGCGGACGATTCCGCTGACTACCTATTCTTTCTTCGGTCAATATACGAAGCAGTGGGATTTGGCTCTCGCGGCGCTGGTGCTCGGTGTCATTCCAATCGTACTCTTCTTCCTGGCCATGCAGCGTCATATTATCGAGGGCATTACAGCCGGTTCGGTAAAAGGGTAAACTAATCCTATTCCGGCATCACGGTCAATACGTTACACCTTTTCGTTCAATATAGTCCGTGTTCGCGGAAGGTGATCTTTTTTACAATAAAAGCGTAAACAAAACAAACCCGATTCATAGAGACACATGCTTTATAAATGAACAAACATAAGGGGAGGCTTCTCTAATGAAAAAGAAGATCGCAATATTAGGCTTAACTACGGTAATGCTCGGTTCCCTGCTGGCCGGCTGTGCCAAGAGCGACCCGGCTCCGGGAGCGGGAGGAACTACAGGCGGAGATGCCGGAGGCAAGAAAGTCACGCTCAAGATGTTCCAATTCAAGGTCGAAATTGCCGAGCCTTTGGCTAAGCTGGCCGCTGAATACGAGAAAGCTAACCCAGGGGTAAAGATTCAAATCGATACCGTTGGCGGCGGCTCCGACTATGGCGCGGCACTGATGGCGAAGTTCAACTCGGGTGACAAGCCGGATATTTTCAATAATGGCGGCTTCACCGATCTGGACAAATGGATCGAGCATCTGGAGGACTTGTCCGATCAGCCTTGGGTGAAGGATATGGTTCCTGTAGCCAAGGAGCCAATGACCAAGAACGGCAAGCTGTATGGCCAGCCGCTGAACCTGGAGGGTTACGGCTTCTTGTATAACAAAGATTTGTTCGCTCAAGCGGGTATTACCGAGCTGCCTAAGACGCTGTCCCAGCTCGAGGATGCCGCCAAGAAGCTTCAAGACAAAGGCATTCAGCCATTCGTCAACGGTTATGGAGAATGGTGGGTGCTGGGCAACCACTTCGTCAATATTCCGTTCGCTCAACAGCCTGATCCTAACGCATTTATCGACGGCTTGAACAAAGGGACAGCGAAAATCCAAGGCAACGCTGGCTTCGAGAATTGGATGAAGCTGTTCGACCTGCAGCTGAAATACGGCAACAAAAACCCGCTGCAAACCGACTATAAAACGCAAGTCACCGAGTTTGCTACAGGTAAAGCGGCTATGACGCAGCAAGGCAACTGGACACAGCTTCAAATTACGCAAACGAACCCTAACATTAAAGTTGGCTTCCTGCCGATGCCGATCAGCGACGATGCCGCAGCTAATGATAAGCTTCCGGTCGGCGTGCCTAACAACTGGGTTATTAACAAAAACTCTCCTAACAAAGAAGAAGCCAAGAAGTTCCTGAACTGGATGGTTACTTCCGATATCGGCAAAAAGTATATTACAGAAGAATTCAAGTTCATCCCGGCCTTCACGAACATTCCGGCAGATGAGAAAATCTTGGGTCCTTTGGCCGCCGACATTATCAAATACAGCAAAGAAAACAAAACGCTCAGCTGGAACTGGTTCAAGTTCCCAGGCGGAGAAGCCAGCAGCCAGAAATTCGCCGCTGCCATGCAAGCCTACGTTGCGAAGCAAAAGACGAAGGATCAAATGCTGGACGAATTCCAAAAAACATGGGATAGCCTGAAAAAATAAATAATGCTGCAACAAAGACCTCGGCGCAAGCCGGGGTCTTATTATTTTAGATACGATGAAGATAGTCCGATCAGCTGCTGGTCCGCAATATTAGAACATGCCATTCTCATTGGGAGATTCCTCCGGTATGGGCTGGCCCACATCCCAAAATTCGACGATGAGGCCGTCATGGAAGCGGAAGATATGAACCACAGCTCCTCCAAGGTCCTCTTGCTTTTGCTTTACATGGGAGTGAACCGCAACGATACCGTCCTCTTCGATGGCAAGCTTGACCTCAAGGATTTTGTAGGGGTTCTTGGCGGCGTTCTCTTCCATTGCGAGCATAAGAGAATCCGCATCTCCGCGGAAAAAGGGATTATGGTGGCGGAAACCCGGACCAACGTACCTCCGGTATGCTTCACGCACTTCACCTGACGCCACCAATTGTAAAAACAACACCGCTTTTTCCTTGAGAGAAGTTTTCATTACAAATCATCCTTTCTTCTAAGGGTTGTCTGTCTGGTACCTATTATATCCAATTAGTAGTTTTGCCACCGTTCTATGCTTTACCTCTGTTCCTAAGCAATTGCTTCAACATGTCCTGTGCATGTCCTGCGAGATCAATAAGCACTCCCCCCCATGTGTACACCATCTTCTATGAAATGGATGTTCCTTTTTTAAGCATTTGTTCGAGTTGGGCGTTCTGGCGGGTTTTTCGACTGGATCCCAGGGAACTATTTTACAGCAAAGCGAGCAATAGGAAGCAATGGGGACGAAATAGCTATCAAGGGATGATTAGCCAGCAAAACCAATGCTAAATCCGCTTACAGGTGCTTACGAGGGGATTTGGCGCGAATCTGTCCGTTTAACAGAAGCGGGGTTCGCTGTTACAATGAGTATGAATTAGCGGCCAGATGGTGACGGAGGATGGACATGATAACAAGGCTTATTTCGGGTGGCAGACAGTGGTATGTGGCAAAAAAACGGTATTTACCTGAGGATAAGCGGTTATCCAGGGATGCGAAGGTATCCTTATTTATTCACTTTTGCTTTCAATTCGGCGCGTCCATGTCAGGAATATTTTTGACGCTGTATTTGTGGAGGCTGACCGAGAGCCTGTGGATTAACGGGATGTACTACATCGTGAACTACGGCATAGCGCCGCTGGCATTTGCCATGGGGGGCTTCATCATCAAGCGGAAGGACCGTATGGTATCCTACCGCATCGGCATCGGATTGATAGCGCTTTTTTATTTGATTGTCGTATTTGCGCAGGAGAAGGTCGTAGATTATTATGTCTTGTTTGCGATTTTTGGAGGCGCGGCCGGCTCGTTCTACTGGGCAGGCTATTTGACCCTTATGTACGACGTATCCACAGAGCAAAACCGGATCCGGTATCTGGCTATCAATATGATCGTATTTACATTGGCCGGCTTGATTGGTCCTGCCCTGGCAGGATACATTATCCGGCAAAATGACGGGCTTCAGGGGTACACGATCGTGTTCTCCATCGCCTTCTTCATGTTCCTGATCGCTACGCTGGGAAGCTTGAAAATCAAGACGAAGGTTTCCCATCATAAAGCATATTATTTGAAATTCGTCGGTCTGCTGATGAACAAGAACAAGCGATGGTTCAAATCCCTCATCGGCTTCTGGGTGATGGGCTTGTTCCAGGGGATCATGCTGTTCTTGCCCAATATCCTGCTGTTTCAAATTGTCGGCAGGGAGGATCTGGTGGGCTATCTGGGTGTCGTCTATGCGACGCTGAGCATCGGCATGGGTCTGGTTCTTTCCCGTTACGGCCGGGAAGACCGAGCCCGCAAGTTTCTGGTCATCTCTACGGTGGGCTTTGTCCTGGGCACCTTGTTTATTTTATGGAAGCTGACGCTCACAACTGTCATTTTATTTATGGTGCTGTACTCGATCTGTTCTCCGCTTCAGGGGAATACGATCACCTCGTTCTACTTCCGCCTGATCGGGGCGCTGCCTTTGAAGGGGCAGCTGAGGGTGGAGTCGGTCGTTATGCGTGAGACGTTCCTCAATTTCGGGCGTGTCGTTTCCATTCTTGGCCTGATCCTTATTACCCGTTACAGCGGGAATGAGCTGCTGCCTTGGGTGCTGTTTTTCGCCGCATTGACGCAAATAGGGATGGTCTGGCTGCTGGAGCGGGTGCCGGAGGATGAGCCGGTGAAAAATGTAAAAAAGAAGAGCTTGCCTTAAGGGGGAGCTGGTCATGTTGGGAATCCTGTAGAGATTAGAATTTTTGCCAATATACGCCGATGGGGTATGCCCCTCCAGCCGCTGTTGAAACCCGTGAATTTGATTATATTAAGCGGTATATTCACGGATTTCAAAGGCGGACGTAAACTCCTCCGAGGCATACCCCACCTCCATATGCAGCAAAAGTTCACGTTAAAACAGGGCTTCGAAACAACCTGAGCTTCCCTTAAGGGCGAAGCTCTTCTTTTTTTGGGGTAAAAATAATAGTTAAGATATTTGCACCCATTCTTCGCCGTCGGCGCCATCGAAGCGGTACCAGATTTCCCCTGTGCCGGATATCCATTTTCCGCTGGATGTAACCTTTTGCGGAGCATAGTAGCCTGCCGGATGCTTTACTTCATCCTTGATGGGGAAACGGTATGTAATCGTTTGATCCGTAAGCTCGATCAAGTCGGTGACGGTCTGTACGTCATGCGGCTTTTCCAGCGGCGCTCGAGCCGTCCTGAGCCACACACGGCCTGTACCGGTTTCGATGCAGGACCATTCACCCGAATTAGCGGTGATGTCATAGGTACCCGGAGGCAGCCATCCGATTTCCGCTGCTTTGTCATAGGGCTCGGTAAATAGTCTGGTTTCCGTAAGAAGGGTTGCTTTCAACGGAATATCTCGCTTCCACAGAAGCCAGCGGTCACCTTGAGGGAGAGAAATGTTCAACCATACCGACTGGTCCAAGGGGCGGTTTCCGGGTCCCCAGAGTCCCTTGACATGAACGGTGCCGGCTGGCAGCGTCTCCTGCTGTTCCTTCAGCTGTGTCGGATAGGGAAAGACTGCGGCCGGCTCAGCAAGCACCGCATCGAACGAGACGGAAGCGGCCTTGACGTTTTCCGGAATGAACGGCTCTGCAATCCATTTGCTTCCGTAGCTCGTCTCTATCCGGTACCACGTATGCTGGCTTAATCCTACGCTTGTGACGTTATGCGCCTTGTAGTTGAAGGTAGTAAACCTTCCAAGGACCCTCACCTTCTGTGGAGGAAGCATCTGTTCTGTCGGTTCAAAGCTCTGCTGCAAGTCGTAGAGTCTCGTGTCTTGTACCAAAGTAATATCCCTATCTAACGTTTCGTAGCTTCCGGTAGCGACTTTATCCGAAGCCGGAATCCATTTGTCCCCGAGCCAGGTTTCGACCAAAAACCATTCAATATCACCCTCGTCCGTCTTGGGAAGGGTCTCCTTGACGTTGACCTGCTGAGGACCGGAAACGATACCGGCCGGCTCCCCAGACAAGCTGTTATTGTACATCGGGGAATCCTTCAGGATGACAAGTCTGGATACTGGCAGATTAGCATGGGCCTGCATGGCAAATGACAAGGATATCAGGAACATTCCTAACCCAATGATCCGTCCTTTTCGCTTTACGCTCATCTTAGCTCCCATCCTTTCATAACGATAATGACGCAAGGATGCCGGGTAGAGTTGCTGGTCTACTTTGAAAAAATTGTAAAAGACGCCATCCTTGATTTTCGCGTATGGCCCTTTTTGGGCTTGGACAACCTATTGGAAAAACGCGGGAAGGGATGATTGTGAAAGGTGAATAAGGAAGAAGCGTATGATTGCATCATCATCGGGGGAGGCATAGCCGGACTTCAAGGAGCGATTCAGCTCGGCCGATATAAGCACAAAACCCTGGTAGTCGATAAAGGTGTGGGAAGATCGACGCTGTGCCAATGCTACCATAATGTGCTGGGATGGCCGGATGGCGTATCGGGACCTGAGCTTCGGAGGCTTGGAAGGCTGCACGCGGAGCGGCTTGGCGTTCAATTCATGAAGGATGAGGTCATCGGACTTCAAAAGGAGGAGGACAGCTTCAAGGCTCAACTCAAGGAAGGACGACAGGAGCTGAAGGCGTCGACGCTGTTGCTTGCAACGGGGCTTATGGACCGATTTCCGCGGCTGCCCGGCCTGGAGGGCTGCCTTGGCTTGACGGTCTACGTCTGTCCGGATTGCGACGGATATGAGGTCAGCGGCAAAAAGACGATTGTGCTCGGAGCGGGCAATACGGGAGCTTCCATGGCCATAACGCTGTCTTACTGGACGCAAGAGCTAATCTATATCAATCATGAGCCGGGAAGCTCTGAGATTTCCTCCGAATGGCAGGAGCAATTAAAGGATAAACGCATTTCGCTGATCGAGACACCAATAGCAGAGGTGCTGGTGACGCAGACAGGAGACTTCGGCGGTGTTCGGTTGACAGATGGACGGAGTGTCGAGGGAGAACGCGGCTTTATTGCTTTCGGGGGCAATGAGGTGATGTCCGGGCTGGCGGAGCAGCTGGGAGTGGAGCGGCTTGAGAATCGGCATATCGCCGCCGACCCCCGGTCAAAAATGACGAATGTGCCGGGGGTATGGGCAGCAGGAGATGTCGGCGTGCATTCGGAGCAGGTGACGATTGCCATGGGAGAAGGCTCTCAGGCGGCCATCTGGATACATAAAGAGCTGCTAAAGCGTAAGCAGACCCGAACGCCGGTGCTGCATTAATTCGGTGACAACCGGGCGATCCATTTCTCTATAGGCTCTTCTCCGTTGACGAAAATCCGCTTGAGCTTCAGCGGGTCCTGCTTGGAAGTGGTCATTCCTTGCTCGATAGTAAAGGCGTACCGGAATTCATGGTCCTTTAAAATCTTAAGCGTGGTCTGATTCCATTCGCCGTACGGATAGCAGTACACATCGGCGATCGTTCCCAGCTGCTCCTCGATTTGACGTCGGGCTTCCGTAATTTCATATTCCTGCTTGTCTTTCTTCAGCAGCGGCAGATGAGGATGAGTCATGCCATGAGGCTGAATATCCCATCCGGCTTCATGCATCTCCTTGATTTGATCCCAATTGAGAAAATAACCGTCCTCGACCATGCCGGGGGACATGAACAAGGTGGCGTGAAAGCCGAGCTTCTTGAGCAGCGGAAGCGCATGCTCGTAATTATCGGCATAGCCGTCGTCGAAGGTGAGCAATACCGGTTTCTCAGGAGCGCTTTCCACGCCCTCCATAATGTCGGTAAACTGCCGGAGCGACAAAGGGGTAAAGCCGTTTTCGGATAAGTACATCATTTGGGCTTCGAATTTTTCTGGGGTTATGGTCGCTCTGTTGCCGGGGTCGACCGTGATGCTGTGGTAATTGAGCACGGGAATAGGCGGCGGGGGCTTGGGCGGCGAGGAGTCCCCCGCTTTGGCCGCGGCGGTCTTCTGCTGAAGGAAGGCAGCTTCATCGTCATAGGCAAAGACCGTCGGAGCAAGCGATCCCCACAGGACCAAGCTCATGGCGAGCAGCCACGATACCGCAAGAGTACTGCGGCGCATCGCTCTGCGGACAAGATGAAAACGCATACAATTCAGCTCTGTTGAACTCATAGACAGGCTCCTTTGCTTAGAACTCTAGTACTCTATTTATATAAGGAGCTAGACAGGAATATGTCTATTTTGTATGGAATCGTCTTGATGACCCGGTGGAAAAAGGGGCGGCGTCTTGGAGAAGCGCCGCAGTTAGTGAGCTTAAAGCCGAGGGAGCGGGGAGTTTTTAGGAAGAGCTGGAAGCAGGCGCGGGATGCGGAAGCTGCTCCACTACCTGTGCGTAGGTTTGCAGCGCTTCTTCACCGAGTGGCGTAAGCGAGTAGATGCCTCTCTCCACGCGCAGAAACCACCGGTAGAAGTTTTTTTGCAGCAGGCTCGCCGCATTGGCGATACCGGTTTGCTCGCGCAGCTTGCGCGGACTCATAGGTCCGTTCTGCCGGATCAGGTACGCCATATGGAGCGCTTTTTCCCGATAAGAGGTGACGAGCTTGCGCTTGCTGCTGCCTCCTACATTGTAATCGGCGCGGCGCTCCTTGAATTCCCGGACGATCCGCTCGGCCGCTCTTTTGTTATGCCGCGGCAGTACGGCAGGGGCTGCAGGAGCAGCGCCGGCTTCCAAAGAGGCCGCATAATCCGTCGGCTCCGCAAAGCTCTCCAGAAGGGGAGAGAAGGAGAGCGAGCCCTCTTTGGATGAAGCTGCCGCCGGAGGATGGCATTCGATAATGACCTGCGGTTTTTTCGTCTTATAAAATTGTACCGTTATCATCCCGATGCCGAGCATCTGGCACAGCTTGCGCAGCTCAGGCCACGTCGCCCCGTGCGGGGCGCGCTTTTTGTTCGGCATTTCGAAGGCTACGTACACCTGCCGGGTTAGCCGAAGCCTGTTGATGCCCTGAAGGAGCAGCGGTACCGAAAAGTTTTTTTTCAGCTCGACGATGACGGGCGGCTCTTCGCCGCGAATCGCGACAAGGTCGCAGTGATGGACTTCGCCCCGGACGTGGTAGCCCTGCTGCTCGAAGAAGCTTTTGACGGGAGCGTACAGCTCCGTCTCGGTTTTGATCGCCACAGCGGCTCGTCTCCTTTGAAATCTTGGGTTCATGTTGCTATGTAAAATTATGTTCATTATAGCATAGTTTTGATAAGATAGATCCTAAAGACTTGCAACTATAGAAAGGGAAGAAACCATGATAGAACAAGTTGGTCAAATCGAACCGTGGCTTGGCAAACGGTTTATGTGCCAGTGCGGTCAAGAGCACGCGGCTCCGATCCGCAAAATTGTCATAGAGCGCGGCGCGCTGGCGGAGCTCGCGCCATATGCCCAGGAGCGAGGCTACACCGGGCTCCTGCTGGTCTGTGACCGGCACACGCTGGAAGCGGCCGGTCGGGAGCTGCTTCAGCTGTGCGAGGCGGCACAGCTGAAGGCGCAGTTGTGCGTGCTCGCGGAAGACGAGCACGGGGAGCTCGCCGCCGACGAGCGCGTCATCGTGCAGCTGATGCTGCACGTGACACCGTCGGCGCAGGCGATCGTGGCCGTCGGCTCGGGCACGATCCACGACACGGTTCGTTTCGTCGCTCACCGGACGAACCGTGCGTTTCTCTCCGTGCCGACGGCCCCGTCGGTGGACGGCTTCGCCTCGGTCGGAGCGCCGCTCATTATCGGCGGCTTCAAACAAACGATTCCGGCCATGGCGCCGGAAGCTATATTCGCCGACTTGGCGCTGCTCGTCAAGTCACCGCGAGCGATGATCGCCGCAGGCTTCGGCGACATGCTGGGCAAATACACCTCGCTCGCCGACTGGCAGCTCGGGCGGGTGCTGTTCGGCGAGCCGTACTGCGAGCTCGCCGCGGAGATGACCCGGCAGGGTCTCGCGCTGTGCGTCGACCATGCCGAGGAGATTGCCGCCGGGACGGAGCTCGGCGTCCGCAAGCTGATGGAGGGCCTGACGTTGTCAGGCATCTCCATGCTGCTTGTCGGCCACTCGCGGCCGGCCTCCGGCGGAGAGCATCATCTCTCCCATTATTGGGAGATGCGGTTCATCCAAGAGCGGCGCCGAGCCCTTCTGCACGGCGCCAAGGTCGGTGTCGCGGCCGTCAAGATGGCCGCGCTGTATGAGTCGGCCGCTGCGCTGACGCAGGAAGCGGCCGCCGAAGCCATCGCCGCAAGGAAAGCGCGCGGCGGCGTGCCGACCCCTGAGCGAATGGCCGCTCAGATCAGGCAGGGCTACGGCAGCATCGCCGACCAGGTGCTGGCCGAGAATGGACTCGGGGCCGGCGCGGACTCCTCATGGGATCATGAGCTGCCTGAGCGAATCATCGAACGCTGGGACGCTATCCGCGGCATTTGCCGGAGCGTGCCGTCAGCCGCAGCGTTGGCACAATGGCTGCAGCAAGCCGGCGGCCCGACAACGATAGAGGAGCTCGGAGTTGAGGAGAAGCTGCTGCAGGAAAGCTTGCACTATGCGATGTATGTACGCAATCGGTATACGATCATGCGGCTTGGACAATGGCTGTAAGACGGCATTGTACAGCGGCGGGACATTCCGGGGACGATCTTGAAGGAGACCGTCCACCCGGAGCGGTCCTGCCGCTGTTTTTTGTTTTTGTCTAAAATTTCGGGCAACTTATCCCCGCGCCCTGCATAATTATTTAATACACTTCGTTTCTTTGATGTAGTGACCGCAAATGCACCGTACGGAGGAGGTTAACTCATGGACATATTCAAGAAAATTTCAGATTACCGAACAGAAACCGAACGACTGGCTTGGACCGGAACCTTTGCCGATTATATCGCCCTGGTTCGCAAGAACCCTCATTTGGCGATGACGGCGCATTCCCGTGTTTACGAGATGATCAGAGCGCAAGGCATCGGGGAGGATAACGGCAAACGCAGGTATCATTTCTTTGAGAAAGAAATATTCGGTCTTGACGCGGCCATTGAAAAACTGGTCGAGGAATACTTCCATTCCGCCGCGAGACGTCTGGATGTGCGTAAGCGTATCCTCCTCCTGATGGGTCCGGTCAGCGGCGGCAAGTCGACGATCGTGACGCTGCTTAAGAAAGGACTCGAACAATTTTCGCGTACGGATAGGGGAGCGGTATACGCAATCAAAGGATGTCCGATGCACGAGGAGCCGATGCATCTGATACCACAGGAGCTGCGGCACGAAGTGGAGGAAGAGTTTGGCATCAAGATCGAGGGTAACCTGTGCCCGTCGTGTCAAATGCGGCTGAAGACCGAGTACAACAGCCGCATAGAGGATGTGCTGGTGGAACGGGTCCTGATCTCCGAGGATAACCGGACAGGAATCGGTACCTTCAGTCCATCCGATCCGAAATCACAGGATATTGCAGATTTGACCGGCAGCATCGATTTTTCAACGATTACGGAGTACGGGTCGGAATCGGATCCGAGGGCATACCGGTTCGATGGGGAGCTGAATAAAGCGAACCGCGGGATTATGGAATTCCAGGAGATGCTGAAGTGTGACGAGAAATTCCTGTGGAATTTGCTGTCATTGACTCAGGAGGGGAATTTCAAGGCCGGACGCTTTGCGCTGATTTCCGCCGATGAGCTGATCATTGCCCATACGAACGAATCCGAGTACAAATCCTTCATTGCGAACAAGAAGAATGAAGCGCTCCAGTCGCGGATGATCGTCATGCCGATCCCTTATAACTTAAAGGTGTCGGAGGAAGAGAAGATTTATGCGAAGCTGATCCGGCAAAGCGACATGGCCCATATTCATATTGCGCCTCACGCTCTGCGGGCAGCAGCGATCTTCTCGATTCTTACCCGCTTGAAGGAATCGAAGAAGCAGGGAATGGACCTTGTCAAGAAAATGCGCATGTACGACGGGGAAGAGGTCGAGGGCTTTAAAGAAGCGGATTTGAAGGAAATGCAAAACGAGTACCTCGAAGAGGGCATGTCGGGAATCGATCCCCGGTATGTTATCAACCGGATTTCCAGCGCATTGATCCGTCAGGGACTGGAATTCATCAACGCCTTGGATGTGCTGCGCGCCCTGAAGGACGGCTTGGATCAGCATCCTTCCATTACCAAGGAAGAACGGGAGCGTTACTTGAACTTCATCTCGGTTGCCCGCAAGGAATATGACGAGCTGGCGAAGAAGGAAGTACAGAAGGCGTTCGTGTACTCGTTTGAGGAATCGGCCAAAACGCTGTTCAACAACTACCTCGATAATATCGAGGCTTATTGTAACTGGGGCAAAATTAAAGATCCTTTGACCGGTGAGGAGATGGATCCGGACGAAAGGCTGATGCGTTCTATTGAAGAGCAGATCGGCATTTCGGAAAACGCCAAAAAAGCTTTCCGCGAAGAAATATTGATTCGCATGTCGTCCTATTCGCGCAAAGGGCATCGCTTCAATTACAGCAGTCACGAACGGCTGCGTGAAGCGATCGAGAAGAAGCTGTTTGCGGATTTGAAGGATATCGTGAAAATTACGACTTCAACGAAAACTCCGGACGAAACCCAGCTGAAGCGGATCAACGAAGTAATTAAACGTCTCGTGGAAGAGCATGGCTATACAACGGCATCAGCCAATGAGTTATTGAGATATGTGGGTAGTTTGCTGAACCGCTAAAAAGCCTTTCGCCGATTGCCCTAAATAAATAGGAGTGTATCTAGAGGGGCCATCCGATTGATGGCTCTTACTGTTTGTTTGGGGCTGCTCTGGTTACGTGACTTTGCTTGCCGGCAACGAGATATGAGTAGGTATTCGCCCATTTTCCTATAGGCATTCACCCTCCTAGGCGCATCGACATAAACTACACTATGACAAATGCCTATATTACTTAGAAAGCGGGAGATACCGAATGACGAATACTCAACTCGAACATACGGAGGAAACTCGCCCGGATGGTCACGGAGGCGGTCACGGGGGCCACGGAGGCCACGGAGGGTCTCATGGAGGATTTCACGGAGGCCATGGAGGATTTCATGGAGGTTACCACGGTGGCGGCTACCATGGCGGGTATCACGGACATGGAGGGTATTACGGAGAGGGCTTCTATAGCCCATACATTTTTCCAATTGTGATAACCGATGGAGGGTATAATCCATACCCTTATCCGTATCCTTATCCATACTATCCTTATTCCTATCCGTATCCTTATTATTGATTACGTGACGATGCTATAGAGCTATAGTGAAAGAAAGCTTTCGGAACCGCGTAAAACACGGAACCGAAGGCTTTTTTGAATTATTGGCGGAAGAATCACGAGGAAGTAATAACAGGCATCGTAATTTCAACGACGGTTCCCTCATTGACGACACTGTGAATTTCCATACGCCCGCCATGGTTCTCAATAATTTTATAGGTTACCATCAGACCGAGACCGGTTCCCTTTTCCTTGGTTGTGTAGAACGGCTCTCCAAGCCGTGGAATCCGTTCCTCGGGGATACCGCAGCCCTGATCGGTGAAGCGGATCAGCAGATGGTTGTCGTCGCGGGAGCAGATTTCCATCAGGACCTCGCCCCCGTCCGGCATCGATTCAATCGCATTATTCAAGATGTTAATGAACACCTGCTTGATCTGATTTTCGTCGCAATTGATGAGAGGCAGCGGCTCCTCGATGTTCATCATCAGCTTTACATTATGTATCATCGCTTGTGAGCTGATTAAAGCGACGGTGCTTTGCAGTATCTGACCGGCATCCCTCGGCTGTGAACGCAAGGACTGCGGCTTGGCAATCACCAGAAATTCGCTGACGATGAAATTGATCCGGTCCAGCTCGTCCATCATGATGTTAAAATACGATTCGAAGCCCGAGATTTTCGTTTGCATCAGCTGCACGAAGCCCTTGAGTGAAGTAAGCGGATTGCGGATTTCGTGAGCCACACCGGCGGCCAGCTGGCCAACAATCGATAGCTTTTCGGAACGGAGAAGCATTTCCTCGGCTCTTTTTCGTTCACTGATATCTTTACCGATCATATATACGCCATTCATCTGGCCGTTAACTACGATGGGGACATTCAGCACACTCAGCTCGACGGTGCTTCCGTTTTTATGGAGGAACGTAATTTCATATTGATGATTTTGCCCGCGCAGCGTTCCGGCAAACTGCTCCTGCCAGCGTGTCATATGCTCCGGGATAATAAGATGGTGTATGGACTTGTTCAACAGCTCTTCTTCCGTATAGCCGGTCATTTGAAACAGAGCGGGGTTGGCGCTGGTACAATACCCGTAGCTGTCGAATGAGCATATAGGGTCGGGATTGTGCATAAACAGCGATTTGTACCGCTGCTCGCTTTGCTCAAGCTTTTTCTCCGCCTTTTTCTTTTCATAAATCGCCTGGATCATCGCATAGGAACGCGCGAATCGGCTGTCTTCTTCCTGGGCCAGTATAGATTCGAAGATATCGCTTTGAAATTCATCCGGATCACTGCTCTTGTCCAGCTTCTTAACTTCCCCGATCATCGTTTGTACATTGGTAATATGATCCTTATGAATCCATGCGGCGGATGCCGTTTTGTACTGGCTTCCTTGACCGGTGCTCAAATAAACGATGCCCTTCTTGACATCGTACCCGTCCACGTGGTTCATATTGACCACGTTCATCTGGTCGATCAACCGGAACCCTTCCTCGTACATCCATTCTTCAAAGGCTTCGAGAGAAGCCGTCCAATAAAATTTATCGTTGATCGTATGGATGACGTATTCCTTTTCCCTCAGGCATTCTATTTTGACGACGTCATCGGAATTGACGATCATAATGTCGGAGCCTTTTTTTCCGTCTCGGGTGACGGGAATTTTCTGCATGTCTTTGGTTCACCTGCCTGCCTGCATCTTATCATTGATATGAATCACAGCTTATGTCAAACCGAGAGGCTTAGATAAAGTCCAAGTAATGTTAGGAACAGGGTTGGTATCGTAAGAAGGATCCCTGTCTTAAAGTAGTACCCCCAGCTCACGTTAACGCCTTTTCGGGATAAAATATGGAGCCATATTAACGTAGCCAAAGAACCGATGGGCGTCATTTTGGGCCCCAAATCACAGCCTATGACGTTGGCGTAAATCAGCGCTTCCTTGATGGCTCCGCTGGCATGAGTCGTATCGATGGCCAGCGCGCCGATCATGACCGATGGTAGATTGTTCATGATCGAGGACAAGAAAGCCGAAAGAAAGCCCATTCCCATGGCGGCGGCAAACAAGCCGTGCGCGGCAAAGGAATCGACCCAATGGCCCAATAGGGAGGTGAGTCCCGCATTCTTTAGCCCATAGATAACCACATACATTCCAATAGAGAAAAGGACGATGGACCATGGCGCTTCCTTCATCATGCGGCTTGCGCTCATCACCTTGAACCGATGGCTTGTCCAAATAAGCAATCCGGCTATGAAGCAGGCGATAAGGCTCACCGGAATCCCCATAGCTTCACCGAATAAATAACCAAGAAAAAGCAGGCCTAACAAATACCAGGACAGCTTGAACATAGGCATGCTTTTAATGGCTTCCCGGGGCGGGTGTGCAAGGGAAGTATCGTAAACCGCCGGAATGTGTTTTCGGTAATAGAAATAAAGAACCGTGATGCTGGCTGATAAGGAAAAGAGATTGGGAAGCATCATCGTCAAGGCATACTCAGAGAAGGATATATGGAAGAAATCTGCAGATACGATATTAACGAGATTGCTGATGATAAGCGGAATCGAGGTGGAATCGGCAATAAAGCCGCTGGCCATGACAAAGGGCAGCACAGTAAGGCTGGGCAGCTTGAGGGCCCGCATTTGTGCCAGAACGATAGGCGTGAGAATTAAAGCGGCCCCATCGTTAGCGAAAAAGCAGGATACCAGCGCTCCAAGCAAAATGGTGAATAAGAACAGCCGAATACCGTTACCTCGGGATAATCGTACCATGTGCAGAGCGGACCATTCGAAGAAGCCCAGCTCGTCCAGAACTAATGATATGACAATTAATGCAACGAATGTAAGGGTAGCATTCCATACGATGTGTGTGACTGCTGCAACATCCGCCCATGAAACGACGCCCGCCAGCAAGGCAAGAACCGCTCCGCCGACGGCTGACCAGGCGATATTGAGCCCGCGCGGCTGCCAAATGATCAACGTGATAGTAAGAATAAATAAGAGAATGGCAACAACCGAACTCATAATTTCATTTAATCCTCCAGCCAAATAAACACAATGAATTCATTATAGCCTTTTAAGTTTTGAGAAGTAAATGCAATAATTAGCAAAAACGATTTTTAAATAAGAAGATTGACAGGATCGTACGTTTTTAGACGTTTTTATGAGGGGAGCTTAGAGCGTATTCAATCCACAGGGGCAACCTCTCCTGCCTATTTATCAGAGTTCCCCCATTGCCAGGTTTCTTAAACGGGCTCAGACCGCCATTGGCGGTCTGAGAGGGGACAAGAATCAAGACTCGTCGACATATTCGTCCTGATCGCTTCCCCAAATAAAGTCTTTGGTATAGTCGATGCCGGGGGCATCATCCTGTCCGGCGTTTAGACTCTCGTTGAGACTTTCGGAAGCGGGGGCCGTCTCTTCTGCCTCTTGAGTCAATTCGGGATTCAAATGGTTATCCATCGTACTCCTCCTTTCACGAGGGTATTTTTACCAACGTCCGGGATATTATTCACCAGCTGAATCGCACGGTTGGTTCCCGTAATTCGCTCGCTTCCGATGGCGGGGCCAAAGGAAGAAAACGGCATGCATCATAGCAAACATCCCTAGAGCAATCGCTTCCTCGGCCAGAAGATAATAGGGATGCGGCCCCAGCCAATCCAACAAGGATGCTGTCGGCGGCTTGTGCATAAGGAACATATAATTGGAATGAAGCAGCTCGTTTAAGGCCCATACGATAGCTGCCAGCCCGTTCAGAACTATCATGGTTCGGCCGACAGCTCTCCAATCAGGCCTATAGCCGCGAATCCAAGTCATGTATAGAGCCGCCATAATAATGGCGCTGTGCACGATGAAAAAATGATAAAAACGAAAATGAGGAAACGCATACCCTAGACCAGGGGTAACAAGGGCCTGCAGCGCGCCTCCGATTCCGGCGAAAAACACGATCCCGTACAGCCGGCGGCTGCCGGTTAACAGGAGCAGGATGGATAGAAAAACCATAATGCTGCACAGCTCCAACGGAAGTGTACTTCGTACGTCCCACTGCTCTTGCTGCACGTACCAGAGGTTCAGCATCGTTTCCGGAACGGCCAATGCCAGCAGGATTCCCCAGCGAATTGCGGCTTGCAGCGCAGGGACGGCTTGGATACCTTGCCTGCTCCTATAAAGCAATGAACATGCAATGCCCAACAAAATGATGGCTGCCAGATGGGACGGGGAAAAAAGCAGGAATGGCTGGCTTGCGAATACATCCCAATATGGATTCATTATGTCTGCCCCCTCATGTAAAAACTTGGATTGTAATGTAGTGTAACGCGCTTACAGGGAAGTGCATAAGTACTAACTTCGACTAGTACCATGAAGTATAGGTTATAGGTTTTATCTATAAAATTGATTTGTTCTATATATTTCAAGTGATAAACAAAATACCGCATAATAGAGGAAGAGACAAAGAGAGGAGCGGATATTCATGAACGGAAGCGGGCAGCAGTGGAATGCATCCTTTTACGACAGCAAGATCGGTTTTGTATCACGTCTGGGCAGAGGAGTTATCGATTGGCTGGCTCCGGCAGCCGGTGAACGAATTCTGGATCTGGGCTGCGGAACCGGCGATTTGGCGCATGAAATTGCGAGTCTGGGGGCGGAATGCAAAGGAATCGACAGCTCTCGGGACATGATTGAGCAAGCCCGGAGCAAGTATCCGATGCTTTCCTTCGATACGGCTGACGGGCATACGTTCCGGCTTCAGGAGAAGTTTGATGCGGTGTTCTCCAATGCGGCGCTGCATTGGATGAAGCGTCCGGAGCAGGTCATCGAATCGGTAGGCCTTGCATTACGGCAAGGAGGGAGATTCGTGGCTGAGTTCGGGGGCAGCGGGAACGTGGGGCGGATCCGCCACGCCATTGCCGAAGTGCTGGGTGCGCTGGGGATCGATGCGGAAGAGCGGAATCCATGGTACTTTCCCACCATTGGTGAGTACAGCTTCTTGCTGGAGCAGCAGGGGTTTGAAGTCCGCTCTATGGAGCTTTTTGACCGCCCGACCGAGCTGCCTGACGGGGAATTGGGGATGGAGCATTGGCTTCGTACGTTTGCCGGCATGTTTTTCTCCGGTTTGACAGAGGACGAGAAGCAGGAGGCTTACAGGCAATGCTGCGCCCTCCTTCGTGCCGAGTTGTTTAACGGTCAGTATTGGACGGCGGATTACCGCAGACTTCGGTTTGCGGCAGTGTTGAAATAATAGGGAACGGAAGGCCGGGGAGCCGCCTGTAACAGGGCGAAGGCACCCTGGCTTTTTTTGGGCTGCGGACTTGCAAAACCTTAAGCAGGATACCGGCTGGAAGCGCTTTAAATTTTGAAAGAAAATCGTATTCGCCGAGACAGAAATCTGATACAATCATCCTAGGAAAAATGGAAAGCGTTTAAGTGAGGCGCAACTTTTTTACGTTTTATACAGCAAGAAGGGAGCACGATGATTGAATGTCCGCCATATTTCGTTCCAAATGGCTGCGTTATGCAATATCCGGACTCATTATTTTTATGATGTTTGCCTCTTATCATATCAGGGTGGAGGGGGAATCGACGAATCCCCGTTTCGTGCTGATGCGGCTCGAAGATATCGGCCCCGGCGGGCAGTACGGATCGATAGAGCAGCTCGGCAAGCTGAGAGCGGTTATGGAGTATTTAAGGGACCAGCATGTGGCGTACCACCTGGCTGTCATTCCGCGCTGGCTGGATTATCCCGCCGACGGATCCCGTTATGACGTCTCGTTGGACCAGACGGATAATCCCTACGTGGCCGCCTATCAGAAGCTGTTGAAGCAGGCCGTTCAAGACGGTGCCGTGCTCGGAATGCACGGTTATACGCATCAGGTTGGCAACGTGCGTCGCGACGACGGGCACCATGAATCCGGGATCGGCAACGAATTCGACGAGCCGGGAGAGAGCTCTACGATATCGGCTGCGTTCGCGGAGCCCAGATTGAAAGCTGGCCTGGCAATACTCAACAAAGCGGGGCTTACGCCGGAATTCTGGGAATCGCCTCATTATCGCTCTACTCCCGAGCAGGATGAGCTGTTCCGCTCCTATTTCGGTTTGAATTACCAGGCGGATGTCCAGGTGAACCGCAATTCTCCCGCTGCCCAATATATGAATGTGCGTAATGATAAATATGGTGCGGCGAGCATGGGAGCGGCTTACGTTCCAACGCCGTTTGATTACATTGCTTATAACAAGGATGAAAAGGTGATTCTCGACCGGCTGGGCAAGACAAACAATATCAATTCGTTCTTCTACCATCCTTTTCTTGAATTCAAATATTTGACTCCGGTTACGGATGAGAATGGGCAGCCGGTGATGAGAGACGGTTTACCGGAATATAAATACCCGGATCAGGATAAAAGCGTGCTGCAAAAGCTGATCACCGGCATTCGTGCCAAACGTTACGTGTTTTACTCCATTCATGACTATGTGCCATTCACACCGGCGCAAAGTGTGAAATGGGCCGGAAACCAATCGGGAACCGGGCCCCAGGCTTCAGGAAAGCTTACCGAGCAGAAAAAACTCATGCTTGCCGACGTTACGGGGGACGGCCAGGCCGACCTCGTTGCATGGGATGTGAAGAACGGAGTGATCACCGTAGCTTCCGGCTCCTTCAAAGGGATGCGTAATGAGCCTCAGGGGCAGCCTGCCGAATGGGCTCGTGTCACTTATACGAACGGGGCGGCGGCAGCCGTAAGCAGCACTAATGCGGCCGTGAGCGCCTCCCTATGGGTTGTTCAACCGGGGGGCAAGCTCCAGCGTTACGTGTCCGACGGACGGCAGTTTGTTCTCAAGAACAGCTGGACAACGGAAGCCCGCAGCTGGGCGAATCTGCAAGTCATTCAGCAGAAGGACGGCGATGTAGTGCTTGCCGGGCTTTCTACGGACCGCAGGCAGGTTAACGGCCTATGCATCAGCAAGGGCGAGGTGAAATCGTTAAAGCCTTACCCGCTGAAGAGCGAGTGGAAGAATGAGCTTCAGCAGCGGACGGAGATTAGCGGAGAAAAGGTATTGTTACTCTCTCGCCCGAGTACCATCGGAGGCTTGGAGCTTTCGGCGGATAAGACGGCAGGGGAATGGAAGCCTAACCGGGTTCAGCTGAATGTTCCCGATGAATTCGGAGAAATCCGAATCGGTGATTTTAACGGAGATGGCCAGGAGGATGTGCTGCGCTGGAACCCGGAGACCTCCCGGTTCACCGTTTATTTGCGTAAAGGGGAAAACGAATATCAGCTGCTGTCAACCTTTGGTCCGTGGGGAAAGCCGGGAGCGAAGCTGATCATTCACGATTTTGACGGAAACGGGAAAAGCGATCTGGGGCTGCTGGACCGTCAGGATGGCTTTTTGGATACGGCCCTTTCCTTTGAAAGCCAATAAAATAGGATAACCTGGCACACCGCCGGGTTTTCTTTTGGTTTTTTCATTGACCAATCGAATAACATTCTTTATTCTTGAATCAATTAATGACGATCATTTGTTTGGTGGTGTGACAATTCGTGATGGATCAAACGATTTTCATCGTAGAGGATGACCCCGAGGTTCGGGAGCTGATGAGCACGTATCTGGAAGCGCATCAATTCCGCGTTGCCTGGACGGATCGAGGCGACGAAGCGATAAGGCTTGTTCGGGAGCTGCGGCCCGATCTTATTATTTTGGATATTGTGCTGCCGGGGAAAAACGGCTTTGAGGTCTGCAAGGAGGTTCGGGAAATCTCACCGGCTCCGATTATTTTCGTCAGCTGCCAGACAGAGGAGCATTATAAAATCACCGGTTTGGGAATCGGCGGGGACGATTATATAACGAAGCCCTTCAGTCCGAATGAGTTGATCGCCAGGGTCAAAGCCAATTTAAGACGGCCCCATCTGCAGAGCGAGAAGACAGATGCATCCTCTAAGCTGAGATTCGGCGCCACGGAAATCGATACCGTCAGCAGGACGGTGAAGGTCCATGATGAAGAGATTCTGTTGTCCAAAAAAGAATATGAGCTGCTGAGCTATTTGGCGGGAAACCCCGGACGAACGATCACTCGCGAGGAGCTGTTCCGGGAAGTGTGGGGACAGGAAATCTTCAACGACACGAGAACGATCATCGTCCACATCAGCAATCTTCGCAAAAAAATTGAACGCGACCCCGCGAACCCTAGACATATTATTAATGTTCATGGTGTCGGTTATAAATTTATCTATACGTAACCTGCCTGGTGCGGATGAGGCCATCCGGCCAGGCTATTTTTTGCATTTTTGCGGGTCATCCGTATCGATCCTCTTCCTCCTTGGAGAGGCGTTGCTGCTTTCGAAAAAAGGATTGATTATTTTGGCCTATATCCCTATGATGAACTTGTAGCTTTGTACAAAATTGTAGCTGTGGGAGGTTTTGATATGAAAGCGCTTTTAGTGGGAGTGGGAGGGTTCGGTTCCGGGTGGTACCGGAGACTTCGCAATCAGTACAGCGAGGTGGAACTGGCGGTCGCCGATAGCGATGAGAGCAAGCGAAGCCGATTTGAGGAGGACGGAGTGCCCTTTTACACTTCGATTGCGGAAGCTATTGACCAGGAAAAGCCTGATGTGCTGCTGAACGTTACGCCCAGGCATGTACATAAACATATCAATCAAATCGCCTTTGATCATAAGCTGCCGGTATTTAGTGAGAAGCCGATTGCGGATAATTACGCGGACGCCAAGGAAATGGTGGAGCGGGCCGAGAAGGAAGGCATCCCTTATATGATAGCGGAAAATTACCGGCGATTCCCGTTCGTAAGAAAGCTGAAGCAGCTGCTTGAGGAGGGAAGCATCGGGACGATCTTGACCGTCGATGGGGAATTTTACCGCAGCACGGACAGACCTCTGCCGGATAAGCTGGATATATTGGAGGAGCTGGTCGTTCACCACTTCGATTTGGTGCGCTACCTGACGGGGCGTGAGGTAGGCAAAGTGTTCGCGACGTACCGGCACCAGCTTCATATCGTTATGGATATGCAAGCAGGCATCACTGCCACTTTCACCTGCTCGACGCGCTCCAAGGGCAAGACAACGGATTGGTCCGGCAATTGGCGTATAGAAGGCTCGGAGGGCTGTCTGGAGCTGATCGACAACCAGATTTATTTGACCAAGGATGGGGAGACGGCTCATTACGACGATTTCAGCGATGTGGACGCGCCGGGTGCCTTCAGTGAATTTTTGCAATCGCTGGAGGAGCAGCGAGAGGCGGAGACGAGCGCCAAGGACTACCTGCGAAATCAAGCGCTGGCTCATTATGCAAGGGAGTCCATTCAGCAGGGGCAAATGGTCGATACGTCTGCCAGCTGGGGCTACGGTCCGATGATCGTACGCAATTATTTGGAGGCGGAGTTCGGGGAACCGGGTGTCAGCCACCACGGCAAAGGGTTGACCTACGGCAAACGTTTGTTCTCCAAGGAGGATTTCGACACGCCGATCATGTTCATGGGGTATTGCGAAATCCCGCCAGGCTCCTCCATCGGGTACCATGGTCATCGGGAGGATGAGGAAGTGTACATTATTCTGGAGGGTACCGGTATCATGACGGTGAATGGCGTGCAGCGGCAAGTCAAGGCAGGAGATATCGTGCTGAATAAGCCTTGGTGGAAGCATGGGCTGGAGAATAACAGCGATGAACCGCTTCGTGCGATCATTTTTGAAGTGATGAAAAAGGGCTGATCCTTAAAGCATCAGCAAAACAGGCTCGACCTCGCATTGCGGGAGATGGCCGCAACCTTCTATGCCCGGGTTCGAAGACTTTCGGATTCGGGCTTTCCTATCATCCGATATTTACATCTCGTTAATACGGGGATAATACTATCGGCCTATCATAGAGCGACAGCAGCTCCAGCCTAACGACAGGGGGCATGATATGGGAATTGGGTATCGATGGATCATCGGCATTAACAAGAGCTTTAAAGTGAAGCTCATTTTGAGCTTGTCATTTATTATTTTGCTATCGTTCGGCATTACCGGTTATTTGACCTACGAGAATAATCTGAGACTTTTTGAGGAAGAGATCAGCAAGCAGTTTTCGCGAACGAACGATGAAGCGTTGAACAAGCTGGAGCTGAAGGTGCAGGAAATCAGCCGGATTTCGCAAACGATCGTGTTCAATCCGCAGATTGAGAAAATGATCATCCGCATCAACGAAAATGAATCAGTGGACCCTTACAATCTGTATTATGACAAAAAACAGATCGAAGAGCAGATGTATCAGATCAAGTTCGATGCGCCCTATATTACAGGGATGTATTTATATGATCTGAACGGAAATCCTTCCTACTTCAGCTATACCAGCTCCTCCATTAATAAGTTCGACGCTTACGTGTTCCGGGTTATCCGTTCCAAAATCAACGATTCTTACGGAGATCTCGTATGGATGAGCATGCCGCTGCCGAGCACGGTCGAACCGAGCGGCTTCCGTCAGACGATCATCGTCGCCCGTTGGATGAAAAACAGCTTTTTGCATACCTACGGCATGCTCGTGATGGCTATTGACGAATCGTTCTTCTCCAGCTCCTTGAAGGAGCTGACCAAGGACGGCACAGGCGAAGTGTACTTATTCAATCAGACCCAGGATTTGCTGTACAGCAACGTTGAGCCCGAATCCGGCGATAAGCTGCGTATGCTCAAGCAACTGGACGATACCCGGCTCATGGAGAACCATTTGTTCGTCGAGAGTGAATCCCAGACGGTATCATTCAAGCTGGTGAGCGGAACCTCGTTGGCTGAAATTCGCAAAAAAAATCAGATTTTATCACAAAAAATCGTATTCTCCGGTTTAATCAGCATTATCCTTGCCAGCGTGCTGATCATTCTGTCTACGGGCCAGCTGCTGCGGCCGCTTAAGGATTTACTGCAAGGATTGCGCAAGGTGCGCTCCGGCGATTTCGATGTACGGATCGAAGTGCAGACGAAGGACGAGCTGGCTTATATCGGCGAAAGCTTCAATGCGATGGCTGAGCATGTGGGACATTTGATCAAGGAGGTCTACTTGACGCAGATCAGCGAGCGGGAGGCCGAGCTCAAGGCGCTGCAGGCCCAGTTAAACCCGCATTTCCTGCACAATATGTTTAACGAGATTTATTGGAAGCTGTATCTGCAAAATGAGAAGGAAACGGCGGGCCTTATCGCCGCCATATCGGAAATGCTGAAGTATTCGCTGATGCCTGTAAGGACGCCGACGACGGTCAAGGAAGAAATTCAGCAAATCCGCAACTATGTCAAGGTGCAGACGGAGCTGTTCGAAACCGATCTGGAAACGATGATTCAGGTGGAGGAAGAAGTGATGAACTGCAGGATGATGCGTTCCTTGCTGCAGCCTTTGGTCGAGAACGTATTCCTGCATGCATTCCGCAAGAAAGTATCTCATAAAGTGCTGGTGATCAAAGCAAGGAAGCAAGAAGGGGCCTTGGAAATCGAAGTGATCGATAACGGCTGCGGGATGGATGCTATGGCTTTATCACAGCTGCTCGGCGGCCCCGGCGCTTCGCTGCCTCAGCGCGACGGCCGGGAAAGCTTGGGGGTACGAAGCGTAATTAGACGAATAGAGCTCGTATACGGCAAGCCTTACCGGCTGGAAATCATGAGCGTGCCGGAGAGCGGCACGACGATGCGATTGATTCTGCCGTTGGATATTGCAGAGAAGGGGGATATAATGCATGCTGAACGGTAAAGTACTGATTGTGGAGGATCAGCCTCATTTTCGTAAAGGTCTCGCGCGGATGGTAGAGGACGGCAAGCTCGGCTGGAGCGTAGCCGGGGAGGCCGGTAACGGCCAGGATGCGCTGGAGCTGCTGGACCATGTACAGCCGGATCTGGTGCTTACCGACATCCGGATGCCGATGATGGACGGGATTGAATTTGTAGGGAGGCTTCGGGAAAGATACCCGGATATGCTGGTCATCATTTTGACGGCTTACAAGCATTTCGAATACGCCCAAGCGGCCGTCCGCCATGGCGCGCTGGATTTCTTAATCAAGCCGTGCACAGAGGAGGATGTGAGGCAGGTGCTGGTCAAAGCGTCGGAGCGCTTCTACGAGCAGTATGCGCAGAAGCAGAGCCGGAAGCTTCAGCAAAGGCTGGAGCAGGACCAGACGCTTCGTGCGGCCCTGCTCGATTTGCCCTATACGCCGCAGGATGCCTCCCGCTTGCAGGAGCTGCTGGAAGGAACCGAGCTGTGGCAGCTGCAGCTGGATCAAGAGGATTTGGCGAAGAAGCAGTATGGCAAGAGCGATTTGAGTCTGATCCAATTCGCGCTTTCCAACATCGTCGAGGAGCTGCTTCGGGCAGAAGGACTTGAGGCCAGGCTTATCCTAATCGAACACGACCGGTTCGTTCTTGTTTCAAAGCGCCTAAGCCTCGGGAATTCGATTCGTCAATCGATAGAGGGCTCCGCTCTCCAATATTTGAATCTTCGTCTGCATTGGGTTTCGATGGGAGTAGAGCCCCAGGTCGGGCAATTGGCCGGCTTGTATGCAAAGATGAAAAGGGCCGATCACGGCAAGCCGGAGCTGTCGGCGGCTGCCGACGAAGCAGGAACCTCTGCATCGCTGTCCTTGAATCAAGCGCGCGTGAAGGAGATTGAGGTGCAGCTTATAAGCACCATCATGACAGGTCAGGCGGAGCAGCTTCAGCAGCTGCTGGACCGGATGCTCGGGGAGCTGCAATCCATGTCGGCCGATGAGATGAAGCTGTATGCCTTGTCGTTATCCATAGCCATGCACAATACCGTTCACAATCAATTTGAAACGGAGGAAGGCGCCGTAACAACCGGGATCCCCTACCATATGCCGCAGAGCGACTGGTCCTCAGGTGAGGTTATTCAGTGGGCTCGGGAGCAGGTACAAGGCTTCGTACTGCTCTTTAATAACTGGCAGGCCTCCAAAAGCGATAATTTGATTGAACGGGCGGTCAAATATATCGAAGAGCATTACAGCGAGGAATGCCGATTGACAGATGTGGCTTCCCATATTCATTTGAATCCAAGCTACTTTAGCGTCTTGTTCAAGAAATCGACGGGAGAGAGCTTCACCCGTTACGTTACCCGCGTTCGTATGGAAAAAGCAGCCCTGCTGCTTCGCAATACCGATATGAAAATATTTGAAATTGCCTGCGCGGTCGGCTTTGATGAGCCGAATTATTTTACCAACGTGTTCCGGCAGCAGTATCGGATGTCGCCGAAGGAGTACCGCAGGGTTCCCATTCCCTGAACCGCAGGGGAGCTCCACTCTTTTACAGAGCTTTTACACACACCCAATGAATTTATAGATTCCTCTATAAATTTTTAAGGGTTCTTTTTTTTGTCCGCCTATAATGATCCATATAGACTATTTGAACATTCATAGGAGGCCAAGAAGCTAATGGGAGAACAAGTAAACGTCGCTATAATCGGCTGCGGGGGAATCGCGACAGGCAAGCATTTGCCGAGCCTGAAGAAGCTGGAGCAGGTGGCGGTCACCGCTTTTTATGATATTTCCATGGAGCGGGCGCAGGAAGCGGCTGGGACATTCGGCGCCCCGGGAGCAAAAGTGTATGAGGATTACAGAGAGCTGTTGGCCGATGCTTCGATAGATGTTGTTCATGTGTGTACCCCTAACGACTCTCATGCGGAAATATCGATTGCGGCTCTCGAAGCGGGCAAGCACGTCATGTGCGAGAAGCCGATGGCGAAGACGGCCGCTGACGCCCGCCGTATGGTGGAGGTAGCAAAGCGCACCGGGAAAAAGCTCACGATCGGTTACAATAACCGGTTTCGTGCGGACAGCCTATATCTGAAGCAGCTGTGCGAGGATGGCGAGCTGGGTGACATTTATTTTGCCAAAGCCCATGCCATCCGCAGACGGGCGGTTCCGACATGGGGAGTGTTCCTGGACGAAGAGAAGCAGGGCGGAGGGCCGTTAATTGACATCGGTACGCATGCGCTCGATCTGACCTTATGGCTGATGAATAATTATGAACCGAGGGTGGTGTTGGGAACGGCTTATCATAAGCTGTCCCCCAGGAAGAATGCGGCCAACGCCTGGGGCCCATGGGATCCTGCCAAGTTCAAGGTCGAGGATTCCGCTTTCGGGATGATCGTTATGAAGAACGGAGCAACCATTATGCTCGAATCCAGCTGGGCGCTGAACGTATTGGATGTGAAGGAAGCGAAATGCACGCTTTGCGGTACGGAAGGCGGAGCGGACATGCAGGACGGACTGCGGATTAACGGGGAAAAGCACTCGCGTCTATATGTCAATCAGCTGCAGTTTGAAGCTAAGGGCGCGGACTTTTATGAGGGCAAGAAAGAGAGTATGCAGGATAAAGAAATCCGGCTATGGATCGACGCGGTCATTCATGATAAGCAGCCTTTGGTCACTCCGGAACAGGCATGTGTCGTATCGGAAATACTCGAAGCGATCTATGAATCCAACCGGACAGGCCGGGCCGTCTATTTTGACGACAAGGAGAGCGGGATATGATCAAGATAGCCATGCTAAGCTTTTGGCACGTTCACGCCAAGGATTATGCGAAGCAAGCTTTAGAGCACCCGGATACGGACATTGTAGCCGTATGGGATGAAGATGCGGATCGGGGCAGGGAGCAGGCGGCCGAACGGGGCGTCATGTTCTACGACGATTTGGAGCAGCTTCTGGCACAGCCTCATATCGATGCGGTCATTGTCGACGCTCCGACGAGCATGCATCACGAGGTAATCACTGCCGCCGCCAGGGCAGGCAAGCATATTTTTACGGAGAAGGTCATCGCTCCTACGACGCAGGAATGTCTGGACGTGCTGGAGGCGGTGGAGGAAGCGGGAGTCAAGCTGACCGTATCTCTGCCCAGGCTGAATATGCCGTTTACTTTGGCGGTACAGAACATTTTGAATGAACGGCTGCTGGGGCAGCTCACGCTGGTGCGGGTGCGTCTGTCCCATAACGGGGCTTTGCCTTCGGGGAAGGCTCCGAACGGATGGCTTCCGCCGCATTTCTTCAGCCTGGAGCAGTGCTGCGGGGGCGCTTTGACCGATCTGGGCTGTCATCCGATGGTTCTAGCCAGGCTGTTCCTCGGCATGCCGGATAGCGTCAGCACAAGCTTCGGCCACATCACGGGCCGCGAGGTTGAGGACAATGCCGTCTCCGTACTTCGCTATGCAAGCGGGGCGATGGCAATTGTAGAAGCGGGCTTCGTCAATCCCTTCTCTCCGTTCGTCATTGAGGTGCACGGAACCGAAGGCAGTCTGCTGTTCTCCCGTCACGATGAACGGCTGCTGGTGAAGAGCGTGAAGCTGCAGCAGGAGGGGGCTCCGGATTGGCAGGAGCAGGAGCTTCCCGCCGCCCGTCCGTCTGCCTTCGAGCAATGGGTATCGCATATTCAAAATGGCACGATCGCGGAGGAAAATATCCGGCTGGCGCTTGATTTGACCCGCCTGATCGAAGCATCCAATCTCTCGGCGCGTTCTGGCACAGCTGTTCGATTAAGTGATATAGCCGAGCAGACAGGGGGAACAGAAAATGAACGATAAAGGAGCCTATTCGTTTTCCACGTGCTGGAACATCAAGCGGCATAAGATCGGGAAGGAAATGATCGAGGAGATCAAGGAGCTCGGGTTCCGGTACGTAGAGCTGAATTATAACGTGAACGATGATCTGCTGGCCACAATAGAGCCGATGATAGAGAACGGGGACATTCATGTATCCAGTGTACATAATGTATTTCCATTTATAGACGATAAGGATTACGATACTGATTCGGTCATGCTCGGCTTTGATGATGAATCCAAGCGCAAACGCTCCGTGGAGCTGTTAATCCGTTCCATGGAATATGCAGACCGGTATGGGGCGAAGGCGGTCGTGGTCCATCCGGGCGAAGTGCCGTTCGACACCAATATCGACTCAGAGCTTAAGCGGCTGTATCGGGAGCGCGGCAAGGAATCTCCGGAATATGCGCGGCTGTGGGCGGAGATGTCCGAACGCCGGGAGCGGCTGAGTCCGGTCTATGCCAAGCGGATTCAGGACAGTCTGGAGGAGGCCTGCAGCTATGCAGCCCGCAAAGGCTGGAACGTGGCAATAGGTATTGAGACGCGGTCGCGCTGCTATCAGATGCCGACGCTGCTGGAGGCCAAGTCCATCTGCGACGGCTTGAAGGGCAGTCCGGTTTATCTATGGTATGACATCGGTCATGCGATGATGATGGACCGTATGGGCTTGTACGATAATTTGCGGCAGCTGGAGCTGGTGCTGCCTTACATCTATGGGGTACACATCCATGAGACGCTGGAGCTGTCCGATCATTGGTGTCCCTATGTCCACAGCAAGGATATGGATTACTTCGACCATTTCCTTGAAGCGATAGATGCCGCCAAGGTGAAGGTGTATGAATTGAAGGCGGCGTGCCAGCCGGAGGACATTCACCGAAGTCATGCCCTCATCACGGGTAAAATGGCGGCTCGCAAAGAACGGCTGACATCCTAGGAACGGAGTGACGATAGTGAAACCGATAATGGAACGGTTAACGGCTATGAACGATGAATGGTCACAGGAGGCGCTGCTTCGTCAGGTTCATGACCCGCATTCCAAATATGCGGGAGGGATCCTTGACGATACCGGCACCGCGCAGGCGAACCATCTCGGCACTCCAGCCTTCATGGCTGTATGGACGGCAGCGCTGGTGAATCCGGCATCGCGCTATTACCGCGATGAGGTCTTGCTTCAGGCGCTGGAGCAGGCAGCGCAGTTTATGCTGTCCCGTCAGCATGCAGACGGGACGATCTCCCTCGGCGCGACGAATTACCATTCGCCGCCGGATACCGGCTTCGTCATCGGCGGTGTTGTGCCGATGGTTCAGCTGCTGCAGGCCCATGAAGAGGGATGGCCAGAGCTTGGCGGTGTAATCTCCAAGCTGAAGCTGTTCCTCGGGCGCACGATCCCGGCGATGCTGACCGGCGGCTGTCATACGCCGAATCACCGGTGGGTGATTACAGCGGCGCTTGGCCTGCTGTATGAGCTGTTCGGACGTCCGGAGCTGGCCGCAAGGGCCGACGAGTGGCTGAACGAAGGGATGGACATCACCGCAGACGGAGAGTGGACGGAGCGGAGCAACGGAATTTACAATGCGGTCAGCGATATCGCTTTGTACCATACGGCCCGTACATTGAACCGTCCCGAGTGGCTGGACGCCGTTCGCCGCAATCTTCGGATGATGGTATACCTGGTCCACCCGTCGGGCGAGGTTGTGACCGACTATTCAGGGCGCCAGGATTACGGGCAGCAAGCGGATCTAGCCAGCTATGCGCTCATTTACCGCTTGATGGCGGCGATGGACCGGGACCCGCTGTTCGCAGCGATGTCGGATTATGCTGCCTCGTTCATAAAGCAGCCCGGCGCTGTGAACAACAGCGCGCTGCTCGGTTATTTGCTGGTTCCTGAGCTGCAGCAGCTCCCAGGCATAGACCGGTCCGAGCTGCCGCAGGAGTATAAGAAATTCATCAACGCCGGTCATCCGATAGCAGCGCATTTGCGGCAGCTTGATAGCGTGGGACATCATCAGCGCATCCAGCACAGCAGCATGCATCTGGCTTTCGGAGCGCCGATAGTCCGGATTCGCGAAGGGCTAACGAGCGTGACCTTGATGAGTCAATCGCCTTCTTTCTTTTCTCTGCGGCATGGAGACGTGAGGCTGCTCGGGGTCAAGCTGAGCACTTCCTTTTCCCCGGGTATTGTCAAATTCGATGATCTGGCAGAGAAGCAGGGGATGAATTCCTTCAAGCTCACGGCAAGACGAACCAAAGGCTATAACGGGCCGATTCCGGATCGTCTTCTCCCGGGAAGCCCGGCGGACCGGCTTCGGCTGAGCCCGTGGTACTTGCTGCCGCACCAGCATCGTCCTCTTACGCACGAGCAGACGCTTAGGCTGTCTGCGGAGCTGACGCAGGGGGATACCGGGTGGAAGCTTCGCCTTCGCTCGGAGGAGCTGGAGGATGTCTATACGCAGCTAACGTTTATTTTCAGTGCGGAGGCCCATATCGCCGGGGAAGACCTGCACCAAGCGGGGCCGGGCAGCTTCTTTTTGAAGAGCGGGGCCGCCCGCATTGCGGAGGGGCAGGATGCATTGGAGATTGCAGGCGGGGCGTACGAGCATTGGCTGCCCGTACTGCGGGAGGACGAGCATCCCGCCGGATGCCAATATGTGCATTTGAATCTGATGACACCGTTTGACCGTACATTTACGATAACCTTCTCGTGAAAGGGAAGAAGGTAGTGGCTGGATTTCATTTACGGACGTTTTGGAAGCGCTGCCTGACGGGCATGCAGCCCGTGAGGAGCTGATTGATATTTTTCAATGAGCTGTATGAGGGGATGCGGCTTTGCAGTCTGGCAGCGGATCGAGATACGCCTTCCCGGCTTGACGGATACGGATCTTTACAGAAACATAACAACGATCCAATGAAATTATAGATTCGTCTAACATTTTTTAAGGGTTGCCTGCTGAAAGCCTTTTATAATGAATGTATAGAAATGATCTAACCAAAGAAATGAGGAGTGATGCGGTCATGAGAGCAAATACCGGAGGCGCTCCCGGCTCCGTCGCGACAAGCGAAGCGCGCAGATCTCCCCTCCTGCAGCGAAGAAGAAGGCTGAAGCAGAATATCCCGCTTTGGATCATGCTGATCCCGGTCATCGCCTTTTATATCATCTTCAAATACATCCCGATGGGCGGACTTATGATTGCCTTCAAAAATTATAACTTTGCTGACGGCATTCTGCACAGCCCCTGGGTCGGCCTTAAGCATTTCAAGCTGTTGTTTTCCTCCGCCAATACGGTTCAAATCATATGGAATACCTTTTGGCTCAGCTTTTTAAATCTGGTGTTCGGCTTTCCTATCCCCATTGCCCTCGCGATTTTGCTGAATGAAGTCAGACAAATGTGGTTTAAGAAATGGGTCCAGACCATCGTCTACTTGCCTCACTTTTTCTCCTGGGTTATCGTGTCAGGGATTGTCTTGACGTTGTTCGCTACCGACTATGGTTCGGTCAATAAAATCCTTAAGCTGTTCGATATGGAACCGAAAACCTTCCTGTATGACTCGTTCTCCTGGATCTCGATCTTTGTCGGTTCGGGTGTATGGAAGGAGATGGGCTTCAGCACCATCATTTATTTGGCGGCGCTTACTACTATCGACCCCTCGCTGTATGAATCAGCCTGCATGGATGGGGCCACTAAATGGAGACAGATCTGGCATATCACGCTTCCCGGCATTCGCCATACGATCGTTCTGCTGCTTATTCTGGCTATGGGTCGGGTGATGGAGGTCGGCTTCGATCAGGTCTACAACCTGCAAAATTCGGCCGTAGCCGGTGTATCCGAGGTCATCAGCACTTACATATATAAAATCGGGCTTCAGCAGGCCCAGTTCAGCTTGACCACCGCCATGGGACTGTTCGAATCGGTCGTCAGCTTCACCTTGGTGCTTCTGGCCAACTGGATTGCCCGCAAATTCGATCAAGCGCTGTTCTAAATGAAAGGAAGGAGGGATCGCATGAAAGCGACAACCGGTGAAAAATGCTTCTACGCCCTCAATTATATGGCTCTGGCGGCTATTGCCTTAACCTGCTTGCTGCCGTTCCTCCATATTATCGCGGTATCGTTCAGTGAAAGGGGGGCTGTCGAATCCGGACATGTCTTTTTGTGGCCGGTCGGTTTTCAGCTCACTGCTTATAAATTTTTCTTCATTGCAACTCCGGCTGTCAAGGCGTTCCTGAATAGCTTATGGATTACGATCGGAGGCGTCACCCTGAGCATGCTCTGCACCGTTCTGGCGGCCTATCCGCTCTCCCGGCCTTATTTGTACGGGCGCAAATATATGGTCCTTGCGATGGTATTCACGATGCTGTTCTCAGGCGGGATGATTCCCACCTATCTGGTTGTCAAAAGCCTTTCGCTGATAGATTCTTACTGGTCCATCTGGCTTACCGGACTGATAAGTACCTATAATATGCTTCTGATGCGGAGCTACTTCGAGAACATTCCCCACGAAGTGGAAGAGGCCGCCCAAATCGACGGCTGTAATGAAACGACGCTTCTCGTCCGCATCATTTTGCCTCTGTCGCTACCTATGCTGGCTACGCTGGCTCTGTTTTACGGTGTCAGCTACTGGAACGCGTTCATGAACGTGCTGATGTATATCAACAAAAGCGACATGCAAAATTTAACGGTCATTGTCCAGGCCATGCTGCAAAAAAACGATGTTTTGGCGGCCGCTTCCACGGATATCGTCGAACAGCAGCTGGTGATGAACGAAATGATCAAATCGGTAGGGGTCGTCGTCATGGTGGTTCCCATGCTGCTGGTGTATCCGTTCCTGCAAAAGTATTTTGTCAAAGGTGTTATGCTGGGGTCGGTCAAGGGTTAACCGCAAAAGAAAGGCTGTACTGCAAAGTTTCCGCATGCTTCTTACCAAGGCTCTCTAACAAATTCAAGGAGGAGAAAGGGTCATGAACCAAAAGAAACTATGGGTAGGGATGAGCTTGGCTGCTGTATTGGCTATGGGGGCCGCTCTCGCCGGATGTACCGACAAGAAGGAGACGCCTGCAGCGTCCGGCAAAACCGACGACAAGGCACCTGCCAAACGGGGGGATATCACCGTTACGATGTATGACCGGGGAGCCGTTCCGGCATCGGAGGGCTCGTATGAGGAAAACCGCTGGACCAAATGGATTAACCAGAACGGGCCTGTCAATGTCAAGTACGTACCGGTGCTGCGCAGCGAGTCCACGAAGAAGCTGAACGTGCTGTTCGCTTCCGGCTCGGCACCCGATGTTATTAACGAATATAATACGCCATTCCGTCACGGAGTGTATGAACAAAAGCAGCTTCTTCCGCTGGATGATTACTTGAAATTTATGCCGGAATACCAGAAGCTCCTGACTCAGTTCCCTCAACTGAAAAAAGCCGGTACCAAGCCGGACGGCAAGCTTTACGAAATCGGCAAGCTGAAGGAGGCCTCACCGCTTCATGTGTTCTTCATTCGTACCGACTGGTTGAAAAAGCTGAACCTGCCTATGCCGACGACAGCCGAAGAGATGATGACCGTGGCCAAGGCGTTCGCCGATCAGGACCCGGACGGCAATGGTAAGAAGGATACCTACGGCATGAACATCAGTACCTACTCGGAGACGGCTCTTAATGAAATGTTCGGCGATTCCATGTCCAAGAGCCAGATTTCTTGGGGGATCAAGGACGGGAAGGTCGTTCGTTTATGGGAGAATGAGCTGGCTTCACTTTCCTTCAAAAAGCGTCTCTACGATGACGGCATCATCGACAAGGACTACATCAACGATAAGGACGGAGCAAAGGCGAAGCAGGACTTCCTGAACGGCAAGATCGGTATCTATATTAATTCCAGCGTAAGCTGGTTTGACTTTGCGATCAATGATCTGGCTACGCTGAAGAAAAATGCCCCTGGAGCGGAAGTTGCGCCTCTGCCTTATCCGAAGTCGCAGTTCGGCCAATTTACCGGGGCGATCGATAATCCCGTCCAAATGACGACGGTTGTCAATGCCAAGGCGAAGGACCCTGAAGCGGTCATGCGCTATCTCGACTTTATGATGAAGCCGGAAACCGGCATCAAGATTACGTTCGGAGACGAGAATGTTCACTGGAAAAAAGGCGCGAACGGTTGTCCGCAAATTATCGACCCGGCCAAATCCAAAAATGAGGTCGGCTATGCCGGCGACTATGAAATGTTCCTGACCCGGGCGACGGACAAATGCAGCTTCGTGGTTAACCAGTTCAACCCGGATGTGCCGGAGCAGAAGGCGGGACTTGAGCTGTATAAGGAAGCTCAAAAAACATATCTGGACCCGTCAAGACAATATCCGGGGATTACAATCGGCGAACATATGCCTCCGTTCCCGAATGATCTCAATGTGATTCATACGAGCCTGCTGAAGGACATGACGGATATTTACGTAAAGGCGATCATCAGCGGAAGCAAGTATTCGCCGGAGCAGGCCATCAAGGATGCGCAATCGGCCTGGGATAAAGCGGGCGGCAAACAGCTCGAGGATTATATGAACAAATGGTATTCGGAGAACAAGGATAAAGCGTTCCTGGCCAAGGACGTCTGGGATATCGTCAAGCAGCAGAAGGACCAGTTTAAGTAAATCATGCCATAGTTAAGATGCATCAAGAGGAGCTTATTGCCATATGTAGTAAGCTCCTCTTTCCTGTTTGAGCATAATTTCTTTCATACCCCATAGGGTATGAAACAGCCTCTGGAGGAGGTGATCCTGAACCTGCGAATATGCTGAAGGAAGCAAGCTTGTCCGGTAATTTGATCATGGTTGATTGAAGCAAAGCAAGCGGTACATTCCAATCTCAGGAAAGGAAGTTGTGATGGATGAACAGGTTGAAGAAAGGCTGCTGCGCTCTCGTAATGATGCTGTCTATCGGATCTTTATTCGGGGGTGCTGCCTCGGCGGAATCTGCTGCCCCCAAGTCGTTTTCGGTGCTGTCCCTAAATGTGGCCGGGCTGCCCGATGTGGTATCAAGCGGAAGTCCGGCCGCTAATACGCAAAAAATCAGCCCTTTGCTTAACGACTACGATATCGTCGTAGTCCAAGAGGATTTCAACTACCATAATGATCTCATCAAATACGTGACCCTTCCGTATCTTTCTACCACGAGCGGACCAGCCGGAATAGGAAGCGGGCTCAACCGAATGTCCAGGTATCCTTTTACCGATTTTATCCGTACCAAATGGAACAAGTCCTACGGCATCTTCGATAACGGAAGCGATCAATTGACGCCCAAGGGCTTCGATGTGGCAAGACATCAGCTGGAGCCGGGAGTCAATATAGACGTGTACACACTTCATGCCGATGCAGGGACAGACAGCGGTTCGATGGATGCACGCCGGGATAACATCCGTCAGCTCAAGGATTACATCAAAACGTACTCGGACGGGAACGCCGTCATTGTTATGGGGGATACGAACTGCCGGTATACCCGCAGCGGGGATGTGATGGAGGAACTGCTGGATGAGAACCATCTGAAGGATGCCTGGATCGAGCTGGTGCGTAACGGCAGCATTCCTCCCGACGGGGATGCGCTTATGGATTCGAGCCAGCTTAACGGACCGAACTACGAAGTCGTCGATAAAATATTGTATCGCGGAAGCAGCATCGTTCAATTGCAGGCGACCTCCTATAAGCTGGAGGATACCAAATTTACGGACAGCAGCGGCAACCAGCTCTCGGATCATTATCCCGTCTCCGCTGTCTTCCAGTACACGATAGCTTCCAATGTGTCCGTGAGCAGCCCTTTCGGAGGATCAGGGGGTAATTTCTTCAATCAATTGGATCATCTTCCTGCCCAATCCAAAATAACCAAGGTAGAGCTCAGCTCGGGGAGCCGTGTGGACGGCTTCCGGTTAACGTTCGGCAATGGTACGGTGTTGACGGCAGGCGGTGCGAGCACCAACGGATATCAGGCATTACAGCTGGCTAATGACGAGTATATAAAGGAGATTACGGCGCATAAAGGACAGCGGAACGGCGATGACCGAATCTTCTACCTGGAATTCAAGACGAACAAGGGGAATGTTCTGTCCGGAGGCACCAAGACGTCTTCAGCTGCAACCTTCAAGGCTCCGGACGGTTCTTATATTGCCGGCTTCTTCGGCAAGGCAGAGGCGGAGCTGGATCGAATAGGAGTCATTTATAAGCAGCTTGCGCCATAATGAAGGGGCCAAGGTGCTAAATAAGCGGTGCATCCGCTAACAGAAGCCCGGTTGGAACAATCGTTGTAACACTAGTTCCAATCGCGTAATAAGGATAGGATAAACCTCCAAGCCATTTGGAGGTTTATTTATGCGTTAAGCCATTAAAACGCGGATGCCCTGACCTCCATAATTTGCTATAATTATAGGAATTGAACGATTGTCAATTATCGATCATGATTTTTGTATTGGAAATGAGCAGGGGGTTACTATGAACAATATTCAACGTATTTGTGTTTTCTCCGGTTCTAATCCCGGGAACCATACCGATTACGAGGCTGCTGCACTGCGCTTGGGAGAGGTGCTGGCCGCCCGCGGCATCGACCTGGTCTACGGCGGAGCGAGCGTCGGGCTAATGGGCCGTGTTGCGGATAAAGTGCTTTCCATGGGAAGAAAAGCGATTGGCGTTATGCCAACAGGCCTCTTTCGCGGGGAAATCGCCCACACCGGCTTGACCGAGTTCCACGAAGTAGGTACCATGCACGAGCGGAAGAAGCTGATGGCTGACTTATCCGATGCGTTCATCAGCATGCCGGGCGGCCTCGGAACTTATGAGGAGCTGTTCGAAGCCGCATGCTGGTCGCAAATCGGAATTCATCAGAAGCCGATTGGGCTATTGAATGTAAGAGGCTTCTATGATCCTCTCATCGCCATGCTGGAGCATACCATAAGAGAGGGCTTTATGCGCGAGGAAAATCTCGGACTGCTCGTGGTTGAGTCCGATCCTGAGCTCCTGGTGGAGCGTCTTCTTCATTATGTTCCTGTGAAGCAGGGACAGAAATGGGTGGAATTAAAATAACATCCGAATGTTGCGCCATGGATTGAGAGCTATAAACACCAAAGGACCCATAACCCGCCGGTTGGCGAGAGGGTCCTTTTAGTTATTACCGCTAACTTAAGATTACCTGGAACGGGTTTCCAATTGGTGTAAAAGAGGGCCTGTCCCCTCTTGCGGATAAGCCCTGACATTACGATTAAAAAATACTCCAGTCAAAAGCAGCCGAAAGTGTCTCCAGCAAATGAACACCAGCGGTGCTGTTCCCCTTTGCATTCAATGCAGGACCTACAACACCGATACCGTATCGGCCCGGAACGAGGGCAAGCACACCCCCGGAGACGCCGCTCTTGGCCGGAAGCCCGACACGAATGGCGAAGGCGCCGGATTCATTATACATCCCGCAGGTTATCATAAATGATTTGGCGATCTGCACATAACGGCGGGGGATAAGCTGACGGCCGGTTTGCGGATCGGTGCCGTCATAAGCCAGCACCAACGCCATTCTCGCCAGATGCAAGCAGTTCACTTCGATGGAGCAATGCTTGAAATAGACCTGCAGCACTTCCTCTACATCGGCATCCAGCACACCATTGGCTTTAAGAAAATAAGCCAGCGAGCGATTGCGGTGAGCGGTAGCCGTCTCCGAACGAAATACGGCGTCGTTATAGGTTAACGAGCTATCGCCGGCAAGCTCCCGGAAGAACGACAGGATGCGCTCGGTCTTCTGAGCCGGTGTATCTCCGTCAATAAGCGAGGAGACCGTGATGGCTCCGGCATTGATCAGGGGATTAAACGGAATTCCCGGATCGACAAGCTCCAGCTTCAGCATGGAGTTAAAGTTGTCCCCGGTAGGCTCCATACCCACCTTGGCGAATACGCTGTCCTCTCCTTTATCCATTAAGGCAAGCAGCAGTGTAAATACTTTGGAAATGCTCTGTAATGTGAAAAGCAGCTCATGGTTCCCGGCGTTGACCCTTCCGGAAGAACCGTCCAGGATGGTCACTCCGAGTGCATCCCAAGGAGCATGGGCCAGCTCCGGAATGTAAGATGCTACTTTCCCCTGAGATGATTGCTTGCGGCTTGCTTCCACCCAGCCGGGAAGCTCTGTGCTAAGTCGGCTCCATTCGGAATCCATACATTTATCCTCCACTCGATTCCTTTTTTTTATCTTTTTCGACATGGGCGTCTTTCATCCCTTTGTGATGCAACAGGGAATTTTGAAAAACTTTATTACCATACATTTTTGGGAAAAGTTAACTGAAGCACAGAGTCAGGTTAGCTCGGAGGTATTTTCATAAAAATGGGAGCCGGAAAGGAAGAGGTTATATACGGACTATAGATGTTTACGCTTACAAGGGTGATAATCGGTGTGATTCCGTTCTCCTCTATGCATTATGCTGGCCGGAGACGGCAATTCCATCCGAAAGCCAATAGGAGGTGACTCCCGCAACGAATCCTTATGGTATGTAAAGGCTAGATCATTATGAAACCTGAAGGAGGTAAAGTAAAGGTTATGAGAATGAAAAAGGGATCATGGAGTTCATTTTTGAAGCTGTGGGTCGCGTTATGCACAGTGCTGCTTGTGTGGACACCCATTCCAAAAGCGCAGGCGGCGGTTACGCAGGCTGGGGTTGTTCAGAACATTAACATAAACGACAGCGCGAATGCCGCAGCCTGGTCACTTCAATACAGCCTACAGCCTGGGGATAAGCAATATGGAGACCGCGCGACGACCATCACTACGATGCCTGATCCATATTACGGATGGCAGTGGTTTCAAGCCGCAGCGAGCTCCAAGAATTACACAGGTTCTACACTGCTGTCTTTTCAGGTGCTGGTAAAAGCCCAAATCTATGTGGCATGGGACTCAAGAAAAACGCTGCCAAGCTGGCTGTCCGGCTGGTATGATACCGGAGATGACATGGTCAACAGCGATTCCGTGAGGTTTCGTGTCTATAAGAAAGATGTAAGCGCTAACACGAACGTTGCTTTGGGCAATTCCTCCGGAGGGGACAGCTATACGGTTATCGTAAAGGATTTAAGCCCTATCGGCTGGGCAGGCTACGACGCTCTCGGGCAAAACGGCACGACAGGCGGAGCGGGAGGAGCGATCGTGACAGCCACGAATCAGCAGGAGCTGGAGGCTTATGCCAACTCGGCAGATCCGCTTACCATTCGCGTTCAAGGGACCATCTCCATGTCGCCTTGGGGCTATAAGGTGAAAGTAAAATCGAACAAGACGATCATCGGCTTGGGCACCAGCGCAGCGCTGGTCTACGGGGGCTTGGAAGTAACGAACAACGAAAAAAATGTCATCATCCGCAATCTCACCATTAAAGACTCCTTCCAATCCTGGGACGGGAAGCTGGGGGATTGGGACGCGATTACCGTTCAAAATGGCGCCCATCATGTTTGGATTGACCGCTGCACGCTAACGCATATGGAGGATGGCTTGATGGATGTTGTGAAGGGCGGCGACTACGTCACCTTGTCCAACACCGTGCTATCCAACCATAACAAAACGATTGGCATAGGGACGGACGGTTATGCGAACCGGCCTCGCGTTACGATTCACCATAATTTTTTCAACGGAACGAATCAGAGGAACCCAAGGGTCAATAGAGCCGATGTCCATGTGTTCAACAATTATTATCTGAACATTGGGGACTATGGTATTACAAGCCATAACGATGCGGATGTTTTGGTCGAAGGCAACTATTTCAAGGATTCGGAGGATGTCACGCAGATCGATCTGGCTACCCCGGGAGATATTGTATTTACGAGCGACAACATCAAGGATAACTGCACCGGGGCAACCGATACGAGAGGAAGCGTGTTTAATCCGGCAGACTACTATTCCTATATCAAAGACAGCGCGTCAACTGTGCCCGCCAATGTTCTCAAAACCGCAGGCGCAGGTAAAATCCGCAAATAGCAGAAAGGATGGTCCATATGCTGAAATGGTGGAAGATGGTTTGCGGCGCTGCGCTGCTGGCGGTTTCGCTGGCTTCGGCCCTGCCTGCAGGGCAAGTGTATGCTGCTGCCCCTTTGTGGGATGATGATTTTAACGGCGGCACGGCAGGAGCGGCACCCTCGGGATATACTTTATCCGAAGCGGGAGGTACCGTTAGGGTCGTTAACGTGCCCAGCGCATCGAATAAAAGCGTCTATCTGAACGATACCAGTACAACCGGGCTGGTCAATTTGAAGAAGACGTTTGCGTCACAGACGGGAACGACGGAGCTGGAGCTGAAATTTATGCAGCCGGCAATGGTGAATAATACGAAGATAATCCGCTTGTTAAGCGGTAATACGCCTGCCGTCTCCATTGAAACGATATCCGGCGGCATTGCTTACCGCAACGCGGACAACACCTATACTACGCTGATAAGCGGCTACCAGCCGAACATTTGGTACAGCATCCGGATTGTGGCCAACGCTGCCACCGATAAAGCAGACGTGTATTTGAATGGTGTCAAGAAGGTGAGCCAGGCGTCCTTTTATTCCGCTGTTTCGGTCATTGACGGATTGGAGTCGTATACCCCCAACTCCTCGGCAGGGTCTCATTATTTGGATGATATCGTTGTGAAACCGGCAGCGTCCGGCGTGCCATCCGGAGCATTAATCGTTGATGCCGCAGGCGGCCCGGGCGTCTACACGACCGTTCAAGCGGCCATTGATGCGATTCCGGTGAATAATACGACCCCCAGGACGATTTATGTGAAGAACGGCACCTACAATCAGAAGCTTACGTTCCCGGCCAATAAGCCATATATCACTCTGCTCGGCGAAAGCGCGGCCGGTACGATTCTCACCTATAACGACAGCGCTTCCTCAGCGGGAGGAACGACCAACAGCTCGAGCGTATTCGTCTACGGCAATGATTTTACGGCGGAAAATATTACGTTCCAGAACACGGCGGGACCGGCCGCAGGGCAGGCGGTTGCGCTGTACGTGGGAGGGGACCGGGCCAGCTTCCGCAATGTGCGAATCCTCGGCAATCAGGACACGTTATATGCCAACGGCAGCGGAAGACAGTATTACCGGGACAGCTACATCGAGGGTACGGTCGATTTTGTCTTCGGGTCGGCTACGGCCGTCTTCGAGAACTGCGAGCTGAAGAGCAAGAACGGCGGCTATGTCACTGCCGCATCCACGGACCAAAGCAAGGCTTACGGCTACGTATTCATTACCAGCAGCCTGACGACCGGCGGGGCGGGGAATGACACTGTCGCTTTGGGACGCCCTTGGCGGCCTTATTCCTCGGTCACCTATTTGTACACCTGGATGGATACCCATATCAAGCCTGCCGGCTGGGATGATTGGGGGAATGCGGCGAACCAGAGCACAGCAAGGTACAAAGAATTCGGCTCTACAGGACCCGGAGCAGACGCAGCCTCCAGAGTCAGCTGGGCAGGGCAGCTGACCTCATCGCAAGCGGGTGCGATGAGCGCACAGAGCGTGCTGGCGGGCAGCGACGGCTGGGATCCGACGTATTAGGAAGAAAGCCTTCGAGCTTGCTTTTATAGCAAATCGAGGGCTTTCTTGTTAAGCCTCCCCGCAAAGTGCCTGAGCCGCTTTCGAAGCCATGGCCCACTACTTTGTCGGGTTATTTTAATATTCATGGTAAAGTCATGGGAATAAGGAGGTTCAGGGTTATAATCTAGATACGGAAATCATTCTATGATATACTTTTCTAAGCAAAAAATACGATTAAGGAGTAAAATAATGGAAAAAACATTGATTTTCGGTCACAAAAATCCGGATACGGACTCGATTTGCTCGGCTATTGCTTATGCTGATTTGAAGACGAAATTAGGCGCTAACGTAGAGCCTGTTCGTCTTGGCAATATCAGCAGCGAAACTCAATTTGTTTTGGATTATTTTAAAGTAAGCGCGCCGCGCTTGGTTGAAGCTGTGGCTAACGAAGTGAACGACGTTATTTTGGTCGACCACAACGAGCGTCAACAAAGCGTAAGCGACATTGAGAAAGTCCGTGTTACTGAGGTTATCGACCATCACCGTATCGCCAACTTCGAAACCAGCAATCCGTTGTACTATCGTGCCGAGCCTGTAGGCTGCACAACAACGATTTTGAATAAATTGTTCAAGGAAAACAATGTACCGGTTCAAAAAGAAATCGCAGGCTTGATGCTTTCCGCCATCATTTCCGATACCCTTCTTTTGAAATCCCCGACTTGCACAGCTCAAGACGTAGCGGCGGCTCGTGAATTGGCTGAAATTGCAGGCGTGGAGCTTGAAACATACGGCTTGGCTATGCTGAAGGCCGGCGCAGACCTGAGCGACAAAACGATCGCTCAACTGATCTCCCTGGACTCCAAAGAGTTCCAAATGGGCGGCAGCAAAGTAGAAATCGCTCAAGTGAACGCTGTGGACGTGAACGACGTTCTGTCCCGCCAAGCGGAGCTGGAAGCGGCTCTTGCCCAAATCATCGCCAACAAAGGGCTGGATCTGTTCCTGTTCGTCGTTACCGACATCTTGAACAACGACTCCATCGGCGTAGCATTGGGCAGCAAAGCCAGCGCGGTAGAGCAGGCTTACAACGTAACATTGTCCGGCAACAAAGCGGTGTTGAAAGGCGTTGTATCCCGCAAATCGCAAATCGTGCCGGTATTGACCGACATTTTCAACAAGCAATAATTGAGCTTCGGATAAATAGCTCCCCAACAGGAAATGGCTTCATCAGCCTTGCTCCTGTAAGGGGAGCTTTTTTTTGAGGAATTATTAATATCTGAGATATAGAGGTGAGAGCTATGCTAGCCAAGCTGCTATTGGAATCGAACGCCACGGTCATTTTCTCGGGTGCCGGGATGTCCACCGAAAGCGGACTGCAGGATTTTCGCTCAGCGGATCGGGGGATGTGGAATAACCGGAATCCAATCGAGCTCGCAGACATTGAAGCTATCCATTCGAACCGGGCGGAGTTTGTCCGTTTCTACCAATGGCGTATTCAAGAGATGAACTCGCATCAGCCCAATGAAGGACACCGCATTCTAGCAAGCTGGGAGCAGCAAGGAATTATCCGCGGTATCATTACTCAGAATGTGGAAAGTTATCATGAACAAGCGGGCACCAAGCGGATAGCCAAGCTGCACGGAGATCTGGGGAGCATGCGCTGCATGAGCTGCGATAAGCAGTATGAATCCCGAATGTACGGTCCACCTGTCACGATGACGACATGCAGTTGCGGAGGGTTTATCAGACCTAATGTCGTGCTCTTTGGAGAAATGCTTCCAGATGCTTCGCTTCGGCTAGCAGAGAGCCTCATAGATGGAGTTGAGCTGTTTATTGTGTTGGGCTCCTCATTACAGGTAAGCCCAGCCAACCAGCTTCCTAGAAAGGCAAAAGCTCAAGGAGCGAAACTGGTCATTGTGAATTATGACCCGACTCCTTTGGATTCTTATGCAGATTTGGTCATTCATCGCTCTATAGGTGAGACATTGCTAAAGACGGATGAGGAGATAAGGGGATAGAAGGCGTATATGGAGCAGGATACGGTCTATTCCCATGTATTTAAAGACTTGCAGCTATCCTTAAACAAACTGTTTACTCTGGAATAACACAACAAAACCGGCGAGACGTTTCTCGGCCGGTTTTCCTTCTTACAAAAACTTCCTGTTATGCTTCTTCCCGTCATAGGTGAATAGCACAGGCTTCGACTCCACGACCGTTTCCAGATGAACGGTCTTGCCCCACAGCTTCTGAATATAAGGGAGCGTACGCTCCACATATTTCAGATCCAGCTCAACGCCTTCGTAGGAGTGCTTCAGGTACAGCTCCCCGTTCTTCTCGTAATCGCCGTTTTCGACGACGATATAAGGGAAGCCGCCATTGACGCGGGAATAGACGAGCTGATCGCGGATATGGGCCCAGGTTTTGTCGGTAATCTTCCATTCAGGGCCTTTCTTCTCGAAAATGTACAGGTCCATATCGTCAACGAGCTGCTTGGTCAGGTAGTTGCGGATGAAGGACAGGTCGGAGTCGTATTCGCGGACGTCGAATATTTTGCGGCGTCCCTGGCCTTTCTGACGTCCGTACCGCTCCTGTTCTTCCTCTGTCGGATTGTCCCAGCGCTTCTCGATATCCTCGAAAATTTTTAACCCCAGATAGTAAGGGTTCAAGCTGTGCCGGGACGGAACGACGACAGAGGAGTTCAGCTTGGCGAATTCGATCGTCTCATCCTCGGTCAGATCCAGCTCGCGGAGAATCCGTTGATGCCAGTACGAAGCCCAGCCTTCGTTCATGATCTTCGTCTCCAGCTGCGGCCAGAAATACAGCATTTCGTCGCGCAGCATCGTCATGATGTCCCGCTGCCAGTCCGTAAGGTAAGGCGCATGCTCCTCGATAAACAGCATAATGTCCTTTTCGGGCTTGGCCGGGAATTTCGGCGTTTCTTCCTTAGGCGCAGGCTTTGAGGGCACGTTGTCCAGGTCCCACAGGTCTTCGTAGCCAAGCTTGCGTTCGGCAGGCACTTCTTTTTTCTTTGGCTTTCGCTCCAGGTTTCTGCGGGTTGCATCGTACGGCTTGGAGATGGAAGGATCGACATGCTCCTGGATGGCCAGCACAGCGTCGATGAATTGCTCCACCTCGTCGGTGCCGTACAAGATTTCATACTGCCGGACGCGCTCCGCCGTAGCGGACATGCTCTCGACCATGTTGCGGTTCGTCTTGGAGAAACGGGCGTTATTTTTGAAAAAGTCGCAGTGTGCCAGCACGTGTGCGACAATGAGCTTGTTCTGGATCAGGGAGTTGCCGTCGAGCAGGAAGGCGTAGCAGGGGTCGGAGTTGATGACAAGCTCATATATTTTGCTTAAGCCGAAATCGTACTGCATTTTCATCTTATGAAACGTTTTTCCAAAGCTCCAATGGCTGAAGCGGGTAGGCATCCCGTAAGCTCCGAAGGTATAGATGATGTCTGCAGGGCATATCTCATAGCGCATCGGGTAATAGTCCAGACCGAAGCCGGTCGCGATCTCGGAAATTTCGGCAATGGCGTATTCCAGCTGCTTGATATCGTCGGCGTTCATCGTGCAGCCCTCCCCTCGGATTTAGGAAAAAAGGTTCGCAGCGCTTTATAGACTTCACCTTTTTCCCTTATGACATAATGCACGAATTTCGGATCATGAATATTGCGGTAAGCGGACATCAGGGTGCTGCTGCGGTTGTATTGATTGACTTCGCCATATCCGAACAGGTTCGATCGCTTCACCAGCTCATGAATCAGCTTGACGCACCGCTCGTTGTCCGAGGTCAGATTATCTCCGTCGGAGAAATGGAACGGATAGATGTTATAACGGGCTGGGGAGTACCGCCGATCGATTAAGTCTACCGCCAGCTGATAAGCCGAGGAGCAGATCGTACCGCCGCTCTCGCCTTTGGTGAAAAATTCCTCCTCCGTAACCTCCCTCGCTTCGGTATGGTGCGCGATGAACACAATCTCGACATGCTCGTATTTGGTGCGCAAAAACCGGGTCATCCAGAAGAAGAAGCTTCGTGCGATATATTTTTCAAACGAGCCCATGGAGCCTGAAGTGTCCATCATCGCAATGATAAGCGCATTGGATTGGGGCACGGTGATTTCATCCCATGTTTTGAAGCGGAGGTCATCCGGACTGATGCCATGAATGCCGGGAATGCCTGCTCCTGCGTTGCGGCGGAGATTTTCGAGAATCGTCCGTTTCTTGTCGATGTTGGACATGATTCCTTTTTTGCGGATATCGTTGAAAATAATGTCCTTGGTCATTACGTTGTCTTTTTCCTTCTGCTGCAAGTTTGGCAGCTCCAGCTCCTCGAAGAGCATCGTTTGCAGCTCCTCGAGCTGTACCTCGGCGTCGTAATAATCGTCTCCCGGCTGGTCGCCGGCGCCTTCTCCTTTGCCCGGACCTTGAGAAGGGGTAGGGTCTACGCCGAGCACATCGCCGACCTGGCTTTCTCCGTCGCCCTGGCCGACGTGCTTGCTTTTGTTGTAGTTGTATCGAAACCGGTATTCGTCCAAGCTGCGAATCGGTACTTTGATAATGTGCTTGCCGTCAGACATAATAATGCTCTCATCCGTAACAAGGTCAGGCAGGTTCTGCTTAATCGCTTCGCGTACTTTTTGCTGATGCCGGGTTTGGTCCTGATACCCTTTGCGGTGCAGAGACCAATCCTCTCGGGAAACGGTAAATAATGGTTCTGTCATGTCGGACACCTCCTGAAATGGGTTGGTTTCATGCATAATGAAGCGGACGGTTGACAGGACAATAAGGGAAAAAAGTGCTTGTTACTAAATATATTCAAGTGGGAGGGGGATATGTGAGGGGGACAAGGGCCTATTTTTTGTACCGTAACCCGTTTATTAGAGGGCAAAAAGGTCCCGAAACGAACTAACGGGTAGACACCCCAGGAGACGAAAAAAGTCTTCCTGATGCTCCAGCTTATCGTTGGAGATCAAGAAGACTTCTATTGGTTGGGTACCTTTGGTTCAATTATTCAGCGGCAGGCTGAACGACGATTTTCCATGCTTTGCCGATAGGAGGCAGGCTCTTGGTCATCATCGCATCGTAGAAGGCGATAACTCGAGTGCCTTTTGCCAGAGTGCTCTTATCTACAGCTTCGCCTTTCAGATTGACGACAGTTGTTTGATCCGTCACTTGCAGCACAATCTCCTTCTGGGATTGCTCGTTCAAGCCGGTACCTTTAATCAGCAGGCTGGTTGCTCCGCTATCGCTCGTACGGACTTCTTCAATATTGCCGGCGTTGCCCAACATTCTTTTTTTGTCGGCTCCGTCCAGTACCGTAATTTTATAAGTCGGAGTTTGCGGCGGCAGGCTCAAGGTAGCCACCAGAGAATGCTCGGCCTCGACCTTTTGACCGAGTGTCAGATCGGCGAAGGTCAGCGGAGTGCCGTCCGCCTTCTGGTATGTAGTTTCATCCGATAAAGTCAGTACGGTGCCTTCCGTTCCGATTCCGTTAATTTGAACGGCTTTGTGGCCGTCTACGTCACGAATAGCGGTAATGACGCCCTGAGTCAGTACGGTTTTTTTCTGTTCTGCGGCAGATACGGCAACGGAATTACCGTCTTTAGTGACGGATGCGTGCAGAATCTCTTGGAAAAAGGAAGCTGGAACGTACATCGTGTTATCCTTCAATTCAGGTGCAGTCCCGAGCGTTTTAAGCATTTTATTGACGCTGTAGCGGTCGTCGCCTACTTTGACGTTAGTCCATTGCGGACCTTTGCTTAAGTCTACAGAAGAGTCCTCCTGCTTCCAGGTCAAGGTGAAGCCAAGGGATTCGGCAATGGCGCGCAGCGGCAGCATAGCTTCTTGGGCACCGGATGCTTGATACCCGGTAAGGGAAGCGGCTTTGCCGTTAACGGTAACTTGAATCTGCTCTGCCGCAAGGGTTGCGGATACGGCTTGCGGTTCCTCTGCCAGAGGCATCATATTCGGCGCTGCATAAGCGGCTCCTCCGCCAAGTGCCATGGAAAGGGCCATAAGAGCGATTCCTTTTTTCATTACATTGTTCATAGTCTGGTTCTCCTTTTGTCTGAGCTCGAATGTAACAAAATCAATTACAATACCATAGACGGGGAAGGGCTCCCAATTGTTGCACGAAATGCAAAGAAAAAGGCTACCCCTCGATCATTCAAAGGATAGCCTCTTTCATTCAACTTCATTCAAACAGGATTAATGTGCTACTTGGTTGTAGGTCATAATCCAGATGGAGCCTGCTACAATCGTCAACAGGATGACAAGCCCGAGAGCCAGCGCCATCATGTTCCAGCGCGCGTTTTCTCCTTCTTTCAAATGCATGAAGAATACGAGCTGAACGGCGAACTGCAGGATCGCCATAATCAGGATGATGACGATTCTTGCGCCTTCACTGAACATGTGGTTCAGGATGACGACGAGCGGGATGATGGTCAGCACGATCGAAAGGATGAAGCCAATGACATAAGATTTCAACGATCCGTGAGATTCGGAATGTGCGCCGTGTGAATTATGTTGACTCATCTTACATCACCCCCATCAAGTAAACGACCGTGAAGACGAAAATCCACACAACGTCAAGAAAGTGCCAGTACAAGCTGATAACATCGACTTTCCGTTTGGTAACCGGTGTAATGCCGTGTTTTTTCAACTGGAACATAAGACCGATCATCCAGCATAGACCGAGCGATACGTGAAGACCGTGCGTACCGACCAGCGTAAAGAAAGCGGAGAGGAAGGCGCTAGTCGAGATCGTTGCACCTTCATGATATACCATAGTGATGAACTCATTAACCTCAAGCGCAACGAAGGAAGCGCCGAGAAGTGCCGTAACGGCCAGCCAGCCGATCAGCTGGTTTTTGTTGCCTTTGTGCATAGCCAGTACGGCAAGACCGCTCGTAAAGCTGCTTGTCAAAAGGATAAATGTCTCAGCAATAATGCCGGGCATTTCGAACAGCTCTTTGGGTGTCGGTCCGCCGTTGGTATTGCCATGAAGAACGATATAGGTAGCGAATAAAGTACCGAATAAAATACAGTCCGTAATCAGGAAGATCCAGAAACCGAACGTTTTGAGCGACTCATGATCATGATGACCGTGGTCATGATGGTCATGTCCGCCGTGCGCTGCCGCATGTGCCATTAGACCTTCGCCCCCCTTAATGCAGCTTCCGTCTGTTTAATTTCATCTACCGGAATGTAGTAGTCCGTGTCATACGAGAACGAACGCGCCAGCATGCAGATGAGTACACCGATCATCGCCGGAATAGCAAGCCATAGCCAGCCCCATACAAAACCGAATCCGGCAAAGAACCAAAGAGTCGATTTGATGAACGGAATCGCCGAGTTTTTCGGCATGTGAATCGGTTCAAGCGGAGCAGTAGGCTCCGGTTTGATGCCTTGAGCGAGTTTTTGCTTTTTCTCCCACCAGTCGTCCACATCGTGAACATGAGGCTCAACAGCAAAGTTATACATAGGTGCAGGAGATGGAATGGACCATTCCAGCGTGCGGCCGTTCCAAGGGTCTCCAGTAACGTCGCGCTCATGATGCTTGATACTGTAAGCAATTTGCCAAACTTGGAAAATGAACGCGATCCCCATAAAGAAAGCACCGACAGTCGAAATCAAGTTCAGCGGGCCCCAGCCCATATCGAAATCGTAAACGGTCGTACGACGAGTCATTCCGTCGAGACCCAAGAAATATTGAGGCATAAAGCAGACATAGAAACCGATGTTCCAGAACCAGAAGGCCCATTTGCCCAAATGCTCATTCAGCTTGAAGCCGAACATTTTTGGCCACCAGTAGTACAGCCCTGCGAAGTAACCGAACACTACGCCGCCGATCAATACTTGGTGGAAGTGTGCGATCAGGAAGTAGCTGTTATGGAACTGGAAGTCTGCAGGCGCTACGGACAGCAGAACCCCGGTCATCCCGCCGATAACAAAACATGGGATGAAGGCTACGGTCCACAGCATCGGCGTCGGATAGGATACCCGACCGCGGAACATCGTGAACAGCCAGTTGAATATTTTAACCCCCGTCGGGATCGCGATAGCCATCGTCGTTATGGCGAAGAAGACGTTAACGTCGGCACCCGAGCCCATGGTGAAGAAGTGATGCACCCAAGTGAAGAACGAGAGTACGCTAATAATAATCATGGCAAAAACCATGGAATTATATCCGAACAGCTTTTTCTTGGAGAAGGTAGCAACGACCTCGGAGAAAATACCGAATGCCGGCACAACCACGATATAAACCTCCGGATGTCCCCACATCCAAATCAGGTTGATATACATCATCGGGTTACCGCCGCCGTCAAGCGTGAAGAAGTGAGCGCCCAGGAAGCGGTCCATGAATAACAGTGCCAAGGTAATGGTTAAGATAGGGAAAGCGAAAATAATCATGATACAGCTGGAAAATACGGACCAGGAGAACATCGGCATTTGCATCAGCTTCATGCCTGGCGCACGCATTTTCAGAATCGTTACGATAAAGTTAATACCGGTCGCCAAGCTTCCGATACCGGAAATCTGGATACCCCAGATATAGAAGTTTTGTCCGACACCCGGGCTGTGAGACAGCTCGGAAAGCGGCGGGTACGCAAGCCAGCCTGCATCCGGCGAACCGCCGATGACGAAGGAGACGTTGAACAGCATAGCGCCCCAGAAGAACATCCAGAAGCTCAAGGAGTTCAGGAACGGATAAGCAACGTCGCGCGCTCCCAATTGAAGCGGCACAACGATATTAAACAGACCGAACATAAGAGGCATCGCCATGAACAAAATCATGATAACCCCGTGTGTCGTAAAGATCTGGTTATAGTGCTCCGGCTCCAGGAATTTCATATCAGGCATGGCAAGCTGAAGACGCATGAGCAGGGCGTCGACGCCGCCGCGGAATAGCATTAGAATGGAACATAGGATGTACATGATCCCGATACGTTTATGGTCAACGGTCGTCAGCCATTCGCGCCAAAGCCAAGTCCATTTTTTGAAATAGGTTAGCACGAACACGATGGCAACCATAGCGAGCCCAATACTGACTTGCGCTCCTAAAATCATCGGATCGCCTGTTACAAAAAACCAGGATGCAAAATCTTTTATTTTATCCAGCATGTGTATGCCTCCTTTCGTTAGTGTTAATGTCCAGCATGCGGATTCGAGGTTGTTGCAGGCTGAATAGCTTTAGACGGCTCCTGCTTGGCAGAAGGTTCGCTGCCGGCAGAACCATGATGGGCATGAGTGCTTCCATTTACGGCATATTTCGTCACGATCTTATTGAATAGTCCCTCAGGGAAGGAAGAGAAGTACTGCTTGGTTGATGTACCCGGTGCAGCCAGTTGGTTATATCCGTCCATTGTCAACGGGCCCGAGGATTGCTTCACTTCTTTAACCCAATTATTGAAATCTTCATCCGATGTAGCGTGTACCTGGAATTTCATATCGGTGAAATGCTTGCCGCTGAAATTCGCTCCGGTTCCGTAATAAACGCCTTGTTCATCGGCTTGCAGGAACAAGGTCATGGCCATGCCGGACATTGTATACATTTGGCCGCCCAGCTGTGGAATCCAGAAGGAGTTCATCGGAGCATCGGAAGTAAGCTCGAATTTAATAGGTGTGTCTTCAGGAATTTCAATGTAATTGACGGTTGCAATGCCTTGCTCAGGATAGGTGAAAAGCCATTTCCAATCCAGAGAGGTTGCTTGAATCGTGATCGGCTTCTTATCGGAAACAATCGGCTTGGATGGCTCCAGGGCATACGTTTCGCGAGCCGTAACAGCGGCCAACAGGATGATAATAACAATAGGAATCCCCCACCATACTACCTCCATCATCGTACTGTGCGACCAGTTCGGTTTGTAAGCAGCTTTGTTGCCTGGTTTGTCTCTATACCGCCATACGATGTAAGCGGTCAGTATGAGCACAGGGACCAGTACGATTCCGCATAAGATAGAAGCGGTAATGATCAGATCCTTCTGACCAGCGGCGATAGGGCCCTTCGGGTCCATAACCATAATGGATTCGCAACCCGAGAGAAGCACCAGCATGGTCAGAAAGATCAGCGGAGTCACAATCCGAGCAGCTTTTTTCGTTAGTCGCATGTGTAATATCATCTCCTTAAGTTTCTCGAACGCTCGGATAAAGCAGGTTGTGAAATGTGGAACGTTCTTAGCTATTTCTTAAGATAGCAGATATTAACCGAGATTTCGCCGTTGTTAACAAATACGTCAAGGTTTCGTCTTTTTTCTGTAATATAAAGTTCACGAAAATGACGACTATTAATTTTTGGAAAAGAAAAACCCCTCTAAGATCGCTCTTAAAGGGGGTAAAATGTGAAAATATGTCAGGTTTTGTGGAACTATTGTTGAATTTTGTCATTTTCGTCATCCAGCATACGGGAATGAACGAGATGAATGGCGGTGCGAATCACATAAATGTGAACACTGCCTACCAAGAAGCCGACTCCCACCATGAGGGACGTGTTACGATCACTAAAGTGATGTAAATTAAATAAACATAAGACAAGACCAATGCCAAGAATGCCCCAAGCTGCAGCCGTCATCCAGTTGACAAGACGTTGTACATCCTTCACATTTTGACGTACGCCGCTAACCGATGCTGTTTTCGTAGTCATAATGGTCACTTCCATTTCCTTTGTAAGTGTTTTCTTAATATCAGTATAGCATAAAATGGTTGGTTTGTTCAAGGAATGTTCAATTTTTGATCGAAATTCAGACAAATTTAGATAAAGGGTCACTGGAAATACGCCTTGAGGGATAAAAGCCGCCAGCCCATACTGCGCTCTGCCTTATAGAGTGCTCAGAGTACGGAAACATAAAAAAGAACAGGTTACCATAAATTTTTCCATTTTATCCATCCCGTGTTTATTTTAAGATCGATTTTGTAAGCGCAAACATAAAATCGGCTTCGGAAAGGAGGAGTCATCTAACCAGTCAAGGATAGGTTTAGAGCTTGTTGAGCTGCTGCAGGGAGGAAGGTTCGCAAGTCCGTATGGCTGCAAGCAATCATTTATTTATCAGGAGGGATTGGATAATGAAGAAAAAGGTCAAAACAATGGTAGCGGGAGCTTTGTTAGTATCAGCAATGGTTTTGCAAACTGCGGTAGCCTGGGCCGCAACCACAACGACTATTGATTCGGATGGGCCTAATACCGGACAGGACGCTTATCAAATCTTCAAGAGCAAGCTGGGCTCCGACCCCATTGACGGACCGGGGGATGCAAGCCACATTTGGGAGACCACCTCGTCACCGGTCGGCAACGTATTTCAGTTCAAGCTGAACAGCACAGGAGACTACGATGGCTCCAATACGGATCGGCAGCGCAACGAGCTGAAGGCTTATAACAGCTCTCCAAGCGCCGTCAAAGGAACCAACGGGACGACGATGACGTATAAATGGAAGTTTAAAGTGCTGAACGGGTTCCAGATGCCGCCGTCGGGGAACTTTTGCCACATTTTTCAGCTGAAAGCATCCGGCGGCGATGACGGCGCGCCAATTTTGACCTTCTCGGTTGAAAAAAACAAGCTGACGTTCCGCCACAGTCCGATAGGGGCCGATATGAGTCAGGTGACGACGCTTGCTTCAACGGATTGGTCCAATGTCCTGAATACTTGGGTAGAAGCTACGGTAACCGTGAAGAACTCGGATAACGGAACGGTATCGATGACGCTGAAGAAGCTGGACGGAACGACCTTGATGTCTTATAGCGGAAGCAAGGATATGTGGAGAGACGGAGCGGATTTCAATCGTCCCAAGTGGGGGATTTACCGCAAAATTTTCTCCGGCATGACGGAAGCGAATATACAGTTCGCCAATTTCAGCATTACGAAGCAATAATATTTCTTCATTGATAGTACAGACTTTGGGCACTCCTCTGACGGGAACTTCAGGGGAGTGCTTTGTTTTATGACAACTAAATCGTAAAAAATCACAACCTCTAGTTTAAGTAAAGCCATGGAAGCGGTTGAGTACAAGTAGTATGATGGGGGAAGAACCTCATTTCATGAAAGAAGGGAACAAAAGCTCATGTTAAACCAGAAAGCATTCATTGAAGAGATCATGGGATTTGACGTTCTGGATACACATACCCATTTGGTAGGACAGCAGCTGAGTGCCCGTGATTTTTGGGAAATTGCGCATTATTTTTGGTTAAACCGGGAGATGCAGGCCGCCGGGTACCCGGATCAAGCGATGGAGCTGCCAGAGGATGAGCGCATCGAGTCTTTCTTATCCGCTTACAAGGCGAGCCGCAATACGTTAATGAACTGGGTATTCACGCATATATTCAAAGATTTGTACGGCATCGAAATCCGCGATGCTCAATCCATCCGCGAAGCCGATGCCGCTGTTCGTGCTTCCAACGACCGCCCGGGCTGGGCGCAGGAGGTGGCGGACAAGCTGAACATTCGCGCTTTCGTAACGAATATGCCGGATCACGCGAAATGCAGCCATATGAACAGAGACGCCATTCTGATTCCGCGCGTTGACGGCAGACTTTTCGAATGGACCAAGCAAATTCATCAGGCCGATCAGCGGGAGCAAGCCCTGGAAGAAGTGACTCAATCGATCCGCGATTTGATAGCTTCCTATAAGGAGTGGGGCTGTCCGGGCATCATGACGACGCTTCCCGGCTACGATGCCAAGGCTAATGAGGAGGTTCCGCTGCAAACGGCAACGCGGGATCAGCTCATGATGCGGGTACTTCACACGATTTGCGGGATATTGGAGCAGAACGGAATGTTCCTGCAGCTCTTCCTCGGCGTGGAACGCTCCTGGTGCGACACGGCCATACCTGTCAATGACCCGCTGCGCATAGCGAAGCTGTCGGGCTTGTTTGCTCGCTACCGCATTTCCTTCGAGCTGGTCGTTGCTTCGGAGTTGAACAATCTTGACGTTGTGCAGGCGGCCTGGAACTATCCTAACGTTCATGTAGGCGGCATGTGGTGGTTTAACTTCCGTGCAAGCACTTACCGCGATATCATGCAGTACCGTATGGAAGCGTTACCTGGAATCAAAAGCTCGCTTATCGTGTCGGACGCAAGGAATATCGAATGGTGCTACGGAAAAATCCTTCTTATTAAGAAGCTGATGGGTGAATATTTATATCAGCAGATCGAAGCGGGCTGGCTTGATTATGACACGGCGATTCAGCTTGCAAAGGATTGGCTGTATAACAGCGCGGCGCAGCGTTACGGGTTCAGCTTGAATTCATAAAAATACAGAATTGGCGATAAGCCAATGAAGGGGAGAATGAAGATGAAGGCACTTTTGGTTGGCTTGGGAAGCGCAGGCTTTTCGTGGTACAAGAGATTGAGAGACAAAGGATTACTAGCCGCCGTAGTGGAGACGGATGCTTCGATGAAGGAGAAGATGGGGGACGATCCGTTCCCGTTCTATACATCGCTTAGCGAAGCCCTGGAGAAGGAGCAGCTGGATTTCGTCGTCAATGTGACCTCGCCGATGGCGCATACGGTCGTTAACAACGCCGCTTTCGATAAGAAGCTGCCGGTTTTGTGTGAAAAGCCGATATCGTTTGATTACGAAGAATCCATCGAAGTGGTGGAGCGTGCCGCTAAGGAGAACATTCCCTTCATGATCGCCGAGAATTACCGCCGCCACGCCGCCGTGCGCAAATTGAAGCAGCTGCTGGATGAAGGCGCTATCGGACGGATTTCCGCTATAGACATCGTATTTTATCGATATCACCATGTGCAGCGCAAATATACGGTCAGCCTGCTGGACGATATCGGCGTCCATCATTTTGATATGATCCGTTATTTGACCGGCGAGGAAGGAAAAAGCGTCTACGCGGACATGTACAATCCTATCGGCGGATGGGATGAAGAAGGCGCCATCATTAACACCAGCGCTCTCCTGGAGATGGCAGACGGTGTGAAGGTCAGCTATACCGGTTCTATCGCCTCCAGGGGGGAACAGACGCCTTGGCACGGCAACTGGAGGATCGAAGGAACGGAGGGCACGATCCAATACGAGAATCAGGAGATCCATCTCATTAAGGATGGGGTCAAGGAAACGATTACCAACTACAGCGGGGTAGATACTTCTGATACGTTGGCGGAATTCCTGGCATCGCTTAAGGAGCAGCGGGATTCGGAAACCAGCGGTGCGGATTATTTGAAATCGCAGACCCTGGTGCACTTCGCAAAATTATCGAGTGCCGAGGGACGGAAGGTAGAGATCAAGTACCCGAGCTAGCGTCTGCTCCCAGGGGACTCCGGTGAAGAAAGGGGCTGTACTTCAGGTGAACAGGCAACCTGCGGGCAGCCCTTTCGTATGTCTTGCTTACCACAATACAATGTAAAATTTAAGGGCTGCCCTCAATGTACCCTTTTTGTGGGGTCAGCTTATTCAATTCTTGGGATGGAAGGGAATCGTATGAAAAGAACCGTCGGCACATGGATGATCATAGCGATTGCAGCTGCTGGTACTGCCGGTTGTTTCCACGACGATACAACAAAGCATCCGGCGGCTGAGCAGGACAAGCCTGCGAAATTTTCCATCTCTTACACGACGACCTCAAGCAGCGGATATTTTTCGCGGATTGGGGATCTGAGCCGGGAAAAGTGGGTACTGAAGCTGGGGGAGCTGACCCATACTTCCCTCGAAGTCAAGGTGATAGAGGAATCGAAGCTTCCGGTCATGTTTGCAGGCAGCAGCATTCCGGATGTCGTCGGAAGCAACGGTACGCCTACCAGTACGATCATGTCGGGGTCGGTAGAGGCCGGCGTCTTCATGCCGATCGATGATTTGTTAAAGCAGTATGCCCCCAATTTGCTCAAGAACGTGCCAAAGGATGCATGGGAGGCGGTATCCTACAACGGAAAAACGTACGGTATTCCAACCTATTTGACGAACCCTTCCCGAAGAGCGACCTTTATCCGGTCGGATCTGCTGGAGAAGGCAGGTCTCAAGCCGCCGCAGACGGTGGAGGAGTTTCTCGATGTGCTCAGAGCCTTTAAGAAGCTGGGAGTTGAGCATCCTTATTTAATGAGGGAGAACCTGAAGTACGCCGACATCATCCTCGGAGCTTACGACGTGCTGCCATACCGCGATCAGTTTGAAGTGGTGAACGGGCAGGTTGTGCCCAAGTTTTTTGATGTCAAGCATATGGAAAAAGCGCTGGAAACCTACAAGACGATGCTGGATGAGGGGCTGATCGCCAAAGATTTCGCGACGATCTCGTCGGCGGATTTTATAAGCTATATCCGCTCGGGCAAGGCGGGAATCTGGTCGTCCAATGCGATCGGTCTGGTTGATTTCCGCACCTCGATCAAGCAGGCCGTTCCTTCGGCACGAGTAGATATTATCCCTTCTCCGAAAGGTCCGGAAGGTACCGGCGGGTACTTCCACTATACGCCCGTCATTTCGGCTTTTTACATTAATAAGAACGTAAAGCCGGACACAGCGGCGCGCATCATACAGTTTTTTGACTGGATGCAGACGCCGGAGGCGGAGAGATTCTTTACTTTTGGCATTGAAGGGGATACCTATACGACAGTAGCCGGCAGGATCCAGTACCAATTTCCTCAAACGAAGGAAGCGATAGAAGAAGAAGGCTGGCGCAGCGGCACACTGTGGGGGGCTCATGACGCCGTAGCCAATAGAATGCGGCTGCAGCTGGATCAGAACGGGCGGGATACGCTGTTTGCGCTCGACCATATTGTCAAATATGAGGGATTGCCGGGCATCGGCTTTAATCCGGATTTGATTTCATTCGCCAAATACCAGGATCTGGCGCCAATTACGCAGGATGGTGCTCCGAGACTCATTATGGATCATATCATCAAGATGATTTACGGCAAAGAGCCTATCACCGATTGGCCTAAGGTCATCCAGGAGTACAGGCAAAAAGGCGGAGAAGAAATCATCAAAGAAGCTACCCAACGCTATAACCGCAGGGAAGGAATCGTCAACCTATATGAAACCCGTTTTTAAATAAAACGATACGATTGCTTCCCAAAGAGAGGATTCTTCTTATGACCGTTGCAAAAGGAGCTGACTTCCATGCATTTGCTCATCGTTGATGATGAACCGATTATTCGTTTGGGACTGGTCAAAATGGCAGAGGTCTATGCCCCTTCCTTTGAAGGGATCCGAACGGCAGAGAACGGCTTGGATGCATTGGAGAAAATTCAAGCATTGGAGCCGGACATTGTCCTGACCGATATTCGCATGCCCAAAATGGACGGATTAGCGCTTTGTCAGGCGATACATAGCGATTATCCTCATATTCAGACCGCTGTTATATCCGGCCATAACGATTTTGAGTACGCGCAAAAGGCGATGACCTATGGAGTTAAGCATTATTTATTGAAGCCGCTGATGAAAAATGACTTGCATAAGATGCTAGGGCAGTTGGTTCAGGAATCGGCGACAGGCTACTTCTCCGTCTCCCGGTATATTGAATGGATCGATGCGATGGAGCAGTGCATCTGGTCGCTTCAGATGGATGAATTGACCCGGCTCGCAGATTTGTGGAGACAGTACTGCCTATCGGCCAATTTCACCTTGGCCAAGCTGAAGGAGCTGCTGGAGGACTGCACGGCGATGCTGATCAAACGGTTTCATGCAAGAGGCGTATTAAAGGAATACGTGAGCCCGGAGCTTCAAGGCTCCAGCACGAAGTCGCTGCTGGATTCTTTTGAAGAACGGCTTCGTCAGATGGCGTTCAGCCTGCTTGCAACCCGCAAAGGGAACTACAAAGATCCGATGGAGGAAGCCAAGGCTTACATCGACAGCCGGCTGTCCGAGGATATTACGCTCGATCAGGTTGCGGCGATGATCGGTCTGACTCCGACGTATTTCAGCGCTTTATTCAAACGAATGACCAACGAAACGTTCGTCCGATACCGGATTAACCGGAGAATGGAGAAGGCCAAGGAGCTTCTGTCCGTTCCTCATATCCGGATCGTCGATGTGGCGGAGCTGGTAGGGTATGACGATTATCCGCATTTCACCAAAACATTCAAAAAAATGTACGGCATCTCGCCGTCCGAATTTCGCAGTCAAATGGGGATCAAATGAAGCGTGGAAGTGTGTACCGCAAGCTGTTTGTTTACTTTTTAGTCGTCATCGTCCTGTCCTTGTCGAGTGTCGGCATCTTCTCTTACACCACTTCGTCGCAGGAGTTGGATGTATTAGTGAAAAATCAAATGACGCAAATTGTGGCTAACGCCGTCCATCATACCGATCTATATCTGCAATCGTACGAGCGCTCGATGGTTTCTTTGTTGACGAACAGAGAGGTGAAGAGGTTCCTGGATTTGCCGCCCAAGCCGGAGTTTTACGAGTTTTTTGAATACCGCAAAACGATTAAGGAGGCAGGGGTCGATCCGGTATTTATCCGTAATCCGGAAATCGCCTCGATCTATATCATAAGCTTCAATGAGAATGCGGCCTATTATTTCTACGATGTGCCGGAACAATCGTTCAGCGCCCATGATATACGCGAGCAATTGAGCTATTACCGTGCCAATACCAATGAGGACGGCAGTCTCAGTATATTAAATCACAGTATATTGAACGACACACGGTCCCCCATGCTGACGCTCATCCGGCAAATTAAAGGCTTGTCGTCCCCGGCACCCAAAGGAATTCTTGCGATAGAAATGCGGGTATCGGATCTCGCCGCGATGTGGAAAGGAGTCGAGCTGGGGCCTAAAGGATACTTTTTTATCCTGGACGGTAAAGGGCAGATCGTCTACCATCCGCAGCGCGAAAAGGTAGGCTCCTTCGTCAACGACGACCTAAAGCGTAAGCTTAGCGCCAGCGAGCTGTCGCTCGTTGATAATACGGAGGATGGCATTCGGCGAATCTACATGTCGCAGAAATCCGACTATTCGGGCTGGAATCTCGTTGTTTCCATGCCCCTCGACGAGCTGCGCAAGCCCGTATCCAAAATACGTACGACAACGATCATCGTCGGCTTGTTTACGCTGTGCATTGCGCTGCTGTTGGCATACCGTTTCGGCAAATCCATTACGGAGCCGATCCAGGTGTTGAAGAATGGTATGCGGCAGACGGAGAAAGGCAACTGGGCTGTCATTCCGCTGCCGGAGCGCTATGATGAAATGGTAGAGCTCATGATGCGCTACAATCTCATGGTCAACCGGCTGTCCGAAATGGTGGAAAAGGTGTATCAGGTCGAGCTGAAGCATCAGGAAATGCAGCTTGAACGGCAAAAGGCGGTGCTTCAATCGCTGCAGCTGCAGATCAATCCTCATTTTATGTACAACACGTTGGAAATGATCGTATGCTACGCTTTCATCAGGGATTCGGAGGAAATATCCGAAATCGTCAATTCCCTGGCCTATATGCTCCGCTATTCGGTTCAAACGAACCTGGAGGAAATCACGATAGCCAATGAGCTGAAGCATGTGATGTATTATCTCGTCATTATCCGTCATCGTATAGGACGCGAGTTTGAAGTCGATGTGGCCGTTCAGCCGGATTACCTGCTGCATAAAATGGTCCGGCTTACCCTGCAGCCGCTGGTCGAAAATGTATTCCAGCACGCATTCCCCGACGGAGTGGAGGATTATCATTTTATCCGGATTGACGCAGGGGAGAACGACGGCATGTTCTGGGTCAGCGTCGAGGATAACGGTATCGGCATTAGCGAGGAGGAGCTGTCACGGCTGCGGGCCAAATTAAATGCGAACCGGTTGGCGGACGAAGAGGCCGGCAAGAAGGGCGGCATCGGGATTCTGAACGTGCACCGGCGTATTCAAATGGTATTCGGGGAGTCTTACGGCTTGCGAATCGAGAGTGCACCCGAGCAGGGAACGAAGCTGATTATGATGATGCCGTCTGTGATTGATAACAAATAGGAAGCTAACCTCATAAAAAGCTTGTGTTCCATGGGATTCGAGGGATACAGGTTAAATAATGAATATGCCGAGGTTAAATTAAGACTATCCGTTGAGCCTTAATCTCCGGTTCCTGAGCGCTTTCGGTTAAATTCGGGAGATTGTCTGGCATTCCCTCTTAATAGATACTAGAATAGGAGTAATATATTAAAAGAGAATCATGGAGGGCGGCGAGAGGCCTTTCGCATGATCAGGAGGGACATCATGACTGTGTTTAATGTATTGGAATACGGAGCTGTCGGAGACGGCGTAACGATGAATACGGAGGCTATTCGAAGCACGCTGGAGGCTTGCGAGGCTGCCGGTGGCGGGACGGTCTATTTTCCGGCGGGGACCTATTTAACCGGCGCCGTTCATCTGAAAAGCAATATGACGATCCATATCGATTCGGGAGCCAAGCTGTTGTTCTCAACGAACCCCGACGATTATCCCTTTGTGAAAACCCGTTGGTCCGGGTATGAATGCTACGGCTATTCTCCGCTCGTCTATGGGGCGGATCTGACGAATATATCGATCGTGGGAGGCGGCATCATCGACGGTCAAGGCGCCGCTTGGTGGCAGCAATACCGTGAATGCAAGGCGGGACGACGTCCTTCTACCGAAAGAGAGCTTCAGCTGTTTGACCTGAACCGTCATCTTATGGATATCAAAAGCAACATTGTGGAATGGGAGACGCAATTTTTACGTCCGGCCCTCTTCCAGCTGTTCCGCTGCACGAACGTGCGTCTGGAGGGCATCACGCTGCAAAACTCGCCGTTCTGGAATACGCATCTCGTGTACTGCGATAACGTAACCATTCACGGCGTTTTGATTCAAAACCCTTCGGACACGCCGAACGGCGACGGCCTGGATATCGATTCCTGCCGTTATGTCCGTATTTCCGACTGCCAGTTTGACGTAGGGGATGACTGCTTGTGCTTGAAATCGGGCATTGACGAGGATGGAAGACGAATCGGCATCCCGACGGAGAATGTGACGGTAACGAACTGCACGATGCGGGCAGGCCACGGCGGAGTCGTACTGGGCAGCGAAACGGCGGGCGGCATTCGCCATGTGACGATTTCCAACTGCGTCTTCATTGGAACCGACCGGGGCATCCGCTTCAAATCAAACCGTGCGCGCGGAGGAACGATCGAGCATGTACAGGTGAATAACATCTTCATGAAGGGTGTGCTTTGCCCGATCGCAATCAATTCCTTTTACCGTTACGGCGTCGATCCTTCCAATCCTTCGATTTCAAGTCCTGAGCCTCAGCCGATTTCGGAATCGACACCGGTATTCCGTCACATCCGCCTGAGCCATATTACGGCAACGGAAGTGTTAGGCGCTGCAGGGTTCCTGTACGGTCTGCCGGAAATGCCGATTGAGGATGTCGTGATGGATCATATCCATATTGAAATGACAATGGATCCGAATGAACAGGGCGGCGAGCCGGATATGGTGCGTGAGGAGCTCGTCATGGCGGGCAAAGGAATGTACTGCAAATATGTGCGCTCGCTTCAGATGCATCATGTGCGTATCGAAACAAGGGAAGGCGCTGCGCTGACCATCGATAACAGCGATGATATCGAGTTGATCGGCTTCGGAATGAAGAAACCGCATCCTGCCACACCGGTTATGGAATTGAGGAATACGCAGGAGGTCTTCGTACAAGGCGGCTCGGCGGCACGGGGAACCGATGTTTACGCCAAAATCAGCGGAGCCGATACGCGGGATATCGTGTTTGCCGGCAACCGGCTGGACAAAGCGGTGCAGGACGTACTCGCGGATACTGCGGTGCAAGGGTCCATTGTGGTAAAATAAGGCTAAAAAAGCAGGTGACATGATGAAAGTATTGGTTCTTGGCGGAACAGGTGTAATCAGCCGTTCGGTGGTCGAACAAGCTCTGGCTCAGGGTCATGAGGTGACCGTCTTTAACCGGGGCAGCAAAAATCATTTGTTCGCAAATGACGTACGCGTCCTCATTGGCGATAAGTCCAACCGGGAGCAGTTCCGTGAACAGATGAAGGATCAGGAGTTCGATGCGGTCATCGATATGATTTCGTTCGACGCGGCGGATGCGGAATGTACGCTGGAAGCCTTCAAGGGAAGAGCGGGACAGTTTATCGTTTGCTCCAGCACAGCCGCTTATAAGAGACCGTTCCGCACCATTCCGACCGTGGAGGATGCGGAGGAGCTGTTCGATGATCCGGCCTTTCCTTACGCTTTCCATAAAGCCGAGATGGAGCGCTGCTTGCGCAAGGTAATCGAACGCGGAGAAGCTGCGGTGACGATGATTCGTCCTTCCTTAACCTATGGGATAGGATGTGCCAATCTTGGCGTCCTAAGGCAAAATGTCAATATAGTGCACCGTATTCGTGCCGGCAAGCCGCTGGTGATGTTCGGGGACGGGACCGTTCCATGGAGCTTCAGCTTTGCTCCGGACGTGGCCAAAGCGTTCGTCGGAGCCGTAGGCAACAAGCAGATGATCGGCCAAACATATCACGCAACGAGCGAGGAAGTGCATATCTGGCAGGATCTATATCTGGAAATGGGCAAGCTCCTGGGCATAGAGCCGCATATCGTTCATCTAAGCTCCGATCTCCTTGTGGAGGCGAATCCGTCTTTATTCAGTCACTTGTATTATGAGAAAAGCTACTCCGGCTTGTTCGACAACAGCAAGCTGAAACGAGATCTGCCCGGCTTTCTGGCGGAAATCTCTCTATCCGCAGGCCTATCCATGCTGCTAGATTGGTATGAGCGGGAAGGGCATCAAGCCGATCAGGAGAAGGATCTTCTGGAAGACCGGCTAGCCGGGGCCCATGCGGATTTCTGCAAGCAGCTAAAGGATATGAAGCTCTAGCTTGAGATGACAAAGAAGCCGATGATGCGTTGGTGCAGCTATGGTGCGCACCGCCTGTCCTCGGCTTCTTCAAAAATGACTATATTATGACAAATGCCGATTTTCATAGGAAGCCGGCATTTTTTTATATATAATGTCATTGATACTGAATAATGCTAGGACAGGAAGGTGTCTCCATGCTGAAAACTCCCATTGGGCGGTTGCGCGCCGTCGGCATTTATGAGGGAATTTCATTTTTGGTGCTTCTCATCATTGCCATGCCTTTGAAATATTATGCAAACTTTCCGCAAGCCGTCAAAGTTGTCGGGATGCTTCACGGGGTTTTATTCGTTCTGTATTTGTTAGCTCTTGCTCATGTGACGTTTGCACATCGTTGGAACATTTTGAAAGTGCTTGGAGCCATTATTGCATCGCTGCTTCCGTTCGGAACCTTCGTGATGGAGGCCCGATTGCGTAAAATCTACGGATAGGTGTAACGGAATAGAAGGACAGAAAAACTGGCGTATTCGCGCCGGTTTTTTTTATTTACAGAACAAAAATCTTAGGTTTATGCAAATACATATGAGCATTCTACATGTTAATGCAACATTTCTTTTTTTATAATAGAAAGGATGCACTTACTAGGATCAGCTAAGCTCTAATAGCTTTCAGTAAAGGAAGGAGTCTCACAATATGACCCGTTTAGTCCAAGACACGGATTCGCTCCGTTCAACGTTATGGTATCAGCAGCCGGCAAGCAAGTGGCAGGAGGCCCTCCCGATAGGCAACGGACGTTTGGGCGGAATGATATTCGGAACGGTAGCCCAGGAAAAAATTCAATTAAATGAAGATACCGTATGGTACGGCGGCCCTAAAAAGGCGAACAGCCAGGACGCGATTCACCATGTGGACGAGATTCGCCGTCTATTATTCGAAGGCAAGCAGCAGGAAGCGGAGCATTTAAGCCGGATGGCGCTTATGTCAGCTCCGAAGTATCTGCACCCGTACCATCCTTTGGGGGATCTGTTCTTCTATTTCCTGAATCACGATAAAAAGACGGAGGCGTACCATCGGGAGCTGGACCTGGAAACGGCGACCGCCAGCGTCCGTTATCAGATAGACGGCTATGAATATTCGAGGGAATATTTCAGCAGCGCAGCAGATCATGTTATGGCCATCAGGCTCAAGACGAATAAGCCGGGCGGGCTTACGTTCGGCGTTCACTTTATGCGCCGTCCATTCGATGGCGGCAGCAAATGCATCAGCTCCGATACGATCATGATGGTCGGCGAATGCGGCAGGGACGGCGTGCAATTCCGCGCCGGACTTAAGGCTATCGTAAGCGGCGGGTCCGTCCGCACCGTCGGAGATTTTCTCTCCGTGACCGAAGCGGACGAGGTGACGCTGCTGCTGGCGGCTAACACGACGTTCCGGTACGATGATCCGGAGAAGGCGTGTCTCGAGCAGCTGGAGCTTGCATCGGGTAAATCCTACGAGCAGCTGAAGCAGGCTCATATTGCCGACTATTCGGAGAAGTTCGGCCGTGTCCGTCTGGAGCTTGGGTCGTCCGACGCTGCTTCCAAGCTGAAGCTTCCTACCGATGTTCGTCTGAAGCAGGTGCAGGAGGGGCAGGACGATCTGGAGCTGGTCCGGCTATTCTTCGACTTCGGACGTTACTTGCTCTTATCATGCTCGCGCCCGGGCAGTATTGCCGCCAACCTGCAGGGGATTTGGAACGACAGCTACACCCCGCCGTGGGAATCGAAATTTACGATTAACATTAATACCGAGATGAACTATTGGCCTGTGGAGCTGTGCAACCTGGCGGAATGTCATGAGCCGCTGTTCGATCTGATCGAAACGATGCTGCCGAACGGCCGTGTGACGGCACGTGAGGTCTATGGCTGCAGCGGGTTCGTCGCTCACCATAATACGAATATTTGGGGCGACACGCATGTCGAAGGGATTCTGGTATCCTCCTCGATATGGCCGATGGGTGCCGCATGGCTCTCGCTTCATCTATGGGAACATTACCGCTTCGGCCTCGATACAAGCTTCTTGGCCGACCGCGCGTATCCGATTATGAAGGAAGCCGCTCAATTTTTGCTGGACTATATGACGGAGGATTCGAAAGGACGGCTGGTAACAGGGCCATCCATGTCGCCGGAGAACAAGTTCATTTTGCCGGACGGAACGACAGGCAACTTATGCATGGGGCCTGCCATGGACATGCAGATCGTGTATACGCTGTTTACGGCCTGCACGGAAGCGGCCGGCATTCTTGGCTGTGACGACGAATTTTGCCGGAAGCTGAATTCGGCGCTCGAACGCATTCCAATGCCGACAATCGGCAAATACGGTCAGGTGATGGAGTGGCTCGAGGATTACGAAGAATTCGACCCGGGCCACCGCCACATCTCCCAGCTGTTTGCGCTCCATCCGGGCGAGATGATTCATGCCCGCCGTACGCCTGAGCTTGCGCTTGCAGCCAAGCGTACGCTGGAGCGGAGGCTCTCCCACGGGGGAGGCCATACCGGCTGGAGCCGTGCATGGATTATTAATTTCTGGGCAAGACTCGGGGAAGGCGATACGGCTTACGAGAACGTAAAGGCGCTGCTGGCCAAATCAACCTATCCGAACCTGTTCGACGCGCATCCGCCGTTTCAAATTGACGGGAATTTCGGCGGTACGGCCGGCATCGTAGAAATGCTGCTTCAATCCCACAGCGGGGAGCTCTCCTTGCTTCCGGCATTGCCGAAAGCTTGGCAGGAGGGCACGATTACGGGAATTCGCGCCAGAGGCGGCGTTGAAGTGGATCTGGAGTGGAAGCAGGGAGCTTTATCCAAAGCCGTGCTTCGTCCCAGCCGCAGCGGGATTATCGCCGTCTATTATGCCTCGCCGTTACAAGCTTATTGCGAAGGCAAGCCGGTCTCCGCATCCTACGAGGAAGAGCTTCTGAAGCTGCCGGTAGAAGCAGGTGCCTCCTACGTGCTTACACCTGGCGTATAATCTGTTACTTCCGACCTGCCGAGTCCTGATGGGGCTCGGCATTTTTTTGTCCCCGTAGACATAAAGTCATGAACATAATCTGAACATTGGAAAGGAAAGGCAGGAGTTTTGGCGGATTGCGTCGAAATGGAGTGCATGCAGGATAAACAAAGGGAGGCATATGTATGCAATATTCTATTTTCCAATCGGTCAAAATTGTGGATATGAATGACGAGATTATGTCGGAGGTCCTGTTCCACCATGGGGAGCACGAGCTGGTTGCCTTGTCTGTGGGCTCTTCGGTCATTACGCATCAATTGGGGCTCCGCCAGTTCGAGGTCGTGTATGACAAGCGGGAAGGGAAGCAGCAAAAGGTTAGTATCGTCAATATCGAGACGGATTTAATGGTAAGCCCTGCGGTTACCCGTGTCTATTTGGAGCCGGTAACGCTTATTATCGGTCAGCATGACGTTGGCCAGATTTTCTAATTTCAGCTCCTAGGGGCTGAGCAGCCACCGGTCTCATTGGCAACAGGATCGGAAATCGGATATGATGGTATGTGCAAGAGGATCGTGATGGAATTGCCATATCGGAGGTAGATAACATGAATACACGCTTTGTGGTGACCGGCGGCATTTGTGCGTTTTTGTCGGTGGCATTAGGAGCTTTCGGTGCCCACGCCCTCAAGACGAAAATCCCGGCGGACATGCTGGCGGTGTATGAAACCGGCGTACAGTATCAAATGATGCATTCGCTTGGGCTCATCGCCATAGGTCTCATCGCAGCCATGCTGCCAAATAACAAGCATCTGGCCAGAGCGGGATGGTCGATGCTGATCGGTATCGTGCTGTTCTCCGGCAGCCTGTATGTGCTCGCCGTTACGCAAATCAAGCCGCTGGGTGCGATCACCCCGTTCGGCGGTGTCGCCTTTCTGTTCGGCTGGCTGTCCTTGGTGCTGGCCGCGCTGCAATATAAGAAGCAATAGGGAAGCAGGAGAAGAACTCTGGCCGAATGAGGCCGGAGTTTTTTGCGCTCTCCCAAGGGAATTTCAGATACGGTTTGAAAATAGTTCCAAAGAACTAGATGAAAGAGAATGTATAAATGATTGAGATGTAAATAAGGCTTATTGACGATAAAATCGTCATAATATGGCGAAATACGCACTTATTATCATTTTGAGGCAGGAAAATCATACCTGTATGTAGAATTAAGCAGTGAATCTCATTGTCGAAAAATCCGCGCAAAGGAGGGGCAATGATGTGGAAAAGGACAGGCTTTTTAACGGTTATGAATAACAAAGGGCCGCTTCTGCTGGTTGGCTTGCAACTAGTGTTGTCGGCCAGTGCGGCATGGTGGGTCGATCGTCCTATGGAATGGGGATTGCTTGCTCTTGGTAACCTGTTAGTCGTCCTGGTGCTTTATCGCATTGCTCGGCTAAGGTTCGCACAGGCTTGCAGCGTGGAAACCGGCGCAACCATGAAGATTAATGAAAAAGTATTTGAATCGTTATTCGAGAATAATCCGAATGTAGTCTGCTTGATGGACAAGGAAGGAACCATCGTTAAAGTCAACGGGAACACGGAGCAGCTTCTCGGTTATACGAAGCAGACGATGGAAGGAGGCCCCTTGTGGCCGTTTCTTTCAGAGGAAAGCTTGAGTAAGACAAGGAGTGCGCTAGATCAAGTTCGCCGCGGGGTGCCGCAGACGTTCCGGACGGGCATGCTTCATAAGGACGGTTACCGCCTCGATTTGGAAACGACCGCAGCGCCGGTCAAGGAAGGCGATATGTTAAGCGGAATCATCGTGATCGGCCAAGACATTACGGTGACCAAGCGAACGGAAGAGCGTATTCGCCACATGGCTTATTATGATGATATGACAGGGCTGCCTAATCGAAGAATGTTCCATTCCCAGCTGAATGAGGCTATTGACTCGGCTATGCAGCACCGGCACTTGCTGGCTGTTTTATATGTTGATATAGACCGGTTCAAAATTGTTAATGACTGCTTCGGCCATGATTATGGTGACATGCTGCTGCTGCAATTGGCTGAGCGTTTTTCCCGATGCATTTCGGAGAATGATTACCTGGCAAGGACGGAAGGCGATGAATTTGCCTTTATGTTTACGGATCTGAGGCATCCGGATGAGGTCCATCCGATAGCCATGCGCATATTTGAGATGCTTGTGGAGCCGTTCCTGTTGGAGGAGCATCAGGTGCATGTGACGGCCAGTATCGGAGCCGCCGTGTTATCCGATGAGGAGAAGGACGCTGACTCTCTTACCAAATGCGCGGATATTGCATTAACCCGGGCTAAGGATAAGGGGAAAAACAATATTCAAGTGTTCCATTCGGCTATGAAGGCCGTTTCCTTGCAAAGGCTGACTCTTGAAAGTGAATTAAGAAAAGCGCTAAACCAAAACGAATTCGAATTGAAATACCAGCCGCAGATGGATATCAAAACGGGAGCTATCGTAGGCTTCGAAGCGTTGATCCGGTGGAATCATCCGGAGAAGGGAGTTATCCCTCCTATGGACTTCATCCCTTTTACGGAGGAAAGCGGGATGATTATCCCGATAGGAGAGTGGGTGCTGCAGGAAGCGTGCAGGCAAAACAAGATGTGGCAAAAGCAGGGGCTCGCTCATATTCCCGTCTCCGTTAATCTTTCGACGCGCCAGTTTCTTCAGCATAACCTCCGCGATAAAGTGGCTGAGGTGCTCAGCAATACGGGGCTTGATCCTTCGTACCTTGAGCTGGAAATTACCGAAAGCAGCACGATGGACGTGGACTATGCGACGGGCTTGCTGCTGGAGCTCAAGTCTCTCGGCGTCAAGATCAGTATTGATGATTTCGGGACCGGCTACAGCTCGTTGTCCTATTTGAAACGGTTTCCGATCGATAAGCTGAAGATCGACCAGTCTTTCGTTCGGGACATTATGACAGATCCGAACGATGCCGCTATTGTGGCATCCATTATCTCGATGACGCGGCATATGAATCTCAAGGTTATTGCCGAGGGAGTCGAAACGGAGGAGCAGCTCGGCTTCCTTCATCATAACCATTGCAATGAAATTCAAGGGTACTGGTTCAGCCCTCCCTTGAGCGCGGACCAGGCAGAGGCTTTGCTGCTTGATCTGCATGAGCCTCAGTCTGCGGCTGCGTCGACCGCCAGCCGGATTAACGAATAAGCGAGCTTTTGGGTTTCCCCTAAAGCTCGCTTTTTGTTCACGTTAACATCACAATCAAAGATGGGGGAGGAGAATGGCTTAAAGCCGACTAAACCCCGGATTGAAACGCTTTCTCAATTGTCCATATTAGGTGATGGAGAAATCGTCAATTTCATTAATTTTAAACAAATAGACTTGTTTTTCATCGACATGATAGACCGAAACATTTTCAGTTGGCGGGTCGAAATTCAGGATACGACAGGGAATGTTGAGCTTGACTCCCTTTCCCTTAACGACACTAAGTCTAACCAGAGAATTGTTTTGCTTAAATTGCTGGAGTTGATCCCAGATCGCTTGATGCGGATCCGCCTTCGGAGGAACATTCGGTTCCTTGGGTTTGGCAGGCGATGGCTTCGGCTCCTTGGCGGGCTCAACCGGCTTTTCCTTAGGTTGACTGTTCGCTTCCCGCAGGGCTTGTTCAATAATCTTACCTAATTCAACCCCTTCTTTAATTTGGTAATCCTCGATGTCATCTCCATTTAGCAAGTGAAGCAGCCTCTCCAGAGCACGCCCATTAGTCTCGTCTTCGATGAGAATGTCTACATTAAAAAGGAATCTGCGTTTGCCGATTCGGTTTTGATCGGACTTCATGGATGCCCCTCCTTTAGACCTATAACAAACTAACTATACCATTTTTTGAGCATCGAAAGTAGACAAAATTTCAGTGTAAGCATATTTTGTTGAAATATTGGATAATCGCTCCATTTGACTCACAAGCGGGCGGGCACTCACATACAATAACCTACAGTGCTGAATGAGAAGGAGTTGCTGACGATGATGCGCATGGAACCCGTTTCACTAGACGGCTTCACCGCTCTGGCCATTGAGGTTAAGCTCCCCAAGACCACCTTGCTGGCGGTTACTACGGATAAGGGCTACATTATGTGCGGAGCCTTGGACGTCGGGCTGCTGAACGAGCGGCTGAAAGACCGGCGTATTATAGCCGGAAGGGCGACTGGAGTACGGACCATCGAGGAGCTGCTGAACGCCCCTCTGGAATCGGTAACCTACGAAGCGGAGGAGCTGGGAATCGTTCCGGGTATGATTGGCCGGGATGCGGTTCTGAGAATGAGATAATGCATATTCAGGTAGTAACACAGCTATAGAGCAGCCTGCAGAATTCGTTCTGCAGGTTTTTTAGTACGGTTTTACTTCCCTGTTGCACTGTTCTGCCCGAAGGAAATCATTTTTCTATGTCGAATGATAGAGTAGGTTGCTATCCCTCAAAAAAAGAAGGTGTCCGCATGAGCGAATTTAGCGAAAGCTATCATTTGAAAACGGCTGATAGAGATGAAGTGGTCAGGCTGCTCAATCAAACGGGTAAAAAAGGATATGTATTTGAAGAGACCAACGGCTGGGTTACGTTTGTGATTGACGGAGAGCCCTTTCAGGCGGATGAAGCGATTGTTTCCTATAACCCTGGCCTTTTGGTCCATTATATTTATGCGGAAGATCATGGCTGGGAACTGAAAATATTCAAAAAAGCAGAGCTTGTGTTTGATTACCAATGCGATTGGACGGATGAAATCGAAGTGAAGAGAAATCTTTACGATATTCGCGTCATCAAAGAATTGGTTATGGATCAAGAAACATCATTGGAGGATTTGGAATCCATATTTATTAACGAGCATGAAGATGCTATTTTCGGCGACATTCCTCCTGCGCATCAATTCGCTTCCTTGATTGGATTAGTTCATGTCGATTGGATCTCTTTTGACTCCATGGAGTGGCGTCATGCTAACGAGGAGGATATCGTAGTCGTAAAGTAAAGCGACTTTTAGAAGCACAGGACGGCAGCCGTACCCGATGGGGCGGCTTTTTTTGTTGACCATAGAGATACATCAATTCGGGGCTGCCCACCAACACGGGAGTATACCAGCAATAGTTCAAGCTCTATAGCCTTCTCAATAGACTTGCCCTGCTTTGTGGGGGCCATATCGTTGTTGAAACAGCTAGTTTAAGCGGAGCGGGAACGATGTATAATAGGAGGGCAGTCTACATATCCAATAAGGAGCTAGCTTATGTTTCACTTACTGGTCGATATGCTCGAACGCGTCGGATTTCTTATTGCGACCGCTTTCGTCTTTTCGCGGAGCAAATGGATGAGAAGCTACATGAGCTATCAAGGCGATAAACGCAATCATTGGCGCTTTCTTGTTTTTTTCAGCTTATATTCCATTCTCGGCACCTATTCGGGAGTGGAGGTCTCCCAATATGCTTATCAACCGGCGCCTTGGATAGAAAGTGTCGCCCCGTCGGCGGCTATAGCCAATTCTCGTACGGTTGGCGTTATGATCGCCGGGCTGCTTGGAGGCGTCAAAAGCGGCGTGATCGTCGGAGCCGTTGCCGGTCTGCACCGCTTTTCCTTGGGAGGCTTTGTGGCGGTAGCCTGCGGCTTGGCTCCTATCCTGCAAGGCTTGCTAGGCGGCTTGTGCCGGAATGCCTTAAAAAGAAGATTCCGCAATATGTCTTCGGTGGCATTGGCGTTTATCGTCGGGCTGGTGGGAGAATTGCTTCAAATGGCGCTGATCCTGCTGCTTTCCAGGCCTTGGGACGAGGCTTTGGGGCTGGTTCTGCTGATCGGTATCCCGCAAACGATAGCCAACAGTACGGGAGTGGCGATGTTTTTCATGGTGCACAACACCATAGAAAGCGAAGAGGACCGGATCGGTAACGAGCATGCACGAAAGGCGCTGCATATCGCCGATATGACGATGCCGCTGTGGAAATTGGATATGGATAAGGCCATTCAGGCCATTACCGTTATTCTTCACGAGGAAACGCTGGCGGTGGGCGCTTTTTTCTACAAAAACGGAAAAGAGCAGGTGATGGAAGGCCGAAGAACGCCTTATTGGATCGACCTGCCTATCGAGTCGCAGAGGAACAAGCCTATCGGGTTCTTTCGCTTGTTTTATCCGAGACAGCAGGACGATAGCCCTTCCCGCCGCAGAATGCTGAAATCGTTGGCACAGCTGCTATCTCAGCAATATACGTTCGTGGAGGCGGAACGCCATTCCCAGCTGCTGGCGGATGCTGAGATTCGATCCTTGCAGGCTCAAATGAGCCCTCATTTTCTGTTCAATGTATTGAACACGGTCAAGTCGTATATCCGCACCAGGCCGGACGATGCAAGGCAGCTGGTCATGCATCTGTCCAAATGGATGAGAAACAACATGAATAACAGCAGCAAAACGCTGGTTCCGATTCGCGATGAGCTGGAGATGGTAACCGCTTATTTGACGTTGACCAAAGCGAGGCTGGGCGACCGGCTGCATTTTGTGACGGATATAGACGAGCAGGTGCAGGATGAGCTGATTCCCCCATTTTCTATACAGCCGCTGGTTGAGAACGCTCTTGTACACGGACTCAAGCATTCAAGCAGGCCCGGTATCGTTAAGCTGTCCATCAAGAACGTGACGGAAGGAGACGAGCCCGGGATTCTCGTTACGGTAGAGGATAATGGAATCGGCATGCAGTCCGGTCCACAGCAGGGGGAGGAGCATGCAGGAATAGCGCTCAGCAATATTGAACAGCGGCTTCGGTATCATTACGGGATGGAGCATGCGCTGGACATTAAAAGCAAGCCCAATGAAGGAACGAAAATCAGCTTCAAGGTGAGGAGACAACCATGGGATGGACAATAGTCATTGCCGATGATGAAGCGCCGGCCCGAGAGGAATTAGCCTACCTGATCGAACAAGTGGACGATGTGGATCGCGTGATTCAAGCGGCCGGGGGCATGGATGCGATCAAGAAGGTGAAGGAATTCTTGCCGGATGTACTGTTTCTGGATATGGAAATGCCGGATTTGAACGGGCTTCAAGTGGCCCAGGTCATTGCGGAGCTGAACCCGCAGGTCAAGATCGTGTTCTCGACCGCTTACGATCAATATGCCGTCGAAGCGTTCCGGCTGCGCGCGTTTCATTATATTTTGAAGCCCTATGACGATAGGGATGTCTTTAGTGTATTCAAGGAGCTGCGCCGGGCGGAGCAGGGACCAAGGGTCAAAGCACCGGCGGAAACGGCTCGGCACGTGCAGCCGGCAAGCGTCAAGCTTGCTCTTGAGGTAGAGGGAGGAATCAAGTATGTTTCGCCGAAGGACATCGTATATATAAGCAAGGAAGGCAAGCATGTCCAGGTGCATACGAGAGATCATGCTTATGATGCCGCTTATACGCTTCAGGATTTGGAGGAGAAGCTGCTCCCTTACGGCTTTTTCCGCTGTCACAAAAGCTATCTGATCCATATGGAAGCGATAGCGGAGTTGAAATCCTGGGTTAATGGAGCCTACAACGTCATGATGAATGACTCCCGCCAAAGCATGGTTCCCGTCAGCCGCAACTATGTAAAGGACCTGCGTTTGAAGCTGGAAATTTAACATCTTGAGCATGATTTTGAACATGATGCGTCATAACGGTATTCACGGAAAATAAATCGAGCTATACTACATGCAAGCGTTATCATACGCATCATGTTCAAATTTTTTGTTCGATTATGGAGGGGTATCCTTATGGCTAAAGGCATAAAATCCATCGTGGTATGGGGGCTTATTTCTATACTGGGGGCTTTCGGCTTTGCCGCGCTGGCTTTGAACAGGGGAGAATCGATCAATGCCATTTGGCTCGTGGTGGCGGCGGTTGCTTTTTATGCGGTGGCCTATCGCTTCTACAGCAAATTTCTTGCTAATAAAGTGTTCGGATTGGACGATAACCGAAAAACGCCTGCCGAGATCAAAAATGACGGCAAGGACTATGTGCCGACGAATAAGTGGGTTCTGTTCGGCCATCATTTTGCGGCAATAGCCGGAGCGGGGCCGCTTGTCGGGCCGGTATTGGCAGCCCAGATGGGATATTTGCCCGGAACGCTGTGGATTATTATCGGGGTTATATTGGGCGGAGCCGTTCAGGATTTTGTCATCCTGTTCGCTTCCACACGGCGTAACGGGAAGTCGCTCGGCGAAATGATCAAGGACGAGCTCGGCTCTGTAACCGGTATCATCGCTATGATCGGGATTCTTGGCATCATGGTCATTCTGCTGGCCGTTCTTGCGCTCGTCGTTGTTAAAGCATTGATCGGAAGTCCGTGGGGCATGTTTACTATTGCAGCGACGATTCCGATTGCCATACTCATGGGATTGTACATGCGCTTTATTCGTCCGGGACGCGTATTGGAGGCTTCCATCATGGGAGTAATTCTCCTCCTGGCGTCGCTTATTGCAGGGAAATACGTAGCTGAGAGCCCGGCGTTATCCGCCATGTTCAGCTTCAGCGGCGAGACGATCGCCCTGATGATGATTGCTTACGGCTTTATCGCGTCCGCCATTCCGGTATGGCTGCTTCTAGCGCCGCGCGACTACTTGAGCACGTTCTTGAAGATCGGCACGATTGCGGGCCTTGCGCTTGGTATTCTTGTCGTTATGCCCGATCTTGCGATGCCGGCGACGACGAAATTTTTGGATGGAACCGGGCCTGTATTCGCTGGCAACCTGTTCCCGTTTCTGTTTATTACGATTGCTTGCGGCGCCGTCTCCGGTTTCCATGCGCTGGTTTCCTCCGGAACGACACCGAAGATGCTGGAGCGCGAATCCCATGCCCGTCCGATCGGTTATGGCGCTATGCTGATGGAATCCTTCGTAGCGATTATGGCGTTGATTGCCGCTTGCGTCATTACGCCAGGCACCTATTTTGCCATTAACAGCCCGGCTGCAGCTATCGGAACCGACGCGGTGAAGGCAGCGGCAACAATCAGCTCCTGGGGCTTCACGATTACACCTGACGATTTGACCACCATGGCCAAGGATGTCGGCGAAAGCACCATTATTTCCCGTACAGGCGGCGCTCCTACGTTCGCTATCGGGATGGCCCACATCCTATCCAATGTCATTGGCGGTAAAGCCTTGATGGCTTTTTGGTATCACTTTGCCATTCTGTTCGAAGCGTTGTTCATCCTGACGACGATCGATGCGGGAACCCGGGTCGGCCGGTTCATGATCCAGGAAATTCTCGGCAGCGTCGTTAAACCTCTCGGCAATACAGAGTCGATGGCCGGCAATGTCGTGGCGACCGCCATCTGTGTCGCAGGCTGGGGGTACTTCCTGTATCAAGGAGTTATCGATCCGCTCGGAGGCATCAACTCCTTATGGGCATTGTTCGGAATCGCCAACCAAATGCTCGCCGGTATGGCGCTTCTGCTCGGCACGACGATCTTGTTCAAAATGGGGAAAAAGAAATATGCATGGGTTACGATGCTGCCGACGGCCTGGCTGCTAATCGTTACTTTAAGTGCAGGCTGGCAGAAGCTGTTTCATAAGGCGACCAATATCGGCTTCCTGTCGCACGCCCGGCTTTACAAGGATGCATTGAACAGCGGCAAGCTGCTGGCGCCAGCCAAAAATCCGGCGCAAATGCAGCAGATCATTACAAGCGACTATTTGGACGCCATTCTGTGCGGCTTGTTCATGCTTATCGTTATCGCCGTCCTGATCTCCTCCATCCGGGTGTGGTTCCGGGTGCTGAACCATAAGCCGGCTCCGTTGGTGGAAGCGCCGTATGTGGAGCGGGGCGGTCAATCCGGCGGGGAGGTGCCTAAATATGTTTGAGGCCGTGAAGGAAGTGCTGAAATACCGGAATCAGTTTCTCGATCTGCTGGTAGGGATGCCTAATTATGAGCGATATGTTGAGCATATGCAGGAATGCCATCCGGACGAACCGGTACAAACGAGGGAGCAATTTTTCCGCGAAGCGCAGGAAGCGCGCTACAATGCCAAAGGCGGCAAGGTATCCCGCTGCTGCTAGGAATACTTTTTGAACTAATAACAATACCCGCAGCCTTCTGAGAAGGCATGCGGGTATTGCTGCAGTGCAGGGGATTACACCGTTTTTTTCCTCACCAACGTATAATTGGTGTAAGGGATAGAGGCGTCCACATGCTGCTCATAGGTGACAATGAAATCATCGGGATCAAACGGCGGGAAATATATATTACCGGGGACCTCTTCATCAAGAACGGTCAGATAGATGGTATCGGCCAGCGGCATCGCTTCGGCGTAGATTTGCCCGCCGCCGGCGACGAACACCTCATCCTGATCCCGAACAAGACCGAGGGCATCCTGCAGGGAAGAGACCGTAGTGCAGCGGTCCAGCTCGATATGCTTTGATTTGGAAATGACAATGGTATTTCGTCCCGGCAAAGGCTTGCCAATGGATTCGTACGTTAACCGCCCCATAATCATCGTTTTCCCCATAGTCAGCTCTTTAAACCGTTTTTGCTCGCCGGGAATATGCCAAGGGATATCCGCGTCACGACCGATCACGCGGTTTTTGGCCATGGCTGCAATTAATGAAACTATCATAAGACCACCTCAGATTTTTACAGGAATATCATAAATAATAACATACAAATCCAGTGGAGCATGCGGTAAAATGAGAGCGGTATTCGAGTATGGGCGCATCGACTAAGAGGAGGGAGTTTATTTCATGCTGATTGTAAGCGTTATCAAAACAAGCGGCTCAAGCATCCGCTTATCGGATGGTACGGTGGCGGCAGAGACGGATGTGCGAATAGAACAGGAATGGCATGGAGACAGGCTGAAGGCCAGGGTGGTCAACACCTCGAATCAACCGTTTCGAATCCAGGAGGCGGTTCTGTTCGCCGGCGAGCTGGCGTTGAAGCCGGAGACACCTTTTTATGGAGAGGGCTTTATGATGCTGTGCCAATACGAAGGGACGCTGGCATCTCCCCAATTATTAGGAGCCTACGGGACGGATTGGGACTTTTTCCGGCTGCCAAGAACGCGGTATAACGAGCATTTGTGGACGGTGTACAATCTGATTCAGTTGTCGCCGGAGCATCAGGACCCTATCCTGCTGGCGTTTACTTCATGCAACCGTTTTGTAGGGGAGTTTCGCTTTAAGGACAATTATATGGAAATTGTGATGGATACCGAAGGGCTAGAATTGGAGCCGGGGCAATCCTGGGAGCTGGAGTCGTTTATCGCTATCAGCAGCCCGGACCCTCATACGCTGTATGAACGGCTCGCCGGAGACATTCAAAGCAATCATCCGCGGAAAACATATCCCGAAATCCCCAGCGGCTGGTGCTCTTATTACTGCTTACGGCCGATGAATGCTCTGGGCTTGTACGAGAATGCCCGCGGCATTGCCGAGCGGATCCCCGAGCTGAAGCGGATTCAAATCGACGGGGGATACGAGGCGCATAACGGGGACTGGCTCATTCCGAGGGCTTCCCTAGGCGCGGATATGAAAACGATCTGCGAAGGGATAAGAGCGGAAGGGGTGGAAGCGGCAGGCTATATTTCTCCATTTATTGTGAGCACGGAATCGAACCTGTTCAAGGAGCATCCGGACTGGCTCGTACGTGACGAGGAGGGGAATCCGTTTAACGAGATCGGGCGCAAGCGCGAATGGTATATGCTGGACGGAACCCACCCTGAAGTGCAGAACTATTTGCGGCATATTTCCAGGGTCATGCATGACGAGTGGGGAATACGTTACTTCAAGCTGGATTTCCTGGCTTACGGCTGCTTGCCGGGAGGAGTCCGTTATGATCCGAAGGCGACAAGGGTTGAAGCGTTCCGCCAGGGGATGAAGGCCATCGTTGACGAGGTGGGGCACGACAGCTTCATCTTGGGCTGCAATGCGCCGTTCTGGCCGATTCTCGGACTGATTCACGGCAATCGGGTGACAAATGATATTTTCAGAGACTGGAAGCATGTTTCGAACAACGCCCGGGAGCTGTTTTACCGCAATTGGCAGCATGATACGCTATGGTATAACGATCCTGACGTCATCGTTCTGGAGAGCCTGGATTTGACCGGCCGAAAAAATGGGGAGGTCGTCATTAAGAAATCGACACTGACCGAGCAGGAGTTTGAATTTCATAAGGCATTTATTGCGGCTTCCGGCGGCATGATTCTAAGCGGTGATTTGCTGTACCAGCTCTCGGAGTCCAATATCCGGGTATTGAAGAAGCTTATCGCCGATACCGGCAAAGCAGCTCGCTTCGATGACACGAGCTTTACCGTGGGCAGAATTCAGCAGGAGGATCATCTGACGCTGTGTCTTTTCAACTGGGAGGATGAAGGCCGGGAGATGCATGCTGCGCTTGAAGGCACCTACCGGGTAAGCGATTATTGGACGGATGAGGAGCTTGGCGAGTTCAGCGGGGAGATTCACATTCGCATGGAGCCTCATGCAGGCAGAGTGCTTGTGTGTAAGCCTGCTTAACGAAATAGAAAGGGCCTTCCGGCTATGCGGAGGGCCCCTTCTTCCGAGTAACGGTTTTATTTTTTCATATCGGCGATGGTTTTGGCGACACTCTCCTCTATCTCGCGGAATGCGGTGTTGATATCCTTCTTGCCCTGGGCCAGCGGAATGAGCGGAGCGCGGAATCCTTTTTCGGCTTCGGCGTCATATAACGTTTTGGGAGATATCGGGGCGAATTGGTTGAAGAATACCGATTTCAGGTTCTTATCTTTAGCATATCCCGCTTGGCCGAACACGCTCTGGACGTTTTTATCGGTCAAGACGGTCATAATGCCCTTCTTGGACAGCTCGGTCTGGAATTCCACCGATATCAAATATTTGATGACCTCCATGGCCTGCTCCTTATACTTGCTTGTGTTCGTAATGCTGAAATACGTAGGATAAGATTGCGATCCTACCCCGGGCAGCTCTTTAAAGGTCGGGTAGGAGACCATGTCCCAATTCAGATTGGACAAATCCTTTTGCACGAACAAGTAGGACTGGTAGCCATACATGGCAACCGTTTGATCCTTCCAGAACATCGTATCCGCCTCAGGCAGCAGGTTTCTGCTTTCGATGCTCGCCTGGAACCCTTCCAGCTGTGCAGGCCTTAAAATGGCCGATTCATAGATCGTTTTCCAGCGGGGATCGGTAATGGTGGCCTTTTCGGTCTTAGGGTCTACATAGGGAATGGAGAAGGAGTTCAGCCGGAAATAGTGAATGTTGGACATGCCGAAGCCAAGGTAGGCTTTGCCGTTATCGGTACGTGTAAGCTTCTTGTTCAGCTCGACCACGTCGTCCCATGTCATGCCGTCTTTAGGATACGGAACTCCAAAGCGATCGAAGATATCCTTGTTATAAAAGAGCGCCATATTATTATTGGATACGGGAAGGCCGTACATCCCGCCATTCGAAATCGCCTTCATGGCCTCTATGGTCGTCGGCTCAAAGCGGCTTAAGTCCACATTGTTTTTTTGGATAAGCGGGGTCATATCATACTCCAGCTTGTACTTTATCAATCCGCTGACGAACTGTCCGACCGATTCCCAGTAAATATCAATCGGCGCATTGGCGGCCATCAGCTCATCCAACGTTTGGCCTTTTGTCTTTTGCAGGTACGTAATTTTATATTGAGGAAATTTTTTGCGGATCGCGTTGCCGAACCGGTCGTCGAAGCTTTCTACCGTGTCCCCGCTATTGGAGTAAAATACAAGCTCCGCAGGCTGGCTCAAATCGACGGATGGTTCCGCCGGCTTGCCTGCCGGTTGATTATTGAAGCATCCCGCAAGCCAGCTGGTAAGGACCAGACAGCCTGCCATCATAATGTTAGCTTTTGCGCGCATAATCTCACCTCTACATGAGTATTTGAAAGGGTTTTCATTATTGTAAAGCAACCGGTAATAGTTTTCTTGCCAGTAAATTGCTCGAAACCGGCATTCTTCACTTATATTGCGAAAAACGGCCTTTGTGGAAAGGGGTATCCGGAAATGCAAGAGTACACATTGTTCCAGTACAACAATGCGCGCCGAACATTTCATTTCAGCCACCTGCTGCGCAAACATCCGTATGATCAGAAAAAAAGCCATGTTCATGAAAAGCACTATGAAATTTACTTTTTACTCTCCGGCGAGCGCAATTATTTCATTCAGGACCGTGTGCTGGCGGCGCAAAAAGGAGATTTGGTCATCATCAACAAAAATGAGCTGCATCATACCGCAGATCGCGGCAATCCCGGCCACGAAAGGCTTCTTATCAACTTTACGGAAGACTTTATCAATCATCCCATGGAAGATGAGCCTGCCGTCCTGCCTTTTCCGTGCGGTTCCGGGGTGATGAAGCTGAGCCGAGACGAGCAGGACGCCGTAAAAAGCCTGATGTTCAAAATGAAGCATGAATTAAAAAACGGCTCGACCGGCTATTCGATGTTCGTTAGGGCACTTCTCAGCGAGCTGCTGCTTATGATATGCCGTTGGGGAGACCACCATGAGCGCGAATCCGACCCGTCCAATCCGCTTCACGGCAAGATTACGCAAGCGGCCCGTTATATGAGGAAGCATTATATGGAGGACATCACGATTGCCAAGCTCTCCGAGCAGTTTTACATAAGCCCTTATTATCTTTGCCGCATGTTCAAAAGGTTGACCGGGGTCGGCGTCGTGGAATATATCCAGATGGCCCGGGTAAAGGAAGCGCAGCGGCTTCTGGCAGAGACAGACGAGAAAATTATTGCCATTGCGGAGACCGTAGGCTACAAGCAGGTAGGACATTTTAACCGGGTGTTTAAAAAATGTGCGCATATGACCCCGCTGCAATACCGCAAACAAATCCGTTCCCATCATTAGGCACATGAAAGGAATAGAATCTGCAGGTCCAGGACAACCTATGCAACAAAATTGGAAATAAGGAGCAAATGTACCATGACTTTGCATAAAGAGTCCTCCGTCGGCGGCCTGCCGCAATTCCCCGATTCTTACTGGCTTCGCTCCATGAATGTTCCCCGCTTCCCGGAGCTAACTGAAAATATGCAAGCGGATGTCGCAGTCATCGGAGGGGGAATAACCGGAATCACAACCGCTTATTTGCTGGCCAAGCGGGGCATGAAGGTCGTCGTCCTGAACGCAGGCCGTATTCTCCAAGGGACCACAGGCTCGACCACCGCCAAAGTGACGGCCCAGCATGATCTGATCTATGACGAGTTCATCTCTCACTTCGGGCTGGAGAAGGCTCGCCTGTATTATGAAGCCAACCAAGAGGCTATCACGTTTGTGAAGGATACCGTCGCCGAACTGAATATCGATTGCCAGTTCAGTGAAGAGGATGCTTACGTCTATACGAGCCAAGAGGATTACGTTCAGAAGATTGAGAATGAATACAAGGCTTATGAGAAGCTGGGGATTCCGGGAGAAATCGTCTCCTCCACCCCGCTTCCTTTTGCAACCAGGGCGGCCGTCATTATGAACCGTCAGGCCCGTTTCAATCCGGTTCCGTTTCTGGTCAAGCTGGCGGAGGAGATTATCCGGATGGGGGGACATCTATACGAGGAGACCACAGTGATCGAGTCGACCTTGGAGACGCCCGCGGTTGTGAAGACGAAGCAGGGACCCCAAGTCTCCTGTCATTATGTAGTCAGCGCCACTCATTTTCCGTACCAGGATATGAAGGGATTGTATTTTGCACGGCTCCACGCGGAGCGGTCTTACGTGCTTGCCGTACGCACCAAGAATCCGTACCCCGGAGGGATGTATCTCAGTGCGGAAAATCCGAAGCGTTCGCTAAGACCCCTGCTCATCGACGGCGAGCCTGCTGTTCTCATAGGCGGTGAAGGGCACAAGACCGGACAGGGACAGTGCACCTTCCAGTATTATGAGAATCTTCAGAGGTTCGGCCAGCAATCGTTCGGAATCCGGGAGATTTTGTACCGGTGGTCCGCCCAGGATATTTATACTTTGGATAAAATGCCCTACATCGGGCTGCAGTGGCCTGATGTTCCCAACCATCTGATAGCTACCGGCTTCCGAAAATGGGGGATGACGAACAGCATTGCGTCCGCGATACTGAACACGAAGCTCATTGCAGGCGAGAAGAGCCCTTATGAAGAAGTGTTCACTCCCCGTCGGTTTCATGCCGATCCGAGCCTGAAAACCTTCATATCTCAAAATGCTAACGTAGCGGTTAACCTGGCCGCGGGCAAGCTTGAGCTGGTACGAAGACATCCGGAGGAATTGGAGCCTGGGGAAGGGTCTGTCGTACAAGTGAACGGCAAAAGAGCCGGGGCTTACCGGGAAGCGAACGGGAAGCTGTATATCGTAGATACCACTTGCAAGCATATGGGGTGCGAGGTGGAATGGAATGATGCGGAGCGGACATGGGATTGTCCTTGCCACGGGTCGCGGTATTCCTTCCGGGGCGATGTGATTGAAGGACCGGCGAAGGAAGCCCTTCCCCGTCTGGATTAGCCACACAATACAAGCGTATAAAACAAGGTGCCTGCGCGGATAGCGGGCACCTTGTTGAATTTACGGCTAGCCTTCCAATACGACCATTTGGTGGCATTCCAGTCTCGGTACCGTATAGCTGACGGTATCGCCGTCTGTTTCGAAAGGCAGCTCTTCCATTTGCGGAGCGAGATAGACCCTGCGAATCGGCTTACCCAGCTTTAGCGAGACGGAGATATCATAGAGAGGGATCAGATCCTCGATCACCTCGACTCCCGAGCCGCGTTTTACCGGAGTCGCATAGAGCAGATGATTGACATAGCGCTGCTTGGCAGGCTGCTCCATCAGAGTGACGATTCCTTGCGCAGGAAGATCGGTACGCAGCGTTTTATCCGGCAGCAGCCGGTTTAAGGCGTACAGTACGCATTCCTTAAGGGCAAGGCTTCCTTTATCGGCGTAATCGGCGAATACGTTCCAGGCGAAATAGATGCCGTTCGCGCTCTCGACCATCCCCGGACCGTTATCCTGAAGGGCGCTCGGCGTATGCTGATGGGAGCAGAAGGTGAACACATCCCGGTTAAAGTAAGGATTCTCCCGATGCCCCAGTACGGTTCCGGTCGTCAGACGGACCTGCTGCCCCTCGGAGTAGAAGACGAAGGCGGCGTTGTGCAGGCTATTCAGCTCGAAGTGCGGCCGGAAGTAATCCGGCCGGTAAGGATTCACTTGTTCCCATTCAACTCCAAGATCGATGGCGAAGGAGTCACCGGTCTCATTCAAGCCTGAACGTCCCGTGGCGAGCACCTTGCCGCCCTGCGCGAAGAAGTCGTTCAATTTGGTTTGCAGAGCCGGGGGAATTGTAATTTGATCGGGCAGTATGACGACTTTGTATCGCGTAAAGTCATGCTCCAAATCGATGACGTCGAACAAAAGCTTCCCTTCGAGAAGCATTCGCACCGCGCCTGCATCCGAGGTTCCCGTACGGTCGCCGCGCTTTTCTTCCTTTTGCGAGGCGGCGGCCTCATAGGAGAGCAAAGCCACGTCGGCTACACTTGCCGTGCCGGTGCACCATGCTTCCTTGCTCTCCACCTCTCGGTAGGCGGCACCGATCAGCTCATAGGTGGCCGGGTCCATGAAGCCCTCCGGATGGAGCTGATCTCCGATCGAGCAGCGCGCTCCGTTCGCTATGCTCAGGGCAGTCTCATACCGAAGCGCATTCGGGTGCTTGTAGCCGCCGAATTCCCCCCAGGTCGTATGAAACTTGCCTGTCATGCCAAGGTAATCCATACCGAGTCCCTGCGCGTACCTGGCGGAGAGCGGGAAGTGATCGTAGCCCCAGCCTCCGGTCGGCAGAGACTCCAGCTCCAGATGCGAGTTCATCCCGGCCAGATCCCGTCTTCCCCGCCGAATATGCCCTCCATTGTGAAAGACGGGCAGACCGGGCTTGATGCTGTCTATCGCTTCGCGAATCCGGGCGGTATAGCTGGCGTAGATCCGTTCCCCAAGTGCGAGGACAGCGTCCTTGTCACGGGGATCCTGGCCCTCGCTGCGAAGCGTGCGGAGGCAGGAGTGGCAGTAGCATTGGCGCACCCCTACAATGTCCAGGAAGATGCCGTCGGCGTCATAGGTGCGAACGACTTCCTCCACCTGACGCACCAGAATGTCCAGGTAGGGCGTATTAAAGCAAAGCTGATGGTAGCCCGGCTTCATAAAGCCATCTACCCAATTCGTGTTATCGTTAATGTCGCGGATCAGCCATTCGGGATGGCGGCGCGCCAGCTTCTCGTCCAGTCCTGCAGAGAGGTAGACCGGCGTTTTGACGTTGATCTCATGAGCCGCTTCAATCATGGCGCCGAGCAGGTCAAAGTCAAGTCCGGGGTGGATTTCATTCGCCTCCGACGGATGATAGGCCCAGCCGTGATGGCATTTGGAGAACACCGTGATCGAATCGACCCGGCCCCTTTGGAGCATCTCCTGAAATTGCTGCTTGGAAAATTGCCTGCCGATATGGGGTATGGCTTCCGAAGTGTGAAAATCCAGATGAACCTGGCGAAAACGCATGGACACTGCACGCTCCTTTGAGATAAGTAGTAGGTTGTATGAGATAACCTGATAGCGATTACATGTCTTCACTATATAGGATAGAGCCGTCGCGGATATAGGTAGGTGCACGACCATTTATAGCATATTTTCGACCGAATCTGCGGATTGAATTTGGCGGCCCGGTGCACTACACTAAGAGCAAGAAGGACGTGAAGGCTTGCTGCCGGGAGGAAACCGATGGATATCTTACAGCTGCCCATACCTCCGCTGCCCCAGTTTTTAACGGCGGGATTTTCAATATGGAAGAAAGGCATGCAGCACTTCGAGCGGTCGTTTGAGGTGTATGACCTCATCATCGTTTGCAGCGGAACCTTGTATATGACCGAGGACGGGGTTCCCTACGACATTGAGGCCGGCCAAATGCTGCTGCTTGAGCCCGGAAGGACGCATTTCGGACATCGTCCCTGCACGGAGGAGACGGAGCTGTACTGGCTTCACTTCCGCCACCAACGGGCCGTGGCGCAGCTTCCGGAGAAGCATATCCCTTGGTCGACACTCGTCCGCAGGGGGACGGACAGCGATCTGACGCCGGCGGAGCAATACTTGTTCTTGCCTAAATACGGGCCGGTGGACCGAAAGCCGCTGATCCCCGTCCTGAATGAGATGCTCCGGCTGCGGGAAAGTCTGACGCAGGAGCATGCCGTAGACCTGCAGGTCGTATTAGGGAGGCTGCTCTCGGTAATCCAGGCGGGGGTTCGCGAGCAGCGCAGGTCGACCCGGTCCTATCTCATCTCGGAACAGGTCAAGGCTTATCTGGAGGAACGCGTCACGGAGCCTTTTCAGGCCGCCCGCATGGCGGAGGAGCTTCATTTTAACTTTGATTATGCGGCACGCTGCTTAAAAAGGCATACCGGGCTTAGCCCTCTGCAATACCACCACGCGCTTAGAATGGAGGCGGCCAAACGGCTCCTGACCGGAAGCGTGCTGCCAGTTCCCGAGGTCGCCGCTCAGGTCGGCTTCAGCGACTATAATTATTTCATCAGGCTGTTCCGCAAGTCGGTGGGCATGACGCCGGGGCTGTATCGTCAATCAGCCAAGGGCTTTATCTAATGGCTTGGCTTCATCCAATAGCACAATTACGGTCGGCAAGGGGGAGCGGGCCTGTTAGCGCAGGATTAGGATAGAAAACGGCTTAAAACTGGCCTCGATAGAGTAAGATTTAGGGATCAATTGGCATTATGCATCGGGATGGGTATAATAAACGTGGGATATGGAACGGAAACTTTCGTTAATAGGGGGCGGCCGATTTGGAAATTCAAAAAATATCGTCGCGTAAAATATATGAAGTCATAGCGGATCAAATCAAGGAGCAGATTGTCAGCGGAGCCTTGACGCCGGGACAAAAGCTTCCGTCGGCCAAAGAGCTGTCCGAGCGCTTTCAGGTCGGAAGATCTACCGTGAGGGAAGCGCTCAGCGCGTTGAAGGCGATGGGGCTTGTCGAAATCCATCAGGGCGAGGGCAGCTATGTACGAAGCATTGAAGCGCAGGATGTCGATCTTCCGGTATTCGATTCGCTGCTCATGAGCCGTGAGACGGTGATCGAATTAATCGAGGCGAGGAAGGCGCTCGAAATTTCCAATGCAGCCTTAGCTGCGGAGAAGCGGACGGACGAGGATATCGCCAAATTTGAGGCAGTGCTGCGCAATATGGAAGATTTCCTGGGCAATGAAGAGGAAGGGGAACGTTCCGATATGCTGTTCCATCTGACTTTGGCGCAGGCGACACATAATTCCATTATGGAACGTATGATCGACTCCATCTCGACTCAAATGCAGACGGCTATCCGGGAAACCAGAAGACTGCAAATGTATTCCAGCAAAACCGTCTCTAAGCAGCTGCTGAAGGAGCATAAAGCGATCTATCAGGCTATTCTTAACCGGGATCCGGCTGGAGCTCAGGAAGCGATGCGGCATCATCTATTTCATGTCGAGCAGGTGCTGTTGAAATTTTTGAAGAAATAGGGTTGGACACGGGGTTTCTACCTTTAAGGGAAGGCTTTTCTTGCCGCTATACTGCGGGCAGGGGAAGCTTTTTTTCATTTCCAAATGACAGGAATAGAAAGTACCAACGGAGGAATAATACGGCTAACTTGTCCTTATTTTCAAAACAATATGGAAGCTGTTGGTGGTTCGAATATGGATGCTAACCAGAAAGTGCTGAATCTGCACCAGCTAGTTACCCTTTTTATGCTTTCCTCCGGACTTATGGATCACGTCATTGTGATACCGTTTCTGCTCGGAATCGGAGGACGAAGCGCATGGATCTCCGTTCTCATTGCAGGCCTGCTTATAACCTGCTTGCTTCCTCTGCTTGTCTATGTGATGAAAAGCACAAGCATGGCTCCGATCTTTTCATGGGTGAAGCAGAGATACGGAGCGTTTCTTTCCTTGCTTTTGCGCGTTCCCGTTCTGGTATACGTCTTCGTGCTCGGGACCGTAACTATCGTAGATACAGTTGGTTGGGTGAAAAGTATGTTTCTTCCCGACACCCCTGCCTGGTTTATTACCCTTCTCTTGATGGGCGCTTGCATCTGGGCGGCTTATTCCGGCATACAGACGATTGCGAGATGCGGTATTTTTCTGCTGCCCCTTGTAGTCTTATTTGGCTTTTTTGTAGCTACGGCGAATATTCCGCGCAAGCATTACGTTTATTTGCTTCCTCTATTGGAAAATGGATGGAATCCCGTGCTGAAATGCATTTTTGTCGTAGGCGGAGGGATGGTGGAAATCGCGCTGGTGCTTTTGCTGCAGCATCATATGAAGGAAAAAGTGAAATTTCGCCATCTGCTGTTCACACTATGGGCACTTGTTGGATTAACGATAGGGCCTCTGATGGGGGCGATTGCGGAATTCGGACCGGATGAGGCGGCCAAGCTGAGGTTCCCGGCCTATGAGGAGTGGCGGCTGGTACGGATCGGTCATTATGTGGAGCATGTCGACTTTTTATCGATTTTCCAATGGCTCTCCGGCGCCTTTGTCCGGTTGTCGATGTCGATCCTTCTCGTTAAGGAGACGCTGATCGGCCATACGGCAAAAAAAACAGCCTCCCTCGTTACGGTTGTCATCATTGCGGCTCTTATGACCGTATTTGTGCTGCTGCCGCATTCAGATAAGGAGTTCGTAAGGCTGTTGAATCAATGGTACTTTATCGGAGCGATCACGATCATCTTGTTCGTCAGTATGGGTGTTGCGCTGCTTGCATGGATGAAAAGGACGGAAAGGAGCGGGTCTACGTGACGGAAGGGAATGTGCTGGGTAGACTGAGCCTCGCGTTTCGCGACTGCGAAGATATATGCACCGAGAGGCTGGGCTTATCGGAACAGAAGGCGGTTTTGCTTTATCAGCCGAATCTCGTGGATACGACCCGTTTACGTGAATATTTCATTCCGGAGCTGACTCGCTCTTTGTCTGGCGAAGGCAGGGAGCTAGACAAGCTGATGAACGAAAACGGCGCAGCGCTGCTTCAGGAAGCTCAAATGAAGCTTGCGGACTATGCTTCGCTTATTTTCAGCGGCCAGCTGTTCTTGTATTTGGAACGCAGGGGGGAGCTGTACAGCGTGAACCTGGCTAGTGTCCCCCGGAGGGATCCGGAGGAATCTGCTCTCGAGCCCTCCATACGCGGAGCGCGGGACGGGTTTGTCGAGGAGCTGGACACGAATATCGCTTTAATCCGGAAGCGGCTTGCCACCACCGATTTAAGCGTAAAATATTACTATTCCCACGGCACGACCCGCACGCGCGTGGCGTTGCTTTATTTTAAGGGCCGCGTGCCGGAGATTTCCCTTTCTATCATTCAACAGCGTCTGGAGAATCTGGCAAAAACGGTTCTTGTCGGGGGGAATGCCAGGTTAGAGGATACGATCACAGGCAATCGGTATACCGTCCTTCCGTTAACTAATTTCACAGGGAAGCCGGATTATGCGGCCGAACGGCTGATGCGGGGCAAATTTCTCGTATTTATGGAAGGCACGCCTACGGCTATGATAGCGCCGGTCTCCCTGACGGAGCTGTTTATCAGCCCGGAGGATTCTTACTTTAATTATCATGTGGCTATCGCCAATCGGATGCTGCGGATCATCGCCGCTTTTATCGCCGTCTTTTCCCCTGGGGTCTTTATCTCATTGCTGATGTACAACCAGGATCAAATTCCGTTCCAGCTGCTTGCTACCATAGGAATTTCGCGTCTGGGGCTGCCTATTTCCGCTTTTGTTGAAATGCTGCTCAGCCTGTTCCTGCTCGACTTGCTCAGGGAGGCGGGAGCCCGCCTGCCAAGAGCGACCGGCTCGACGATTACGGTCGTAGGCGGGATTATTATCGGGGATGCGGCTTTGAGGGCAGGCATATTGTCTCCGAGTATGACGTTTCTCGCTGCGGTGGCTATCGTGTCCGGGTCCACCCTCGTGAACTTGAATTTGCAGAGCACGACGAGGATCATGCGGCTGTTCGTCCTGATTTTGTCTGCGCTATGCGGTATTTACGGCACCATCATCGCCTTGTTCTATATGCTGGTATACGCCATTAATACGCAATCGTTCGGTGTGCCTTATTTCAGCTATGAAAAATACGGAAGAAAAGAAAGCCTGCTGAAATTCATCCGCTTACCGTTCCGGAAAAACAGCTTGGACATCGTCGGCGAAACCTCCGGCTCGAAAGGGGAGGAAGGCTCTTGAAGCGCACTGGCTTCAAACGGCTCCGTCAATGCTTGCTGATCTCCGTCACCTTTCTCCTGCTCACAGGATGCTGGGATGCGGAAGAGGTGCAGAGGTTGAATTATATCGTAGGGCTGGGCGTCGATTATGAGGACGATAAATTTGTCGTGTATGGACAAATGATCAACTTCTCTTCCATTGCGAAGCAGGAGCAGCAGAACGATTCGGTTCGAAACTGGGTTGGGAGGGGGAAGGGAGAAACCGTACTTGCCGCCATAAGCGATCTGATCGCGTCAGGCCAGGGAACGATGTTTCTCGGGCATGTCAATTACCTGATACTGACGGAAAACGTGCTGAAGGAGCAAATGCTGAAGAAGGTATTCGATTTCACCAACCGCAATAAGGAGACCAGGTATACCAAATGGTTTTACGGCACCAAGGAGAAAATGTACGATCTTCTCTCCGCCAAGTCGTTTTTTGACCGAAGCACGCTCGACAGCATACTGGGCAATCCCGAACAAAACTATGCGCAGCTGTCGAACTTAAAGCCTTATTACGTTAATGAAATCGTAGCCGGCATGCTGGAGCCTTCCTCGACGGTCATCATACCTTCCGTGGAGTTAACCGAGAAAACGTGGATGGAACAAAATAAGCCGATGGGCATCCTGAAAAAGTCAGGAGGGTTTATTTTTAACGGAACCCGGTACGTGGGTTGGATGAAAATGAGCGACATTATGCTCGGCCGCTGGATGCAGTCAGCTTATGAAGCGTCCCCGCTGACGGTCCAGTCGGAACAGCATACGACTATTGCTACACTGGAGGTAAAGGATGCGACCCATAAGATCGAGATTCTCGATCGAGGCAAAGGCATCCCTCGTTTCAAGGCGAAGCTGAAGGTCAAAGGAACACTGATGGAGCTTGCGGAGGAGAAGCCGTTGGAGGAAATCCAGCGTCTGGCCGAACAGACAATTCGCAGGGAGCTGATGGAATATTACAAAAAAGGGCTCGCCCTGCATGCGGATGTGATGCATCTTGGCCAACTGTATTATAAGCGTCACCCGGACAAGTGGCGGTCGATTCAGGTGGACGGCCAATTTCCTTTGAATGAGAATACGCTGGAGGAAGTGGAGGTTCATCTGATTATCAATCATGCGCAAAAATATAAGTCTCCTCAGGTTAGCGGTTCTTACAAAGACTAGAGAACCGTCGGCATTTGGCTGGTAAAATACGCTGATAAGTACGGTGCAGTATAAGCTGCCGATCCCCGGATAAGGGAGCCGAAGGAAAGCAAGGCTTTGCGGGGAAGGCGGCTTTTTTTGACATGATTTATAAAAGGGCTTTGCGCAGCATAGCCTGCTTTGGAAGCCTGGTTGGAGGGGGATGCTCCACCGGAGGGGGTTGGTTGATCCTTCCAGCTTTGTAGTTTTCATCAGACCCGCCCCCTTGTTGGGTTATGTTGAGGACGGTATGAATGATGAACCGGTGGCTGTACTATAAATAAGGCTTTTCAAAATCGAACTTATCTGATAACCTGATAACATAAGAGTGAAACTACAAATTATAGCTAAAGGAAGGGTACCCCATGCGTGTCTCTTTATTCATTACTTGCCTGGCGGATCAGTTGTATCCGGAGGTTGGAGAAAGCGTTGTCCGTTTGCTGCACCGTTACGGCTGTGAGGTGGACTTCCCGCAAGCTCAAGTGTGCTGCGGACAGCCTGCCTTCAACAGCGGCTATCAGGATGAAGCGCGGGAAGTGGCTCGCGGCTTGATCCGGGCCTTCGAGCACAGCGATTATGTTGTATCCCCGTCCGGCTCCTGTACCGGGATGGTTCATCACTACTATCCGCAGCTGTTCGAGAATGAGCCCGAATGGAAGAAGAAAGCGGAAGATTTGATCGGTAAAATGTACGAGTTTTCGCAGTTCCTTGTGAACGTGCTCGGCGTGACCGATTTGGGAGCCGTATTCAACGAGAAGGTCACATACCATGCCTCCTGTCATGCGACGCGATTCCTGGGCGTGAAGGAAGAGCCGGGCAAGCTGATGGCGGAAGTGAAGGGCCTAGAGCTGATCGAGCTTCCGAGAAAAGAAGACTGCTGCGGCTTCGGCGGTACCTTTGCCGTGAAGATGGCGGATATGTCGGAGGCGATGGTTTGTGAAAAAGCGGGCCATGTGTGCTCTACAGGGGCCAGTGTGCTGGTCGGTTCGGATATGGGCTGTCTGATGAATATCGGAGGCCGTTTGAATAAAGACAACAAGCCGATTCGCGTAATGCATATTGCGCAGCTGCTGGAGGAAGGAGTGAAGAACGGTGAGTCAGGTCGATGAGAAGCAGTTGATCGGGACGGGATTGAAAAAGAGAACAGAGGAAGCGCTTGCCGACGAATTCCTCCGCAAAGCGGTTGCATTCACTACCGATAAGCTGAAGACCGCCAAGCTGAAGGCGATGGACGACTTCGGACATTGGGAGGAGTGGCGCGAACGCGGCAAGCAGATCCGGAAGCATGTCGTGGAGAACCTGGATTATTATTTAACCCAGTTCACGGACAATGTCACCAAAGCGGGCGGACATGTCTATTTCTGCCAGACGGCGGATGAAGCGGTCAAGGTGTTCATGAAGCTTGCCGAGGAGCGCAAGGCGAAGCTGGTTGCCAAAGGGAAATCGATGGTATCGGAAGAGATCCATCTGAATCATCATCTGGAGGAGCGCGGCATTGAGGCGATCGAGACCGACTTGGGCGAGTATATTCTGCAGCTGGCCAAGGAAACGCCTTCCCATTTGATCATCCCTGCGATTCATAAGAACAAGCAGCAGATCGCCGACTTGTTTAACGATGAGTCCGGTGAGCAGTTCCCGCCGGAAACGAAGGTGCTTGCGAACTATGCCAGGCAGCGGCTTCGCAACTACTTCCTTGAGGCGGATATCGGCTTGACGGGCTGTAACTTCGGCGTTGCCGAGTCCGGCTCGATCACGCTCGTCTCCAATGAAGGGAACGGGCGGATGGTCAGCACGATTCCTAAATCCCATGTCGTCATTATGGGGATGGAGCGTTTGGTTCCGACCTATGACGACCTGGAGGTCGTCCTGAACCTGCTCGCGCGCAGCGCAACGGGCCAGAAGCTGACGACGTATACGTCGATGATTACCGGCCCGCGCCGCGAAGGGGAGCTCGACGGACCGGAGGAGCTCCATCTCATCGTCCTGGACAACGGACGCTCGGCGCAGCTCGGCGATCCGGTGTTCCAGGAGGTGCTGCACTGCATCCGCTGTGCAGCCTGTTTGAACGCGTGCCCCGTGTACCGTCATGTGGGCGGACACACCTACGGCAGCGTATACAGCGGCCCTATCGGGGCCGTATTGACGCCGCTGCTGCAGCAGGACATGAAGGAAGCGGGCCAGCTGGCCTACGCTTCCAGTTTGTGCGGGGCATGCTATGAGGCATGCCCGGTCAAGATCCCGCTGCACGATATGCTCGTGCAGCTGCGCGCCCGCAAGGTCAAGATGGGGCTGACCCCGCTTGCCGAGCGCGCCGCGTTCAAGTCGTTCCAGACGGCGTTCGGGAACGTGACCTTGTACAAAATGGCGACCAAATCCGCCTATTATCTGCAGAAGCCGTTCATCAGCAAAGGCTTCATCAAGAAAGGCCCGGGACCGATGTCCGGCTGGACACAGTCGCGTTTCTTCCCGATGAAGCCGAAGCAGTCGTTCCGCGACCGGTGGGAGGCGCTGCAGCAGGAGCTGAAGAATGCTCCGGTCGTCGCGGAAGCTCCTAAAGCTCCGGTGAATAAGGGAGGTAAGCCTCATGAGCATTAAGCCAGGACAAATGCACGGGCGGGATGCCTTCATCGCGAATATTTCGTCGCGATTAGGACGCAAAGCGCCGCCAAGTACTCCTCCAGAGCGGCCGTTCCGCGGCGCTCCGGAGTTCTATAAGGAGATCGAACGTACGACCGATGAGAAGATTGAGCTTTTCATTCAGAACTGGACGGCCTTAACCGGCAAGGTGCTGGTTGTCGAGGAAGCGGAGGCCAAGACCGCCATAGGCGCATGGCTTAAGGAAATTGCGGCCGAGCTCAACGTTACGCATGTTTCCCGCTGGGAGCATGAGGGCCTGATCGCGCTCGGTCTGGATGAAGCTTTGGCGGAAGCCGGAGTAACCGTCGTTCCTTGGAAGGAGATCGAGTCTGCCGGGAACGAATCTGCCAGCGAGGCAGAAGGCAGCTCCAACTGGGCGAAGCGCAGCGAGCTGCTGAAGCGTACGGAGCGCTGCCAGCTCGGCATGATATGGCCTGATTATGCCATTGCCAATACTAGCACGCTGGCACTGCAGTGCTCGCCGCAGCGGGGCCGCTCTGTCAGCCTGCTGACGGATATCCTGTTCGCGGTATTCCGCGCGGATCAGCTGGTTACCCGTATGGGCGAAGCGTTCAGCGGCATTACGGCAGGCAAAGCTAATGGCAGCGACTATGCTTCCTCGCTGAATTTGATTACAGGGCCGAGCCGAAGCGCCGACATCGAGAACGACCTTACGATCGGGATTCACGGACCCGGCAAGGTATACGCGGTCATTATCAAGTAAAAATACTCGTCATCTCGTCAGGGGATGAGCTATCGAAGGATTGAGCAGTGCTAGGGGCTGCTCAATCCTTTTTTTCATTTTTCGGGATCTTCTCCAAAGTGGTTTCTCATCAACTTGAAGCCGCTCTTCTCCAGGCTGTTTCTAACACCAGTTTGCTCCAGTGAACCCGAAGCCTCAACATAAGCTCCTATAGGCTTGGAGCGGGTTTTCGCTTGTTATGGAGGGGGCAAAAATCCGTTGACATATCGTACTCCCCGTTGTACGATGAAATTGTCAATTATACAAAACCTTGGTTTTGTATACTAAACCAAATGAAACAAGCACTATTTTGAAAAAGCAGTAGTCGCTTGTGAAGTGTAAGCTTGCAGGAGGACGCATGGAAAAGAAATATTGGGTACCTGCTCTAGAGAAAGCCGATGTTGTCCTTCAGGCGATATCCCTACAGCCTTCCAAGCTGAAGCTGATCGATTTGTCCAGACAGCTTGGCATTAATAAAAGCTCCATGTTCTCGCTGCTGAATACGATGGAGGCGCTGGAATGGGTTGTCCGCGAGCCGGAAGCGACCTATTCGCTGGGCTCTAAGCTAGGCTTTATCGGAAACATTTATTTTAAACAATTCAGCCTGATCGACCGGTTCCGCAAGGAGGCATCGGTTACCAAACATACGATTCAGGAAACGATCCAGCTCGCAAGGCTGGAGCAGAGCGACGTGCTGTATCTGGCCAAGGAGGAAATGCCGTCTCCCGTGAGACTGGCTTCCGAGCCGGGAATGAAGCTGCCTGCGCATGCTACGGCATTGGGCAAGGTTATGCTTGCCCATCTGGAGCCTGCCGCCGTCGAGACGCTGTATCCCGCAGAGGAGCTGCAGCAAGGGTTGACTCCGCATACGATCAAATCGCGGTCCGATCTGCTGAAGCAGCTGGAGCAAATCAGGGGAGAAGGCTACGCCAGCGATCTTCAGGAAGCCGTCATGGGCTTTTGCTGTGTCGCCGCGCCGGTGCGCGATGCTCAGGGGAGTGTCATTGCGGCTATAAGCTGCTCCATGTTCCAGCATGAATGGGAGCAGAAGCGGGAGCTGGCAAGGCGGGAAATTTGCGCTTTGGCTGACCGGCTGTCGCAGGGGACATGCAATTAACCAAACATTTGGAAGGATGTGCCGAAGATGAGATTGGAAAACAAAATTACGCTGATCACCGGTTCCGGGTCGGGTATCGGCCAAAGCTCCGCGCTCTTGTTTGCAAAAGAAGGGGCTACCGTTATCGTGAACGATCTGGTGGAGGAAAAAGGCCTGGAGACCGTCGACATGATCACGAAGGCCGGCGGCAAGGCGGTGTTCATTCAAGCGGACGTAACGAATCCGGAGTCTGTAAAGGCCATGGTCGATCAAGCTATCGCTCAGTTTGGGCGGATCGACGTATTGTTTAACAACGCGGGCGTCAGCGGCGTAGGGGCGATCCATGAGGTGGAGCCGGAAGCGTGGGACCGCGTCATCAACATCAACATTCGCGGTGTATTCCTGCCTTGTAAATATGTGCTCCCTCACATGATGGAGGCGCGCAGCGGGTCTATTATTAACATGTCTTCTTGCATCGCCGAAATCGGTCTGGCCCGCCGTGCTTCGTATTCGGCTACCAAGGGCGCGGTGCTTGCTTTAACGAAATCCATGCAAGTGGACTACGCTCCGTACCAAATCCGCTGCAACGCGCTGCTTCCGGGCACGATTCTGACTCCTTTCGTCGAGGATTACTTGAAAAAATCGTACGACAACGAAGAAGAAGCCTACGCGTCCCTCAAAACTCGTCAATTAAGCGGCGACCTGGGCAGACCGGAGGATGTAGCCAAGGCGGCCCTGTTCCTTGCTTCCGACGAATCCAAATTCATGATGGGCTCACCGCTCTATATTGACGGCGGCGTTGTTTTCGGCAAAAACGCTTAAATTTTAAAAATATAAGAATATCTGCACTCATAACCATATTATTTTTTGGAGGTATATCTGATGAAGCTTCTTACTTTTATCGAAAATGGCCAGCAAAAGCTTGGCGTCAAAACGGAGCAAGGAGTCGTACATATTTCCGCTGCTCTGCAGGCGGTTCCGGCGGCCCCTGGTCAATCCGTACCGCAAAACGTGCATGGAGTCATTAACGGGGGAGCGCCTGCAGTTGCTTCCTTGCAAGCTTATGTCGATCAAGCGTTGTCCGCTGCTGCGGGCGGCACTGCCGGATATATTTTGAATGAATCTGATCTGAAGCTGGGTCCTTGCGTTACGCATCCTAACAAAATCATCTGCGTCGGGTTGAACTACCGCAAGCATGCGGAAGAGACGAACGCACCGATTCCGCAATATCCGATCCTGTTCAATAAATTCAACAACACCTTGACCGGCCATGGCGCCGATGTGCCTCTTCCGGTGAAAGTAACCGACCAAGTGGATTACGAGGCGGAGCTTGTGATCGTTATCGGTAAGGAAGCCAAATATGTATCCAAGGAAAACGCACTGGACCATGTATTCGGTTATTGCAACGTGAACGATTTATCCGCACGCGACTTGCAAATGCGCACACAACAATGGCTGCTCGGCAAAAGCTGTGACGGCTTCAGCCCGTTGGGACCATACCTCGTAACGGCAGACGAAGTGGGCAATCCGAACGACTTGTCCATTCGCTGCATCGTGAACGGCGAAGTGCGTCAAAACTCGAACACTTCCGATATGATCTTCTACTGTGACGAGATCGTAAGCTACATCTCCCAACATATGACTCTGGTTCCAGGCGACATTATTTTGACAGGAACCCCGGAAGGCGTTGTGCTTGGATTACCTGAGGACAAACGCGTTTACTTAAAAGACGGCGATGTAGTTACGATCGAGATCGAAAAGCTGGGCTCGTTGACGAACAAAATGGTAGCCGAGAGAGTTTAATAGAGTTATAGGTGATGCTTTCCTAGAAAGCTCAGCTAATGCTTACGAAGATAGCTTTTCTACGAAAAGCTCAGTAACGCTTACGAAGAAAGTATTCCTTCGGAAAACTCAGTTAATGCTTACGATGATAGCTTTCCTTACGGAAAGCCAGTAACGCTTACGAAGATAGCTTTTCTACGAAAAGCTCTAAGGAGGTTAAACAATGGCAGGACATCAAATAGAAGCAGGCGCCGACGCTCTAGTCATGGACGCCAAGGATCACGTAGCAACAGCGATCAAGGACCTGGAAAAAGGGCAAAAGATTAGTTACCGCGTGCAGGAACAAGTTCGCGAGGTCGTTTTGCTGGATGCGGTGCCTTTCGGTCATAAAATTGCTATCGAAGACATAGCCCAAGGTACTGATATTCGCAAATACGGCGAAGTAATCGGACGCACTACGGTGGATATCAAAGCAGGTCAGCATGTGCACGTTCACAATGTGGAAGGCATTCGCGGTCGCGGAGACCAAGCCGCAAAAGCTTAATTACGAAACTCAGCTTATGCTTACGAAGATAGTTTTGCTCCGCAAAACTCAAGCTTACGCTTACGAAGATAGTTTTTCTTACGAAAAGCTCAGTTTATGCTTACGAAGATAGTTTTTCTTACGAAAAACTTAGCCTATGCTTACGAAGATAGTTATGCTCCGCAAAACTCAGCAAATGCTTACGAAGATAGTTTTTCTTACGAAAAACTTTTAGGAGGAAAAAACATGGATCACATGATGGGTTACAGAAGACCGAACGGCGACGTAGGGATCCGCAATCACCTGCTGATTATTCCTACGGTCATTTGCGCGAACCAAGTTTGCAGCCGCATCAACCAAATGGTACCCGACACGGTAGCGATTCCGCATCAGCATGGCTGCAGCCAAATCGGCGCCGACAAAGAGCGCACGTTCGAGGTGCTGGCGGGCACAGGCAAAAACCCGAATGTCGGCGGCGTTATCATTATCAGCTTGGGCTGTGAGGTTATCGACCCCAACGAATTGGCGGACGCTATCCGTCCTACCGGCAAGCTGGTAGAAGTGTTCGACATTCAGTCGGTCGGCGGTTCCGTCAAGGCCATTCAGCATGGCGCAGAGCTTGCCAAAAAAATGCGCGCCCAATTGGACGCTATGCAGCCTGAGCCGATTCCGTTCAGCGAGCTGATCATCGGCGTAAAATGCGGCGGCTCCGACGCCACATCCGGTCTGGCTTCCAACCCGGCGCTCGGTGCGGCGGCAGATACGCTGATCCAGCACGGCGGCGGCGTCGTTATCGGCGAAACGACCGAGATTATCGGAGCGGAGCATGTACTCGCTTCCCGCTGTGCAACTCCGGAAACCGAGAAGCAGCTGTACCACATCGTGGACCGCTTCGAGAAAGAGGTAGAGCGGATGGGGGCCGACATGCGCGGCGGTAATCCGAGCCCGGGCAATATTGCCGGCGGTTTGACGACGATTGAAGAGAAATCCTTGGGCTGCATCAGCAAATGCGGCACAGCTCCGATCAAAGGGGTTGTAGAATATGCAGAGCAGCTTCCTAAGCATGGTCTGTACTTCATGGACTCCCCTGGTAACGACATTGAGTGCGTGTCCGGTATGGCAGCAGGCGGAGCGCATCTGGTCTGCTTTACGACAGGACGCGGTACGCCGACAGGCTCAGCCGTAATCCCGGTCATCAAAATTACCGGGAACAAGCGGATGTTCCAGCGTATGAGCGATAATATGGACGTCGATGTCAGCGACATGCTGGAAGGCACATTGAGCTTGGAAGACGCCGGTAACATCATCTGGGATGAGATCAAAGCTGTAGCGAACGGCAAGCTCACGAAAGCGGAAGTGCTCGGCCATACGGAGTTCAGCATCAACCGAATCGGACCATCTCTCTAATAGATATACGTGGCATCACGAAGGAGGAAGCGGAAGTTGGCAAGGTTAAAAGGGAAGGTCGCTCTGGTCACCGGGGGCAGCCGCGGGATCGGCGAAGCGATCGCCATTCGTTTGGCAGAAGAAGGCGCTCATGTAGCGGTTAACTATACGTCCGACCGTTCGCGCGAACTGGCGGAGAAGGTAAAGGAACAAATCGAGGCTTTGGGCTGCAAATCGATCGTTGTCCAGGCGGATGTAGGCAGTAAGGCTCAAGTGGAAGCGATGTTTAAACAGGTGGAGGAGCAGCTCGGAGACGTTGAAATCCTGGTTAACAACGCAGGGGTCGCCCCGTTCGAGCCGTTCATGAAAGTGACGGAGGAGACTTGGGACCGCACGTTCGCAACGAACGTAAAATCTATCTTTATGTGCTCCCAATTGGCTGCCGAGAAGATGATTCTGAAGCGTTACGGCAAAATTGTCAATGTTCTTTCGACAGCCAGCCTTGTCGTGACAAGTCCGGTCATTCCGCACTATCAATCGTCCAAAGCGGCGGCTCACATGCTGACCAAAGGGATGGCGATCGAGCTCGGCAAGTATAACATTAACATCAATGCTGTCGGGCCAAGCACCGTAGATACGGATATGTGTACCGACTTCCTGGCGGATCCGGCCATTCGCGCCAAAGAAATTGAAGCGAACCCGATGAAACGTCTGGGTACGGCTCGTCAGATCGGCGATGCCGTGGTATTCCTCGCTTCCGATGAAGCGATGCAGGTTAACGGACATTTGCTTATGGTAGACGGCGGCCTGACCGTCAAGGCTGCACAACCGGAAGATCACATGGAACATTAAACCCTATTCAAAACACAGCAAGTCCTTCGTTGATGAAGGGCTTGTTTTTATTTTGTCACAGTGAATCGCGTACAGAAATTCCTATCCGAAGTTGCCCCTTCTTTTGGGGAATATGTACATTTTCTGAAAAAATGATAGGTTTTGCATCAGCGTGGTTAATAGAGTTAAAATGGTTTCAACAAGATTTGGCTGTACATCCTATCATTCGACAAAATTAGACAAGAAATCTAATAGTCTCCTAATAATTGCCTTAAACTTTTTAAAAGTTTATCTCCTATAGTAGAACTATAACCACCACATCCAGATTTAGCGAGATGCGAAATGCAAGCTAAAAGTCGGATTGACGAAAACCGGATTTTCAGCATCTCTGAATTTCCATGGTTTGTCGACAGATTAGTTTTGCTTACGAAGTCCGTTTTGCTTGGCAAAACTCTAAGGAGATGATCCCATGAAGAACATTCAATTGCTGCATAAAGGAAAAGTTTATCAAGCGCATGTCGGGTATGAACAAGAGGAGTTTATGGAGGTTGGGATTGAAGCGGACACGAAGCTCGCCGATGGCGATGACGTGCTGTGCTTTGATTTCAAACGACGTCAAAATATGAGAATATTGCACAATAACAACTCCAAAATTTTGCTGGTACCGGCGGATTCGGAACTTTTTCATATTAAGGCAAAGCCCCAAAAAGTCGTCGATGAATGGCTGAATGAAGGGCAGGTAAAATATACAAGGTACAAACTTAACACCTTTGCCACCATCAGCGAGGATTTCAAAACGACGGCGGTGCGGGTTGTCGATGTAAGCCGGTTTGGCATAGGCTTTGAAATTAACGATTTTTCCATAAAAATGCATGAGGTATACGATAGCACGATGTTTTGCGATGAGGAGAGCATTCATTTAAAGCTTGTCGTGCGGTACGCGCATATTTTGGAAAAGACGATTCGCTATGGTGCGGAAATCGATAGCATTTCCTCCGGTGACCTTAATAAGTTCAGATACTACATTGCGATGCAGCAGTTCAAGCAAATGATGCTGGCATGAGTGAAAACCAAGCGGCTTAAAGGAGCTGCTTGGTTTTTTGCGTACGCCGTTTAAGAGGCGCTTATGATTTTGGCATAGACCAGGGTCCATTGTCCGTAACGCCACTTCCATAAGGATTCCGCAATGGCAATCGTGTTGTCGTTAGATAGCATCGCGATGTGCTGGATTCCTTTCATCTCCCAGATACCGTCCGTGTCCCGGTCGACCGGCTCCAGCTTATGAAACCCGCTGCTTATGATGCTGGCTGGCTGAAGCAGCCGTCCGTTTTGATAGTAGCCCATAGCTTCGTAGAGCGATTTTCGTTCTGAGAGCTCCAGCATGTACGTCTCATTCGTATTTTGAATCGTCACCGGCACCTTATAATGATCCTTGAGCACCCCTTTTAATGCAAGCGGAGGGGGCAAAGGCAATGCAACAGGCTGCTGATCCTGAATCGTGTATAGGACTATTGACGGAGACCCGCCTTGACTGTCGGGAGAGACATATACACAAATATCGTTGATCCTGTCTCCGTTGACATCGAGCAATTGCATAGAGGGATTGTAACCGCCCGGCAAGGCAATATCCATAGGTCTCGTTTCGGAAGAAATCAGGACACGGATGTTCAACTTATCATAATAACCGGAGGAGGGACTCTGATTGGTGCCGCTAAGCATGATGGCATCCGGAATGGAATCTCCCGTGAGGTCGGCTTTGACAGCCTGGAGCAGATAGGTAGAGCTGACGTGCTCCGAATCCTTGTTCTGTTTAGGCGAGGGGGGATCGGCAGCCGCAGGTGAGGTATGTACAGACGAGATGATAGTGATGATCAGTGCAGCGAGAAGCAGCATTTTATTCCGAAGATGTGCCATGAGCCCAATGCCTCCGTATCACGGTAGTTGTTTCTATAGTATGGATGATACTTCCATCCTTTATGAGAATTTTCGGAGAAACATGCAAGCCTTCATGCAGGAAAAGACTGAAAGATACCTGTTGCTTTTTGGTATAACACGTGTTATTTTTGGTTTGAGGTGCCATACATGAACAAAAGAGTAACCAGCTTTGACGTAGCAAAACGGGCAGGCGTATCCCGAAGCGTCGTGTCCGCCGTATTGAACGGTACGCCGGGCATCGGTGTGAGCGAGGAGAAGCGCAAATTGGTGCTGGAAGTCATCCGGGAGCTGAATTACCAGGTAGATGCGCAAGCGCGCGGAATGAAAACCGGGAGAAGCCATTGCTTGGCCGCATACGGGAATGTTTCGAATCCGATGTTTTTGCAGGTGCTTGAGGGAATGCAGGAGGTTTGCGCAAGCCAGGGGTACCACGTGCTGCTATACCCGTCAGGTAGCTCACAGCAAAGACAGGAGAGCATGCTGGATTTATTTTTACAGCGCCGTATTGATGGAATCATGGCATTGGACCGGCCGCATCGGGTGGATGAGGAATGGGTGCAGACCGTCCATCAATATCAGCTGCCTTACGTTTCCGTAGAGGGGTATCACGATCACTCCGGTATTCCTTCCGTGTTGATGGATTACGAGGAGAGCGTTCATCGCGCATTGGATTTCATGTGGGAACGAACGAGGCTGATGCCCGCCTATCTGGAGCTCCGCCATCCTACTCCGCTTGGCTGGGGGGATCAGGAACGGCGTAAGGCTTATGAAGGATGGGCTGCCTCTCATGGCGTGGAGCCTCTCATTTTCACTGAAACGGATGGGCCCTGGATTGAGAGAGCGCAGTTCTGGACACAGTGGACCCGGGAATTTCAGCCCTTATCCAGAGTCTTGCTGACGAACTGGTCCCGCGGAGCGGTATACGTCAGCCGTGCCGCTCAGATGCTCGGGATGCAGCCGGGCAAAGACATCCATCTTATGGCATGCGATAATACAGAACGAATCAACCAGCATTTGTTCCCGGCTATTACCTCCATTGAAGTACCTTATCGGGAGATGGGGCGGCTGGCCGCGCAAAGACTCCTCGAATATGTCGAAGGGCGCCGCGGGATGGAGGATAAAAGCGGCATTTGGGTAAAAGCGATGCTGGAAGAGAGAGAAAGCGTCGGACGGCTGACATAATTTTTTTTGATAGGATATAACACGTGTTATTTCATCCGAAATCAAGGAGGCATCAACATGCTGTTTACATTGGAAAAGCTGCAAGAGCGTTTGCGCGAGCTGTCGGAATTTCGATATAGAGACCGCCGGAGAATCGAAGCCTTCGATAGCTTGGAGGATCGGGAAGGACGGACGGGAGAGCGGCCGCCATGGCCGTTATCGCAGAATAAGGAAGCAGGGACTATGCGGATCGGCGATCGCTGGGAAGGAAGCGACCGTTATCTCTGGCTTGCTGTGGAGACGGAAATACCTGAAGCATGGCAAGGACGCAGGGTGCTGGGGCGGTTTGATTTTGGCAGAACGGGCGGCGGGAACAACTCCGGATTTGAATCGCTGCTGTATGTCAATGGCGAGCCCTATCAGGGGGTGGACGGCAATCATAAGGAAGTATTTTTTCAGGGTCACGATGCCGGGGCTGTGCTTCAGCTTTGTTTCCGGTTATGGTCCGGCATGGGGGGGTACCGGCCGAACACGGTGCAGGAGCATCAGCTGAAGCAGGCAGAGCTGTGCTGGCTGGATGAGGACGCTGATGATCTTTATTATACGGCCCTGGCCATGCTGCAGGTGGTGCGGGAGCTGGATGAGCATGCCCCGGAGAGTGTTATGCTGCTGTCTGCTGTGGATCAGGCCTTTTTGCTGCTCGACTGGTCAAAGCCGGGCTCGGAGGATTTCTATGCATCTGTAACCGCCGCGGCGGCAAGCCTGCGGGAAGCGGTACGGAAGCTGCCTAAGCACCACCCCGTGACGGTTCGATGCATCGGACATACCCATATTGATGTGGCCTGGCTGTGGAGATTGAAGCATACGCGGGAAAAGGCGGCACGCTCCTTCTCTACAGTTCTTCGACTGATGGAGCAGTTTCCGGATTACATATTCCTGCAGACAATGCCGCAGCTGTACGATTATATCAAAAATGATTATCCGGACGTTTATGCCCAAATCAAAGAAAGGGTCAGCCAAGGCCAATGGGAAGCAGGCGGCGGCATGTGGCTGGAGGCGGATTGTAACTTGACCTCCGGAGAATCGATCGTGCGCCAGCTTTTGTACGGAACCCGGTTTTTGAAGGAAGAATTCGGTGTGGAGTGTACCTATCTATGGCTTCCCGACGTCTTCGGTTATAGCTGGGCGCTGCCGCAAATCCTGCGCAAATCAGGAATTTCCACGTTCATGACGACCAAAATCAGCTGGAACCAATATAACCGGATGCCGCATGATACGTTTCAATGGCGGGGCATGGACGGGACGGAAATATTGACTCATTTCATCACAACGCCGGACAATGCCGGAGGGTGGCTGTACACCTACAACGGGGAAGTGACTGCCCGTACAGTCAAAGGCATATGGGAAACGTACCGGGATAAGCCGATCAACCGGGAGCTGCTGCTTTCATACGGTTATGGAGACGGGGGAGGCGGAGTGAACCGGGAAATGCTCGAGCTGAGAAGAAGGCTTCATGAGCTGCCGGGTATTCCTCAAGTGACGACGGGACGGGTTGATGAGTATTTCGAAGCCCTGCAGCAAACGGTTGCCGATACGAAGGAATATGTCCATACATGGGATGGAGAGCTGTATTTGGAGCTGCACCGGGGCACGTACACCAGCCAAGCCTACAATAAGCTGATGAATCGCAAGCTGGAGCTGTTCAGCAGGGAGGCGGAATGGATGGGGGTGATGGGCAGCCTGGCTCAAGGGGACTGGTCCGTCTATGCCCGGAATGAGCTGGCGGAGGCATGGAAAATCGTGCTGCGCAACCAATTCCACGATATTATTCCCGGTTCCTCCATTCATGAGGTGTATGAGGATTCCAGAATCGAATACGAGGAGGCTGAGAACAGAATCCAAAAGGCTTACATGCAAGCCGCGGCAGGGCTTGTTGCAGAAGTGGAGCAGGCCGGTCAAACAACGGTCACTGTATGGAATAGTGCAGGCTGGGAACGCAGCGGTCTAGTCATTATCTCAGCGGATAATCTGCCGGATCAGGGCGCACAGGGAAGCTGGGTGGACAGCTCGGGCCGTATGCTGGAAGGCCAGCGGGATAAGGCAGGCTGGTGGGTACAGGTCGAGAATGTGCCTCCGCTCGGGCACTCCGCCATTCGGTGGATTCCAGGCCGCGGCGCTTCCGCAGACAAGGTAAGCGAACCTTTTGTCATGGAAGAAAAGGGTATCGATACGCCGTTTTATAACCTGCAATGGAATGACAACGGGCAATTAATTTCCATCTGGGACAAAGCGGCAGAGCGCGAAGTGCTGGCTGAAGGAGCGAAGGGCAACGTGCTGCAGGTGTTTGAGGATAAACCGAAGGGGCGGCATGAGGCGTGGGACATCGATATTTTTTATACGCAAAAAATGGAGGAAATTAGCTCACTCCAATCTGTAGAGCTCGTTGAAAAGGGAGCTGTGCGTGCTGTCGTCCGGTTTGTCTGGAGCTATAGAGCCTCGACCATAGAGCAGGAGCTGATTGTGTATGCTCATTCCCGGCGGATGGATTTCAAAACAACGGTTGACTGGCACGAGCAGCGGAAGCTGCTGAAGGCGGCGTTCCCTGTGGAGGTGCGCTCGACCGAGGCGACCTATGATATTCAGTTCGGGAACGTCAAGCGGCCTACCCACTGGAATACGAGCTGGGATTATGCGAGGTTCGAAGTGGTTGGGCATCAATGGGCCGATTTGTCGGAGCGAGGCTACGGCGTCAGCCTGATGAACGATTGCAAGTATGGTTATGACATCAAGGACCACGTCATTCGATTAACGCTGTTGAAATCGGCGCTGGTTCCCGATCCGCAGGCCGATCAGGGAGAGCACAGCTTTACTTACTCCCTTATGCCGCATACCGGGGACTGGATGACTGGCAAAACGGTAGAAGAAGCATGGGATTTGAACGCACCGATGCAGACTCAGGCGGGAGAAGCCAAGGTGCCGGGTTCGCTGTTCCGTATCACAGGAGGTCATGTTCATATCGATGCCGTGAAGCAAGCGGAGGATGGCGGCCGGGTCGTACTGCGCTTCCATGAGTTTGCCGGGCAAAGAGGCACGATACAGCTATCGAGCGATTATGACGTTCAAAGCTGGCAGGAGTGCGATCTGATGGAGCGTCCGATAGGCGAGCCTATTCAAGCGGCGGTTCAAAAGCTGCCGTTGAAGCCGTATGAAATCAAAACCTTCCTGGTCGACATGCGATAATAGATAAAAGAAAACCACCCCGTCTCCTTTTGCAAGTATCCTTCGCATAAGGGGAACGGGGTGGCATTTTACTGCTTACGAGGGTTTATCTTGGGTAGTGCTATGGTGTTACCAAGCTTGCCCATCGGGTATATGGCATTAATTGCCCCAATCCTGTGTCAGCTGCTTCACAAGCCGTTTGGCCGTGCCGGAAGGCGTTTCAATGGTTTCATACACATTGATGCTCAGCTTATTATCGAACTCCTCGGTCTTAATATTGGAGAAGCTGATTTTTTGCTTTCCACTAACGAGCTTCTCTGTGCCTGTAAAGCTGGCCGAGGTGGAGCCCAGAATACGTCCTTGCCCGTCTACGAGGTCAAACTCCATTTTGGAGAAGTTCTGATCTACAATGACAGGGTCTTTACGGGTGATGTTAAGGTCCAGACTCAGCTGATATACATATCCGCTGTTGTACAAGGTTGCGATGCTGTAGGCGTCGAAGGAGACCTCGAACGGATAGAAGCTGATGACCTTGTCGTTCGATTCGCTTTGGACGGCTACCTGGAACGAACCGATAGACAGCTTGTTAGGAGCGGCGGACTTCGGATCTATGACGTTCAAGGCAAGGCTTTGCCCGGTTACATCGGTCGGAATCATATAGGAGTAACTGACGACATAGCTGGTGTTAGGCATAATCGTGGCGGCCGAGGAGGATTGCTTCACCCCGGAGAACGACTCTCCCCATTCATTCACCAGCTCGGTGCCGATATCCGGAATAGGCAGCGTTCCATTGCCTTTGTTCGTAATTTTATATTTGGCGATCGCTGTTTTATAGCCGTAATCCGTGTTCTCGTGCATGTGCAGCTCCACAAGCGAAATTTCCAGGTTCTTGTCAATCAAGCCGTTCGGCGCCAGGCTGAGCGGAGTACCCATTTGATAAGGCTTCGCCTGCACCACTGCGCTGTTGGTCCGCTGAATCCCCTTCAGATCAATGATCATGACAGGGTAGCTGTTGACATTGACGGTGCTGACACTGCTTTTGCTGGAGCTGCTGTTACTGTTGCTGCTGCTGCTGGATGAATTCGCATTTGTTGATTCATTGGCTGCTCCTGACGTGCTTGAGCTGTTGGCTGTCGTGGAGCTTGTCGATGCTTTTGAACTGCTCGTACTGGAATTGCCCGTTCCGTTATTTGAGCTTGAATTTGAACTGGAACCGGAGGAGGTACTGCCCGGCGATTCCATCAAAGCCAGCTTAACGGAGGCAGGATCGATCCCGCCAGGCACCAGTACGGAAAAATTATAAGTAGCGGACTGGCCCGGAGCCAAAAATCCGGTGGTTACGGATTTATCCTGCACCGAAGCGGCCAAGGTCTCCGAATCAAGCAAATAGGTGGCTGACAATGCAGGCAGTGCAAGAACCTCGCTGCCGTCATTGCGCAGGGTCACGGTGCTTTGGACAAGGAAGCCGTCATTTTGTCTTGTAGACGTTGCTTGTTCGGCTTTGATTTTTAAGCCTTTGTCCGTACCATACAGCGAATAAGGCTGCTCAGTTCCAAGCGCTACGGTGGCAATTGTGCCGGTTAAAGGGACGCTGCCGGCCACGCGGTCCACGGAATCCTCCGTATAGAAGGCTTCCAGAGCATAGGAATTAGCATCGAAGGAAGCCGGCACCGGTGTACGGAGTCTCACCTTTGTCAGCTTATCCGGGATCAACGTGTCTTGTCCGCCGTTGACCAGGGAGGCGGTATAGGTTATAGAATCGCTGCCCTTCAGTCTGAATTGCAATCCGGATGGGAGCTGGAAGTTCGATGATCCTGCATTTCGGACATACAGGTCGGTGAACAAATATTGGACCCCGTTCTCCGTCACCGGATAGCTTTGGCCAAGCCGCATGGCGACCAAGGCATCCTGGCTGTAAGAGGAGTCAACATCCTTCAACGAAATGAGCATCAGCTTGGCAGGATCGAGCTCGCTGGATACCGCGGAGGATACAGGAAGCTCGCCTATGGTACGGGTAAAGGTCGGAGAGCCCGAATCCCATGCGAACAGCTGAACCTTCAGATTTTGAGCGGTGGCGTTTTTTCCGAGCTGGGAAACGAAGCTGTATTGCTGCTCCTGACCCGGGCTAACGCGGGCATTCTGCTTGCTTGTCAGCTTGGCAGGGTAGCTGCTGCCTTGTTCGTCTATAATTTGAACGCCATAACCGTTAAAATCTACCGCACCTTCGCTGCCGTTGTGCATTTTGATAGAAAATTGCAGCGCGGACGATTCAGATCCCGCAGTGAAGGTTGCGTTCTCCAATGTAAAGTAGGTATCGTTCGCAATAAACACTCCTGGTTTGCCGGCAGAAGCCAACGGGACGTTGGCCATTAACGCGGTGCAAACGGCGAGCGTGCAAAGTAACGTTGTTTTTCTCGCTCTGAACGGCGGCTTCTTGGATTTGTCTTTCAACAGAATTCTCCTCCCATGTTTCGTTATCTGTAGCACTAGTCAGTCGGTACGAAGGGCGTCGATCGGACGGAGCTTGGAAGCTTTGTTTGCCGGATATAGACCGAAGATCATGCCAACGGCTACCGAGAACAAGAATGAGTACAGCCCGACCTCGAACGACAGCTGGGTCTCCTGTTTCGGGTTGAAATAAGGCCAGGCGAGCGAAAGTCCGCAGCCGAGCAGCAGTCCGATAATGCCGCCAAGGCCGCTGATGACCGTCGCTTCGATCAGAAATTGCATCAGAATATTGCGGCGTTTGGCTCCGATAGATTTGCGGATGCCGATCTCCCGCGTCCGTTCGCTGACAGTGACGAGCATAATGTTCATAATCCCGATGCCGCCGACGAGCAGCGAAATGCAGGCTACGCTGATCAACTGATTGTTCAAGGAGCTCGACGCAGCGACACGGGCTTTCATCAGCTCATCCTGGTTCATCACCTGGAATCCGGAGTCCGATTTGAATTTATACGTCAAATACTGCGTAATCGTTGTTTGGGCCTGAGACAGCTGTTCTTTCGTAGGAGCCTCCAAATAGGTCGTACGGATGTTTCCAAGTTTGAAGGACCTTTGAGCGGTAACCAGCGGGACGAAGACAGAATCGTCCAGCGATACGCCCCCGCCAATATTGGAGCCCTTTTCCTTAAGAACACCGGCAACGGTGAAGACGATACCGTCAATGTTGATGTCTTCCCCGACCGGGTCCAGGTTCCCGAAATATTTTTGAGCTACCGTGGAGCCTAATACGGCTATTTGATTGCGGAAATCGAGATCTGCCGCAGCGATAAAACGTCCTGAGGCGACCTCGCCCTTCATAAGGCTTAAATAATTTTCATTCGTACCCACCACAGTGTATTTCTCCTGCGTGTGGTCGTATTTAATATTGGAGCTTCCCTTGACGATCGTCGGGGCAATAGTCTGAATTTCGGGAAGCTGCTCCAGCTGCATCAGATCGTTATAATCCAGCTGGGTTGCGCGTCCGACGCCCATGACGTTAACGACGATCAGGTTCGTTCCGAGTGCTTCGTATTGCTTTTCAATGGCTGCTGAAGTCCCTTGTCCGATAGAGACGAGAGTTACGACCGAGCTGACGCCGATAATAACCCCGAGCATGGTCAGCAGGGTACGCATCGGATTGTTCACGACGGTACGCATCGCCATATAAATAAGTTCGGGCAGCTTCATCTCATCACCTCTACTGCGTGCTTGACTTCAGCAGGCTGCGAGGGAAGAGGACGAAGCCGTTCGTCCCGGACAATCTCTCCGTCACGGATAGAGATTACCCGTCTTGCGTTCTCGGCTATATGATTATCATGGGTAATCAGTACGATGGTATTGCCTTGATCGTTCAGCCTGATCATCAGCTCCAGCACTTCGTTGCCGGTCTTTGAATCCAAGGCCCCGGTCGGTTCGTCCGCCAGCAGTAGCGAGGGGGAGATGGATAAGGCTCGCGCGATCGCAACACGCTGCTGCTGACCGCCCGAGAGCTCGCTCGGCTTGTGGTGGCCGCGGGTGCCCATGCCGAGCAGCTCCAGCATTGCCTGCGCCTTTTCCCGCCGGACTTTTTTGCTGACTCCTGCATAGATCATGGGCAGCTCAACATTCTCAATGGCGTTCAACTTGGGCAGCAGATTAAACTGCTGAAAGATAAAGCCGATCTTTTTATTGCGAAACTCGGCCAATTGATTGTCGCTCATCTTCTCCGTGGCTACGCCGTCCAGCTTGTAGGAGCCGGAGGTAGGAACGTCCAGCAGGCCGATCGTGTTCATGAGCGTGGATTTACCCGATCCGCTGGGACCGACAATGGCCACAAAATCACCCGTTGTGACCGTCATTGATACACCTTTGAGGATTTGCAGCTTCTCTGCACCTCGCTCGTATGATTTCGTGATGTCTTTCAATTCAATGATAGCTTCCATAGGGAGATCCTCCTTTCCATGCTATTGCTTAACGGCCGCCGCCACCGCCGCCGCTATTCCCGCCGGTTCCTCCTCTTTGGATAAACTGCACACCGCCTGCGCCGCCGGCACCACCTGCACCGCCTGCGCCGCCGGCACCACCTGCACCGCCTGCGCCGCCGGCACCACCTGCACCGCCTGCGCCTCCGCCTTGCTGGAACTGCTGACGAATTTTATCGATATCGGCTTGCGTCGCCGTATTGTTTTTCTTGGTAACCGGAATCACAACCTTGTCGCCTTCCTTCAACCCGTCGGTAACTTCGATATACAGCTTGTTGCGGATACCGATCTTGATCTCATGCTTCTCTTCCTTCGTTCCGTCCGCATTCATCAGCGTTACGTAACGTTTGCCCTGCTGTTGTTGAAGGGCCTCGATTGGAAGCAGCAAAATATCTTTCTTGTCCTGCGTAATGATCTCGGCAGTGGCCGTCATTCCGTTACGCAGCTGCCCGTCATTCTTGACGGAGATGCCGACATCGAAGAAGGTCACGCCGTTTGTGGTCGTACCGACCGTAGAGACCTGATTGACTTCGCCTTCATAGATTTTGTTTGAAATCGAGTCCACCTTCACCGTCGCTTTCATGCCGACCTTCACATTAGGCAGATCGAGCTCGTCGACTTGTACGGGAAGCTGCATATAATCGAGGTTGGCTACGGCGCCAAGCTGCGTATTCGCCTCAATGGTCGAGCCTGCAGGGTAGCTCGCAAGCACGTTGGTCTTTTTGTTGGCGAAGTCCGTGGAGAAGATGCCGTCAAACGGAGCGGTAACCGTTAATTGGTCCAGCTTGTCCTGATAGTTTTTGATGGTAATCTTCTGTCTCTCAATCGCCGCCTGCTTGTTCAAAATATCGTTTTGCAGCGTGTCGTTCGTAATGGAAACGATAAGGTCCCCTTTATTGACGTAATTGCCGGTTTTGATATTGACGTTGTTCACAATACCGCTGGCAGCGGAGAGGACGCTTTCCACCTTCACAAAATCCAGGGTGCCTTTATCGGTGGATTGAGCTGTTCTGCCGCCTAGTACAGCGCTTCCTTTGACCTTCATGCCTGCGCCGAGGGTGCCGTCATTTTTCACGGATATTTCCACATCGAGCAACTTGCTGCCGTTTGCATCGCCTTTCGGCTGTTGTCCTACGGATTCGACGACGGCGGTTTTGGTCAAGTTGAAGCCGTCAATGGTCAGGTCTATGGTGTCGCCCTTCTTGAGCTGAACCGCATCCTCCAGCAGGAACGGGAGCTTGGTCGTCATCGACGAAATATCCGATATCGTTCCGATACGGCCGTTCTTGCTCACATTGGAGCCGACATCCAGATTGGAGGTTAATGTCAGCGTGCCGCTGATCGGGGCGTAGATATTCAGGCTGTTCTGCTGAGTTCTCAAATCTTCGAGGTCCTTCTCCTGCTGCTGCAGATTGACTTGAGCTTCCTGCAGATTCGCTTCCAGACTCAAGTCGGAGATAACGAACAGGACATCTCCCTTTTTGACCTGCTGATTGCGGGTCAAATTCATCGTTTTGATCGTTCCTTCTACAGGAGCAATAATATTTTGGACATCACGCGCTTCAAATTGAGAAGTACCTGATACGGAGGACGTAATGGCGCCCTTCTTAATCTCCGCTACCTTTTCCTGTGCGCTGGCAGCCGGTTTTTTGGTGTTATTGGACAAATAGTAATATGTACCGCCACCGCAAAGAGCCAGCCCGATGACGACGGCTATCCATTTTTTACTGCGCAGTAATCCCATTCTTGCTTCTCCTTTCCGACATTTCAGCTTTTCTACCTTGCTGCTTTTTAACTTTATCAACGGTTTGTGAAAAAAATGTGAATTTAAACTTAAGGGGAGATTAATGCACGGAAAAAACCGGTCGATTGAAGGAAGCTTGCCGAAAAAGAGTGCGAAAAAAGCCGAAATCCTGTCGAAGGATTCCGGCTCTGGTTTAGGGTTAGCTGGAGGATTACTCCTCGAACAGCTTTTTCAAGTTTTCCTGGAACGGTGCGCGAACGATCCCTTTTTCCGTAATAATAGCGGTCACGTATTCGTTAGGGGTCACATCGAACGCAGGGTTGTATACCTTAATGCCCTTCGGTGCGGTCCGTTTTCCGAAGCCTTGCGTGATTTCGTCTTCATGCCGCTCTTCAATCGGGATATCCGCGCCGGTAGGCGTGTTCAAGTCGATGGTCGACATCGGGCAGGCGACATAGAACGGAATGCCGTGAGCCTTGGCTAGTACGGCAACGCTATAGGTGCCGATCTTGTTGGCCACGTCGCCGTTCGCCGACACGCGGTCCGTACCGACGATGACGGCCTGTACCCAGCCCTTGCTCATGACGGCGCCGGCCATATTGTCGCAAATGAGCGTGACATCGACACCGGCCTGCTGCAGCTCGAACGCCGTCAGCCGGGCGCCTTGCAGCACCGGGCGCGTCTCATCGGCGAACACCTTGAGGCCGATGCCGCGCTCCTGCGCCAAATACATCGGCGCAAGGGCGGTGCCGTAGCGGGCCGTGGCAAGGCCGCCCGCGTTGCAGTGCGTGAGGACGCCCATGCCGTCCTCGAACAAGGACAGCGCGTGCTCGCCGATGAGGCGGCACGTCTCCTCGTCTTCGCTCTGGATGAGCTTTGCTTCATCCAGCAGCGCTTGCTTCAACGCTTCCGGCTCCGTCCCGGCGGAAGCGAGCTCCTGGGCGCGCAGCTTCATGCGGTCGAGCGCCCAGAACAAATTCACCGCCGTCGGGCGCGACGTCGCGAGATATTCGCACTGCTTGACCGCAGCGTCAAGCAGCTCCTCACGGCTTCCGCTCACGCCGCGGACGCCGAGGTACACGCCATAGGCGGCCGAGATGCCGATCGCCGGCGCTCCGCGTACCGCAAGCTGCTTGATCGCATCCCATACCTGCTCCGATGTCGTCAGCTCCAGATAAACAATCTCATCCGGTAGCAGCCTTTGATCCAGCAGCTCGAGACGGTTTTCCGCCGAATTCCAACGAACCGATTGCAGCCAATCCGCCGTTTGCTTCTCTGTTGTATTCATGTAGTTATCTCCTTTGGTATAGCTAGACTCGTATTATTGTACGGCCTTCCACGCGATATCGATCAATTCGTCGATGGATTGGGCTTTGCGGTGATGCTTGATCAGCGCAGTCCCGATCCGCAGAGCGATGCGCTGAGCGCGTTCTTTGGCTGCCGCATCCTCCAGCTTGTTAATGTCCGCCACTTGGGCCAATCCATGAACCCGGCGAACCGTCTTGCTTCCCGTATAACCGATAGCATCCTGCAGAAGCTGCTGCATGTACCAGTCCTGGTAGCCTGGCGTTTTGGATACGCGATCGACGCCGTGCTCATTCCACAACCTGCGGAATTCTTGCTCGAATACAGTCCAGCTTTCCTTGATGGTGTCCGTCAAATAGGTGCGGTAATCCTTGCGCGACGCTTCGTCCTTGCTCCAGCCCTCTTGAGCGGCAAAGTTCAGAAGCAGGTTGGCGAACACGGCCCCGATATCGAAGCCCATCGGCCCGTAATAGGCAAATTCAGGGTCGATAACCTTCGTGGAGTCCGGCTTGATAAAAATACTGCCGGTATGCAAGTCGCCGTGCAGCAGCGCCTGGGCTTTGGTCAAAAATCCATTGCGCAAAATCGCCACTTCCAGATGCAGCTCCTGGTCGTTCCAGATCGCTTCTACGGCGTCTTGAATAGCAGGGGGCACATCGTTCGTATCGGCATTCCGGTACGGGTCGTCGAAGATCAGATCCTCGGTAATTTTGCACAAATCCGGATTAATAAACTGCTGAACACGCAATTTCTTGTCCTGCTGGTTCATTCCTAGATCGGAAGTGTAAAACAACGTGTGGGCCAAAAAACGGCCGATATGACCGGCGAACAGCGGATAGCGGTTGCCTTCGATCAGCCCTCTGCGCATAATGACATGATCGCTCAGATCCTCCATCACCGTCAAAGCCAGGTCCTTATCGTATACAAACACATGAGGGACGAGGTCCGGGCAGAGCGACTCCTGGATCATCAACGCTTCGCTCTCAATTCTTGCGCGGTCCAGAGAGAGAGGCCAGGATTCCCCAACGACTTTGGCATAAGGGAGGGCCTGCTTCAAAATGATACTTTTGCCGGTGGACGGCTCCGTAATATGGAACACGAGATTAAGATTGCCGTCGCCGATCTCTTTGCTCGTTAGTTCGCTGCCTGCAGTGAACAGGTTGGGAATACCTCTTGCGTATTCCACCGCTTCAGCTTCCGTTAACGCGTGATATGAAGTCATGGGTGTATGATGCCTCCTTAAGGTTTTATTAAAGTTTTGCAAGAGCAAAACCGGCTTCAAATGCATGCATGAAATTGCGGTGCAAACTGGCTTTGTCAGCATCGCTTCCTTTGGGTAAAGCGGAAATGAGGCTTGCTGTAGTCCGTAAAACTATCATCCCATAGTATAGCAAATTGTGCGGGGTTGGAATAGACTCTCTCATGTTAATTCCTTATATATAAATCGGAATAATCTGTGTTTTCCTCGAGACGGCTTTTTTACAAAAAATTCATGCTCCGATAATATCCCCATAATGCACGATTTTTACAATAGTATCAGATCAATAACGACGGCATGACTAGGAGGTATGGCTCCCTTATGAATATTCTGCTTCGAATTCTTTGCGGCGCTGCTGCGCTAAGTATCGTATTGGCCCTCGGAATGTACGCGGACGAAGACCAGCCTGTGGCCGCAAATCCCATGAAAGCGAATCAACAGCAATACGATAGAATTCATGAAGCCTCCAAATTTTATGTGAACTCCGGCCGCTAAACAAACAATTTAATAGGTTTATGGGTGAGCATTCTGCTAGAGCAGGGTGCTTTTTTTATTCCAATTCTCCTTACAGTACCTGAATCAGCATCGAAGCCAAAGCAGTGTCTAAAGGTATAAAAAAATGATATGATAAAAAATGGAAAATAAACCATATAAAGAAAACGAGGTGGAGAGGATTGAATCGAAAGCAAGTTGGTAGTTTTCTGCTAGGCATGGGACGGTTATGCAGACGGGAAGTTCCATCCCGATAACCAGGTTAGTAAGGAAGAGTTTTTAAGCATGCTGATTAAAGCATTTGGGCACAAAACGGATTCCAATTGCGGGATGGTCGGACAGCCTGTATGCCTTTGCTCTTGAGCACAAATATCCCGTGAAGGGCGTGCAGTAGCACGGTATAAAGTCTTTACAATAACCGAATTTTTCATGGGAAGGATGGATTCAGGTGAAAAAAAGAATTATCGCCTGCCTGCTGCTCGGAGCAAGCATGGCTTGTACAATATCGGCTGTAGGTTACGCTCAAACAGTAGATTCGGGACTACCAGTTAGAACTAAGGAATCCATTGAAAGTAAATGGGCCACTTACAATCCGGAAGGCTACCAGGGCCAGATATACGATGAAATCCCCGTCATAAGCACAGAGAAGTACAGTCCGGGAAAAGTGAATATCAGCTATTTGAGAGGCGGCTTGGCAAGAGCTAATTTTTATCGATATATTAGCGGGCTGCCGGATAATCTGGAGCTGGAAGAGGGTTTTTCAAGATCTGCACAATACGGAGCCGTAATCAGTGCAGCTGTTTATGGAAATCTTACTCAAGAACCCAAACAACCGAAGAACATGGATAATGATTTTTACTATATTGCCCGGTCCTCGGCCAGAAATAGCAACGTGATCACAGTAGATGCTTCTAGAGGAAATAAAGCAGCTAAGGCAATAGATAGATATATGGGCGGCTCTATTTTTGACCTGTTTAAAGAGGAATATTACGGAGCTGACAAAAGTGGGTATGGCAAAGATAGATTAACCACCGGTCCCAATCTTCAGCTGCTAGACCCTTATTTGAAAAAAATCGGCATAGGATTAGCCTCAAGAGATAATCAGGCCTATTATACCGTATTGGACTTTACGGATCTCAGCAGCCGAGATGTTTTTAATTATTCGTACATTCCCTACCCAGCCCAAGGCTATTTTCCTGCAGATGTGTTTAGAGAAAATCAAGCCTGGACCATCATGCTGAGTTCTGCTTCTTTCTCACAAATAAAAGATGAAGTTTATGTGGAGTTAACGCGCCAATCGGATCAATACAAATGGACTTCTCGAAGCACGGACGATTCACACCGCTTGTACTTGAATCTTCAATTGGGTGTGAATTGGGGAGACCGGATTCATTTTCAACCCAAAGAGCTGGACAAAATTCGTGATGGCGATGTGTTTACAGTGAAGGTTACCGGTTTGAAAACTTCCTCTGACGAGGCAGCGGAGTTGAAATATGATGTAAAATTCTTCTATATTAACAAGGTGTCTGTCGAACCGGATGATAAAGAAAAGCCATCCTCCAGACCTTCAGCCCCGGAAGCCACCGTTCCTGCCGATACCGGAAATAAAGGAGAGCCGAACCAGAAGCCTTCCGATATCCAATTCCCCGACATAGCAGGTCATTGGTCAGAGTCTACGGTAAAGTGGGGCATAGCGAAAGGGATTGTCGACGGTTACGCAGACGGGAAGTTCCAGCCAGATCGTCAGGTTAGCGAGGAAGAGTTCTTGAGTATGCTGCTTAAGGCCTTCGGGCACAAAACGGATTCCAATTCAGGAGCGGGATGGTCGGACAGTCTGTACACCTTTGCTATGGAGCACAAATATCCCGTGAAGGGGGCGGAGAACCGGGCGGCAAGGAGCCAAATGATCACAAGAGAATCTATGGCGGAAATTGTTGCGGCAGCCGATGGGGAGCCTTTGCTTAATGATGAAGCGATCGGTTACTTGCTCACGAAATCCTACGCGGAAGGAAGAACCGATAACGGCGCTGCGGGATTCGCAGGACAGGAAGGGCTGACCCGTTCAGAAGCTTTGCAGATCATACGCAATGTGCAGGAGCATGGAATAAAGTCTTTACAATAATAAAATATAGAACAAAAAAACCTAACGTGACGCTAGGTTTTTTTGCCTGATCTGAAGCCGGTTATCCTATTCTGCCGCGGCGGTGCTCCACCAAATCAATTGCACCCAACACGACATGTGCAAGTCCGAATCCGGCGACCGCCGCCGCAGCCATCGGATATTTTCCCCGCAGTGCTACACCTGAAGCCGTTACAGCCGTACCCAATACAGTAGGAATGAGTCCTTCTCTCATATGCTTCATCCTCCTTGAAGTGAGTTTGTGTACGCAGGTATAGGTTCGCGTTTTTTCACTTCTTTTATGCCTGGCAACAGTTGCTTGAACGGAAATGAAATCTTATAATTATACCTTTAGAAGTCTTTTTCATTATACGATTTCATCAAGACAGCAAGATTAAATGAGGCTATAACAGGAAAGGATGGAACATAGTGAGTACCCCACCTGCAGCTTTAAAAGAATGGGCGGTTGCAGTGGAAGCATTGCGAAGCGGAAGGCAAATTCTCATTATGCGCAAAGGCGGCATTCGGGAAGAAACAAGGCACTTTCAAGTGCAGAGCGATAGCTTCTATCTGTTTCCTACATATGAGCATCAAAAAAAACAGTGGATCAAGGCGGAAGACCAGCCGGTGCTGGACAAGACCCTGGAGAACTGGAGCGTTGAGGATACGGAGGTGACGATTCGTTGTTACGCCGAGCTTGCTGAAGACATATTAGTAGAGAGTCAGGAGCAGCTTGATAAGTTGGCGGCTTTTCATCTATGGACGGATTCGTTCGCCGAGGAAAGACTGAAGTGGAAACGAACACAGCCTTTGCATGTCATGCTGCTTCGAGTGTACGAGCTTGCCGAACCCGTCCGGCTGCCGTTACTGGCTGAATATAGCGGCTGCAAATCCTGGATTGAGCTGAACAGCTCCCGTCTTGACGGAGTAGGGCGCAGTGCGGTCCTGAATGACGAAGATTTCCAAGAAGCGGTGAGAAATATTAAATCTGCCTTAGGCTAGGATAGGCTCCCGCGGGCTTATGAAACATAACCGTATAAAAATGAGCTAAATGGGTCTTTATTGATTTGCCCCGGTAAGATATAATATAGTAACATTGAGAATCATTGATAATCAATTTAGAATGATTATTAACTAAGAATTACAATATCTAACGATTCATTTCAAAATGGAGGAAGAATACAATGGCAAATGCACCGGAATTTATTATAGACGGTTTGAAGGCAACTGTCGAAGGCAAAGAGATTTTGAAAGGGTTAAGCCTGAAAATCAAAGGCGGAGAAGTTCATGCGGTAATGGGTCCTAACGGTACCGGTAAAAGTACGCTGGCTTCCACCATCATGGGACATCCGAAATATGAAGTAACGGATGGCTCGATTTCCCTGAACGGCGACGATGTTTTGGAAATGGCCGTGGATGAGAGAGCAAGAGCAGGTCTGTTCCTTGCCATGCAATATCCAAGTGAAATTGCGGGCGTAACTAATGCGGACTTCCTCCGTAGTGCCATTAACGCGCGCCGCGGTGAAGGCAATGAAATTTCTCTGATCAAGTTCATCCGCTTGATGGAAGCGAAAATGAAAGAGCTTGAAATGAACCCTGAGTTCATGCACCGTTATTTGAACGAAGGCTTCTCTGGCGGTGAGAAAAAACGGAATGAAATTTTGCAAATGATGATGCTTGAGCCAAGCATTGTTATTCTTGACGAGATCGACTCCGGTCTGGATATCGACGCCCTTCGTATCGTAGCTAACGGCGTAAACGCTATGCGTTCCGAAGACCGCGGCTTCCTAATCATCACTCACTATCAGCGTTTGCTGAACTATATCAAGCCTGACTTCGTACACGTAATGATGCAAGGCCGTATCGTTAAATCCGGCGGTCCTGAGCTGGCTCAGCGTCTGGAGAACGAAGGCTACGACTGGATCAAGGAAGAGCTCGGTATCGTTGATGAGACGGTAGGTCAAGAAGAGGAAGAATTCAAAGTTCCAATGAACACGACAGCTCCAAAATTCTAAAATAAGTCCACGACGGAGGAATATATCTATGAGTACACAAACCATTCTTCCAATCGATCGCCAAGCCATCGTGGAGCTGTCCCAATCGAGACAAGAGCCTGAATGGATGACCAACCTTCGCGCTGAAGCGCTGGAGCTGGCCGGATCATTGGAATTACCGAAATTGGAAAAAACGAGAATCGACCGCTGGAACCTGCGTTCCTACGGAAGCTATAAAGCGGAAGCGGCATTGACTACATTAGAGCAGCTGCCGGAATCGGCCAAAGCATTGCTGCAAAATGAAAATCCCGAAAATCTGCTTGTGCAAAAAAACGCAAGCATCGTATATCACAAAGCTTCGGAAGAGCTCGCTAAACAAGGTGTGATTTTTACAAGCCTTGAAGAGGCTCTGAAGCTGCATTCCGACCTGGTAAAAAGCCATTTTGGTAAGGCAGTAGCCAAGGACGAAAACCAGGTCACTGCTCTTCATACCGCTATTTGGAGCGGCGGCGTGTTCTTGTACGTTCCTAAAAATGTACAGGTGGAAGTGCCGGTTCAAGCGTTGTTCTTAACAGACGATGCGGATGCAACCTTCTCGCCGCATGTCCTGATCGTTGCCGAGGAGAACGCATCGGTAACTTATGTTGATAACTTCGTTTCCGAAGGCAATTTGAACAACCTGGTTCAAAACGGCGTAGTAGAAGTTATCGTTAAGCCGGGCGCTACCGTAAATTTTGCTTCGGTACACAACCTGAACGATTCGATCACGGATCTGACTTACCGCCGTGCTGTCGTGGAAAATGATGCTACCATCAACTGGGTTATCGGCGAAATGAACTATGGCAATGCTATGTCTGATACGACCTCCATTCTGAAAGGCAACGGCTCCAATTCGGATGCGAAAATCATCTGCGTCGGAACCAACGATCAGAAGCTGAACGTAACGACAAGAGCGGTTCACTTCGGCAAAAACTCGAGCAGTGATATGATCACTCGCGCCGTTATGCGCGACGAGTCCACTGCGATCATCAACGGCATTACCAAGATCGAAAAAGCGGCAACGGGAGCTAACGGGCAGCAAACGGAGAAAGTGCTTATGCTGAGTCCGAAAGCCCGCGGGGACGCGAACCCTATCCTGCTTATCGACGAAGACGATGTAAAAGCAGGTCACGCAGCGAGCGTAGGACAAGTAAATCCGGAGCAAATCCACTATTTGATGTCCCGCGGTATTACTCGTGAAGAAGCACAGCGCCTGGTCATTTATGGCTTCCTGGCTCCTGTTGTTTCCGAGATTCCAATGGAGAAGGTACAATCCCAGCTGCAAAGCCTTGTAGAAAGGAAGCTCGGACAATGAAGACGTCGGAGATTCGGAAACTATTTCCCATCCTGCAGCAGGAAGTGAACGGACATCCGCTGGTATATCTGGATTCCGCAGCCACTTCACAGAAACCAGTATCCGTAATCGAAGCCGTCAAGCATTATTACGAGTGGGATAACGCAAATGTGCACCGTGGAGTCCATACGCTGGGCTCCCGCGCTACTGACGCGTACGAAGGCGCTCGGGAGAAAGTGGCTAAATTCATTAATGCCAAATCGACGCAGGAGATTATTTTCACCCGCGGTACGACATCGGCCTTGAATTTGGCTGCATCCAGCTATGCCCGCGCCGTGTGCGGCGAGGGTGACGAGATCGTCCTTACTCCTATGGAGCATCACAGCAATCTCATACCATGGCAGCAAGTAGCGAAAGCTACCGGCGCTGTCTTGAAATATATTCCGCTTCAACCGGACGGCTCCATTCGTCTGGAGGATGTAGAGGCCACTATTACCGACCGGGCGAAAGTGGTTGCCGTTACTTATGTTTCCAACGTTCTGGGCGTTGTAAACCCTGTGAAGGAAATTGCGGCGATTGCGCATCGTCACGGAGCCGTGATGGTAGTGGACGGGGCCCAAAGCACTCCTCACTTGAAGGTGGATGTGCAGGACCTGGATTGTGATTTTTATGCATTGTCCGGTCACAAAATGTGCGCTCCTACAGGAATCGGCGTAATGTACGGCAAGAAATCGCTTCTTGAGACGATGGAGCCGATCGAGTTCGGCGGCGAAATGATCGATCATGTGGATTTATACGATTCCACCTGGAAGGAGCTTCCGTGGAAGTTCGAGGGCGGCACGCCTATTATTGCCGGTGCCGTTGGTTTGGGAGCGGCGATCGATTTTCTGGAAAGCATCGGGATGGATGAAATCTTCCGCCATGAGCAGCAGCTTACAGCTTATGCGATCGAACGTATGTCCGAAATTGAGGACCTAACGATATACGGACCGAGAAGCCATCGTGCCGGTACGGTTACTTTTAACCTTGGGGACGTTCATCCTCACGACGTTGCGACAGTATTGGATGCCGACGGCATTGCCGTTCGCGCAGGACATCATTGCTGCCAACCGCTAATGCGGTGGCTGAACGTTTCGGCTACGGCCCGCGCCAGCTTCTATCTTTATAACACAGAAGATGACATTGACCGGTTGGTGGCTTCACTAATCAAAACAAAGGAGTACTTCGGTCATGCAATTGGATGATTTATACCGCAGAGTCATTATGGATCATTATAAAAATCCGCGCAATCGCGGCACGCTGGATGATGAAGCCGTAACGATCGACTTGAACAATCCTACGTGCGGTGATAAAATTCAACTGCAAATGCAGGTGGAAGACGGTATCGTCAAAGCCGCCAAGTTCGTGGGAGAAGGCTGCTCGATCAGCCTTTCTTCCGCTTCTATGATGACGGATGCCGTTAAAGGCAAGACGCTCGAGGAAGCATTGGAGATGGCAGAGAAGTTTTCCGGACTAATGAAGGGTGAATCGGTGGAATTCGAGTACGAGGATATCGAAGCCCTGTCCGGTGTGAATAAGTTTCCGGCAAGAATCAAATGCGCTACACTTGCATGGAATGCGCTGCGCAAAGGAATCGAACAGGCTCACAATAAGCATTAGTTTGGGGTGACCTGAACTTAAGGAGGTTGGCGAACAATGGCAAAGAAAATGCCGGAGATGGAAGATTATAAATATGGTTTTCGCGATGAGCATAAAGCGGTTTTCCAAACAGGAAAAGGCCTGACTCGCGAGATCGTTGCCGAGATTTCCAGAATGAAGGGCGAGCCGGAGTGGATGCTCGATTTTCGTCTGAAATCATTGGAGCAATTTGAGAAAATGGCTATGCCTCGTTGGGGCGGCAACCTGGACGATCTGGATTTCAATGATATCCAGTACTATGTAAAACCATCCGAGAAGCAAGGCAAAACGTGGGAAGAGGTTCCTACGGAGATTAAAGAAACGTTCGACAAGCTCGGTATTCCTGAAGCGGAGCAAAAGTTTCTGGCCGGCGTATCCGCTCAGTACGAGTCTGAGGTTGTTTACCACAGCATGCAGAAGGACTTGGAGGATCAAGGCGTTATCTTCACCGATACCGATACGGCTTTGAGAGAATTCCCTGAATTGTTCAAAGAATATTTCGGTACCGTCGTTCCTCCTAGCGACAACAAATTCGCGGCTCTGAACAGCGCGGTTTGGTCCGGCGGAAGCTTCATCTATGTACCAAAAGGCGTGAAAGTGGAAATTCCGCTGCAAGCTTACTTCCGTATTAACTCCGAGAATATGGGACAATTCGAGCGCACGCTGATCATTACTGATGAAGACAGCTTCGTTCACTATGTAGAAGGATGTACGGCTCCTATTTACAGCACGAACTCCCTGCACAGTGCGGTTGTTGAGATCATTTGTAAGAAAAACTCACGTGCCCGTTATACGACGATTCAAAACTGGGCGCCTAACATTTACAACCTCGTTACCAAACGTGCCGTGGCGGAAGAAAATGCGACCATGGAATGGGTTGACGGTAACATCGGTTCCAAGCTGACGATGAAATATCCTGCGGTTGTATTGAAAGGCCGTGGAGCCAAGGGTATGGTGCTCTCCATCGCTGTTGCAGGCCGTGGGCAGCATCAGGACGCAGGTGCAAAAATGACTCACCTGGCGCCTGAAACCACGTCGACAATCGTATCCAAATCGATCAGTAAGCATGGCGGTAAAGTAACTTACCGCGGCTTGGCTTCCTTCGGACGCAACTCCGCAGGCTCCAAGGCTAACATCAAATGCGATACTTTGATTATGGATAAGGAATCGACTTCGGATACCATCCCATACAACGAAATCATGAACGACAACATTACGCTGGAGCACGAAGCTACCGTATCCAAGGTGTCCGAGGATCAATTGTTCTATCTGATGAGCCGCGGCTTGACAGAAGCGGAAGCTACTCAAATGATCGTAATGGGCTTTATCGAGCCGTTCACGAAAGAACTTCCAATGGAATATGCCGTAGAGATGAACCGTCTCATCAAGTTCGAGATGGAAGGCTCTATCGGTTAACCCGGCATAAACAGGATCAGGCCATCCTCGATCTTACGAGTAATGTACAGATACGTGTCCGCAGCGACTTTGACATTCGCATGTCCAAGTCGTTCGGACACGTATTTTTTATTCTCTCTTCTTCAAGTTAACTTCACTGATTTCAGCATAGCTTATTTCTCCACTGCTTTTTCAAAATAAACGATTTCGCACAATCGAATGTGATGCTTTTTTCCATGAACTACAAGGGCTACGTGATCAATGAAAACATCGTCCAGAGTACCTACCAATTTGCCCACAGTTGTCGTAATGCTAACCATTAACCCTTTGTGTTGAATCAAATGCTCGATAAATTTAGGTTCCACAGTTGTTGTATACGTTATATTTTTCGGTAATACCAGAGTGTCCTTGCGCTGAACATCTTCATTTCGATAATAATGCGGAGCCGGGAATGAGGCATAGGCTTGCGGATAGCCATAGTACACAAATCTATTCATGTGCTGCTAACCCCTTTGTCACAAATTGGAAAACCAATTATAACATATGACAAATACCCAGGCGGTGTTCCAATCAAAGAATGAAGCAGGAATGAATGGGATACCGTGCATGATATCCTCAACGTGCTGCTATGATCGGCACGCAGATTTCGCAAAATTCATTATTAACCATAGCACCGGTATATCGTTCTAGAATCGGCTTATGGTCTATTTGGTAGCCGCTCTTTTGTAAAGTGGAAAAAATATCAATCCATGCTTTTTGAATATCTTCAGGAGTATGTTCAATTTGAAAAACAACATAGGGTCCGCCAGAAAGTTCAGTTACTGCAATAGAATGATCCGCTTCATAATCATTTGAAATGACGATGCATGCATCATATCTGCATGCTTCAGGAAGGGTGGTTTCCGGGTTATCCTGTGGTATTCCGAGAATGATCGCGGATCCTGTAAGCAAATGGTTCTCCTTAGCCCACTGCTTTAATTTCTCCATAGTCAGAGCATTGGATGGACCATAGGGGCCGATTTGTCTCATGTATGCAATACGATAGCCGGGAAGAGTTTCAACCTTATACTTCATACTTTCATTCCTGCCTTTCTTAAGCATTTTGGGTACATTTCGAATGCTAACATGATATAAAAATAAATGCATTTGATATTAAAAATAATATTGATAAATATTTTTTATGGAAAAAGAGTATTCAGCAAAATAATGTGCTCGGAAAGAACGATTGCTATTTTCAGTGGTTGGAAAGCCTTATATAACAAAAAAATGAGCGCATTCCCAAACGGGAATGGCTCATTTTTCTGTGCTGAACAGTGTACACCCATTAAAGCATTAAAGCGAAGGAAGCAGCGATGTCCTGTAGTCGGGGACTACCTATCGGCGGCGCAGCGTCTCAGCCGGCCGAACCTAACGGTTCCAATGTCTATCATTAGTTCTTGAAAAGAACTATAGGTCATTTACATATAGATTTCCTGAATCTCCAATTGAGGATGCTCCGACAGGTTAATAAATTGTTCACCAACCTGAATCAATGGCCGGAAAAAGTCCGTAGGATGCGTCATAATAATGATACCGTTTTCACCATTGGTAAGCAGAATTCTTTTATTAATAAAGTTGGGAATCATGTTACGGATAAATACTTGGGTAATCTTAGGATCCAGCTTGCCGAAGCTGAGCCGGTGCAGTTCTTTAAGCACATGCAGCAAATCCTGCTTTTCCTGATAGACCCTATGCGAGATCATGGCGCTGTAGACATCGGCTACCGCTACGATTCTGGCAAGAGGATGAATGTCCTGGCCTTGTAGCCTGGCTGGATAGCCTGTCCCGTCCATACGTTCATGATGCTGCAGAGCGGCCAAGGCAATTGGCTCAGGAAGCCCGGATGCAAGGATCATTTCGTGGCCGTACTCGGCGTGTTTCTTGACCTGCTCGAATTCATCTTTCGTCAGAAACCCCGGCTTTTGGAGGATGGCATTATCGATGCGGCTTTTGCCAAGGTCATGCAAATAACCGGCCTTGCCTGCATAGAGGGCCTCCTCCTCTGTCTGGCCTAGCCATTTGGCTATATAATAAGAGATCATGCCTACTTGGACACTATGCTGGTAGGTGTAATCATCTTTATTGTTCAATGTTAATAATAAAGAGACGACATCTTTTTGCTCGATAAAATGATTGGCAAGGGGTGCAAAGCATTGCTCCACTTGTTTTTCTTCAATTTTGCCCTGAGCGGTTATCTGATTGAACAAATCCTTGATTCCACTTACCGCTTCCTCATAAGCAGCTGTTTGAGCTAATGTCTGAGTTGGCTCGGAAAGGGCTGGCTGAAGCTGCTTCTCCGTGCTGTGCTCTGCTTGTCGCATCATGATGTCGACATAATCGATGTTGTGCAGTTGAAGTTTGTCAATATCATCGGCATTTAACACGGTGTGCGCGGATACGACAAGGAGCCCGTTCCAATTAAAAACGTCTGAGCCGGTTCGATCACCAACCTGTAAATCCATGACAGAAATTCTCATAGCCGTCTCTCCCAATCACAGTGTACGTATAAGCTAACTAGTATAAAGTTATGGTATCAAGAATGTATTATATTGGCAACCGAAATATGAGCATTTTGTCACAAAAAAGGGAGAAACGGTGAAAAATATCACAACTACATTCCTATATATCGACTATATAAGCTCTTGGCCATGACGGGATCATCCGTCCCTTGAACTATCAATCGGCCATCAGAGAAAAGGACCAAGGTCAATGAGTCGTTCGGGTAAAACTTTAAAAGGAACGGATTGAGCTCAATACGCCCGAGCGGGCGCCATTTTTCAGCCCAGTCGGATAAATGGAACGTGCCGGAATGAACCGGTTGAATTTGGACAGAATTGCGTCCGCATAAGGTTTGAATCGTGTCCTCATCGACCTCCTGCTGCAAATAGTCATAGTGACCATGCCCGCAGGCCGGACAGTCCGTTTTACGCGCTTTGCTCACGTCCACGGCAGCGTGCTGGTTGTACCATAAGTCCCAGTGGACCATCTTGCGGTTCAGCTGGGCGTGGGCGCCGACGAGCAGCTTGAAGGCCTCCGCAGCCTGGTGGGAGGCTACCGTATGAATAATAGGCCCGATCACCCCCGCCGTATCGCAGGTCTCTGTCGTTCCTTGGGCGGGTGCTTGACCGAACATGCAGCGCAGGCAAGGAGTTTCACCAGGCACGATCGTCATGGATACTCCTCGGGAGCTGACAGCGCCGCCGTAAATCCAAGGGATGCGATGCTTCAGGCTGACATCATTGATCAGGAAACGGACGGCAAAGTTGTCCGTACCATCCAGAATCAAATCGACGTCGGTAAGCAGCGATTCGGCGTTGGCAGGATGGAGGTCGGCCACCACGGGTTCAATCGTGACAAGCGAGTTAGTCTGCTGTAGCCTGCGCGCCGCAGCCATCGCCTTTGGCTCTGAGGAAGCAGCGTCGGCTTCATCATAGAGCATTTGACGCTGAAGGTTGCTCGCCTCAACGAAGTCCCTGTCAATGATCCGGACGAAGCCGACACCGGCACGCACCATGTGATTGGCTAGTACGGTTCCCAACGCACCCATCCCGACGATAACCACCCGGGCTTGCATCAGCCGGGCCTGACCTTGCTCTCCAATGGGGCCAAACAATAGCTGCCGCGAATAGCGCTCCGCAGCTTGAGGGGGGATAGATTCACTGTTATGATTGGTATTGCTCATCGGTGGTTCTCTCCTTATCCTAAGGGGTTCCATGGCCCTAGCTGATGTCCTTTCCATTCGGAGCCATCCTCCCATATTTCTTTTTTCCAGATCGGAACGATTTGCTTGAGGCGCTCGATGGCATATCGGCTCGCTTCGTATGCAGCCTCCCGATGCGGCGACGATACGGCGATCACGACGCTGATTTCACCGACATCCACTTTGCCGAGCCGGTGAGTAATGGCGCACAGGGTACCGTTCCAGCGTTCATGGATCTCCCGGGTGATTTGTTCCATAGTTTTCAGAGCCATAGGCTCGTAGGCGGAATATTCAAGCAGGCATGTTTTTTTGCCGTGAGTCCATTCTCTTGTCGTTCCTGTAAAAGTAAGGGCTGCTCCGTGATTCGGATGCAGTACCTTTGCGGTAACCTTCTCAATAGAGATAGGCTCGTAAGTGATCTCGACAAGCTTCGGCTGACCTCCCGATACAGGAGGGATCAAAGCTATTTCATCCTGCCCGCTAATAGGCTGATCGTCCGGAGCATAGCTGTGATTAACGGCTACAAAGGCTTGTCCCAAGGCTTGAGCGGCTTCGGGATGCTTGTCTGCCAGCCGTTGTTTGATGAGGGCTGGAGTCACAACGGCTTCAGGCTCCCATTCCATGATCACCACAGAGCCGCCCAGCTGCTCGGCCAGCCCTGCAAAAACGAATATTTGCAGCTTCATTCGCATCACTCCAACGTTTTATTCCAGCATACCATAATATCATAAGATAGTGATATAATAGAAGGGTTTCCTGTACATACAAGGGCCATTATGGAAGATGGAGAGGGATTGAAATGAAGATTACCGTATATGATGAAATCGGCGGAACGGAGCAATTCACGGTAGCGGAACTGTGCTCCTTGGCACCTGTCCATTTTCCGATTGGGGAACGTGTGCCTGGCGTTGAAGGGCTCGCTTTTGAACTGAAGTCCTGGTATGAGGCCTGGATGAAGCGGCGGGAGGCGGTAACGGATCGCGAACCTGTTGTCATGAAGGTGGAAGCGGCCGATGAGTTTCAAGCGTCGATCCCTTGGGAGCAGCTGGACCGTGCAGCGTTTCTCTATGAGCAGGACGGCAAGCCGCTGCAAAAAGGGTTTCCGATACGACTGTACGTGCCGGACGGGAGCAGTGAGTGCCTGAATGTGAAGAGCGTTGTCTCCATCCGATTCGAATACAGCTCAACGGTGGACGAAGCATCCTATGGGTTTAAGAACAAGATTAGCATAGAGGAATTAAAGCGCAAATAAAGAAGGCAAAGCTGTAGCAGGATACAAGGAGGGGTGCAGCAATGAATTCACCGCATTTGCGGCTAAGAATCATTCATTCCAACGATATTCACAGCCATTATGAGCAGATGCCCCAAATCGCCGCAGCCGTTCAGGAGCTTCGCGCTTCAGCCGGCGAGGAGCATACGCTGACGCTGGATATTGGAGATCATTTGGACCGCATGCGCCCCGAAACGGAGGCGAGTGCCGGCAGCTATAACCTGGAGGTCATGGCAGCCACGGGGTATGAAGCGGTCACGCTCGGCAACAATGAAGGCCTGACCTTTACCAAGGAGGCGCTGGCGCAATTATATCGTCAATATCCGGATATCAAGGTCGTTTGCGCCAATCTGTTGGATGCTGTGACCGGAGACATTCCCGACTGGGCCGCCCCCTTCCATATACTGGATAAAGGCGGCATCAAGATCGGGTTGATCGGGGCTACCGCCTATTATGAGCAGTTTTACAGGCTGCTCGGCTGGGATATCCAGGAGCCCGTCGGTGTTATCCGGCATTGGGTCCAGCAACTTCGCCCGCAGGTTGACGTTCTGATCCTCATGTCTCATCTCGGTCTGTCGACAGATCAAAGAATCGCCGGGGACATTCCCGGGATTGACGTTATCTTGGGCGGACACAGCCATCACTTGCTTGAGCAGCCCCTTCGTATCGGAGGAACGCTCGTATGCGGTGCGGGCAAATTCGGGCAGTACATCGGCGTGGTGGATCTCCAGCTGGATCCTCGTACCCGCAAGCTGACACAAGCAGAAGGGGTTGTGCGCAAGATCGAGGCGGAGCCGTATGATTCTAAGCTTGCTGCAGCGATAAGGACGTTCGAGATTGAGGCCAGCAAGACGCTAAATCGGCAAGTCGCCTATTTGGAGCGGCCGCTCGCTGCCCATTGGTACGAAGAGGCTCCTCTTGGCAGCATGCTTGCCTCAGCGCTTCGACGGTGGGCGGGTGCCGAGATCGGTATCGTGAATGCAGGGCAATTCCTGGAAGGGCTGGAGCGGGGGACGGTAACCGCAGGCAGGCTGCTGGACATATGCCCCTCGCCGATCAATCCGTGCCGCATGACGCTAACCGGCGAACAAATCTTGCAGGCTCTGGAGGAGTCGCTGCTGCCCGAATTTATGGAGAAGCCTATCTACGGCTTCGGATTTCGATGTAAAGTGCTCGGCATGCTGAACCTTGATGGGATGACGGTGGAATACGATGCGGACGGCCCTCCACTCGCCAAGATTCGTCAGGTGCGTGTCGGGGAAGAACCGCTTGAGCTGAGCCGGGCGTATACGGTAGGGACAGTGGATATGTTCTCCTTCGGAATCGGATACTTGTCCTTATCCAAAGGAACGAACGTGCACTATTTCTTGCCGGAATTTTTGCGGGACATCATGCAGGAGGAGCTGAATAATCCTGACGCCATTGCTGCAGGATACGACAAGCACTGGTTCGCCTGCAGGCCGCTCGAACAAAAAGACTGTTGAGCCTAATTGGCTTCAACAGTCTTTTTATTGTGGGTAAGCTTACAGTAAGTAAAGATAAATGGCAAAAAGTGCGGCCAGTACAAAACGGTAGTAAGCAAAATAGGTGAGCTTCAATTTGGAAACGAGCTTGATAAACGTAACGACCGCAAGCAGCGCGACGATAAATGATACGACGAAGCCGACGACAAAAAATCCGATAAGATCCGGCGTAAACAGCTTGTATGCTTTTAGTAAGGACAGACCGGAGGCTGCGAACATCAGCGGTATCGCCAATATAAAGGTAAAGTCGGCGGAAGCCCCGCGGCTGACACCGGACAGCATGCCCCCTGCTATGGTTGCGCCTGAACGGGAGAAGCCTGGCCAAATGACGGCCAATATTTGGTATAAACCAATATAAAACGCCTGTTTGTAAGTAATATCGTCCAGCTCCTGCGACGATTTGGGCGTGGATGACTTTTCCGCTATGATAAAGAGCACGCCGCCGACAACGAGGCTTAATATGACGGTTTTCGGAGAGAAAAGATGCTCGTCAACCCAATCGTTAAGCAGCAAGCCGGCAATGCCCGCCGGCAAAATACCGATCAGGATATGAAGCAGGTTCAGCTTCTTCCTGCCTGCCCGGCTCGGGTCCTTTTTCAATCCAAAAAGAAGCAGAATTCGGTTCCAGTAAATGACGACCACAGCCAATATGGCGCCGAGCTGAATGACAACCTCGAACGTTTTCAATATGGCATTGTCTTCAGGTATACCAAGGAGCGCTTGCGTCAAAATCAGATGTCCGGTGGAGGACACGGGCAAAAACTCGGTAAGCCCTTCAACAATTCCCATAATAATTGAAACCCAATAACTTAACATAATTGCCTCCTACTTTGTTTGTGAGAACCTATTCTATTTTAGCCTGTTCAGGGATGTCCTACAATACTAACTTAAAGGGTGTGGAGAATCTTAATAATTCCTTAACAAATAGTGAAAATCATGCGGAAGAAGATCGTAAATCCTCGAAAAAAAGTCGAAATATGTTGCTTCTTTTCGATGAATCCTTTACTCTAGGTCATAGAAACTATCTTTACTTTTATAGAAAGAAGACGTGGTTTAATCATGCGTTTGCTTCCGCTCAATATGGTTCGTCCGGGTATGAGGCTCGGGAGAAGGATTTACAATGAAGAGGGAATTACTCTTCTCGGAGAGCGTGTCGAATTATCACAAAAATTGATCCAGCGGTTAAGCGAACATGGTATTGATTTCGTATATATAGATGACCCGAGAACCAATGACATCACGATTCCGGAGATGATCTCCGAAGAAACGAGATTAAAAGCGACTTCCGAAATCAGGACTTCCTTTCGCGGCATGATGGAATCCTCCGTGCGAAGCAAGACGGCTAACGACAGACGCTTGGGCAAAACGTTCAGCAACGTGATGAAGATGATCATAGATGATTTAAGCAGTCATGAAGGCGCAATGATCATGCTGACGAACATCAGTGTCATGGATGATTACTTATTTCAGCATTCATTGAATGTATGCATCTATACGACGCTGCTCGGAATGGCACACGGCTATGGCCGGGAGGAGCTGACCACACTTGGACTGGGTGCTCTTCTGCATGATATTGGCAAAACCCAGATTCCGCTGGAGCTGCTGCGCAAGAACGGCAAGCTGACCGACAGCGAGTTCACGCAGGTGAAGAAGCATACCGAGTACGGCTTTCAGCTGCTGAAGGAAGAGCCGAATATTCCTTTGATCACCGCTCACTGCGCATTTCAGCATCATGAACGGCTAGATGGAAGCGGGTACCCTAGAGGCATCACAGGCAGAGATATTCATGATTACGCCCGATGGATAGGTATGGTGGATTCCTATGACGCCATGACAACCCACAGGGTATACCGGAGAGCGATGCTGCCTCATCAAGCCATGGAAATATTGTATGCGGGAACGGACACGTTATATGAAAAGAAAAAAATCGAATTGTTTCGAGACAACATTGCGATTTATCCGATAGGCATTAGTGTTACGTTGAGTACGGGAGAGACGGGAACCGTCGTCGGGCTTAACAAAATGGTACCCCACCGGCCGATTGTACGGATATTGAAGGATGCGGAGGGGCAGGAGCTGAAAGCGCCCTTCGATATGGATTTGTCCGAGAAATTATCGATCATGGTGACCGGAGTCAATGAGGATATGGGCTAGCCTTATACATACGACAGAAGAAACCCGGGGCTCCGGGTTTTTTGCATGTGTAAAAGTCCTTAACGCAGAATGGGAGTACAGAGCGGCTCCTAAGTCCAGAAAAGGCTGGAATTGCTTCGTTTAGTTTCATTTTCGTGCGTCATACGATACAATAGGTGGTAAAAATACTTTATACAGTCAGGTGTGAAATTCAACATGATGATAGATAAACTGAACTCCGTTTTACCGGACATAAAACCCGAGAACGATCCGTGGGATCCCATTCGTTCCCTGCACAAGTATGGCAAGCACGTACTTACCAGCGTCGAACTGACGGTGACCAACCTGTGCAATATGAGGTGTGAGCATTGTGCGGTGGGCGAGATGCTGACCATGACGGAGGGGCCGCGCATTCCGGTTGACCAGGTGCTTCGCCGCCTGGAGCAGGTGGAGCATCTGGAGACTATCAGCATTACCGGGGGAGAGCCGAGCTATCATGAGGCGACAGTCAGGGATTATATCGTACCGATCCTCAAATACGCAAGGGAACGGGGCGTACGGTCACAAATCAATTCCAATCTTACGTTGGATTTGTCCCGATATGAGATGCTGGCACCTTATCTGGACGTGATGCATATCTCATTCAACTATTTGAATGCCGATGATTTCCATCAAGTCGGCTTTGTCCGCACAGATCGGACGGTGACCCGGAGCACAGCTGCCAAGATGTACGAACGGATGGTCGAAAATACGATGGAGCTGAGCCGCGGCGGTATGTTTGTGTCAGCCGAGTCGATGATCAATTACAGGACTCATGAGAAGCTTAGCGACATTCATAAGCTTATTGTAGAGATGGGCTGCCGGCGCCATGAGGTGCATCCGATGTATCCAAGCTCCTTTGCCTCGAACCTGCCGGTGTTGTCCCTGGAGCATTTTCGCAAGGCGATCCACAAGCTTCTCGATACCCGTGACCGCAATCTCTGGATGCTGTTCGGAACGCTGCCTTATTACGCCTGCAGCACTCGGGAAGAGGATCAGCGTATGATCAGAAGACTTAGGGAGGAACCTAATGTAACGGTACGCAACGATCCGGATGGACGTAACCGGCTGAACGTGAATCTGTTCACAGGTGATGTGTACGTTACCGATTTCTCCGATGTGCCTGCACTGGGCAATATTCATAGAGACACATTGGAACAAGTGTTCCAAAGATGGGAAGACCACCCGCTGAATCATTCCGTCAACTGCCATTGTCCGGCCGCTCAATGCTGCGGTCCCAACCTTTTGGTCGTTGATACGTATTATAAGGATATCGACTTCAAGCAGCGCAAAGCGGTGGTTTAACCAATGGCAGCCTTGAATCCAATGGCAACAGGATAGACGATTTACTCATCACACAAAAAGGAGATTGAGGTTCCTTGGGCTTTGATTGGGGTTTGATCGTGCTAAATTTGGTATTGGTGCTTTTGCTCGTATTATTAAACGGATTTTTTGTCGCCGCCGAATTCGCTTTGGTCAAGGTGCGGACGACCAGGCTTCAGCAACTGCAGAATGAAGGTGTGGGAAAAGCCAAATATGCCCTGGCTGTGACCAAAAAGCTGGATGCCTATTTATCGGCTACGCAGCTCGGCATCACGTTGGCGTCGCTCGGTTTGGGCTGGCTCGGCGAGCCAGCGATTTCCCATCTGATCGTCGATCCCTTGTTCGCACTGCTGCATTGGGATAAAGCCTGGTACAGCTCGGCATTGTCCGTATTTATCGGGTTTGCGACGATCACCTTCCTGCATATCGTTTTAGGAGAGCTCGCTCCCAAATCTTTGGCGATTCAAAAATCGGAAACGGCTTCTCTGTGGCTGTCCGGACCGCTGCTCGCGTTCTACAAAGTGTTTTTTCCGGCCATTTGGCTGTTGAACGGTGCCGCTAACCGTATGCTGCGCTTGATTGGCGTTCAGCCTGCGAATGAGCATGATGCCGTACATACAGAGGAAGAAATAAGAATTTTAATGAACCAGAGCGCGAAGAGCGGACATATTGACAAGGACGAGATGGCACTGTTCGATAATATTTTCGAATTCTCCGACCGGGTAGCGAGGGAGATTATGCTGCCCCGTACCGACATGGAGTGCCTTTATGCCAATCTGCCGTTTGCCGAGAATTTGAAGACGGTTTACCGGACCAAGCATACCCGCTATCCGGTAGCCAATTATGACAAGGATACGATCATCGGCTTCGTGCACATAACTGATATACTGACGGCTGACCCCGATGAAGAGCATGATTTGCAATCGTTCATCCGCCCCGTCCTGATGGTTCCGGAATCGATGGAGATCAGTCATGTGCTGAAGCTAATGCAGCGTAAGCACTCGCAGCTTGTCATCATTGTGGATGAGTATGGAGGAACGGCAGGTCTGCTGACGACGGAGGACATCTTGGAGGAGATCGTGGGTGAAATTCACGATGAATTCGATGAGAATGAACGTCCGAGTATCGAGAAGAAGGGCAACCAATACTCAGTCGATGGGCGTGTGCTGCTTGAAGACCTCGATGACTTGCTATCGCTAGGCATTGAAGACGAGGAGGTAGATTCCATAGGAGGATGGCTCTTTACCCAGCTGGAAGGGGCCGTTGCCAAGGGGAAAAAGCTGAAGCACGGATCATTTGAATTCGAAATCACGGAGGTGCGCCGACTGCGCATTATGAGGGTAACCATTACCCGTATGGAACAACCAAGCACGCCGACAGAAGCTCAAGAATAACAATAAAGGGTAAAGGGGAATTGCCCGTTTATGTCTCTGAGGACGATTCTGTTTTGCGCCATAGGGGTCCTGTTGCTCTATGGATTGTTTACCATTGGATTTCCATTTTTGCTGGCAATGCTGATAGCGATATTTTTAGAGCCCGTCGTACAATGGCTGATGAAGCTTGGAAGAATGAACAGGGTGTTCGCCGCCTCCATTGCCTGCACTTTGTTTACAGGCGCTCTGCTCGGATTTTTTTATCTGGTCGGGTTCAAAATGGTGTCGGAGCTGATCCAATTCTGGAAGTACGCCCCCGATTACTTAAACGATGCGAAGCTGTTCATTGAGGATACGACGGAGAAGACGCGGCTGTTCTATAACTCGCTGCCAACCGGGATAGCGGAGCAGCTTCAAGGCTGGATCGAGTCAGGCATTAATACGATTACGGATAACATTAAAGGTATCGTGTCGGCGGTATCGGCTTATTCTCTGAATGTCGCCAAGACGATTCCGAACTTATTCATCTTTGTTGTCGTGTTCGTGATCGGCTTGTACTTGATTTCGATCGGCTTGCCGGATGTATACCGGTCGTTTCTGAATTTGTTTGACAAACAGTCGCAGCCGAAGGTCACCGCCGTCCTTAAGGACTTGCGCCGCGCGGTGCTTGGATTTTTGTTTGCGCAGGTGCTGATCAGCCTGCTCACCTACATAGTGACTCTTATCGGCTTGCTCTTTTTACGGGTGGATTATCCACTCGCCGTAGCGCTGCTGATAGTGGTCGTCGATATCCTCCCTATTCTCGGCACGAGCGCCGTTCTCGTCCCCTGGGCTCTGTACAGCTTTTTGGCCGGGAACATGCATTTGGGAGTCGGACTTTTGATACTTCTCGTGTTCATCATGATTTTCCGCAAGCTGATTGAGCCGAAGATTATCGGGGATGCTGTGGGGATTAATGCGTTAGCCGCATTGATGAGCATGTACATAGGCTTTAAGCTGATCGGGGTCATAGGGCTTATCTTCGGCCCGGTTCTTATCATTGTCTATCAGGCAATGCGCAAAGTCGGGCTGCTCAAGATCAATATCAAGCTGGACTAGCGGACAGCCGAACTGCATGAAAAGGAAGGTCCTAGGCGACCTTCCTTTTTATTTAGAAACCCACGAGAAATATGCAATATGGAGGTGGGGTGTACCTTGTAGGAATTTACGTCCGCCTTTGAAATCCGTGAAAATACCGCAAGTCTAATCAAATTTCACGGGTTTCAATAGCGGCCGGAGGGGGATACCCCATCGGAGTATATTGGCAACATTTCAAGTTTTACAGGGTTTCGCAACAAACTCCGGAAGGTCTACAAGCGACCTTCCTTTTTATTTAGCTTAATAATGCCGCCGAGCCCCCGTATACTTGGGTCCCCAATAGCTGCTGTCCAGCTTCTGAATATAGATGCCTGCCGAACGCGTGGCCGATATAAATTCCCCGTTGCCGATATAAATTCCGGCATGAGATACGACACCGGGATCATTCAGCGCAAAGAACACCCAATCCCCCGGCTGCAAGCTCGATCGCGATACACGGGTCCCCATTGCAGCCATCTCCGCAGCGGTAGTGCGGTTTAACGAAACCCCGAATTTATTGAACATAAAGTAAATAAAGCCCGAGCAGTCGAAGCCGTCTGGCGTCGCGCCGCCCCAAACATAAGGCACCCGCATATAATGGGAGGCATCCTGTACGATCTGTTTTTTTACAAGGGCATGGGAGATGGCGGTTTGAGTGGCTGCATCGGCGGCGCCGGTTACAGGCAGACTGTAGGCCTGTTGAAAAGCGCGTACGGCTTGAGCCGTAATGGATCCGAAATAGGCGGTGTTATTCGGGTATGTAAAATAACCTAATGCTTTGAGATTGTTTTGCAAGGTACCGACGCCGGGATCGGACATTCCTTGAGAAAGCACGGTCGATGCGGTGCCCGCGGCGGAGGCCGCATAGACGTGTTGGCCGCCGGAAAACGGCAGAAGCGAGGATAACCCGACAAGACCTGCGGTCAAAGTGATTGCAAGCGTTTTCCTCAAAGAACATTCAACTCCCTCTCCCCGATTTGCCGGGGTCTGATGAATTTGTTCCCATTTTATACTCATAATGGACGAGGCGGCAATGTATAAATATTGGTAGTAGATTTTCTCAATAAAGGAGGCAATCATCCATGTTCACGCAGGAAAAAGTATGGTGCCCGTACGTTGGCCCCTTTGACCCTTGCCCGCCGATACGAGAAAAGGTATATTCGACCCCGCCCCAATTGTATATTCCGTTCCAGCCGCCTAATCTTCCACAATGGTCTCCCCGCGAGGCATTAAAAAAAGGGACGTTATGGCCCGCACTTTACAGTCCTTATGAACCGAGACCGAGACTATAGGCCGGAAAGGAGTAGATCAGTCGATGGAAGACAAACGAATGCCGGATCATTATTACGCCATGCTGGAAGAGCTTCAGGCCATTGATTTCGTACTCGTGGAGCTTACGCTGTATCTCGATACCCATCCGCTGGATAACGGCGCTCTTGAGCAGTATAACCAATTCGCCCAGCAGCGCATGCATCTGGCCCATCAATTTGAACGGGAGTTCGGTCCTTTGAAAAGCTATGGGCAGAGCTTCTCGGCATATCCATGGCAATGGATCGATACGCCGTGGCCTTGGCAGGTTTAATCGCAGCGGCACGATAACCGAAGGGAGAGGAGCAGTGAAATGTGGATTTATGAGAAAAAACTGCAATACCCGGTCAGGGTAAGCAAGTGCGATCCTCATATGGCGAGGCTGTTGCTGGAGCAATACGGGGGAGCGGACGGGGAGCTTGCAGCCGCGCTGCGTTACATGAATCAGCGTTACACGATTCCGGATAAAATCATCGGGCTGTTGACGGATATATCTACCGAGGAGTTTGCGCATCTGGAAATGATTGCCACAATGGTTTACAAGCTCACAAAGGACGCGACCGCAGAGCAAATTAAAGCGGCGGGTCTTGATCCCCATTATGTAAGCCATGACAAGGCGCTATTTTATGAGAATGCTTCAGGGGTTCCTTGGACTGCCGCTTACATACAGGCGAAGGGAGACCCTATCGCGGATTTATATGAAGATATTGCCGCAGAGGAGAAGGCGCGGGCTACGTATCAGTGGCTTATCGATATGACGGATGACGTGGATCTACAAGACGGATTGAAATATTTACGGGAAAGAGAGGTAGTCCATTCTTTACGGTTCCGGGAAGCGGTCGAAATATTGAAATCGGAGCGGGGAACGAAGAAAGTGTTCTAGCCATAGGAGAGGAGCGGCATGAGCAGATAGCAAAAGCATCCCGAAAGACGCCTTACCAGGCTCGGGATGCTTTTTTGACATGTAGCATGCGTGGTTCTTGCCCAAATGAAGAATCAGGATTTTTTGGCTTTAGAACGGTTAGTGCGTTTAGAACGATTAGAACGATTAGAACGATTAGAGGGATTAGTTGGATTAGTTGGATTAGATGAATTAGAGCGATTTTGCCTATGTCCGCCATGACCGCCATGCCAGCCTCCGTGGCCTCCATGCCAGCCGCCATGACCGCCATGCCAGCCGCCATGACCGCCGTGCCAGCCGCCATGCCAGCCGCCATGACCGCCGTGCCAGCCGCCATGCCAACCTCCCGGCCAACCGCCGCCATACCAGCCCCCGTATGGGTAACTCCAAGTGCTGTAGGTACCGATAGGAACCGTCACAACGGTTGGATAAGTATAGGGAATATAAGCCATTGCCATAGTCTCCTTTGCTTGTTTTGATACCAACAATGTATGCTCGGGAGACAAATCGTGATACTTGACCTAGAGAAATAGGCATTTGTCATGCATAAAAAAAGAGAGCGGCACCGCCGCCCAAAATCCAAAGCTTCTATTTGGCAAAATAATATATGATAGCGGCGATGATTAGAACAATGATAATGATCCATGTGATAGTACCCGCTTTAGAGCTGCTTTTTTGGTCAGGTGGGGATGCGGCTTGATCCGTTGAGCTTAAGAAGGTTCCGCAATACTTACAGACAATGTCTCCGTCACTCATCTTTTCATTACATTTTGAACAAAATTTCACCATTTGCATCACCCGCAATCTGATGGATTTTGTTAACTAGGCGCTTCATTACATATGTATGGTTCAACCATCGTTCCATCCATATCCAGAATGGATTGATAAACAATAAATATGCTTAAAGTGAGATGAATTGCTCGGATTCACAAGGCTGCATTGACACGTGGAGATTATTGGAATTATGATGTCTAAAGGATACTTTACACGTCCGCTATGACTTCCCTATGAGCTTAATGCTTAGGAAAGCCTCGTTTGACAATGATCATGTATAAAAAGAAAACAGCATTCGGAGGAGTTAACCATGAAACCGACTTTATCCAAGCCGGAAGCGATGATATTTGATTTGGACGGGACGTTGTTCCAGACGGAAACGCTGCTTCTGCCGGCTTACCATGCCACATTTGACCAGCTGAGGGCTGAAGGAGCCTATTCGGGACCTACGCCGCCGGAGAGCGAAATATTGGGAAGCCTGGGGATGCTGCTCGAGCATATATGGCAGCGGGTGATGCCGGATACGGATGTTCAGGTGCACCGCAGAGCAGATGAATTGCTGCTGGACTATCAAATTCAGGGTCTGCTGCGCGGGGAAGGGCGGCTGTACGATGGAGTTGCGGATACGCTGAAGGCGCTGCATGAGCAAGGCGTTCGCCTGTTCGTAGCGAGCAATGGGCTGGAGTCTTATGTGAAAAATGTTATTCAGCATAAAGGGCTGGGACCTTTATTCGAAGGTTTATACAGTGCCGGAGAATTCAGAACCCGTTCCAAGGTGGATCTGGTCCGCATGCTGTTGGAAACCTATAACGTAAAGACGGCCTGGATGGTCGGGGATCGTTCCTCTGATGTGGAAGCGGGTCTTGAGAACGGGTTAACGGTTATCGGCTGCGATTATGCCGGTTTCCGCAAAGAAGGGGAGCTGGAGGGAGCCCATGAGCAAATCGGCAGCTTTAGTGAGCTGTTCTCTCTGCTTCAGACTTCGCTGCAGCAGTCCCGATAAAACATCAATTTCAAAAAGGTTGCACTTGGAGCTGTCAATTTCATAGGAAATTAATGGGGAGGCCGGAATTTCGGTCTCCCTTTCATTTACATCCAAAGTCTGTTTTTTCGCGGAATAACCCCTATGCAAGCTGAAATATTTTACAATCCTCTACTTTTTCTGGCTGCTCAGGTATGCCGATGGAATAATTTGCACCATGAAATAGCCAGGTGCCCATGCTACACTAGAGTGGCTCAAAAAACCAGAAACGCGGTTTCAACGCCGCTTGGGTTATATAGGGCAAAATCATAATAAAGGCCGAAGCTAATAGAAGCACGGGGGAACCAATCTTTGGGGTGAAGCCGCGTCAGCGGCAGGGTGATTGACCTTTGACCCGAATCCGTCAGCTAACCTCGCAGGCCGAAAAAAGGAGAGGTTTATTTTGAATCGTTTGATGAAAATTGTTTTGACAAGTGCTTTGGCACTTAGCCCGATTATCGGTGTAACTGGAGTATCCGCAGCTCCCGCAACAACATCTACCGTATCGAGCACCAAGGCGTCGACATTATCTGTTGCCGCTAAACGGGACAAGGTTGTTAAAACGGCGCTTTCTCTGCAGGGTAAAGTTCAGTATGTTCCGTGGACACAACGCCAAGAGGCCCACGCTCCATATAAAACGGACTGCTCCGGTTTTACGGCTCTCGTTTATAAACTCGCTAACGTTGGAGTTACTCTAGTTGATAGAGACGATGACCATCAAGCCCAAGTAGGAACAAAAATCACTTCCTACAAGAACCTGCAAAAGGGCGACCTGCTGTTCTTCGGTAACATTGGAAGCTCGAAAAGCATGAAAGACGTAGGCCACGTGGGGATCTATATCGGTAACGGTAAAATGATTCACAACATCAACAGCAAATCCGACGTGAAAATTTCGGATATCAACTCGAGCTACTACAAAAACAAATTTATGTTCGCTAGAAGAGTAATTAAATAATAGGGCACGTACCTTAATCTAGCATGAATATAAAATAATAAAAGCCTTCCAAGCCTGGGACCCGGATAACGGACCGCTTGGAAGGTTTTTTCCATATTAACAGCTGTATAATTTCGATGATCCCCGCAATGGAATCAGCTGCGGAGACAAAGCCTCATTTTTTGTGATTCTAGCGTTAAAGAATTTTAAAGTCCGACTGATGATGGTATCTGGGAATATGCTTTTTTAAGTGATGGACCATTTTTGACATGCGCTCCGCTTCGTTTCCATTCCGGTTCGGATGTTTTTCCAGCGTGTTTAATAATGGAACGACCCGAAAAGCGGTACGTCCTCCAATCTTGGTGCTGCGAGTCCATGTAGGGATAAAATCGGCCTGAACGATCTGTACCCTTCCATCGTCATGCTTTCGAATATGAAGACGGTTAATAAGACCGGTCAGCGTATGATCGTTTCCGTATAATCGGGTAGAAACGAAATTCCCCAAGGAATAAGCGGCGTACCTTTTTTTCTTGACCCCGGTAATATCCCTGGATTCCTGGAAAATAGCCGGTTGGATGACATGGGAATGCGCCCCGAGAATAATATCGGCGCCGTGCTTGAACAGTAGTTGGAAGTAACGCTTCTGCTCCTCATTCGGATACTTGCTGTATTCTCTTCCGAAGTGCATGCATACGATAATAAGATCCACCGATCTCGACTTTAGCCTTCGGATGTCGGATATGATTTTGCTTGGACTAATCCGATTGACGGCCCAGGATTGACCGCTTGGTACCGGGATTCGGTTGGTTGTTTTAGTATAGGACAAAATACCGATTTTGATTCCTTTGACATTTTTAATCAATAATTGTTGAGAATCTTTGTGCGTGCGGAAAGTTCCCGTATGCGACAACCCCTTGGAGTCAAGCACCTTAAGGGTTCGTTTCAGTCCGTTAATGCCGCAATCCATACAATGGTTGTTTGCCGTTGTCAGTACGTCGAATCCCAGCCTTTTTAAAGTGCTGGCAAAGGAATCGGGACAATTGAACAGCGGCCATCCAGTTTTGGCGCTTCTTCGCGATACGGTGTACCCGATCTCCGGGCCTGAAAAAGTGGTTTCTAGATTTCCAATGGTTAGATCTGCATCACGCAAATAGGGAGCAACCGGTTCAAATATCTCGTCAAAGGAATAACGCTTCTCTCCGGTGACTCTGGCGCTGCCAATAAGTCGATATTTCATTAAAAAATCCCCGACCGCGGCGATCGTAATGTCCGTACTCATGACCCATCCCCGTTTCTGTTGAAATAATCGTCTGCCGGGCCCTCGAAGAGTGGAACCGCATAATATCATATGAGCCTGCCGTTGGATCTGTCTTTGCTTTATAAGCCCATTTTTGGAGGTAAAGTGTGCAGTCCTATATGAATACAGGCGAGGTACTCTTTCCTTTGGAGCCGAATAGTATAAGTAACGTCATATTGCTTGGTTGTATGTATTGGCGTTCAACCGCTGCTCATCACACGGAGGAGATCCTACAGTGAAAGGAAATTTGCTTAAGTATCCCGGCGGAAAATGGTTGAAGCACGAGGCGCTTTGGAGTGAAGATGCGCTTCGCGCCCTGTTGCCGGAGACGGAGATGTTTTCTGCGGACACGTTCATTCAAATGATCGAAAAGCATACGGTCCTTTTTCTCAAACCGGATCTTGGAATGAGGGGACAAGGCATTATTAAGGTATCACGGGAAGAAGGCGGAGCCTGCATCGTCAGGACAGCTGCAAAGACCTACAGATACCGTAACGTACATGATGCCTCCCACAAGCTGAATAAGCTGACGGAGGGCAAAAGCTATATTGTTCAGCAAGGGATAGATTTGATCAGGATTAAAGGAAGCCCGGTAGATTTCCGGGTGCTGCTCCATATCGGACCTAATAACAGGTGGAGATTTTTTGGAATCATGGGGAAGGTAGCGGCCAAAAATCAATTCGTTACAAACCACAGCAGCGGAGGAAAGCCCATCCGGCTGCACCAGGCCCTGTCTCTTACGCTTGGCATCGGAAGAAAGGACGCCCCCCAGTGGGATGAACGGATCAAGAAGCTATCCTTTACCATTGCCAGAGCCATGAAGAAGCATTATCCGAACATTACGGAGCTGGGACTGGACATTGCCATTGATAAGAGTCACAAAATTTGGCTGCTCGAGGCCAATACCAAGCCGCAATATCAGTTATTCAGGTACCATGCCAATCCGTATCTGTATGGAAATATCGTCAAATCTGTCCGGCATCTTAGGGCCGCGGCGCTTACGAAAGCGTCACGGCGTTAAACCGGAACAAAGACCGTTAGGGAAGAAAGCTCCTTTTGTCATAACGACAGAGGAGCTTTCTTTTTTAAATCTGTCTAATGCAGACAGGTTGGTTCATTTGTCCCTATCAACGGCTTCCGCCGCAACGTATTGTAGAATATCCGGAGGTGACAAGTATGAGAATCAGTAAGCATGTGCTGGCGAAGAACAGTAAGTTCGAGACGCCTTATTACATTATCGACGGAGAGCTGCAGGGAAGCACGGTTATGATAACGGCAGGTGTTCACGGGACAGAACGGGCAGGCTTTCTCTCTGCGAAGAAGCTGCTAGAACAGCTTCGAAGCGATGTTATTCATATCCGCAGAGGCAGGTTGATTATTATTCCAGTCGTCAATCGGATCGCAGTTCGGCGGCGGATAAGGGGAGTTCCGGATCTGAACCGGACGTTCCCGAGACGCTATGGCAAGAGGCGTGCCCGTCATCCGCTCTCTAGAGCGGTGTTCCGGCTTGCACGAGAGCAGGGTCCGGATTGGTATGTGGATTTGCATGAAGCGAACGGGCTGTTCCGAATCCAACCGAAGGCATTGGGACAAACCTTAATCGTCAATCCGGGAAGCAAGGTCATTCCATTCTCCAAAAGAATCATTCGACGAATAAATCCATCCATCAAGAGGAGATCGAGACGGTTCTCTCTCCTTCAGCGCAAATTGCCCGGTTCGGGCCGTTCAGCCGCGTACCGTTTGCTGCATGCCAAAGCCATAACAGTAGAAACGGGAATCAGATTGCCCCTCGAAGAACGTATCCGATACCAAATGAAAATAGTGAGCAGCATATTTAAAGAAGCGGGTTTAATCAAAACAGGGGATGAATCCTGACAAAAGAAAGCGCCGCTTGGGTTTAAGCGGCGCTTCGCAGGGCTGTGTGAAATGATGGAATGAGGGCTGAAAGAAAGTTTGAACCTATTGTTTTACAACCTGTGTATATTTGGTGTTAGTCGTTATGTAAACCGTTTTGCCATTCCATTTTACTTGATACCAGTATTGGTTGGCTTTCTTGATCAGTTCCGCTTTTTGCCCCAGCTCCAAACGTCCTACCGTAGCAGAGCTCGAGCTTGCAGAGGCTTTGAAGGAAACCCATCCGTTCTTGGTAACGACGTATTCCTTCTTCTGTGTATTTTCAGCCGGCGGAGTTGGCTGCGGCTGTTGTCCGGAGCCCGAATTGGAGCCGGAATTAGATCCTGAGTTAGATCCGGTATTAGGCCCAGTCCAAGCAGGAACCTTTTTTTGAGGCGGGAGTACATAGGAGCTTGGAATCACTGGAGGATTGATTTTATGTCCTGCCATGCCGGTAAAGCCTGCGTCAGGCACTACGCGCCTAGCGGAATGGAAGTTCTCTCCCCACCAGTAGGACCAACTGTCGATGGTACCAAGGCCTGTTGGATTACCGTCATCCCGGGTTCCGAGAACGACCGGCTGACCGTCGCGATTGGTCCCCATATAGATGGCTACGTGGGAAATATGGTCTGTTTCCTGCCAGGTTAGAATATCGCCGATCCGCAGGTTCTCAATGCCGGTCAGCTGCCATTTTCCATTCACTTTTTTCTTGCCTACCCCTGCTACCTTGGTTCCCACGGAATCATAGTTAGCGGATGTGCCCGTAATGTTAAAGCCGAAATCACCGTACACGAGTCGAGTGAAGCCGGAGCAATCTTCATAGCCGTATTTTCCATAAGCATCGTTTCCGTGCCCATAAACGAAGTATCCGTTCTCCATATACCAGATGGCTCTGTCAACGATTTGATAAGCGAGAGAACCAGAGACATTCGCATACTTGCTGCGGAAATCCGCTACATTATACAATTCATCCTTTACATAACTGTCCGCATTAATGTACTTGTTGTATTTGGCAATGGCTTCGGAAGTGGTATAACTTGCATTAGCGGAAGCTATTCCTGTAATTCCCAGGGACATTGCTAACGTTAAACCAATAATTCTTTTCTTCAATATTACCATCTCCTTCTCTTAGTTCCATAACCTCTCCTAATATGGGTTACTTAACCATCATAACAAGGGTTGTCCAACCATTTCACTGGTAGATATAGCCAAGCGGCTCGGGGATGTATTTATTTGGAAATATTGAATCGGTGAAAGCTGCTGGAAATAGGTCTTTATTTTCTCATTAAAGGGCTTTATTCCCTTATACGGCGCGGGATTAGTGCTGCCAAGGGTATCCGGGATGGAGAGATTATGGAAGGAAAGCGTTGTCATAAATTAACACATCTATATATTTCCATTCATCTTATTTCAAGCGGAAACTTCTGGGATGGTTCATCTATATATGGGGGTAATTGTAAAATGCAAGCGTGGAAATTGGCGCAGGGAATCTTTATCCGGAGAGAAGGCACGGAATCTTTCACCAAGGAGAAAAAGCCCACATATGATGAAGTAGTTCGTTTGTTATGTTCCAAGCATAATGCTGTCTTTATGGCAAGTCGATGCTGGGAAGGGGTTTCTCATGAAAAGAACAAAAGTAAAGTTACAAATTCAAAGCTCCGGCGTCTCTTCAGAAGGTTCGACTATCAAACTTAGTGAAGCCATAGCGAAAAAATGGAAGATTCCCTTTCATACTCCTCTGAAACTATGCTTCGGAATGGACCGGCAGGAGGTTACGGTAGTACCTTCCTCCAAAGTCGGCGTCCTGCAAGTCAGCGAGTCTCTTGCTTCCAGATGGAATTTACCCGTCAACGAAAGCTTGTGCCTTCGCTATAAAACGAAGGCGCGTACGCTTCATATCGGCCCGCTTATCGGCGTAATGGTCAGCCGTGTGTTTACGGATAATCCGGATAAACCGTTTGGCGTGAATACTGCGTTTTGCCGGGAACTGACGGAAACGTGCAAAAAATATGGAGCGGCAGTCTTCTTTTGTACTCCCAAGGATATGCTGGGTGAAAGTGATACCATCCGAGGGTGGCAGTTTACGAACAAATGGGTAAAATCAAGCTATCCGCTTCCCAATGTGATCTATAACCGTCTGACATCCCGGAAAACGGAAAATTTGGCGAACGTTCAGCAGTTCATCAAGCACGTAAAAGCCCAAAAGGATCTTGTATTTTTCAACGATAAGTACTTGAACAAAATGGAAGTCTTTGATGCATTAAAGAAAGAGCAGGGATTGAGCGCCTTTTTGCCTGAATCACACTTGCTTCGGAACGTCTCCATACTCAAAACTATGTGCGGCAAATATCCCGTCGTGTTCCTCAAGCCGGTCGGAGGTAGCCTCGGAAAAGGGATTATTCGGGTGAACCGCAGCTCAGGGGAAAGCTTTGCTTGTTATTACACGGGCAAAAGCGGAGTCCGCAAAAAAACCTTCTCCAGCCTGGAGGACTTGTACGCGTCCATTACGCAAAAAAAGAAGGTGACACGCTATCAAATCCAGCAGGGCATTTCTCTGCTTACCGTGAATGACCGGCCGGTGGATTTCAGGGCGCTCGTCCAGCGCGGAGAGACAGGGAATTGGGGCGTTACCTCAATTGTGGCGAGGATTGCCGGCGATCACCACTACGTCTCCAATCTGGCCCGCGGCGGCTCTCTGAGTACGGTCAAAGACGCATTGACACGATCTGGTAACCCTAACGCCTCCAGCGGCAACTTGAAGCTGAGGAGGGCCGCCGTTAAGATTGCCAAAGGGATCGAGGCGCAAGTACCCGGGCATTTTGCCGAGCTTGGGATTGACCTGGCTTTGGATTCCCAAGGCCGCGTATGGCTGATAGAGGTGAACTCCAAGCCGTCCAAAGATGATAATGCGCCGCTCTCGGTGGAAGGGAAAATACGTCCGTCCGTAAGAAAATTTGTACAGTACGCCCGGTTTGCAGCAAAGTTTTAACCGATGGTGTACCGAATTAAAACCTTCAATAGGCCAAAAAGAAAGATCGCGGTCTCGATCCGGACAGATCCGGGCGAAAAGCGATCTTTTTTGGCTGTTATGGCAAAAAGACCTCTTCTTGGTCAAGAAGAGGTCTGTACCCGAAGCCAAAGCCTCACTTTTGTGGGGATGATTGGGGGCACCCCGCAAAGTACCTGAATTATCCTCGAAGCTAAGTCCTCACTTTGTGGGGATGATTGGGGCACCCCGCAAAGTACCTGAATTATCCTCGAAGCTAAGTCCTCACTTTGTGGGGATGATTGGGGGCACCCCGCAAAGTACCTGAATTGACCTCGAAGCTAAGTCCTCACTTTGTGGGGATAACTTAGGGCCCCTCCAATTGCTTGGGGAGCCCTTTTCCTTGCTAGTATTAGTTTTTGGTCTCATGGGCAGCCGTTAGTTTACGCTTTGCCGTTCCGGCAGCGGGCCGTGAAGGTTTTATCGTTGAGTTGGCAAGGTACATGCTGAACAAGATAAGATTGTCTAGCGATTTTTGGCGAATATGAGGCTCGTCGAACTTCATGGGCTTGGAGTTGGCCTCGAAAAACCAGATCTGGCCATTGGTATCGACTCCCAGATCCATCGACATTTCGCCTAGCATCGTCTGGCTCGCTTTTTCAATCTGTTTGGCCAGGATCAAGGCCGACTTTTTGGCTTTACTTAAAATTTTCTTGCTGGTGGCAGATCCGAAGCCGGCATCGAGCAGCTTGGCGGGGTCGTCAATGGAGCCTCCCCTGGGCACGTGAGTCGTTATGCTCAGCTTTCCCGCCAGTCTGGCGCCGATACCTGCGACGCTCCATTGTCCCTTACCGTTTTTTTGGACGAGTACCCTGAGGTCGAATGGACGATGCTTGTAATTAGCCAAGGTGATCCCCTGCTGAATGATATAATCCTTGTTGCCTATGGCCTCGCGGATTTGAGTCCACAGCTGCGGAACGTTGGAGTAGCGGGAGATATGGCTCTTGGTCTTGTTTTGAATGCTCAGCTGATACCTTCGGGTTTTGGACGCTTTTTCGGGAATTTGGCTTACTTTCATAATGCCTTTGCCTGCTTTTCCGCGAATCGGCTTCAAATACAGGTTTTGATGCTTCTGCAGAAAGCTCTCCAGATCCTCGCTTGTCGTCAGCTTTTGGGTTGCTGGAATCAGAGACTGCGTGTTTTTCGATTTACTAAGCCATTCGAATAAGGTCCATTTGTTGAAAAAGTTCGGATTAAAAAAATGAATTTTTCCGTGCCTCATGCAAATTTGGAGCACCTGCTGCACTTCCGGCAAAAGCTCAAACTTGCGGTAAGGAATCCGGTTATAAATCACGTGAGGAAGCGGAAGGAGCTGCTTTTTCCACTTCTTCGTTTGAAAATTATAGGAATAGCCAAGGGCTTTTTTCCCTAACAGCTTGAAATCTGTAGTCGTCATGACGTACACGAGCACGCCTTTTTCCTGACCGGTACGGATCAAATCGATAAAATTTTCCTGATTTCCGCGAAAAACCCGGTTCTCATCGGCATACGTGAGAATGGCCATCGTCGGCTTTTGCGGTTTTTCGTGTAATTCCATGTCCACTCAGGTATCCCTCCTTGCTCGAAATCGGCTAAGGTAGAGGCAGTAATCATAAATGTACTGCAGTGCCGCCTTGCCTTCTCCCTTGAGGGCGGGATGCTTGAAGATAGAGCGCCCTGGCTTAGAGTTGGCCTCGAACATCCAGATTCGTTCATTCTGGTCGATACCGATATCAAAGCCTAGCTCGCCCAAGGTATGCAGGCTTTTTTGCTCGATCGCTTCAGCCAGCTTGATCGCCGTTTCCTTAGCGCTGTTTAATACTTGACCGGAACGGCTGCCGAATATTTGCTTCAGCACCTGTTCGGGAGTGAACAGCTGGCCGCCGTTTCTCACATGCGTCGTCACGCTGCCTTTGCCGGCTTTTTTGGCTCCGATGCCTGCGACGACCCATTGGTTGTTGATGTTTTTGGTGAGGTGGAAACGAAAATCGATCGGACAGTTGTCGATCTCAATAAGCCTTATCCCTTGCTGAGCGACATAATGATTAAGCCTTCCTCTGTTGCGGGTAAGCAGTGCCATTAAAGCTTCGAATTTGCTGAAGCGGAGAAGCACATTTTTGTCCCCCTGCCGGTAACGGGCATAGTATCCGCGTTTCGGGTTATATGTCAGACGGTAAATCCCGATGCCCAGGCTGCCTGCCGTAGGCTTCAAATAGATGAATTTGTGCTTATCGAGCATCTCCTTGATCTGTGCGGCAGAAGGGTTGAGCTGTGATTCGGGAACATACTTGAACTCATCGGTTCCCTCCAGCAAATTGTAGATATCCCATTTCTCGAAAAATGCCCAGTTAAACAGCGGTGTGCCCCGTTTGACAAAGCGCTGCTTGAACGCGTTCATCGACGGCTGCTTTTCGGATTTGCGGCTCGGCAGCCGGTTGTAGATGACATCGGGAAGAGGGACGATTTTCTTGAACCAGCTGCCATCCTTCCGCTGGAACGTGCCGTTTACGGTTTCCTGTGACCAGTTCACATCCCTGGGCGAGAAAGCGAAATAATAGGAACGGTCCGAGCCGGCTTTCATGAATTGACGGATGAATTCCGTGCGCTGCCCGAATGGGGCGCCTGTTGACGAGATTGTGGTCAGGATCCCTATCAAAGGACCAAGGCGAATATCCTTGCCATTGTTGCATAAAGCCAAGCTGGTTCCCAAACGAGGGAGACGAAGCTGGGATATGATGGACATAGGTACATATAAATGGTTGCCTGACTTTTTCAAAAGCTTGAAACCTGTGGAGGCGCTTTTAGATCCTAGATGCAGGGACACGGATTTCGTTTTCGCCAGCTTGAGGGTTCTCGCCAATTCACTTGTCATGTAGATGACTCTTTCTTGTCTCTGTGTCACATGAATCGTGCAAGTTGTCAAACTCATGGTTTTCCTCCTAAGAGCTTTGCGCCAGCAAAGCTATCTTCGTAAGCAGTGGCTTAAGCTTTGCGCCAGCAAAGCTATCTTCGTAAGCAGTGGCTGAGCTTTGCGCCAGCAAAGCATTCTACGCTACAGAATTTGTAAATTTCAGCACTCCCCGCAAATCACCTGAATCTGTCTCGAATCCAAGGCCTCGCTTTGTGAGGCCATACATCAGGTCGGATCGGCGTTCGTGGAATCAGGGTCGGGAGATTCGCCGGGGAGAGGGGCTGATTTTACGCTAAGTTTCGTTTCGCCGCCCGATTCTCTGTTCCGATGATGACGCATCAGATAGCGCGCATAACGGATCGGATTGGCCAATGCATTGAAGCGAGCTTTCTTGTCATGCAAATAGCTGAAAATCGCACGTCCCGGCTTGGAGTTAACCTCCAAAAGCCAAATGTGGCCGGAAGTATCCACTCCAAAATCGATACCCAGCTCGGCAAGCCGCCCGTGAGACTGTTCTAACGCTTCTGGAATCTGCTTGGATAGCTTCTTCATCTCGCTCAAGATTTGGTCTGACCGGGCGTTTCCGAATTGAGCGGTAAGATAGGCTTTGACGGGCTCTACGGTTCCTCCGCCGTGAAGATTCGAGGTCAGGCTGCCTATCTGACCCTTGCGAACGGCCATCCCGGTCACCTGCCATTGTCCGGTGCCGTCTTTTTGCACGAGCGAGCGAACGTCGTACGCTTCGCCTGCGCGGCCATGCAGCGGCAAGTACTGCTGCAGTAAATAGCTTCGCTGCGCCGTGAATCGGCGCAGCCAGCGTAACAGCGCCGCCGTGTCGCCAAAGCTGCGCGCGACCCGGCCGTTACGCGCGTCGCGCCCGATCACGGTAAACGCCGCACCGGCGTTTGCCGTGATCTCCGCCGCCGCAGCGTGCTTGCGCGCTTGTGCTCTACGGCCTGCGGCACGTCTCACGAGCACCACGCCGCAGCCCTGTGAACCGGCCTGCGGCTTCAAGAGCACCTCGGAGCGGGCCTTGAGCCACTCCGCGGCGGACTGGACGCTGCGCATCACTTCGGTTCGCGGCAAATGGCTGCCGAAGCGGCCGTCCTGCTCCAGCATCTGCTGGACTTCCCACTTGCCCTTCAGGCCGTAACCGAGAAGCAGGGGGGAGGGAAGCGTCCGTAAGGTGCGCATCGCCTCGCGGTATGCCTCATGTTGATTCCGGTTCACAAAGAAACAGCGGTCGTACACGACATCAGGCATCGCATAATCCTGGCTGACCCATCTACGGGCCGCCGCATCAAACGAATAGCCGCGGACCGTCCCTTCGGACCATCGGATCCCTTGCGGGGTAAACACGAACACGGTCATTCCGGCACGGCTGCCGATCAAACAAAGCTTCCGATAAAAATCCCTGCTCAGAAAAGGGGGGAACCCTTCGGATTGCGTTGTCATGATGCCGAACAAGCGTGAGGGTGACGGGGTCATCATGGAATCACCTCAACATCCGTCAAAATTTAGCTGCGTATCGGGAGTACTGTATGATCCTCTTTACGGATGTACGAACCGTACCTTGGGTCCGTAAAGGAGGATTGTCTTCCTTGGAAGGCTTGGAATTTACCTCAAGAAGCCAGACCTTGCCTTGTGTATCGATCGCCAGATCAATGCCGAGCTCTGCAAAATGCGCGTTGATATGCGTTTCGATTCCTTGGGCGATGGATAGGGCGGCGCGCCTGAGCAAAGAGGCACCTCCCGCTGCTGCAGCCGCTGAATGGGACTGTGCCAGCGCGTCCTTGACGGTTGACATACGGCCTCCGCGCGCCAAATTTGAAACGAAATGTTGATGCCCTGCAATTCTGGCGACAACGGAAGTGACCTCCCATTGTCCAAGCTCGTTACGCTGGACCAAAGCGCGAAAATCAACGGGACACCCTCCTATGGATATCAGCTCAAGCCCTTGCTGGATTTGATAGTGCTGCTGTTTGATTTTGCCGGACAGGGCGAAGAACAATTGGCTTAAGGACTTGAACGATTGCTTGCGGGCGCCGTTCAGATTTGTGAAATAACACGCGTAGGATAGATCCGTTTGCTTCGCGATGCGAATGATCCCTTTTCCCAAGCTGCCTGTAACGGGCTTCAGGAAAACAACAGGATGCTTGGCGCACATCGACTTTAATATTTCATAATGCTGCAGCAAATGAGATTCCGGCAAATAGTTGCGGAGATCGGCTGCTTTGTTAAGCGCATCGAACACCTCGGCCTTGTTTAAATACTTCTCATTGAACAAAGCGGCATGATGCTCGGTTTTGGCATGCTGAAGAAACTGCTGGACATGTTCACGGTTTTCCAGCTTGCGGGAGGTCAGACGGTTATAAATAACATGAGGCATCGGAAATTCCCTCTGCTCCCATCGGTCCGTATAACGCCAGCCTCTGACCGTTGAATGGGGAACATGCAGCTCATCCGGGGTAATAAAGCATACGGAGGCGCCAAGCAGCCTGCCGGTATCGTGCAGCTCCCGATAAAAGGAGGTGGAGGCACCGAACGGCTTTTCGACATTCCCGGAATAAACTCGGCTGATCAAAACGCCAAGCAACGGTCCGATGTGAAGGGTCTGATCTGCGGCCTTGTATTGCAGGCACAGCGAGTCCCGGCTTGACAGCCCCCACGTGACTGCCAGGGACTCCTGGATTTGAAGGACGCCGGCAAGTGCCGTTGGAACGACGCGAACTTCATGTGCGGCCGACCCGAAGCGCAGCGTGAGTAGGGTGTGCTTCGGGATTTTCCATTTTTTGATTACGGTGCTGCATAAACCAATCGTGGGATCGTTCAATGGAAAGCTGGCACTAAGAAACTGAATAGTGACCTTCGTTCTTTTCACTTTTGGCAGCTCCTTCCCTTAAGCCAGCTTGCAAAAATATCAAGTGAACTACTTCATCATATGAGGGCGTTTTACCCTTGGTGAAAAGAAACTGTACGGTTATAGCAAGGAACGCTCTGAACCAGGTTCGTTGGATGGAGCGGATTCGATAGAGTGGCAAAAGGGGAGAATACCTCTTTTGAAAAATTTGGCGTAACTTGAAGGAAGAATGGCAAACCATGTAGAATGATGGTAAATAGGTCTTAAGACATATGGAATATTGGGGATTTATTTTGTTGAGGAAAATGAAAAAATGGCTCCCAACTGTAACCATTATTTTTCTTTTTTCGTCCATACTAAGGAAAAGAGCCGGCGGACGGTTTATAGCGCAGCTTCGACTGCACTGTAAGCTCATGTCTTTTAAGCCCTTGATTACAAAAAGGCGGAGAATTTTGTTGCTCGATCAATTTCCAAGCAGAGGAGAGAAACGTATGAAGCATACAAACATTTCATGGTTGTTGATGATATTGGCTGTTGTTCTGTTTACCCTTGCGGCAGGCTGCGAGGACCGTGGCACATCCGTGAATACGTCCGGGCCGTCGGCTGCAGCATCGACTGCAGCTCCTTCCCCTGCGCCGGGCGAGCAGGAGTCCAAGCCAGCCTCCAATAGGGATGACAAAGCACCGGCTCCATCGGCAAGCCCGACGGCGGATCCAGCCCAAAATGCACAACTGTCAGAGACCAATGCTACGGAGACAGCCGTAGCCTCTATTAAGTTTATCAGCCCGACAGAGGGATGGGCCGGTGGAGACGGGGTTGTATTGCACACCAAAGATGGGGGAAAGCACTGGGAGAAGCAATTTCAAGGGCCTGGTCAGATTGAGGCATTTTCATTCTTGGACAGCACCAGAGGATGGGCTTATGTCCGCACGGGAGGCTCTCCCGGCGACACCGGCTCCGCTGCCAAAGGTAGACTGCTACAGACTACCAACGGCGGCGCCTTATGGACTGTGATTTCCCAATCCGCTCCGATTAGCAAGAGTATCCGTTTTGTATCGGAGCAGGAAGGCTTCAGCGGAAATCAATACACTTCGGACGGGGGGAAGACGTGGAGTGCGCTTCCGGTTCCTTCGAATATGAAGGGAGAACCGTTCTTTATCAACAAAAGCCAGGGCTGGGCTGTCACCATGAAGGATTCGGATTATGAGGTACAGCTGACCAAGGACGGGGGCAAGACATGGAAGCCCGTATGGACGCACTCGACTGTAAGTCAAGTGAACAATGCCGTTATCCGTTCGACGGAGGCGAGCGATGTATGGGTGCTTTTGGTTGGAGACAGCGGCATGAGCCAAACCTCTTATACGCTGCTTCACAGCAAGGATGAAGGGAAGAACTGGAAGACAGTGTTGGCCAATTCCACGGCAGGAGGCGGCCCTGCGCCAGGCTATAAGATTGGCGAACAGCCTGGTCCGAAAGGGCCGGGAACCAAGCCGGGCCAGCTGCAAGCCGTAAGCGCTCAAGTTGCCTTTCTGACAGGCGAATGTCCACCGTGCGGAGATAATGGCGCCGTAACGGTCGGATCGACGCAGGATGGCGGAACCACTTGGGTCAACGGAAGCCAGCAGCTTCCGGGGACGAATGCAGATGCCTCCTTCCTGGACGGCAAGCAGGGTTGGATCGTGGTTGGGGCCTATAATCAGCCGACGAAGCTGTATCAAACCACGGACGGCGGGAAAAAATGGACCGAGGTGCAGACCTTCGGCAAACCGGCCTCTTCATAAACGGGAAAAAGAAAATCACTGCACTTATGCGAAGCGAGGCTGCTTTCTGCATGAGTACAGTGATTTTTTGCTGCATTGGGGATGTGACGAATCCGGCCGTCACGAAGCTCCTACAGGCTTTGTCTTGATAGCCTGAGGACATCCAGCAGAGGGACTCTCTTGCGGGTCAGGTCGTGATACAGCTCATTTCCTTGAATATGATCGATATAAAGAACTCCGTTCAGATGATCGATTTCATGCTGAATGCATCTGGCCAGATAACCTTCGCCTTCCAGCGTGACCGTTTCCCCCGCCCGGTTCCAGGTTGTTATTTGGACATACTGGGCTCGTGTGACGATTCCGGTATGCTCCGGAAAGGACAGGCAAGCCTCTGGACCGGTTTGTTCACCCCTCATCCGAATGATTTCGGGATTGATAAGCTCGATCAAGCCGTCCCCGCAATCCATCACGATGACTCTTTTTAAGATACCTATTTGGGGGGCGGCTAAACCGGCCCTGCCCTCCTTCGCATATAAGGTGTCCTTCATGTCATCAAGCAGCTTGAATAATTTGGCATTGATTTCGGTAACCGGCTTCGCCGTTTTGCGCAAAATCGGATCGCCGAATGGAACGATGATTTTCTCGGCCATCGCTAGTTCCCTCCCTCTGCAATGTGGCTGTCAGGTGTGAACACCCACAAATCGTTCGGCGTACATTCGAGCGCCGTACACAGCGCATCCAAGGTTTCCGCCTTCATCTGACGCGGCTGGCCTGACAGAAGAGCGCTTATGGATGGAGCGGATAAGGAATAGCCTGCCTTCTCCTTCAAGAGCCGGGCCAGCGCCGCGCCGCTCCATATGCCTCTGCTGGCCATAACCTGTCTTAACATCCAAACGAGCATTTCTTAAGCCTCCTGCTCTGCAAGAATATCCAGACGCTGGATTATCCATTGCCTTCATATATTAGGTGTTACCTAATAATAGTAGAATAGTAGCTGTTAACTAAAATGTAAAGCTCAAAAAGGCTATGCCCTTAAGGCATAGCTTGGGTTTGTCGAGAAGCCTATCGTACAGAAAATGCGAAAGGTGATAGGTGGGGTATCTCCTGGAGGAGCGATAGCGTTCGCCTCCCAGGAAATCACCGCTATATAGCGATTATAATCAATATTTCCCGAGAACAAGAGCGGCCGGAAGGGGATACCTCACCGGGGTACCAAAGCCATTTTTCAGATTTTCGGGTTTCTCGAGCTCGCTATGCCTATAAGACATAGCTTTTGAGCTTTCTCAGCAGGAAGAGTAATCTGCGGAAGAGGCCGGCTTCATTTTGGATAGAACGGCCAGCATGGCGACCAGCAGCACTCCGAGGAGGACGAGAAACCATAAGGTGAACGATACCGAGGAATGCTCCATCAGACGGCCGGTCAGCCAGGAAAAGGCGGCTCCGCCGATGCCGCTGGCGGCAATGAGCTTGCTTGTAGTTTGTTCCGTTCTCCCCGGAAACAAGGAATTGCTGAAGATCAGCGATATGGAGAATAGCCCCGACATAAACAATCCGATCAACAGGATCATGATGAAAGCTCCAACGAGGTGCTTCATTAAGGCCAGACCTATCAGCACAACCACGGTCGCTGCCGAACACCAAAGCAGGTATCGGGTATAACCGTATTTCTCGGCGAGCAGACCGCAGACGAACCGGCCGAGCACCATCGTCCCCCAAAACAGGCTGACGCTGAGCGAGGCGACCGCCGCATTAACATTCATCGATTCAAGAAGGATGGAGGGCAGGAAATTGACGATGCTCATCTCCAGTCCCACATAAATGAAAAATACGATAATGCAGCAAATGAGCATGGTATACGTGAGCCTGCTGCTGCGATTCCCTTTTGCCGGAACGGCTGCAGGAGCTGCTTCAGCTTCTAGGCTTTCGCCGATGTTAATTATTTGACGGTTCCCGGTACTGTAAAGCCACCAGACGAAAGCGAGCAGCAGGGAAAGGAAGCAGGTGCCGAAGAAAGTCAGCTCCCATCGTCCATTGGCTATAAGCAGGCTGATAGCGACAGGCATCAGCAGAGCGCCCGAGCCAAAGAAAACCTCGAGCCGGCTCATTGCCACGGCTTTCTTGTCTTGTATGGCATCGATGATCAGGGCACCGACGGTGGATTCGATCATCCCCGATCCGAAGCCGACAAGTGGCAGGCACAGCAGCACGACAGGCCAGGGGGGAAGCAGACCGATAATAAAATAACCGAAACAGATGAAATATAACGTAAAAGAAAGCATACGAATGCGTCCAAACCGCTTGGACCACCACGGCTGGGTGATGACTCCAAGCAAAAAGCCGAAAAATTGCGCAAAGATCAGATTGCCCCCATCTGCATAATCACGTCCGTAATGCATCATTAGCTCAGGCAGCAGGGCGGCGGCTATGACAGAAGTGAATCCGATCAGTAAATAGAAGCAGCAGCCGATCCAGAGCAGCTTATTCATCCGCGTCCTTCCCTCCCGATGGCGTTGCCGGTTGAGGCTTGTAACGCCCATTCCACCGCGTCAGCCACGCTCTCAGTGATGCGCGCCGCTTTGGCTCTCAAGTCGGGATGACTGCCGGCCATGGCGAAGCTGTGCGGTGTCGTGGCGAACATGGATACATCATTGAAGGAATCGCCGATGCAGACCGTTTCCTCGGGAAGGATGCCTAAATGCTGCTGAAGCGCCTTTAAGCCGGTTCCCTTGGAAATATGGCGCGGCATAACATCCAGGCAATCCACGTCGGCGATATAAGCGTCAATCTGATCGCCGTAAGAGGCTAACAGCTGCTTTTGCAATACAAGAAGCTGGTTCATATCACCGAGATACGTAATTTTTCCGCAGATCAGCTCGGTACCCAATGCTTCAACCGCATGAGGCATTACTTTCACAGGAGCCAGCAAGTTGGCTTGGATGTGGGCGCTGCGTTCGTTCAGCTCCGTCAGCACGTAATGATCGGGCGCGCACATGACGGTAATGAGCGGCAAGTCCAGGGCCACGACGGCCAATTCCTTGATAAGGGACGTTTCGAACGTATCATGCCGAATCAGATGGCGGTCCGACGTATGAACGTAAGCTCCATTCTGGGAGACGGCATGTACTTCCAGCTCAAGCTCGCCCATGACATGCCGAATTTCCGGGTACATCCGTCCGGACGCGAAGCATACGGAGAGCCCGCTCTCGAGAGCCTTGTGTACGGCTTTGCGGTCTCTATCATGAATATGATGGCCTTTTTGCAGCAGCGTGCCATCCAAATCGCTGACAATCAATTTAATCATGCGGGTTCTCTCCTTTGGCTACAATGATGTCAATCTCGTGCCGGTGAAGCGCCTCTTTCATCTCCTCTGACGGTTCCTCATCGGTAATGATGATATCGATGGGCTCTAGACCGGATATCCGGTTAAATTGCCGCTTGCCGAACTTGGTATGATCTGCGAGCAGGATGACCTGATCGGCGCGGCGCATCATTTCTCTGACGAGAAAGCCTTCCTCCTCGTAGGGATTGGAAAGGCCGTCATGCGTTATGGCGCAGGTACCCAGCAGCAACTTGTGAACGTGGTAGTCGCTCAGCATTTCCATAGCGCGTGCGCCATAAATCAGGCGATGCTCCGGGTGGAGCTTCCCGCCGAGAAGGTGGACGTCGATATGTTCCTTACGGTTCAAAATATCGGCGATATCGATGGAGTTCGTCACAACGACATGTCCTTGCGTATGCAGGCTTTCCGCGGCATATTGAACCGTAGTCGATGCGTCCAGCAGCAGGTAATCCCCATCATGGATGAGGGTGGCGGCCATGCGTCCGATGGCTTTTTTCGATTCCGTCGTTGCCTCGTCTCGCAGCCGCTCGCTGTAGTTGGCCACATGGCTCGAAAGCGTCGGAAGGATGGCGCCGCCGCGTGTGCGCAGGATGCGTCCTTGCTCTTCAAGCCGGATGATATCCCTGCGGGCCGTATCCCGGGACACATCGAACAGCTCGCATATGGTTTCTATATTGATTCTTTGATGGTGTTCCAAATGATTCAGGATCCCGATCAATCGCTCTTCCTGGTACATGGGAGCCGTCTCCTTTCTATGCAAAATCATTCATTGTAAGCATAGTATAAGGCAATGTGCATGAATAATGCAATGATTTATAAGTGAATATAAGTTAATTTACGTAAAGTTAAGTTTTTGGAGCGAGATTTGTTAGCATCCCTCTAATTTATGGTACAATGGTAAGGTATAGCAATATCAATAAACTCATGGATATTTTTGAGGAGATACGGAAGGATTGGGTTTCGTTTGGCTGCAAAAAAACCAAAGTTATTGGAGCTGGATATTGTAAGAGCTTTTGCCATATTGGCGGTGTTGTTTATCCATAATACCTCCGAGGCGACGGTGGAGCTTCCTGTCGGAAGCGTCTCACAGGCTGCGTATCTCTCCATTAACAAGTTCAGCAATTTTGCCGTGCCGGTGTTTATTTTCATCAGCGGGCTGGTGCTCTTTTACCGCTATATCGATGATTGGAGCGGGAAGCAGGCGGTGACCTTTTACTTGAAGCGGGTCAAGCAGGTGCTGTTCCCCTATTTGATCTGGTCGGTGGTTTATTACTTGTATAATCAGTGGATTTACGACCCGAGCCGGCTGCATTTTGACGGGAAGGAATTTCTGGATCTGCTGCCGTGGGCGGACGCTTCTTACCATCTTTATTTCATGATCATTATCGTGCAATTCTATCTCATCTTCCCACTGCTTGTCTGGTTGTGCCGGGTGTCGCAGGTCTTCCGCAGCAATCTGTTCCTGATCGGGATCGCCGTTCAAGCCGCTTGCTACGTTTACGGACATTGGGTCGAACCGCTGCCGCACAGTGCTTCGTTATGTGTCACCTACTTCAGCTTGTTTTCGCTGGGGGGGTATCTGGGCATTCATTATGCATCATTCAGCGCGTGGATCAGCAGACATATCGGCTGGGTGCTGCCGTTAAGCGTGCTTTTGGGCTTAAGCTTTATGGGGCTGTTCCTGCTTGAGGAGCTGCTGCATATCACACTGGATAATACGTGGTATGAGGTTATTTTTAATACATATCCGATGTTTGCGGGGATGAGCTTTATCTGGATTGGCCGTAAGCTGGTTCAGTATTGGCCGCGGGTAACCAAATGGCTCCTCTCGTTAGGAGCCGTATCGTACGGCATCTACTTAATGCATCCCGCAGTGCTGACTTACTGGCGCACTCATGTCATTAACGACAGCGGTGCAATGCGTGACTATCATCTGTATATTTTGAGCGGATTTGTGTTAAGCCTGGCTATCCCATGGCTGCTGTCTTATGTGTACGGACAAGCCATGAGGAAGCTACGGCCGACCCCCAAGAAAAAGCTGTCCCAAGGAACAGCTTAAGCAAGCCGCGTTCGCAAGCCCTTTATCCGCTGCCGGATAAGGGGCTTTATTCATTAACCTGTGCCTGACTGTCCGTTTAGAGTGCTATTTTTGCAGGAGGGCTCATACAATGTATTGTACAAGTAGGGACGAAAGGGAGGAGCGGGACTTGAAGGGAACGAAAAATATTGTGTTGATGGGCTTGGCGCTGGGCATGCTGTTTTACGCGGTACCGAGACTGGATTTAAGCTCGGAATCTATCCTGCCGACCGTATTCGGCATTGCATGGATCGCTTTTGCTCTGCTGATCATCGCTGCGCATTTGCATGAGCTGCTCGGGGTGGATGAGGAAGCCAGAGAGGAAATGGAGAAGGTCAAGCGGATGAAAAAATGGCAGCTGGAGCAGATGGTCCAAGGGAAGCGGAAAATGCTGCAGTTCAAAAAATAATCCCCCTAATATGGAAAAACCCGACCGCATAAGCGGCCGGGTTTCTTGCAGTGGACGTTTATTTGAAGGATGCGTAGCCTTGGTCCACCATCACGACACTGCCGTTGATCGCTTCGGCTTCATCCAGCGAGACCAGGTAAACCGAATTGGCAACCGTTTCCGGCTTCGTCAACTCGCCTCCCATAACTTTGGCTCGCATACTATCGAGCATTCCTCTATCCTTAAAGCCTTGAATAATCGGCGTATCCACGGCCCCCGGGGCGATGGCGACGACGCGAATACCGTAGGGCGCCAGCTCCAAGGCAGCAGATTTGCTCATCATAATCACTGCGCCTTTGGTTGCGTGATAGGCGAAGGTCCCTGGGGAAGCAAGGAAACCGAAGACGGAAGCCATATTAATAATAACTCCGCGGATTCCGAGCTCCTTCATTTTCTTGCCCGCCGCGATAATACCGTAGGCTACCCCATGCTGGTTAATGCTGATCGTGCGGTGATACAAGTCCATGTTCTGTTCCAGAACAGGACCGGCCCCGCCGATTCCGGCATTGTTGAACATCACATCGACACGTCCGAAGTGCTGTACGGTCTTATCGAGCAGGGCTTCAACCTCCTCCTGCTTGGAGACGTCCACCTTGATAAAAATAGCCTCGCCCCCTGCTTGAGCAATGAGGTCGACCGTTTCCTGTCCGCCCTGCTCGTTAAAATCGGCAACGACGACCCGGTCGCCTTTGCTTGCAAATTTCAGGCAGGCTTGACGTCCGATCCCGCTGGCTCCGCCCGTAATCACCGCTACTCGTTGTGTGCTCATACGAATCCCTCCAGGTATGCGTTCGGGTCTCCCCGCACCGCAGTTATGTGTTAAGTTCTATAACGATTGTACTCCTGGCTCGAAAATTAGTATATTTAAACTTAGTTATGTTTAACTTAAGTATCGCTAAACTATATTTCGACCCGATATCCACATAAGTCTGCGATTAGGGTTTACGTAGCGGTCCCCTGTTATTCAGAGAAGCCTACTTGCGGAGAGATAACAGCCAAATAAAATAACCCCGTAAAACGGGGTCCAGGCTTCGAATCCGATTCGGATACATTGCAGGGAGCGCCGAAGTTATGTAAATAAAAATCCGTGCTTATCGCACGGATCAGGTTGGGTACTAAAGAAGAGAAATGACAAGCAGCTCATACAGCACCAGCGGCAATATCACGTTGTTAAACCCGCCGAAGGCTGGATTGAAAAATCCGCGTACATGGGTCGGCATCATCTGCAGGTATACATTAAAGCCATCCGTATCCACGATGACACCGTCATAGGTGTGACCGTGAATGGTTTGCACACGAACAGGTCTGTTTAAGTACTTGCTGCACAAGCTGTGAATATGTTCCTGAGTTCTTTGAAGCGTTTGGATAACCGAGGGGTCCATTTGGAATACGGTTTGCATTTGGGGAACCTCTGGCTGGTTATACATGGGCGGCACCTCCATTCAATATACGGTATCCTATGCATTTGCCCAGTTCGAGGTTCTTGAGAATATGGGCTTTTTTTTAGGCCGCGGAAATCCTATAATAGAAATAGTACAGATGAGTACAGAATGGATAGGATGAGGTGTAACAGTTATGGACCATATATTGCAGGAGACGTCAACAAAGCATGAACAGATCTTAAAATATATCGAAAGCTTGAAGATAGGCACCAAAATTTCAGTAAGAAAAATTGCGGAAAAGATGGAGGTCAGCGAAGGAACCGCTTACAGGGCGATCAAGGAAGCGGACAATCTGGGCCTGGTCAGCACCAAGGAAAGAGTCGGTACCGTGCGCGTCGAGAAGAAGCTGCGGGATAATATCGACAAGCTGACGTTCGGTGAAGTAGTGAATATGGTGGACGGAGAGGTGCTCGGAGGAAGCGGAGGATTGCATAAGACGCTGAACAAGTTCGTGATCGGCGCGATGCAGCAGGACGCCATGATGCGTTATATCGACGCGGGAAGCCTTCTTATCGTCGGGAACCGGAGCAAGGCCCATATGTGTGCGCTGGAGCAGGGGGCGGGCGTTCTGATCACGGGGGGATTTACCACAAGCGAGGATGTGAAAAAGCTTGCGGATCAGCTGGAGCTGCCGATCATTTCGAGCAGCTACGATACGTTTACGGTAGCATCCATGATCAACAGAGCGATTTACGACCGGCTGATTAAGAAGAAAATACTGCTCATAGAAGATATCGTGCCGGCCCAAATGCAGGTTTATGTCATGAAAGGCCATCAAACGCTGAAGGATTGGCAGCAGCTGCATGAGCAGACGGGGCATGGCCGCTTCCCGGTAGTCGATGAGTGGAACCGCGTCGTGGGCATGATTACTTCACGGGATTTGATCGGTGCGGAGCCGGAGCAGACGATCGACAAGCTGATGACGCGCAATCCGTTAACGGCAAGCCCGAATACCTCAGTCGCTTCCGCAGCTCACATGATGGTATGGGAAGGCATCGACCTGCTGCCTGTCGTTGATGCAAACCGCAAGCCGCTCGCAGTAATCAGCCGCAAAGACGTGCTCAAAGCGATGCAGCATATTCAGCGGCAGCCGCAGAACGGGCAAACCTTCGAGGACCTGATCTGGTCCGGCTTCAGCGAGGAGCGGACGAAGGACGGTCAGCTGACGTTCCGGGGCCTGATCACCCCGCAGATGATTAACCAGCTCGGCACCGTCTCGGAAGGGGTGCTCACGATTCTTGTTATCCAGGCGGCGTATCACGTTGTGCAGGATATCAAGAAGGGCGATCTTGTGATGGACAACATGTCCTCTTATTTCGTCAAGCCGGTGCAGATCGACAGCGAGATTCACATTATTCCCAAAATTATCGAGGTCAGCCGCAAGTTCGGCAAAATTGAGGTGGAAATTTACCATGCGCAGACGCTGGTTGCCAAAGCCATGCTGACCACCCAATTTATCGATCAGCTGTAGCCGGATTTACCGGAAGCATGGGCTTACTGCTGCCGGCTGAAATGGCTGTGATTGCGCAGTCCCGCGAACAGATTGAACATGCCGAGCAGGAAGCAGACGATGCCGAATACGCGGCGGGTATTCGAATCCGTAAAGAAGAACAGCTGCGAAATCGCAATGACGATAAGCATCAGGCCCATGGCGATGTTCATTCGGGAAGCGTAGATGCCGCGAAGCTTGGGCTCCTGGCTTCTTCTGGACCGGAAGCTGTAAAATACCGAGAAGGCCAGGGTAATGACGATTAGCGCGGGTAAAATGATCTGGGTCAGTTCCATTGCAAAGGCACATCCTTATATTCGTATCATTCAAGCCTGTTCTAACTTTACCCATTTTTCGGCTGAAAATCAATGAACCGGCGGGTTGTCTTTCATTCTTGTCCGCTTCATTAAGAAGAGGCTACATGGTTGTCCGTTTGAATTCTTCAGCAAAGACCCATACCTTCAGCTCCGTCTGAATCAGGAGCATCGTTTTCATATTCACCATATAATCTTTGTCGAGAATGCCGCGGTACGTTTTTTTGGAGAGAAGGCTTTGATAGATATGGGGAGATTCCGCGATAACGGAAATTTTTTGCCCCTTGATCACTGCCAGGTCATTCCGTACGCGCTTTTCGATCTCCTGCTCCGTCACCTTGTCCAACGGATTTAGGGGACTCGACTCCACGACGACGTCGATTTGATTAACCACACTTTGCTGATTTCTTGTTTTTTTGTATGTGTTGTTGTCGAGCATCAGCTTTTCGTTTTCGGCGATAAGCTCGCGATTTTCAATCAGAATTGTATTGAGCTGTTGATGATAAATGCTCAGAAACAGGGCGCTGCCAATAATGATGCCCGCGATGAGAAGTCCGGTCGATTGCAGCAGCCCCTTATAGCTTTCAAACGGAGGCACTCTCAATTGGAGTCGCCTCCTTTGCATATCCAGTAGATGAGAGAGGTACCCGACTGAGCCCCGATAAAAGCGAATACAATCAGCAGAATTTGTTTGATCGCCGGTGAGATGTAGCCCTCTGCCAGGTTGCTTTCGATGAAGCGGATCGGATCGATCGTGCCCCCTACGGCGGCAACGAGCGCCCAGATTTTGATTTGCTCGGAAATGTGCAGCATTTTTAGTGTAGGGGGCTCCATCATGAGCACGGCGGCAATGCCTCCCAGCATGGAACCGCCCAGTACAACTCCGAAGGCAATAAAGAAATCCAGCACGCATTTCGTCAAAAAGTTAACCACTCCGTTCTCCTCCTCATCCTGTTTCAAGCGAGCGAATAAGCCTTACTTGTCTAATGTATGGTACAAGTGTTCGCATTATGATAAAATAAAGAGAAATTTTACTAAGCAATCTAAAAAGCAGCAACGGTCCCGCAAATAAGCAGGCATGTCAAGCGTATGACGGGGATTTTGAGGGCTGACTTACAGAGAATCAAGGGAGGCGGCGCAGGTGAGTGATTTTGTCCATCTGCATGTACACAGCGAATACAGCCTGTTGGACGGCGCGGCGCGTATCGACGATCTGGTAGGCCAGGCAGCCCGGCTCGGGATGAAAGCGTTGGCGTTAACCGATCACGGTGTGATGTACGGCGCCATACCATTTTATAAAGCGTGCAAGCAGCACGGGATCAAGCCGATTATTGGCTGTGAGGTGTACTATACGGCAGGCTCCATTAAGGAAAAGGGAAGCAGGCAGGAGCAGCCGATCTATCATTTGATTTTGCTGGCGAAGAACGAAACGGGTTACCGGAATTTGATGAAGCTCTGCTCCATCGGGCATCTGGAGGGCTATCATTACAAGCCGAGAATCGACGCCAAGCATCTGGCTCAATATTCGGAAGGGCTTATTTGTACCAGCTCGTGCCTTGGCAGCGAGGTTTCACAGCATTTGCTCCATGAGCGGTACGAGGATGCGATGCAGGCGGCCAACCGGTACCGTGCCATCTTCGGCGACGACTTCTTCCTGGAGCTTCAGGATCACGGGCTGCTGGAGCAAAAGAAAGTGATGCAAAGCATGCTGAAATTAAGCAAGGACACCGGCATTCCCCTCATTGTGACCAATGATGTTCATTACGTGCGGGAAGAGGATGCGAAGGTTCAGGATATTTTGCTGTGCATCGGAACGGGCAAGACGGTAGACGATCCGGAACGGCTGAAATTTCCGTCCACGCAGCTCTATTTGAAAAGCGATGAAGAGATGAAGCGGATGTTCGCCCACGTGCCGCAAGCGATCGAAAATACTCGGATTGTGGCGGACCGGTGCAATCTGGAGCTCGAATTCGGCCGTTCGATCCTGCCGCGTTTCGAGCCGCTTCCCGAGCATGCGACGGCAGGGAGTTATCTTGCTGAATTATGCCGCAAGGGGCTTGAAGCACGTTATGCGCATCTGCCGGAATGGAATGACGGCACCTACCGTAAGGACGTGGAGGAGCGGCTCGCTTATGAGCTGTCCATCATCGACCGGATGGGCTTCTCCGATTATTTCCTGATCGTATGGGATTTCATCCGGTTCGCACATGAGCATGGCATCGTGACGGGGCCGGGCCGGGGCTCCTCGGCCGGAAGCCTGGTTGCCTATGTGCTGAAGATAACGGATGTCGACCCGATAAGATACCATCTTCTCTTCGAGCGGTTTCTCAATCCTGAGCGGATTACGATGCCCGATATTGATATCGACTTCAACGACATCCGCCGCGACGAGGTTATCGATTATGTGGTAGGCAAGTATGGTACTGACCGTGTGGCGCAAATCATTACGTTCGGAACGATGGCGGCCAAGGCGGCGGTGCGCGATGTGGGCCGTGTACTGAATCTGCCCTACAACGAGGTGGACTGGGCGGCCAAAATGATTCCGCACCAGCTCGGCGTAACCTTGGCAGAAGCCATTGAGGCCAATCCGGAGCTGAAGGCGCTTGCCGCCAAGCAGCCGAAGACAGCGGAGCTGCTCCAGCTGGCCATGCGGGTCGAGGGCATGCCCCGTCACGCCTCGACGCACGCGGCGGGCGTGGTTATCTCGCGGGAGCCGCTGACGCAGTATGTGCCGCTGCAGGAAGGCAACGAGCAGACGGCGCTGACCCAATATTCGATGGAGCATCTGGAATCCATCGGCCTGCTCAAGATGGATTTTCTCGGCCTAAGAACGCTATCGATTATAGAGCGAACTCTGCAATGGGTGAAGGAGCAGAAGGGGATAGAAATCGATTTTCACAAGGTGCCGATGGATGATCCGGCAACCTATGAGCTGCTGAGCCGCGGCGATACGACGGGGGTATTCCAGCTGGAGTCTCCCGGCATACGGAGAGTGCTGAAGGACATGCGGCCCAGCCAATTCGAGGACATCATCTCGGTGGTGGCGCTGTACAGGCCGGGTCCGATGGAATTTATCCCTCAGTATATTCAGTGCAAGCACGGGCTGCAGGAGGTGGAGTATCCTCATCCTACGCTGGAGCCCATTCTGGGAGATACGTACGGCATTATCGTATATCAGGAGCAGATTATGCAGATCGCTTCGAAGATGGCGGGCTTCAGTCTTGGCGAAGCGGATTTGCTGCGAAGGGCGGTCAGCAAGAAGAAGCGGGAGGTGCTTGATGAGGAGCGCACCCACTTCGTCAAAGGCAGCGTAGCACAAGGGTTCACCGAAGCGGAGGCGAACAAGGTGTACGACATGATCGTACGGTTCGCCGACTACGGCTTCCCCCGGGCTCATGCTACGGCTTACGGCGTGCTGGCGTTCCAGACGGCGTATTTGAAGGCCCACTATCCCGTCCATTTCATGGCGTCCATGCTGACTGCCGTGATGGGCAGCCACAACAAGGTGGCCGAATATGTCGACGAATGCCGCCGCATGGGCATTCCTGTACTGCCCCCGGACGTGAACGAGAGCAGCATCGCGTTTACGCCCGTCATGACACCGGCAGCAAGGCAGCCTGGAGATGCCCAGGCGGCAGACGACGCCGGGGAGCCCGTACCGGCCATACGCTTCGGACTGGCCGCTGTCAAGAACGTCGGCACGCAGGCGATCGATTCGATCATGAAGGAGCGGAGCAAGGACGGCGGCGCTTACGAGAGCCTGGTCGACCTGTGCCGCCGGGTAGATCTTCGCGTCTGCAACAAAAGGGTGCTGGAGTCGCTTATCCAGAGCGGAGCGACGGATTCGCTTCCGGGGCATCGCGCGCAGCAGCTGGCGATGCTGGAGGAAGCGATCGAGGCTGCGGCCAAATGGCGCAAGGAACGTGACGATCTGCAGCTGCACCTGTTCGGATTTGTCGAAGAGGTGAACTGGGAAGTCGAATATCCGGAGATTCGCCCCTTCACAATGACCCAGCAACTGGAAATGGAGAAGGATTTGCTCGGCCTGTACATATCCGGCAGTCCTCTCGATGATTATGAAGAGCTGCTGCGCCAGCTGGAGCACGATCCGCTCCATTTCCTCCAGGAAATGCCCGACCATAGCGAAGTCATAGTGGCCGGCATGGTGCTATCCAGCAAGACGATAGTGACCAAGAAGGGACAGCCTATGGCGTTCATGGAGCTGGAAGACCGTGTAGCCAAGGTGGAGGTAGTTCTGTTCCCTGAAGCGTGGAAGCAGTATGCCCCATTGGTGCAGAAGGGCAAGCCGGTGCTGGTCCGGGCCAAGCTGCAGCAGGGGGATGAGGATGTCAAGCTGCTCGCGGACCAACTGTTTGCGCTGAACGACCCGGACCTCCGGTTCAAGGCGGTGCGCAGGCCCGCTCAACAGCCGGCCGCAAGAAATGTGCAGCAGCAGGTTCCGTCCTCGGCCAAGAGCCGCCCCGCGCCTGCCCCGGCTCCTGCTGCAACCGACAGGCCAGTGAGCCAAGGATCCGCTGGGCCGCAGCAGCGTGAGAGCAGCCGTCCGGTCCGGACGCAGCGCGTGTATGTCAAAATTTCTGCGGACCACGAGCAACCGCAGGTGCTTACCCGTCTCAAGGAGCTGCTGCTGCAGCATGAAGGGCCGCTGTCCGTCATTTTGTATTACGAGAAGAGTCAAAAAACGATCAGCTTAAGCGATCAATTTAAGGTCAAGCCTTCTCCCAAGCTGTTTCAAGCGATGGAGGAGCTGCTTGGTAAAGATACGGTAAAAGTGAAATAATCGGCGCTTCCTCCGCATACATTTAGTAACCCGGGCTGTCTTACGGCTTGACCGAATAAGACACGTTAAGCGTGAACCGGCCGCATCGTCAATCGGTCCGCCGGAATCACGGTAAGGAATACGTTCGCTATCCTTATAGCTTGTCCCTATGCCAGCGTACTGGACAGCGGAACGGATTCCCCTTGGTTATTAGCTGGCTATGGAGGAGGCGTTGTTTCATGTCACATCAGCACATTGTGGAATGGTTGGAAAATCGGGGCGTTACGATCGAGAGGATCGCCGATATCGTTTTGAAGCTGCAGCTGCCTTACAACGCTCAACTGAAAAAAGAAGATTGCATCGAAAGCGTTTTGGCGATTCTGAAAAAACGCGAGGTTCAATATACGCTGTTTACCGGTATTGCGCTTGATGAACTAGCGGAGAAAAAGCTCCTTCCGGAGCCGCTTCAGTCTATCATGGAGCGGGATGAGTCTCTTTATGGCGTTGACGAGACGCTTGCGCTCGGCATCGTTCATGTCTACGGCATGATCGGCTTGACGAGCTTCGGCTATCTGGACAAAGAGAAGCTGGGCATTATTCGCGAGCTGAACGATCACTCGACAGGCATTCATGTATTCCTGGACGATCTTGTGGCGGGACTAGCTGCAGCGGCTTCTGCCCGTATCGCCCACCGGCACCAGGACGAGCTGGACCATTCGACGGTTTCTCCAGCCTCTCCTTCTGCGTCGAATACGGTACAGGACGGGTCTGACGTCCCTTCAGCCGGCACCTCCCGTGCTGACGACGACGCAACCTCCGAACCATAAACTTCGAACAGTTCCTGGATCGAACAGGGGTTTCTGAACTATATGCAGAAGCGGGGGATGCCCGGCTTCTCTTCTTTTTTTCACCACAGGATAAAAACGTGTGCGGACGCCTTGAACCTTTCTTGCGGGGAAAAGAGAAGATATGATATCATTAGTGCATTATGTTCGGGAGGTCTTTTTTCATGTGGACCGTTATTTATATAGCTCCTACAGCAAAAATTGCAGACAGAATCAAGCAGAAATTGACGGAAGAGGGCTTTCTGGTTCAAGTACGGGCCATAAACATGACGAAAAATCAGTTTGAAATTTTAGTCCCGGAAGGTGAACTTGAAGAAGTTCAAGATGTGCTGAATTCCATATTGCATAGGTCTTAAGAACCGAATGGATCACATTTGAACTCTACGCAAGCGAGGTGTAATCGTGTCATTTATAGATTTGTTTCAGAAGAAAAGAAAGTATGCTACCATTCCAAGCGCGGACAGGTCTGTCACACGAGCAGGTGACGGCGGTGACTTATTGCCGGAGGATAAGCCGAAACGGGAAATTCCTGAGGGCTTGATGAACAAATGTCCGAAATGCGCTGCGATTCAATTTACTAAAGAATTGGACAAAAACTTGAAGGTATGTACCACATGCGGGTATCACTTCAAACTCAGCGCGGTCGAACGCATTCAGATGATTATGGATGAAGGCCGCTTTTTTGAATATGACGCCGAGATGAGCTCGGAGGATCCGCTTGAATTTCCGGATTATGTCGGCAAGTATCGTAAAGCCGTCGATGCGACTGGCATGAACGATGCGGTGATCACAGGCGAAGGAACGATTGGCGGTTTTCCTGTCGTTGTAGCTGTCATGAGCTTTGACTTCATGGGAGGCTCGCTTGGCTCGGTCGTCGGTGAGAAAATTACGAGCGCTATTGAGCATGCAATGCAAAAGCAATATCCGTTAATTATTTTCTCTACATCAGGCGGCGCCCGCATGCAGGAGAGCATTCTCAGTCTGATGCAGATGGCCAAGACAAGTGCGGCTTTGGCTCAATTCAATGAGCAGGGCGGCCTTTATATCTCAGTCATTACTGACCCTACGTTCGGCGGGGTTTCGGCCAGCTTTGCGATGCTTGGCGACTTTATTATTGCCGAGCCCGGGGCAGCATTCGGGTTTACAGGCAAACGCGTCATCGAGCAGACGATTCGCCAGAAGCTCCCCGACAATTTCCAGACGGCGGAGTTCAACTTAAGTCATGGGCAGGTAGACATGGTAGTTGTACGCAAAGAAATGAAAAACACGCTGACCCGGATACTGGATCTGCATGTTGTGAAGGGGGATTTGGCAAATGGCCGGTGAATTGCCCTTTGAGCAGCCGCTATTGGAGCTGAAAGCCAAGATTGAAGAGCTGCGCAAGTTCGGCGCCGAGAAGCAAATCGATTTCTCGGACGAAATCGCCCGTTTGGAGCAGCGCTACGAGCAGGAAGCCGAGAAGGTCTACAGCAATTTGACGACGGCGGAGAAGATGCAGCTTGCCCGTCATGCGCAAAGGCCGACGACGCTTGATTATATCCAGCATATTTTCACGGACTTTATGGAGCTGCACGGTGATCGTCATTACGGTGACGATCTGGCCATTGTAGGTGGACTGGCCCGCCTGGACGGAATTCCCGTTACCGTAGTCGGTCACCAGAAGGGCAAGGATACGAAGGATAACATTGCCCGCCATTTCGGGATGCCGCATCCGGAAGGCTTCCGTAAAGGCTTGCGTTTGATGCAGCAGGCTAACAAATTCAAACGCCCTATCATTACGTTCATCGACACTCCGGGGGCTTATCCTGGAGGCGCTGCGGAAGAGCGGGGACAGAGTGAAGCGATCGCCAGAAACTTGATGGAGATGGCTTCCTTCGGTGTGCCGATTCTCTGTGTCGTTGTCGGCGAAGGCGGCAGCGGCGGTGCGCTTGCGTTAGGAGTAGGGAACCGCGTATTTATGCTGGAAAATGCGATCTATTCGGTGAGTACGCCGGAAGCGGCCTCGTCGATTCTGTACAAGGACGCGTCCAAAGCAGGGGAAACAGCGGCGGCGATGAAAATCACCGCGAACCATATTCATGCTCTCGGCGTCGTAGACGGTGTCATTCCGGAACCGCGCGGCGGCGCGCATCGCGATGTAGCCCGCCAGTCTGAGCTCATTAAAGAAACCTTAACAAAGCATTTGAAGGAGTTAATGCAGCTCTCAGAGAAAGAATTGATCGAAGATCGCTATCAGAAATTTAGAAAAATCGGTAGGTTTACTTACATTCAGGAGGGTAATCACAATCATGCGTAAAACCAAAATTGTATGTACGATCGGTCCGGTGAGCGAATCGCTTGACATGTTCAAGAATCTCATCAATGCCGGAATGAACGTCTGCAGACTGAACTTCTCACACGGCGATTTCGAAGAGCACGGCAACCGGATCCGCAACGTGCGCCAGGCTTGTCAGGAGCTTGGAAAGAATGTAGCGATTCTGCTTGACACGAAAGGCCCGGAAATCCGTACAGGCAAATTAAAGGATGACCAAAAGGTCGAATTGATTCAGGATAACTTCATTACATTGACGACGGAAGACGTGCTGGGCGATGCCGATCGTATCTCTGTCACTTATAAAGATTTGCCGAAAGACGTGAAGGTCGGTTCCACGATTTTGATCGATGACGGTCTTATCGGTTTGGAAGTTGTAGACTTGACGAGCAAGGAAATCAAATGCCGTATCGTGAACGGCGGCTTGTTAGGCGGCAAGAAGGGCGTTAACGTCCCAGGCGTTAAAATCAATCTGCCGGGGATTACGGAGAAGGACGCCAACGATATTATTTTCGGTATCGAGCAGGGAGTTGACTTCATCGCTGCTTCGTTCGTGCGCAAAGCGAGCGACGTCATCGAAATCCGCGAAATTTTGGAGCGTCATAATGCGACGCACATCCAGATCATTTCCAAAATCGAGAATCAAGAAGGCGTTGAGAACCTGGATGAGATTCTCGAGGTGTCCGACGGCCTGATGGTTGCGCGTGGTGATCTCGGCGTTGAGATTCCTGCCGAAGATGTGCCGATCGTGCAAAAAGCGATGATCAAAAAATGTAACCAAGCCGGTAAGCCGGTTATTACCGCAACGATGATGCTGGATTCCATGCAGCGCAATCCGCGTCCGACTCGTGCGGAAGCAAGTGACGTGGCCAATGCGATCTTCGACGGTACCGATGCAGTGATGCTGTCCGGTGAAACGGCTGCAGGGAAATATCCGATCGAATCCGTTATGACGATGGCCAAAATTGCCGAGCGTGCAGAGACGGCCTTGGAGCACCGTGAAATCTTTATCCGTCAAAGCAATGCTCAACAAAGAACGGTTACGGAGTCGATCAGCCAGGCTGTGGCTAACTCCGCTATGGATCTTGATGCCCGTGCGATCTTGACGGCAACGGAGAGCGGCTATACGGCACGGATGGTGTCCAAATACCGCCCTAAAGCGCCTATTATCGCCGTAACTCCTAATGAGCAGGTGCTTCGCCGCTTGTCGCTCGTATGGGGTGTCGTTCCGGTTAAGGGTGAGAAATGTGAAACGACGGACGAGCTGTTCGAGCTTGCCGTAGACAGCAGTGTCAAAGCGGGCTTGGTCAGCTTGGGCGATACGGTTGTTATCACGGCTGGCGTTCCCGTAGGCCGCTCCGGAACAACGAACCTGATCAAGGTACATCAAATTGGCGAAATGATTGCCAAAGGTCAAGGCATCGGAACGCAAATCGCAACAGGCAAGGTTATTACGGCCCGTACTCCGGAAGAAGCGAACGCCAAGGCTGTAGAAGGCTGTATTCTTGTGACCCTTACAACGGATAAAGAATATATGCCGGCTATTGAGAAGGCTGCTGCGATCATCACGGAAACCGGCGGTATTACCTCTCATGCGGCAGTGGTCGGTATCAGCTTGAGCAAGCCGGTTATCGTCGGCGTTGAGGGCGCTTTGGGATTAATCAGTGACGGCACAGAGGTATCCATTTATCCTGAGGTCGGTGTCATTTATTCCGGCCGTGCCCGCGTATTGTAAAAAGAAAAGAGGTTTGTTAGGCAGCAGGAGGGGACATGCCTGCTCCCAACAAGCCTCAACCCCGGAGTGAAGTCGACGTCATAATCGGTTTCACTCTTTTTTTATCAGCAAAGCAGGTTATATCCGTTACACGCTGGTGAACAAGGAATAGTCCGCGACCAAGCCAAATTTTAAAAAAAAGGCCATAATAGCATAGTGGGAGGGAAAGCATGACTCCATCCGCATGGTTTGAACATACGATTAGAGTTCGGTACCAGGAAACGGACCAGATGGGTGTCGTCTATCATGCCAATTATTTGAATTGGTTTGAAATCGGAAGGACCGAGCTGATTCGGGCACTAGGCATGCCTTATCAAAGAATTGAAGAGCTGGGGCTGCTGCTGCCTGTTATTGAGGCCGAGCTGAAATTCCGATTGCCCGCGAAGTATGACGATCTGATCACGATTCGTACCCGAATAGAGGATTTCACTCATTTGCGGCTGCAGTTTGCCTCCGAAATACGCCGGGGCGAAGAGCTGCTGGTCAGCGGCGGAACACGGCACGTATGGGTGAATAAAGCCTGGAAGCCTACCAGAATCGATAAGGCTGCGCCGGAGCTGTATGAGCTGCTTCAAAAACAAGGCTGAATCGGAATACATAGCGCGTCTTTACATAAAATTTACAAACAACCTAATCTCCGATGACAATGTCGAACTACCATGAAGAAAGTAGAATGAAAACGGTAAGCCGTTGCTAGAGACGGATAGTTTCATTTTCGAAAACGGGCGAATCTGATGGAGGTTACGTGATCCTATGAAAGAGATGACGCAAAGAGAAAGAGAAGCATCATCGAATTATTTGAATAGAGATTTAAGCTGGCTTGAATTTAACTGGCGGGTCTTGGAAGAAGCACAGGATGCGGAGACGCCGCTCCTGGAACGAATCAAATTTTTATCGATCGTATCGTCTAATTTAGATGAGTTTATGAGTGTCCGGGTCGCAGGAATCAAGGACCAGATTAAGGCAGGCTACGTAAAAAAGGATTTCACAGGCTACACCCCGGCAGGCTTGTTCAAGCGCGTCATGAAACGGTCTGCCAAAATGGTAGCGGAGCAGTACAAAACGTATCGTGATATTTCGCGGCAGCTGGCCAAGGAAGGCATCATGTTTACGGAGTACGAGGACCTGAATTTGACGCAGCGCAAAGCGATGGATGAATATTTCCATGAGATTATTTTTCCTGTGCTGACTCCTATGGCGGTTGACCAGAGCCGGCCTTTTCCGCTTGTTCATACCCAGGCGCTTTATCTGGCGGTCGTCCTTATGAAAGAGGGAGAGGATCCGGACAGCGAGCCTTATTTTGCCATTGTTCAAGTGCCATCCAATTTATCACGCTGCATAGAGGTTCCGGTTCGTACCAACAGCAAGAAGCATGAGTTCGTCCTGCTGGAGGAGCTGATCGAGCAGCATATTCAGACGCTGTTCTCCGGCTATATCCCTATTGCCGTGAACGGCTTCAGGCTGACACGGAACGCCGATCTGACGCTGAACGAAGAAGGCGCGGAGGATTTGCTCGAAGAGATCGAGAAGGAGCTGAGACGGCGCAGATGGGGCTCTCCTGTCCGTTTGGAGGTCCAGAAGGGCATTCATCCCTATGCCCTGGATCAGCTGCAGGAGGAGTTCGAAATTTCGGACAACATCTTTGAAATTGACGGGCCTTTGGATCTGACCTACTTTATGAAGCTGTCCGGCTCCTTGAAGGGCTACGATCATCTTCGCTTCAAGCCGGTAGAGCCTGTCTATCCAGCGGAGCTGATGGATACGGATGACGTATTCGAAACGTTAAGACAGCAGGATGTGCTCGTCTACCATCCATACGAATCGTTCGATGCCATGACGGACTTTATTTGCCAAGCGGCTTATGATCCCCAAGTGCTGGCGATCAAAATGACGCTCTACCGGGTCAGCGGCAACTCGCCGTTAATCCAGGCGTTGGCGAGCGCAGCGGAATCGGGTAAGCAGGTGACGGTTGTCGTTGAGCTGAAGGCCAGATTCGACGAGGAGCGCAATATTGCTTGGGCACGCATGCTTGAACAGGCGGGCTGCCATGTCGTCTACGGGCTGGTCGGCTTGAAGACCCATGCCAAGATCACCTTGGTCGTTCGCCAGGAGCAGGAGGGGTTACGCCGGTATGTGCACGTCGGCACAGGCAATTACAACGATAACACGGCAAAGCTGTATACGGATGTCGGCCTGTTTACTTCCCATCCGATCATCGGCGAAGACGCCTCTGCTCTGTTTAACGAAGTGACAGGCTATTCGGCGCCGCATAACTGGAAAGCGTTCGGCGTCGCTCCTACTGATTTAAAGGATAAGCTGTTTGAGAAGATACGCCGAGAAGCGGCTCATGCCTCGATGGGCAAACCGGCTCGAATCATCGCCAAATTCAACTCCTTGTCCAATCAACAGATGGTCGATGAGCTGTATGAGGCTTCCAAAGCGGGGGTTAAGATCGATTTGATCGTACGCGGGGTTTGCTGCCTGCGTCCCGGTGTGCCGGGGCTCAGCGAGAACATTCGCATCTTAAGCATCGTGGATCGATTCTTGGAGCATTCGCGCATTATCTATTTTGAGAACGACGGAGACCGGGAGGTTTATATCTCCAGCGCGGACTGGATGACGAGAAATTTGACCCGCCGCATTGAGCTGATGTGCCCGGTATTTGATAAGGATATACAGGAGTCCCTCATACGTATTCTGGAGCTGAGCCTCAACGATAACGTCAAGGCCAGGCAGCTGCAGTCCAATGGAATGTATGAACGGGTAGTCAATGAGGAAAAACCGCTGAGAAGCCAATTTGAGGCCATGAAAATCAGCTCATGGAAGAAAAAGCATCACTTCCATCTAACGTAAGCTTCAGGCCCCATATTTTTTTAAAGTCTTTTTGCAAAGCCGCGACCTCACCGTATTCCACGGAGGGGTCGTGTTTTTGTTTCACTTGAAGCTGCAGCTTGTTATCCGGTGTAACGGCCGCCTCCAAGGAAGTGAAGACTTGAGTTTCCGAGCAGTCCAGCGCAATGGCCAGCTGCAGCAGCGTGCCGAGCTTGATGATGAGGTCACAGTCGGATTCCTGCAAAACTTCCTTGTATTGAAGGCAGATTTGCTGGGTTCTGCCTTTCGTTTTGAATGCCGCAATGGCCGCGCAGAGCAAGGTTTCCCGATGACTCAGCCCATCCAGCCTCGAATTGGCGATCATATAAAAGGAGTGCTTGGAGAACTGGTAATACTGGAACGATACACCGATCCGATAAAGCAGCGCAGCGATACGAAGGCAGGTTCGGCTGCTATCGTCCAGCCCATGCAAGCCTTGAAGGGCGTCGAACAGCTCCGTGGCGAAGTCAGCTACCTGCTCCAGATGCTCCGGAGGAACGCAGGAATGAAGCCCTAGCAGATTGCGGGCGCTTCGTTCGGCCAAGCTGCACGGCGAATGCTGACCGGACAGGTATGATTCGTAAAATAATCCGTCTCTAAGCCCCGCGCCGCTGATGATATAATGGCTTGCTCCGCAGGCTTCATACAGAGTATGCAGGATCATCAGCCCCGGCACAATAATGTCGTACCGGTCCTTGGAAAGTCCGTCTACCTTTTTTCTTTTATCTGCAGGGAGCGAGGGCAGCCATTGCATGAGTTCGTTCATATCCTCCGCCGACATGGCGTAGTTATGCGTAAGGGGAAGCGGGTATTTCCGCTTCTTTTGATTGATTTTGCACAAGCTTCGTATCGTGCCTCCCAAGCCTATCATTGGAAGCCCCGGATGCTCCATGATCCAGGGCTCGCTTGCGACAGCTTGCTGGACCATATGACGGATGCCGTTAACTTGCTCTTGGGTGAACAGGCTTCCTGAAGCGAAACGGGCCGTAGTATTCACCGCGCCAAAAGGAAAGGATACGCTTCGTTCGAGCTTGCGGTTACGGAACAAAGAGACCTCTGTACTGCCACCGCCGATGTCCACCAGGAGACCATGCTCTACGTTCAACGCATGGATCATGCCCAAAAAGCCGATTCGCGCTTCATCCTCTCCGGACAGCAGCTCGACGGTCATTCCGCTTCGTTCCTGTATCATATCGATAATTTGCCTGGAATTCGCGGCATTCCGAATGGCCGCCGTTGCTGCCGCCCGTACTTCTGTAACATGATAGGAGCGGCAAATCGTTTGAAAATGAAGCAAAATCCGAACAATAAATTGTATGTTATCTTGAGAAAGTGTATTATCGGCGTCAATCCGTTGGCTCAGTCGGGCCGATTGCTTGAACTCTCCAATTACTCTATAAGCATGAGAAGCGTTGATTTCATATACGACAAGTCGAATGGAATTGGAACCGATATCGATGATGCCGATTCTGCGGGTAGCAGGCATAGGATTCCTCCGTAGGCTTCATAGTTTCAAATAACATTATTTTACCATCGTTTGTCTCCGGAGCAAAATGTTTCTGAAAACGGACTTCTCGCTTGAACGAGAGCACTTCTTCATTGGAAGTGATAGGAGTTTTGCACTTTTTTCGCAAATAAACATAAAATAGCAGCAACCCATAATGTTCAATCTTTTTCCTCTGCCAAGCGGAGGCTTTTTTGGCTGCTTTCTTTTTTATAAAAAATAAACCCTCACTCCTTTGGGAATGAGGGTTTACTCTGCCATAATCGAATGGATAAGATTCCGAGGTTATCGGATGCGGCAATTTTCGAAGTAAAAGGCTCCATATTTTAGGGATACTTTTCAGATATTAAGGAGCTGTATGAGTAGATGCAGTCAGAGACGAATAGGTGATACTTGCTGTGGTTCCAACTGCAAGGACAACCCCGCTCACAGTCACCTCTATGGCATAGGTATGCGTTCCAGGTGCTAAGGATGCAGCGAAATACGTAATCGGAATAGAGCGACTGATAGTTAGAGCTCCAAGAAGAGTAATGGCAAGAAGCTCAGAACTAGCTGCTGTTGCAACAGCAACACTATCTTGAAGTAAGGTTACAGTGAATGTAGGGTTTAATGCAGCAGCGAGTACAGCTGTAAAGCTAAGGTTTACGGTTACCATACCGTCAACAATGACTTGGTTAGCAGCGGCTGAGACAGGGACAGCAATCGTAACAGCAGTGACTGGAGTACCCGCAGCAGTAATTGCGGTAGGTACTGTACCTTGAGCGCCTGTTGCTGCAGAACCTGGCCCGGCAGGTCCAGTGGCACCAGTAAGCCCTGTAGGTCCTGTGGGTCCGGTTGGCCCTGTAAGTCCAGTTAGTCCAGTAAGACCGGTTAATCCGGTGAGACCTGTTTCACCCAATTTTCTCATCTCCTTTCATTGTTTATACAGCATGATATGCTAAGAGATTCTAATTGATAGGGTGTCTGCATTACAGCATGTACCTATTTTTGCTAAAACGGAACAACTGACATAAAAAGAGCAGGTTATGCTTTGCTAAAAGCAATAACCCGCCGCTATAAGTTTAGTCATCTTCTTTAGATTGGGGCAATTTATTCGATGAAGTGTCTGATAGGAAGGCCAACTCGTTAATGGAATAGTTAAGTCGTTTACCAAAGTTTATTTGATTCCGGATTGTCTTGTTATTTACGTGACTGGAAGCACCCAATTTATCCTTCTTAATCGACCTTTTACCGTTTCTTTGTTTCTTATTTTTCATTGGTTTTATCCTTTTTTAAGAATTTACATTCGTTTTATTAATACGCTGACAACTTCGCTATGGTGACTAAAAACGAGTCTGTATACCATGCAGTGACGATTTTGTAATGTATGCGCGAAGCTCATGCACCGGGCAAGCTTTTTTATGATAAAGGCGACAAAGGGGAGGGATGCTTCTGTAGTGCTCTTATCTCCCGCAATTGGACAAGGTGTTGTTTCAGGAATCATTATGCTATTATTGGAAAGACTAAAATCCAGTGCCGTATCGGTTTTTGAAACTTCTTGACTCATGGGAAATTCCCTGTGAATACAGAGATAGCATATGTTTATTGTGCTGATAATGAACTTTTATGTCCAAATTTGTTTCCTTTGTTCGTTAAATCATTTATAGTAGAACTATAGAAGTTCTCTATAAGTGAACAACTTCACTTATATGCATGGACGTCTTTTCCATGTATAAGTTATTTGCTTGCACGCATAAAAGCAAGTACAGACCCTTGGTCGGGGATGCTTCGATACGTTTTTTTCAGAACCATGATCTATGGTATAGTAACTATATGAACTTGATCGCAAAGGAGAGATTGCTTTGACTGCTACTAAAGGATTAGAAGGAATTGTTGCTACTACGTCCTCCATCAGCTCCATTATTGACGGTGTTCTCACCTATCGTGGGATTGACATTGATGATTTGGCTGAAAACGCAAGCTTTGAAGAGGTTGCTTATTTGCTGTGGTACGGCAAACTGCCGAACCGCTCCGAATTGGCTCAACTGGTGAAAGACCTGAACACTTACGCTCCGGTTCCAAGCCAAGTGATCGAGCAAATCAAATTGTATCCAAAGGATACGAACTCTATGGCAGCTCTTCGTTCGGCAGTATCTTCTTTGGCCCTTTATGATAATGAAGCCAATGATATGTCGCCGGAGGCTAACCTTCGCAAAGCGATTAAACTGCAAGCACAGATCCCTACGATCATTGCAGCATTCGCCCGCATTCGTGAAGGCAAGGAGCCTATCGCTCCTAAGAGCGACGCTACTTCCGTAGCACAAAACTTCCTGTACATGCTGATCGGCAAAGAGCCGGATAAAGTGGCCGTTGAAGCGTTGGATAAAGCGCTGGTTCTTCACGCTGACCATGAGCTGAATGCTTCCACTTTTGCTGCTCGCGTTACGGTTGCTACCTTGTCCGATATTTATTCCGGTGTAACATCGGCTATCGGCGCTTTGAAAGGACCTCTTCACGGCGGTGCGAACGAAGCGGTTATGGCTATGCTGGAAGAAGTCGGTTCCTTCGAGAATGTAGAAAGCTACATCAACAACAAGCTCGAAAACAAAGAAAAAATCATGGGCTTTGGTCACCGCGTATACAAAAACGGCGATCCTCGTGCGAAGCACTTGCAAAAAATGTCACAGGAGCTCGGTAAAATCACCGGCAACATGAACTGGTACAACATGTCCATCAAAATCGAAGAGATGGTAACCGGACAAAAAGGCCTGAAGCCAAACGTAGACTTCTACTCCGCGTCTGTATACACATCCTTGGAAATTCCGCGTGATTTGTTTACGCCGATCTTCGCAATCAGCCGTACATCCGGATGGACAGCTCACATTCTGGAGCAATATGAGAACAATCGCTTGATTCGTCCTCGCGCAGAATATACCGGTCTTTCCAACCAAAAATACATTCCGATTGAAAATCGTTAATCGATTATCAATAAAGAGCTAAGCAAGCAGCGGGTTGCTGCAGCGAGAGGGTTCCTCCTCCTCTAAGGAGCGGGGACAAGCGCTGCGGCTCCCGTTCAATTTTGTATTTATTTACCACCATTTTAAGGAGGCAAACAAAGAACATGGCTCAATTCGAAAACTACACACAGCCGACAGAAGGCGAAAAAATTACTATTGTTAACGGTAAGCTGAACGTTCCAAACAACCCTATTATTCCTTTCATCGAAGGTGACGGAACAGGCCCGGACATTTGGGCGGCTTCCAAACGCGTTCTTGACGCAGCAGTAGAAAAAGCATACAAAGGCGAAAAGAAAATCGCTTGGTACGAAGTATTTGCCGGCGAAAAAGCATTCAATAAATTCAACAACTGGCTGCCAGCTGATACGTTGACAGCAATCCGCGAATATATCGTAGCTATTAAAGGACCTTTGACAACGCCAGTTGGCGGCGGTATCCGCTCCCTGAACGTTGCTCTTCGCCAAGAGCTTGACCTGTACGTCTGCTCCCGTCCGGTTCGTTACTTCAACGGCGTTCCGTCCCCGGTAAAACGTCCTGAATTGGTTGACATGGTTATTTTCCGTGAAAATACAGAAGATATCTATGCAGGTATCGAATGGGAATCCGGTTCCGCTGAAGTGAAAAAAGTGATCGAGTTCCTGCAAAAAGAAATGGGCGTTAAGAAAATCCGCTTCCCAGAAACTTCCGGTATCGGCGTAAAACCTGTATCGTCCGAAGGTTCCAAGCGTTTGATCCGTGCCGCTATCGAATACGCTATTCAACACAACCGTAAATCGGTTACCTTGGTACATAAAGGTAACATCATGAAATTTACTGAAGGTGCCTTCAAAAACTGGGGCTATGAGCTGGCTGAGCAAGAGTTCGGCGACAAAACCTTCACTTGGGCTCAATACGACAAAATCAAAGCAGAGCAAGGCACTGACGCTGCTAACAAAGCGCAAAAAGACGCTGAAGCTGCAGGTAAAATCATCGTAAAAGATGCTATCGCCGACATCGCTTTGCAGCAAGTATTGACTCGTCCTACTGACTTCGACGTTATCGCTACATTGAACCTGAACGGTGACTACTTGTCCGATGCTTTGGCAGCGCAAGTTGGCGGTATCGGTATCGCCCCAGGAGCTAACATTAACTATGTAACAGGACACGCTATCTTCGAAGCTACTCATGGTACGGCTCCGAAGTATGCTGGTCTGGACGTAGTAAACCCAGGTTCCGTTATCTTGTCCGGCGTTATGATGCTTGAGCACCTGGGCTGGCAAGAAGCTGCTGACCTGATCTACAAAGGTATGGAAACAGCTATCAACAACAAAACCGTTACTTACGACTTCGCTCGTTTGATGGAAGGCGCAACTGAAGTTAAATGCTCCGAGTTCGCTAACCAAGTTATCGCTCATATGGAGTAAGAGGGACCAACCCCCTAAATCCCCCTTTGTAAGGGGGACCCCAAGGGTTACGCCCCCTGGACGACGTAAAGTTGTCTAAGGAGAGGCAGAAGCGGATGGAAGCATGGCAAGTGTATGGACCGCGTTTGTCCCGGAAGCTTGAGCTGACGTCAAGCATCCCGCGACACGCTACCAGGTAGAGCCTGAACCAACCCCCTAAATCCCCCTTTGTAAGGGGGACCCCAAGGGTTACGCCCCCTGGACGACGTAAAGGTTGTCTAAGGAGAGGCGGAAGCGGATGGAAGCATGGCGAGTGTATGGACCGCGTTTGTCCCGGAAGCTTGAGCTAACGCCAAGCATCCCGCGACACGCTACCAGGTAGAGCCTGAACCAACCCCCTAAATCCCCCTTTGTAAGGGGGACCCCAAGGGTTACGCCCCCTGGACGACGTAAAGGTTGTCTAAGGAGAGGCAGAAGTGGATGGAAGCATGGCGAGTGTGTGGACCGCGTCTGTCGCGGAAGCTTGAGCTGACGCCAAGCATCCCGCGACACGCTACCAGGTAGAGCCTGACCAACCCCCTAAATCCCCCTTCGCAAGGGGGACCCCAAGGGTTACGCCCCCTGGACGACGTAAGGTTGTCTAACGAGAGGCGGAAGCGGATGGAAGCATGGCAAGTGTATGGACCGCGTTTGTCCCGGAAGCTTGAGCTGACGCCAAGCATCCCGCGACACGCTACCAGGTAGATAAAAAATTTGTGTGTGCCTCAGATTCTTTGAGGCACATTCTTTCTACTCTGGACGAGGGAAAGGTTAATCTTGATTTGTGTATTTAAACGTGAACTAAGGACTTTGGGAATGTGCCGGAGAGTTTACGTGCCGCCTTTGAAAGTGTGTTCCCACCTTATTGGTCTAATCAAAGAACACACTTTCAACAGCGGCCGGAGGCACATCCCAAATCCGAATAACACACGGTTACATACACAAACACCAAATAAACTTTCAGGAGGCTATACTCATGGGAATCAAGCGTAAAAAAATTACGGTTGTCGGCGCTGGTTTCACTGGTGCGACTACGGCGTTGATGCTGGCTCAAAAAGAACTTGGTGACGTAGTATTGCTGGACATCGCACCTTTGGAAAACCCTACAAAAGGGAAAGCATTGGACATGATGGAAGCTTCCCCGGTCCAAGGGTTTGACAGCAACATCGTAGGCACAGCCAGCTACGAGGACGCAGCCGGATCCGATATCGTGATCATCACGGCAGGGATCGCCCGCAAGCCTGGCATGAGCCGCGATGACCTCGTGAACACGAACGCAGGTATCGTAAGATCCGTTTGCGAGAACGTTAAGCAATCCTGCCCGGATTCCATCGTGATCATCCTGAGTAACCCTGTGGATGCCATGACTTACGTAGCCTACCAAACGTTGGGCTTCCCTAAGAACCGTGTCATCGGTCAATCCGGTGTCTTGGATACGGCTCGCTACTGCACATTTATCGCTCAAGAGCTGAATGTATCCGTTGAGGACGTACGCGGCTTCGTATTAGGCGGCCATGGCGACGACATGGTTCCATTGGTTCGTTACTCCAACGTTGGAGGCATTCCTATCGAGAAGCTGATTCCAGCTGACCGCATTGAAGCTATTGTGCAACGTACCCGTACAGGCGGCGGAGAGATCGTCAACCTGTTGGGCAACGGCAGTGCATACTATGCGCCTGCAGCTTCCTTGGTTCAAATGACGGAAGCCATCGTGAAAGACAAGAAACGCATCCTTCCTTCCATCGCACTGCTAGAAGGCGAGTATGGCTACGAAAACCTGTTTATGGGCGTACCTACTTTGCTCGGCGGCGACGGCATCGAGAAAATATTTGAGCTGGAACTGCTTCCGGAAGAGAAAGCAGCTCTGGACAAATCCGCCGAGTCCGTACGCAACGTCATCAAAATCGTTACGGGCTAACGGACTCGAATAGAGCCTATCATCCATCCAATAACCAGTCGGGGACTTGTCCCTGGCTGGTTATTTTTTTACCGACACTCGATAAATGGACACCATTGCATAGGTTGGAAAATGGTGCTATTATACATATGACTGACTCATCAGTCATAAATGGAGAGCTTGATTTGTAAGAGGGGGATGGAGTGTGGGAGAGGACAAGAAATCCAATATGATTGAAGCCGCACTGAAGCTTTTTGAAGAGCAGGGCTATCATCAGACGAAGGTTTCGGATATTGTTCGGGAGGCAGGCGTCGCTCAAGGAACGTTTTATTTGTATTTTCAAAGCAAGGAGGATTTGTTCAGAGAGATCGCCGCATCGTGCCTGGAGGAGATTTCAGCGGCGCTTAAGCTCGGCCCGGACCAATCCTGCGAGGATGACGGAGTGTTTTATTGGATGATTCACCGGGCATTAACGGTCTATTATCAGAATCGGACGATTCTACAGATCTTGTACCGTAATGGAGTAGCTTCCCAGGAGATTAAAGATATATCGGACTCCTTTTATTATGAAATGATGCTGATTATTAAAGGGCATATGATGGAAGCAGGAGAAGCACCGCAATTTACGGAGGAGCAGCTGGAGATAGCCGCCTTTTCCAAAATCGGGATGGTCGAGATGGTCGCCTATCAATGGTTCGTCGTTAAGCAATGCGGTCCGGAATATATCGATGCCATAACGGAAGCTATCGTGAGATCGGATTGTCCGCCAGGCATGAAAACGGAAGTGAGCGCGGAATGATCGACAAGCTGATACGATACCGCAAGGTGACGCTGCTGTTTTTTATCATGGCTGTTCTTATTGGCATTGTGAATATATTTACTTTGAAGCAGCGGGAGAATCCGGAGGTTGACCTGACGGTGGCTTTGGTGAAGACTGTGTATCCAGGAGCGTCACCGGAGAAAGTCGAGCAGTTCGTAACGCGCCCGCTGGAAGAAAAGATCAAAGAAATGAGCGATATTTCGGTTCTCAGCTCCACTTCTATGGCTAACGTGTCCATTATTAACGTAGAGGTGAAAGCTGACACGGATATTAAACGTGCCTGGGATACCTTGAAGCAGAAGGTACAGTCCGCCGAGAGCGAGCTGCCGTCCGAAGCGCATAAGCCGGAAGTGAATGATGATTTAAGCAAAATTGCGGAACAAATCCTGCATTTTACTGTAGAAACTCCGGATCAGCTGGAGCCGCTCAGACCGACGATGGAAAACTGGAAGAAGCAGCTGGCTACGATTAGCGGAGTAAGCAACGTGGACATTGTGGGCCTACCCGATCAGGAAGTGGCGGTCGTTCTGGACACCGAGAAGCTTGATACGTTTCGTCTGCCTTGGAGCATTGTCGCACAGGCGCTCCTGAACGGCCATGACCGAGTTCCCTTGGGGACGGTAAATAAAGACAGCAAATCCTACTATGTCAACTTGAGCGGGGAATGGAAGTCTGCCGAGGATATCGCCAATACGGAATTACTCGGACTCCCTAACGGCAAGTCCCTGAAAATAAAGGATGTAGCGGATGTCAAGCAGCGCCCTAAGAAAACGGAAGTCAGTGTGCTCCATAACGGCAAACCTACTCTGGATATTGTCATTAATGCGGAGAAAGGGGCTGATATTCCGGCTCTGCAAAAGAGAATCGACAGCAAAGTGGCGGAGCTTAAGACGCAGCTCCCCGAGCATGTGACCTTAAGCTCGCTGTTTTCGCAAAAAGAGAGCCTCGATCATTTATTCAAGGAATTGGGCCGAGAGCTGCTCATAGGGATTGCCGTAGTTATTGTAGTCTGTTCATTGGGCTTGACCTTCGGAACCTCGCTGATCGTAGCGCTTGCGATCCCCATATCGATTACGGTTGGCTTTATTCCCGTAGAGGCGCTGGGGATTGACCTGAACCAGATCACAATTGTAGCTATTGTCATTGTTCTTGGGATTCTGGTCGATGATGCTATCGTAGTCAATGATAATATCCAGCGGCGTCTTCAGCTGGGCGACGATCCGGCCAAAGCGTCTTTAGAGGGCAGCCGGGACGTAGCCATTTCGATTCTCACCGCTACGATTGCCACTGCCGCTGCATTCATGCCGCTGTTTTTCCTGAAAGGCAATATCGGAAGCTTCATTCGTCCTCTGCCCGTCGTTATTACGTTGACCCTTGCAGCTTCTATGGCGATGTCGCTGACCATCATTCCGATTTTTCGTCAGTGGGTCGGGGAACGAGTACTGAAGAGGGGCAAGGCATTACATATAGGAAATACGGCGCCGGGCTTGTTAGGCAAACCGATTCAGAAGCTCAGCGCGCTGTATGGCAAGCAGATTTATAAGTTTTTAAAAAGGCCTTTACTAACAGGGCTTGTAGCGCTGTTAATCGGAACAAGCAGCTTCGGATTGCTGCCGCTGCTGGGGGTACAGTATTTTCCTCCGGCGGAAAAGGATGAAATGCTAATCGATTTCAAGCTGCCGACCGGCAGAGTATTCGCGGAGACGGAATATACGCTAAGTAAAGCGGCCGATTGGATGCAGAAGCAGAAAGGCGTCGTATTTGTATCGGCATACTCGGGCAGCTCGACCCCGCGGTTCTATTATTCGGAATCCGACATGTCTGGAATCGAGCTAGGGCAGCTATTCGTCAAAATCGATCCGAAGGTCATTCGCACGAAGGAAGTAATTACCGAATGGAGACAGCAGCTGAAAGCGATGTTTCCGGAGGATGTGGAAATTACGCCTCGTGAGCTGGAGCAGGGACCTCCGGTAGGAGCCCCTATTGCGGTAAGAATCAGCGGCGATGATCTCGACCAGCTGCGCCAGCTGTCGGAAGAGGTGAAGGGGATGCTGGCCCGTATTCCGGGTACGGTGAGCATTTCGGATGATGTAGGCGTCGATATGAACACGATTGAGATCAAGGCGGATCCTGACAAGCTGAGATTGTTCGGGGTAAGCGACAAAGATCTGTCCCAGACGCTGAGAATAGCAACAGAGGGTCTGAAAATTACGACGCTGCAGCAGGGCAAGGAGCTGTTGGACGTATCCCTTTACGCCAAGGAAAGGAATGCCAATCCTGTAGACACGATGGGTAAAATGTATGTTCCTGCGCAAAACGGCGGAACCGTGACGGTGCGCGAGCTGGGCGATATTCAGAGCAGCAAAATGATGAAGCAGATACATCACCGCAACCAGACACGAACGATCATTGTCCGCAGCTATGCACAGGACCGGCTACCTGACGAAATCGTTAAGGATTTGAAGGCCGAGATGAACCAATATAAGCTTCCGGCGGGGTACACCGTAGAATTCGGAGGCGAGAACGAGGAGAGGAACGACGCCTTCGCTTCGATAGGCAAGCTGTCTATAGTCGTCGTTTTGCTCATTTACATTATTATGGTCATGCAGTTCTCCTCCTTATCGATCCCGATTCTCATTCTGTCAACGGTGTATTTGGCCGCCGGGGGCGCCGTTATCGGATTATTTCTTTCGAACTCGCCGATCGGCTTCATGGCCCTGATGGGGCTGGTCAGCTTGGCTGGCATTGTGGTGCGAAACGGTATTATACTCATCGAATTTATCGAGCAGGCCAGGGAGCATGGCTTACCGCTGTATGAAGCGGTGGCGGAAGCGGGCAAGGCAAGACTAAGACCGATACTGCTAACCATGGCAACAGCTATCGGCGGTTTACTTCCCATGACCATCATGGGCGGCAACTTGTGGAGGCCGATGGGGATAACCATCATTTCGGGCTTGATTTACTCGACCCTGCTAACCTTGATTGTGGTGCCGTCCCTGTTCGTCATTCTGGCCAAATGGCGTGATAAACGAGCTGCCAAAAAAGGCGTTGCCGTTCACAATTAGGGATGAAATATGTGCCAAAACAGCTGCCAACATTTGCTTAGGATTGGACAATTCAGGTATAATTAAAAGGATTAAACTAAGCAGATGGGGGCATCCGAATGATACAAGTGTTCGTATATTTACACGTGCTGTCCGCTATTCTTATGGGGATTTATCTCATGTTTCCGTTCCTGTCCATGCGGGTTCAAGCCTTGTCCGGTTCGGCGCAGTTCGGCTTTTTAAGCGTGCTGTTCGCAGCGAATCGGGCCGGCCAGCTGGCATTGGTTATCGGACTGCTGTCAGGCGGATATTTGGTCAGCAAGCAGCCTTACAGCGTTCTGTGGATGGTTCTGGCGGTCGTATTGTTCCTGGCCTTGGGAGCATTAACCGGAGTGCTGGGCAGCGCTATGCGCAAAGCTTTGGCTGATCCATCCGGCAGCAAAATCAAGGACCATATCGGTAAAATCAAATCGGTTAGCGTGATCACAGGGATTGTTTTCTTTGTCCTCGTCACCTTGATGAAATTCCCGTTCTACGCCAGCTAATGGCAGATAGGCAAAAAGCTCGAAGGTCAAGTAAGGCCTTCGAGCTTTTTTTACATTATAGAACTTATCAATTCAGGTGCTTCCCCAAAGTACCAGACTCAGCTTCGAAGCCTGGGCCACACTTTGTGAGATGATTTTACCTGCGGGCCTATTCATTCATGTTCAAGTCGTTCTGAATTAGAGTTGCGAAGCTTGTTCTTATAATATACGGTCATAGCCTGCTTCAAAAAGGCAGCCTCTTCTTCCGGAATATGATAGGCTTGCGCTTTCCGCTCATCGGGCAGCGACTGGAATTCGGCCCAAGTCCTCCTCATTCCTTCCTTGATGGAAGCATTCCCGCCGGAAAACCGTTCGTTGATGAAGTCGAGTAATGCCGCCATTTGCTGCGCATCCTCGCTGGCTGGATCGGCTGACGCTGCGGCCAATCGATGCAGCTCATTTCGGAACAGGGCGTAATCCTGCTGTCTTCTCTGCAGTTCCTCATCACTCCATTTCCGTTCCATAACCTTCGTTAAGGCTTCCTCGGAATAGGCGTTCTTGACGAGTTCTTTCATGCCGGCAGTCTGTTCGACGGTCAGATGCTGTTTCATCGATTCTTTTATCGGTTCCATTGGAATGGCTTGGATTACCTGCGTAACGGCCTGCAGATCATCGGGATGTGCTTGCAGGAATGCTTGCGTTGCCTCCATTGCTTGGATAATCGCATCCAGCTGATTTCTTTTGGTTATCATCATCGCCTTTTGCTGGGCAAGCATCTCAGGAAGCTGTCTAGGTCCGGTTTTTAGTAAAAGATGAATTTCGTTCAACGAGAAGCCCAGGAATTTCAGTCCGATGATATACTGCAAACGGCTGAGATCGGAATCCGAATATTGACGGAAGCCTGAACGGTTCCAATGCGTTGGCGTCAACAGCCCCTTCTTGTCATAATAACGAAGCGTTCTTATGGATACGCCGGCTTTTTGCGCAAACTGGCTTATCGAATACAAAGTGGAATCCAAGCCTGTCCCTCCTTTCTACAAGCAGTATATAAGGTGACGCAGCGTCACACGCAAGCAAAATAACCCCACAAAGTGGGGAATTGGCTTCGAAGCTTATTCAGGTACTTTGCGGGGAGCCCCGAAATTTATAAATGCAATACTGTCAAAAAAGCTCAGGGATAGGTATCCCCAAGCTTTCGCGTATTATTCCTCGGACAATTCGTCCAGCGTCTTTTCCAGACTTGGTGCCATATGCTTCAGGAAATATTCCATTTCCGGCATGTTCATCTCCTGAATGGAGTGCTCGATTTGCTTCTTGGCGCTGCCGAATTCCTTGTTGCCCGCCGATAGCTCGGTCACGCATTTCAAATAAGCGTCTAACAGATCGGCCGCCTTGACATAACGCTTCAGCTCCGGATCCAATCCGGCGGATTTGGCGTCGATCAGAGGCTCGTACACGGGCTTCAGCTTTGGAGGTATCATGTCCAGCAGGCGCTCTGCCGCCATCTGTTCGATGTCGCGGAAATTGGATAATATTTTGGGATTATGATGCTTGACCGGCGTCGGGATATCCCCCGTGAACACTTCCGTTGCGTCATGGAACAAGGCCATGCTGACAATGCGGTCGGTCGGAACGTTGCGGTTGAATTCCTCATTAGCAATGGTGCAGAGCACATGAGTCAGCAAAGCGACGTGAAACGAATGCTCCGCCACGTTCTCCTTAACGATGTTGCGCATGAGGCTCCAGCGTTCAATATAACGCAATCGGTACATATAAGCGAAAAAATGACTGTCCATCCAACTCATCCTATCCTGTTTACTACTTTATCACCGGCGTCTGCCGAGCGGAAAAGCTTTGTACAGTAGGATTATACACGATTTGCGCTCCGATGACAGTTTCCAAATCTTTTAGCGTGATAAATAGTTGATGATTCTTCATCCATAACGCCTTCTGCAGCGTCACCGGCTTGGCGGTATTGCCCGGATTATTGCCGGCAGCGGCGATCTTCTGGCTGTTGACGGTTCCGGTCCACTGGCCGGTTTTATACTGAATGGTCACCGTATTCCCGTTTATAGTCGCTTTGCCTCCCAGCTGCGCCATCGTTTCCACAAGAGGCAGCTCACTGGTTGGCGGTGTGAGGGCTACAATGCTGCGAACAATGGAATTATGAAGACCCTCGGGTGTAATCAGACTGTTCCCGGCATTGATTCGCGGGATTTTCATCGCATCGACATCTCTTGTCGCCATTTCCGGTATGATCGTGAATGCGTATTTAATTCCGCCTTGGCGGATATATTCAATGGCTTTATCATCATAGAAGCCGTAAGGATAAGCTAAAGTATCGGGCGGCTCGGGGTCCACCGCGCTTAATTTGGTTATGCAGGTCTGGGTATCCTTAATGACACGCTGCTTGTATTCTTCTTCCGTCTCCTTCTTGCCGTTGGTGACCAGCCTGCCGATTAGTGCGGCGGAACCGTCGGGCAGCTTATGGTGAAAATCATCCGTATGACATTGGGCGTCAATGAAATTCGTATCGCTCGTCATCTCGGTAATCTCGTCCTGGGATAATGAAGGGATGTAGCTGGCTAACGGATTCTCCAAATCCTTCGTTATGACGAAATTAACGGCAGGGATCCGCATGCTTTTCAAAATAGGGTAAGCGTTCACATAGAAGCTCTCATAGCCATCGTCGAAAGTGACCAATACTGCGTTATTCGGCACGGAGGCTCCGTTCATGAACTCCTTGAACTGGCTCAGCGTAATGAATTGGTAGCCTTTGCTTTTCAAAAAGGTCAGCTGATCCTGAAACAGCTTGGTGGTGATAGTGCCGAAGCTTTTGGCGTCGTCATCCACATGATGATACATAATGACTGCAACCTGGTCCTTATATAGGACATTAGTCTTGGCCGCTTGCAGGGAGGGAAGAACAAGGCAAAGCCCGAGAAAGCTTAAGATAACGGCCCTGATGACGAGTTTTCTCATAGCTGTGAGACTCCTTATACGTATAGTCAAAAGTTCCTAATTACGTGTAGTTAAGTATTCTATGATCACTAGTAAATTCCTGCTGTAAGGTTAGAAATCTAAATAAAACTTTAAGGGAGGCGACTTTCCGGAGGATAAAGGGACGTGAAGCCTTACAGGCACTGCATTTCACGGTTTTTGAAGCTGGCGGAATGTGCTATTATATACTTATGCATCATTGTATATATTGAGCAGGGCCTAATTTGGAAAGGGGATTATATCATGCAGCATTTTCAAGACAGCGTCTATAAACTGATTGTCGAGACATCGACCAATCTTCCGGCGGACGTCCGATTGGCGATTCAATCGGCTCAGGAGCGCGAGGATGCGGGAACGCGTTCGGCCATTTCCTTATCTACCATCGGGAACAACATCGATATGGCGGAATGCAACGTATCTCCTATCTGTCAGGACACGGGGATGCCGACGTTCATCATTCATTGCCCTGTAGGCGCGAATCAGATTGTCATGAAAAAGCAAATTCTAGAAGCTGTCGCTCAAGCGACTAAAGATAGCAAGCTGCGTTCGAACTCCGTTGATTCGTTGACCGGTTCCAACACAGGCGACAATCTTGGACCAGGAACTCCAGTCGTTCATTTCGAGCAATGGGAACGCGACGAGATTGAAGTCAAGCTGATTCTCAAAGGCGGCGGCTGTGAGAACAAAAACATTCAATACAGTCTTCCGACTGAACTGGACGGGCTCGGCAAGGCAGGCCGCGATCTGGACGGTATCCGCAAATGTATCCTGCATGCGGTATATCAAGCACAAGGTCAAGGCTGCAGCGCGGGCTTTATTGGCGTGGGCATCGGCGGCGACCGGACAAGCGGTTATGAGCTGGCCAAGCAGCAGCTGTTCCGTCGCGTGGATGATGTGAATCCTATCGAAGATCTCCAGAAGCTGGAAGATTACATTATGGAAAAAGCAAATACATTGGGAATCGGTACCATGGGCTTCGGCGGCCAAGTATCCTTGCTCGGCTGTAAAGTGGGCGTGATGAACCGTTTGCCTGCAAGCTTCTTCGTCTCCGTTGCTTACAATTGCTGGGCTTTCCGCAGACAAGGCGTTCTGCTCGATGCGAACAGCGGCGATATCAAGGAATGGGTATACGAGAAGGGCGAGACCGTCTCGATGAAGAAGGAAGCGGCAGCGAGCGCAGAAGCGTCCGAACGCCGTGAAGTTGTCCTGCAAACTCCAGTAACGGAGGAGCAAATCCGTCAGCTGCGTGTAGGTGACGTTGTTATCATTAACGGACCAATGTACACTGGCCGCGATGCTCTGCACAAATATTTGATGGATCACGATGCTCCAATCGACTTGAACGGCGCTGCGATTTACCACTGCGGTCCGGTCATGGCGAAGGACGAAGCCGGCGAATGGCACGTGAAAGCGGCAGGTCCTACGACAAGCAGCCGGGAAGAGCCTTATCAAGGTACGATCATTAAAAAGTTCGGCATCCGCATGGTTATCGGCAAAGGCGGAATGGGCGCCAAAACGCTGGCCGCTCTGCAGGAGCATGGCGCAGTTTATTTGAACGCTATCGGCGGTGCCGCTCAATATTACGCTCAATGCTTCAAGAAGGTTAACGGGGTCGATTTCCTGGAATTCGGTACTCCGGAGGCAATGTGGCATCTTCAAACCGAAGGCTTCGCCGCTATCGTAACGATGGACTCCCATGGCAACAGTCTGCATGCTGAAGTAGACAAAAATTCCCTGGAGAAGCTTTCCCTGCTCAAAGAGACGGTTTTCGCCTAAGATGAGAGCATTCGGATTAAGGCTTAATGCCATCATAGAAAAATATTTATCTCTAATTGTCCCAGTATCCTTGATACTTGGGTTTCTTTTTTCTGCGCATCTGAACGGACTCACAGGATGGGCGCCTTATTTGTTCGCCTACTTGACCTTCGTAATGGCTACCGGCTGCAGCTGGAGCCAAATCAAGCAGGCCTTCCGCATGCCCATCCCGATGCTGCTTATTTTTACGGCTGCGCATATTATCGCGCCTATCGTGTCTTATGCGCTGGGCAGCGCCTTTTTTGGCGCCCAATCGCCTTATGTGGTGGGATTCGTACTATTCACGGTTATTCCTCTTGGAGTATCGTCTGTGATCTGGATCGGGCTCTCGAAAGGCAGCGTTCCGTTAGCGTTATCCATGATCGTGATCGATTCGGCTTTAAGCCCGTTCGTCATTCCGTTCGAGGTGTCCGTGTTTTTCGGAGCGGAAGTGGATTTCGATCATCTCAAGGTCATGATGGATTTGATCAAAATTATCGTTGTCCCGACGGTTCTGGGGGTTATCGTGAACGAGCTGTCGCGGCAAAGATTCAAGGAATGGTCGGCGCCGTTCTGTGCTCCCAGCTCCAAAGTGGCCATGGTGACGGTCGTAGCGATCAACGCGGCGGCTATCCAGCCCTACGTCATCCAAATGAAGCATGACATGGTCGTTGTCATCCCGTTGGTTGTGCTGATGGTTATCTTTTGCTATTTGATCGGCTTTGCGTCCATGTTCGTGATGAAGCGGCATGATATCGTCGTCACCGTCGCCTATTCCTCCGGAATGCGCAATATTTCGCTAGGCCTGGTGCTGGCGCTCGCTTATTTCGAGCCGTTAACGGCGGTGCCGGTCGTACTGTCGATTCTTATCCAGCAGCCTTTTGCAACCCTAAACTTCTGGTGCCTGAAAAAATACGAGAAGTCCCGCATTTACAAAAAATTAACTGGCATTCCTCCTGCTGAACAGCTACGCTATTGACTATACTGTCTATTAAATGAATGAGTGATAGCGGGTAGGACAGCGTGGCAGTAAGACCATGCGGCTCCTGCACATAGAACGGCCCTGCAAGTCGATAAGCAGCCTCAAACGGAGGGAATTATGCAAAAATTTCGAGTTCGTCTCACCTTGCTATTTATTGTGCTGATCGGAGCCTCAATGCTGGCAGCCGGACTGTTCATGTCACGGATGCTGAAGGAGTCTCATATTGAGGCCCTGAAGACGAATATGGATAGAGAGCTTAAGGTGATCTTGTTTACCCTGGATTGGAAGCAGGAGGGTACGGAGAGCGAGCAGATGCGATACTTCACCGATCTGGCGAAGCAGCTGAAGCAATCTGCCGACGCCCGCGTGACGTATATACGAGCCGATGGCAAGGTCCTGGGGGATTCGGATTCGAATCCGCAGGAGATGGAAAATCACTTGTCGCGAAAAGAGGTAGCCGAGGCGGCCCAAAACGGGGAGTTCGGCTCCGACATGCGGTACAGCACAACGATTCAGCGCAATATGCTCTATGTTGTCGTTCCGGTCAAGGACGGCTCGACCATCAAAGGCTATGCCCGGCTGGCCATGAGTCTGGAGGATGTAGACGCATCGATCCGCAAGGTTTGGTATGGCATCCTGATAGGTTTGCTGACCGTATTCGTTATTGCTGCTTTAATCAGCTACAGGGTTGCGTACGGCCTGACCCGCCCCATTGAGATGATTACAAGAGTCGCTAATCAGATCACGAACATGAACTACAAAGCCAGAGTACACCTTCGGAAAAAGGACGAGGTAGGTCAGCTGGGGCAGGCGATTAACCAGATGGCGGACAGTCTGCAGCTGCAGATGAACCGGATTCTCGAAGACGAGAGCCGGTTGAAAAGCGTCCTTGAGAATATGATCAGCGGTGTCGTTATGATCGACCGCGACGGGAAAATTGTGCTGCTGAACCCATCGGCGGAAGATATCCTCGGCTTCTCCGCGCAGGAGCTGCTGGGCAAAAAATTCGATGAAGCGAAGCAGCAGTACGAGTTCACGCAATTGATTCAGGAATGCATCGACTCCCGGGAGCTGATCCGGGATGAAATGATATTTTATTACCCGTCGGAGCGCATATTAGAGATCAACCTTATCCCTATCTCCTTGAACGAAGAGGAGTGGGCGGGCGTGCTGATCGTGCTCCATGATATTACGGCCGTCCGGCGTCTGGAACGGATGCGCAGCGAGTTCGTCGCCAACGTATCCCATGAGCTCAAAACGCCGATTGCTGCGGTCAAAGGCTTTGCGGAGACGCTGCTTGCCGGAGCATTGAACGATAAGGAGACGGCAAGGTCGTTCCTGCAGATTATTTTTGACGAGAGTGAGCGGCTGAACCGGCTGATCGGTGACATCCTCGAGCTATCGAAGATCGAGTCCAAGCGGATCCCGCTGCAGTTCTCTCCGGTGCATATGCATACGTTTGTCGGCAACTGCCTCCATGTCATGAATACGGAAGCGATGAAGAAATCGATCTCCCTCGATATGCAGGTGGATGAGGACATGTACATCGAGGCGGATGAGGACAGGCTGCGGCAAATTTTGATCAACCTTTTATCCAACGGGATCAATTATACTCCTGAGGGCGGTAAGGTGAAGGTGAAGGTAGAGCCTATCGATCCTATCGGAGATGATTACGAGCGAATTCTTATGACGATCTCCGACACCGGGATAGGCATTCCCAAAAAAGATCTGCCCCGTATCTTCGAACGGTTCTATCGCGTGGATAAAGCCAGATCCCGCAGCTCCGGCGGAACCGGTCTGGGTCTATCCATCGTAAAGCATCTGGTAGAGCTGCATAAGGGAACCATTCGTGTGGAAAGCGAAGTGGGGATGGGGACCCGATTCATCATTGAGCTGCCTGTGATTCATTAATTGTATATAGAGGCCTTATGGATTTTTCAAGATTCCATAAGGCTTTCTTAGCATTAGTGCTTGAAACGGTAGCTGGAGGGGCATCCCACCGGAGTATATTGGCAATAGTTCTAGCTCTATAGGTTTCTCAGCAAACTTACCCAATATTTGATGCCAGGGGGCAAAATTTTTACATGAAATTAACACTTTACATTTTGCCAACAAAACTAGGCTATGATAAGCTTGTCTTATTAGAAACTAAAACGGGGGATTCCCATGACGCAAAAAATTTTAGTTATTGAAGACGAGCCTACATTAGCAAGACTGCTCTCTTATAATCTTTCTCAGGACGGGTATGAAACGAAAGTGGTTGATCACGGCAGTGAAGGGCTGCAGACCGCACTTCAGCATGCTTTTGATTTGATCATTCTAGATATTATGCTTCCGGGGTTGAACGGGTTTGAAATCTTGTCCAAGCTTCGTCAGAAGGGCAATAAAACGCCGGTCATCATTTTGACGGCACGGAATGCGGAGGAAGAAGTCGTACAAGGTCTGAAATACGGCGCGGATGACTATATTACGAAGCCCTTCGGAGTAGCCGAGCTGCTGGCGCGCGTCTCGGCGGTGCTGCGCAGGACGATGTCCGAGGAGCAGCTGCAGGATAGAAATACGACCGGGGAAAAGGTCATTACCGCCGGCGATTTGTATATTTATCCGGAAAAGTATGAGGTTATGCTGAACGGGGAATCCATACCGCTTCGACCGAAGGAGTTTGAGGTTCTTCTCTATTTGGTTCAACGGCCTGGAGTCGTCGTGACACGGGATGATCTGATGAATATCGTCTGGGGCTTCGACTATATCGGCGGACAGCGGACGGTGGATGTGCATGTCAGCTCTTTGCGCAAGAAGCTGGAGATGAATCAGCAGAGCGTACAGATTGAATCGATTCGGGGAGTCGGCTATAAGCTCGTCACCTCCGTGGTGAAAAAAGCATAGATGCTGCAAAATAGAAGCGAGCCTGCTAAGGTGGCGCTTCTTTTTTTTGACTTACTTTAGTTGGGTTCACCGAAAAGTACCCGAATCAGACTCGATGCCATGGCCCGCATTAAAGTTGAAGCTGTTGAGGAGCCCTGGTTTCGAATGCCGATGCTTCTGCCATTTCCCGGGAAATTTCTGTCGATTGCTGACGACTGGATGCGGCAGGATGATTTGGAAGCGAATCATTATTTCATGACAAAATCGGATATAATATCAGCCAGATTAGAAATATCTTTTCGGGACATTCTTCACTATACTATGGCTAAGTAAGGAACAAGTTCATGTGAGAGACCGTACCCAAGGAGGACGAACAGAATGTCTGCTAAATTTAGAATAGGGATTATCGGCTGTGGCGGCATTGCCAATGGGAAGCATATGCCGGCATTGAAAAATCAGGCTAACGTTGAAATGGTCGCGTTTTGCGATATTGAGCTGGAGAGAGCTCAGGAGGCGGCAGCCAAATTCGGAACTCCGGATGCCAAAGTATATGAGGATTATAGAGAGCTTCTGAAGGATAGCTCTATCGATATTGTGCATGTATGCACACCGAACGATTCCCATGCCGAAATCTCGATCGCTTCGCTTGAAGCGGACAAGCATGTCATGTGTGAGAAGCCTATGGCCAAGACAGCCGCTGACGCGCGCAGGATGGTCGAAGCTGCCAAGCGCACCGGCAAGAAGCTGACAATAGGGTATCAGAACCGCTTCCGTTCCGACAGCCAATACCTGAAGAGAATATGCTCCGACGGCGAGCTGGGCGAGATCTATTTTGCAAAAGCACATGCCATTCGCCGCCGTGCCGTACCGACCTGGGGCGTGTTCCTGGATGAGGAGAAGCAAGGCGGAGGCCCGTTGATCGATATCGGGACGCATGCGCTGGATCTGACCCTTTGGATGATGGACAATTATAAGCCAAAAGCAGTACTGGGCACGGCCTTCCATAAGCTGTCCCAAAAGCATGATGCAGCTAATGCCTGGGGCTCGTGGGACCCGGAGAAATTTACGGTGGAAGATTCGGCGTTCGGAATGATCACCATGCAGAACGGTGCGACGATCATGCTGGAATCCAGCTGGGCCATCAACATGCTGCAAACGGGAGAAGCCAAAACCACCCTTTGCGGCACGGAGGGCGGGGCCGATATGCAGGACGGTTTGCGCATTAACGGTGAAAAGCACAGCCGCCTGTTCATGAATCAAATTCAGCTGGACGCCAAAGGCGTAGACTTCTACGACGGGAAAAAGGAAAGCCCGGCCGATCTGGAAATGCGCTTGTGGCTTGAAGCTGTCGAGCAGGATAAGGAGCCGGTTGTTACGCCGGAGCAGGCCTGCGTCGTTTCGGAAATATTAGAGGCGATCTATGAATCGTCGAAAACAGGGAAGGCCGTTTATTTCGACTGAGACCTGTTACAGCATAACGAGCGCAAGCCCGGGTTCCTTCCAAAATAGAAGGCGCTCGGGCTTTTTTTACTTTTTTACAGCGGTGCCGAATTTTTTCCATGTAATGAAGGGAAGGTTTGATGGTACCCGGCTACTTGCCTGCCTTGCCCTGGACGTACGAGGCATTAAACAGAAACAGCCTCATAAGCAAATACAGCGAAGGGATGAGCAGCAGCAGGCCTGCAATAAAGGCGATGATCAGCGCAATGCCCATTTCCGGGCTTGTGACGCTCTCATGGATCGATACGATTGGATACAAGATGTACGGCAAATGCGCAGCTCCATAGCCAAAGAAGGCAAAGAAGAATTGCAGCATGACCAGAATAAAGGATAAGCCCAGTCTTTGCCGCTTCCAAATCAAATAGGTTGCGATTAAGAAACAGACGAGCGAGAGCACGAACATCCATGCATAATGAAGCATATTGTCAAAGTGCCACGGATTATGGCGGTATATGGCAAAGAAGACGAGCAGGCTTGCCAGAATCGTTGGGGCGCTCCAGCCGATAGCGAAGCCGCGCAGCACTTCCATTGCCTGGGTGTCCTTGGCTTTATTGGCGTAGTAGGTCAGGAACGCCGCAGAAATAAACAGAATACTGACCAGCGACAGCACCACGACGGACCAGGCGTAGGGACTGGTGAACAGCTTGCCGTACAGAAGATTAACCTGTCCGTCCTGCTCCTGGATAAATCCCCCTTCCGAGAGGGTCAGCACGATGGACAATGCCGCCGGAATGAACAGGCCGCTAGCGCCATACAGCAGCAAATAGATGCTGTTGTCCTTGGCTCCATAAGTGCTGAACGCGTAATAGGAGCCGCGAATGGCAAGCAGGATGATCGCAATGCTGCCGGGCAGCAGCAGGGCGGTACCCAGGTAGTAGGCCGTATCAGGGAAAAAGCCGACGATTCCGACCATGAAGAAGATGAGGAATACGTTCGTAACCTCCCACACGGGGGACAAATACCTCTCGATGATGCCATGCACGAGATGCTTTCTTCCCGTTATCATACTGTAATAACTGAAAAATCCGGCGCCGAAGTCAATCGAGGCGACGATCAAATATCCATAAAGGAAGATCCAGAGTACCGTGATGCCGATAATTTCGATATTCATCTCATTTCGCCCCCCTCCAGGCCTCGTCCGGCCAATTCCTTCTCTGCCGAGTTGCTCCTGAACATTTTGCGAAGCACAGCCCATACCGTAACTCCCAATACCAGGTACAATAGGGCGAACAGCAGCAGCATCCAATCCACATTCGCGGATGTGGTGGCTCCGTGCACGGTTTTCATATAACCGCGGAGAATCCAGGGCTGCCGTCCGACCTCGGCCAATATCCAGCCGCATTCGATTGCAAGCATAGCCAGAGGTCCGGAAGCCACAATACAGCGCAGCAGCCAGCGGGGCAGCTCGCCCCCCACGGTACGGCGGGCTCTTCGGGCGAACAGAATGTACGCCAGGCACAGCACGATCAGGAGGCTGCCGATGGCCACCATCATATCAAACAAGTAATGAATATAGAGCGGAGGCCGCTCATCCGGAGGAATGTCGTTCAATCCGGTTACAACGGCATTCGGCTTGCCGAAGGCAAGAATACTCAAGGCGAATGGAAGCTTAAGCCCATAACGGACTTCATGGTTTTCATCGAGAATTCCGCCGAGGACCAGCGGAGCCCGAGCAGTTGTCTCGAAGTGCCATTCCGCGGCGGCAAGCTTCTCCGGCTGATATTCGGCAAGGAACTTGCCGGACATATCCCCGATGACGGCCGTCAGCACGGAGAACACTAGTCCGGCGAGCATCGTCAGCTTCAATGCTTTGGTGTAATAAGCATGTCTTTTCCCTGCAAGCAGCGACACAGCGGCGATGGCCGCCAGCAAAAACGCGCTGGTCATATAGGCGGAAGACAGTACGTGAGCGGTCTTGCTAGGCGTTGCCGGGTTAAACATAGCGACCAGCGGGTCGATATCGATGATGGTTCGCCCCTCCAGCTTGAAGCCTTGAGGCGTATTCATAAAGGCGTTCACCACAGTAATAAAAAAAGCGGATAACGAGGATCCGATAATGACCGGGATGACGATGGAGAAATGGGTCCACGGATTGCGGAAACGATCCCAAGTATATAAATAAATGCCCAGAAAAATAGCTTCAAAGAAAAAGGCGAAGGTCTCCATGAACAGCGGCAGGGCGATAGCTTGACCGGCAATCTGCATGAAGCTCGGCCACAGCAAATTCAGCTGCATCCCTATGCAAGTTCCGGTGACTACCCCTACGGCGACGGAGATGACGAAGCCGCGTGCCCAGCGGCGGGCCAACAATTGGTAGTGTGGGTCCTTCAGCTTGATTCCAAGAAACTCCGCAATGGCAATCATCACGGGAACGCCCACCCCGATCGTGGCGAACAGGATGTGAAAGCCCAAGGTAAGCCCTGTCAATATGCGGCTGTACACCGCAGGATCGTAGGACATCATAATCAGCTCCTTATGTCATTAGGCAGGATATGGATTATTGTTATCCTTTTCCTTCAATGTTAGTATAAGAATGTGAATGTGATTTAATTCACATGTCTTGAGGGAATGGTACTGACGTTGACAGACGACGTGAACGCTGATATGTTGAACGAAAAGCAGGGCGGCAGGGAGCTTGGTAAGCGAGGCTTGTAATGCTCAAAAGATGGGAGCGGGTACATGAGCAGGTCCGTCTTTTGGCTCTCTATGACTTCAAGCATGGCTATGATTGCTGAAGATAGTCATACATCATTTGAAACCGGATTCATCCCCTGGAGGGGAACGGTCGATGTTCATCGATTATTCATTATGTCATGAGTAAGGAGAAGCGATTGTGTATAAAGTGCTGTTGGTAGATGACGAAATGTATGTAAGGAAGGGCTTGATGAGCTTAATCGATTGGGAGCAGCTGGGCTATGTTATCGCCGGGGAGGCGGAGAATGGCCAAGAGGCTCTTAAGCTTATAAAGGAGCTGGAGCCGGACCTGGTCATCATAGATATCCGTATGCCGGTCCTTGACGGTTTGGACGTGATAGGGACTGTGGCGGAGCAGGAGGGGAGTCAGCCCAGCTTCATTATTATAAGCGGTTACCACGATTTCAAGTATGCGCAGCAAGCGCTTCGCTACGGCGTTGTCGATTACATATTGAAGCCGATTGACGAAGAGGAGCTCCAGGGCACTCTGCTTAAGCTATGCGATACGATCAACATGAGGAGACTGACCCGGATAAGCAAGGGCAGGCGTGTCGGAGGGTCTGTGCTGGAGCTGCTTATCCAGGGACAAGTAAAGCAGGAGGACGAACCGGAGCTGCTGTCGGCTCTGCGTATGGAGGATGCTGCCCGATTCTGCTGCGCTCTCATTGAGCTGCGCTTGAAAGGGGATACATTACCGGCGCCCCGACAGGAGCACGTTATAGATTGCATTCTTCAAGTGTTCAACGTGCCCGGTATGTCCGTTGACCGAATTCCTCTGATACAGCATGCTGACGGTAAATACAGCCTCCTCATCCACTACGCGTGGCTGGAGAGCTTTGACCAGAGACTGGAGATCAGCCTTCGAGCCTTGCAGGGAAGCTTAACGAAGCTGGCCCATGGGACGGTAACCATCTTCGCCGGAAAACCGGTGAGCAGGCTGACGGAGGTGAGGGAGTCCTTTGTCACCGCTGGTGAGGCCGCACAGTATCAATTTGCCATGGACGGCGAGACGGTAATCATGTATGAGCAGGTACAGGGGATTCCGCTGTATACGCTCGATATCGATGCGGAGCTGTATAAGCAGCTGATGGACCAGCTGGAGGAGCAGGATCAGGAAGCCTTGCTGCGCACGGTGGATCATATGTTCCACCAGTTTCAATATAAGCGCTTTGCGCCCCGTGCCATCGGGAATACTATCGCCCGCTGCGTTATCAGCGTAATTCAGCTGGTCAAGGAGCTTGAAGGCGATGAGAAGCCCCTCACGACATTGCCGGAGATTATGCAGTGGCAGCAGATGAATATAACGCTCAAGGAGCTGAAGGAGCTGCTTGTCCGATTTTTGGTCCAGGCATCGGAATATCTTGATCAGCTTCGTAAGGAGCAGTCCAAGGGAAGCATCCATAAGGTGAAAAAATATATTGAAACCCATTATGCCGAGAACGTCAGCCTCAAGAGCATTGCGGCAGCCTTCTATATGAATCCGGCTTACCTCGGTCAGCTGTTCCGTAAAACCTACGGCGTCTATTTCAACGATTTTTTACTGCAGCTTCGGATTGAGGAAGCCAAGAAGCTTTTGCGCCAAACCGATTTGCGCATTTATGAAATCGCCCAGACAGTCGGCTTTCAGAATGCAGACTATTTTGTGACCCAATTCGAGAAGCGCGAAAGTGTAACGCCTACTGAATACCGGAATAAAATCATCGGACACTAAAACCAAGGCGGCGGCAATCATGCTAAGATTATTTTTGAATAATGTCAAGCTTCGGAATAAGCTGCTTTTGATGTACTTCTTCTCTGTGTTTATTCCGATTGTATTAACCAACGTTATTTTTTACTACGTGACCACGAATAACGTTAAAAATCAGAAGACCCGGGACGCCGTGACGGCTATGGAGCAAACGAAGAGCGAGATTCGGAATTTCATCGACGAGGCGGTAGGAATCACCTACCTGTTTTATACGGATACTGTGTTTAATCAGATGCTGGATGAGGATTATTCCAGTAACAGCGAATATATCGAGGCTTATCAGTCCTATATTCGACCGTCCTTTTACCGGGTATGGCAAGCGAATAAGTCCGTTAAGGAAGTGCAGCTGTTTGTCGATAATCCGACGATTTTGACCTCAAGCAATATCGATCATATTTCGCAAGAGCTTCAAAAAACAGATTGGTACATTACATTGTTTCAGACCAAGGTGCCTTATCCGCTAGTTTACAAATCCGGCAATACGTTAAGCCTGCTCCAGCGTCTCGACAATTATGCTTATTATTCCAATTATCTCAAGCTTTTAAAGGTGGAGCTGAATATGCAGACGATGCAGGAGCTCCTTCAGCATTCCGCCTTTGAGGGTAAGCTCTACCTTGTGGACCCGCAAGGGCGGATCGCGTACTCTAACGATGGTTCCGTTGATTGGGCGAACAGCAATATTTCCATGGCTTCGCTCAGCTTTCCTGATCAGCGTGTTCTAACCTTCCGGTCAGATTATCAAAATATCAATTATTTAAACGGCTGGAGTCTGCGCGGGGTTATGAATGAGGTCAGCATGCTGGAGGAGGTGCGTAAATCCGGTTCCTTCGTCATTATTCTGGCCTGTCTAAATTTCCTGGTGCCATCGATCATCCTTGTGTTTATCGCCCGTTCCTTGCATGTGCGGCTGATTCGTATTTTGAAGCATATGAAAAAGGTGAAGAATCAAAACTTCGAAACGATTCCCGACGAGGAATCCAGAGACGAGATCGGCCAGCTGATCGGCGAATTTAACAGAATGACCCTGCAAATCCAGAGCTTGATCGAGGATGTCTACATAGCCGATATTCAAAAGAAAAATTCAGAGCTTAAACAGAGGCAGGCTCAGCTGCATGCGCTTCACAGCCAGATTAATCCGCATTTTTTATTTAATGCGCTGGAGACGATCCGCATGCGGAGCTTGATGAAGTCCGAGAAGGAAACGGCCCGAATTATTCAGAATATGGCTAAAATGCTCCGGAGGTCTATAGCCTGGGGACGTGACTGGGTTACGGTACGAGAGGAAATGGAGCTTGCCTTATGCTTTCTGGAGATTCAGAAGTACCGCTTCGGTGATAGATTGGAATACCGTTTGAATGTGCAGGAGGAGGCGTACGGCAGCTTGATTCCCAAGATGTCTTTTCTCCCCTTTATAGAGAATGCCAGTATTCATGGCGTAGAGAAATCCCCGGAGAGCGGACTCATCTGTATTGATCTATACCTGGAAGAAGAAGTTCTCGTATTCCGATTAAGCGATAACGGGATGGGCATTCCGAAGGAAAAGTACGCGGAATTGATGGAATATCTTCACGAGAAGGACTCGTTCGGCGAGCATGTTGGAATCAAGAATGTATACACGCGGTTGCAAATGTGTTATGGCGATTCATTTGATTTTCGGTTACAGAGCGAGGAAAACTTCGGAACGATCGTCGAAATCCGGCTTCCGTCAGGCGATCCGGGTACGTGATGGGAAGGACAAGGGTGCGGCTGAAAAGCTTTCCGTATCGGCCACCCTTGTAAATGTGTGAATAAGCATGCCCCACATAGTGGGGTTATTATATTTTCATGCATTTTTCAAAGTATAATCTAAAGTTTGCCGGGTGAACAAGAAAACGATTACGAGCTATACTGAAAATGCTTACAAGGAAACTAATTGGTGAAAGGGGAACAAATATAGAAATGGTCAAACGGAAAATAGCACTGGCCGGCTTAGCCGTGTCCCTCCTAGCTGCGACGGTTGCCTGCAGCAAACAGCCTGCGGCAGATAAACAACCGGCGGCATCCGACGATACGACACCGGTTACCTTCTCGTATTACAGCTTTTCGAGCGGAAAGGATATCATGGCTAACCAGACCGTGATAGGTAAAGAGCTGGAGAAGCAGACAGGTGTCAACTGGAAGATGGAATTTATAGTGGGCGACCAAAAAACGAAGTCCGGCGTCATGATCGCCTCCGGTGACTATCCCGACGTCATAGTACCCGAAGGCGAAATCGATAAGCTGATGGATGCAGGCGCATTCATTGCACTTGATGATCTGATCGAGAAGTATGGCCCGAATATTAAACGGGTATACGGCCCGTACATGGATAAATTCCGCCAGAAGGACGGCAAAATTTATCACCTTCCGTTCTCCGCGAACCAAGGATATATCATGGACCCGAACATAAGTCAGGGTGCCTTCTGGATTCAGCGCTCCGTGTTGAAGGAGTTTAATTATCCGAAGATCAAGACGCTTGACGAATACTTCGATCTCATTAAGAAGTACAAGGAGAAGCATCCGCAAGTGGATGGTAAGGATACTATCGGCTTCGTTTCCTTTGCAGGCGTAGCGGACAACTTCTTTACGCTGACGAATCCTCCGATGCACCTTGCCGGATATCCAAACGATGGCGGCGTCATTGTCGATATGAAGACGCAGGAAGCCAAAATTTTTGCAGCTACGGACTTGGAGAAGCGCTGGGCAAAGAAGCTGAACGAGATTAACGCAGAGGGCTTGTTCGATCCTGAATCGTTCGTCGTGAACAAAGACCAATATTTGGCGAAGCTGACCTCCGGCCGCGTTCTTGGTTACTTCAATTACGGCTGGCAAGTAGGCGATGCTACGAACAACCTGAAGAAAGCAGGGATTGATGAGAAACGGTATGCTCCCCTGCCGATCGTATTCGATAAGGATATAAAGGATCAATACATCGATCCGCCTTCCTTCGTGAACAATCGCGGGATCGGAATCTCCGTAAAGGCGAAGGACCCGGTCCGCATTATCAAATATTTCGACAATTTGCTTAAGGAAGAGAACCAAATCCTCACACAATGGGGAATTAAAGACGAGACTTACTCGGTGAACGACAAGGGACGCTTCGTTATGAACGCAGATCAGATCGCCAAGCGTAACGACCCGGAATTTAAGCGCTCTTATGGCTTCCAATATTTTGAATACAGCTGGCCTCGTTACGGCAACAATTCCGTGCTGAAGGACGGCAACTCGTTCGCCGTAGGAAATCAGCCGGAAGTAGCTTCAATGAGCTACACCGAAGGGGATAAGAAGATTCTGGAGGCTTATGGCGCTAAAGTATTTACCGACTTGTTCGCCAAGCCCGATAACCGTCCTTGGTTCCCGGCATGGAGCATTAACCTGGGTCAAGGGACGCCGGAGCAGCTTTTCGGTCAAAAATCGGGCGACCTGCAGAAGAAATATTTGCCGAAGCTGATCATGGCAAAGCCGGAGCAATTCGATGCGATATGGAACGAGTATGTAGGTGAAATGAACAAATTGGATAAAAAACAATACGAGGCGACCATAACCAAGGTGGTTAAGGACCGTGCGGCAGGCAAGTGGTAAGCAATAGGCGATGAAAGGTTTTTGGAAGGCCGGCTTGCATGAACTCCGGCCTTCTCTTTATAGAAAAAGCTCGGAAAGGAGCAACAACAGGTGAGAAAGCATACAGATACGGCCATCCTGCAGGCAGGAGCAAACGTCTCAAAGCTGCAAGCGTCCCGGCTATCGCTTTTCTTTAAAAAGCTGATGCAGCAAAAAACGCTGGTTTTGATGTCGGTACCGTTCTTGATATGGGTGTTTGTGTTCAAATATGTTCCATTGTGGGGGTGGACCATCGCCTTCCAAAAATACCGGCCTGCGAGAAGCTTCGCTGATCAGGAATGGGTAGGCTTGGCAAACTTTCGGTTTCTGTTTAATGACGATGCGTTTTACAGGGTGCTGCGCAATACGCTTGTAATGAGCTCTATCAAGCTTGTGCTTGGCTTCGTTACGGCGATTGCCCTGGCGATTCTGCTTAACGAGCTGCGCCATTTGGTGTTCAAGCGGGTAGTTCAGACCGTCAGCTACTTACCGCATTTTATTTCTTGGGTCGTTGCGGCCAGCATCATTTCGACGGTGTTATCGCCGGAAGGCATCGTGAATATAATCTTGTTGAAGCTGGGATTGATTGAGGGCCCTGTGCTATGGCTTGGCAAGGGCGAATATTTCTGGGGTATCCTCGGAATGTCCGAGGTTTGGAAAGATGTAGGCTGGAATACGATTGTTTATTTGGCTGCGATCACGACGATCGACCCTTCACAGTATGAAGCGGCTGAAATCGACGGAGCCAACCGGCTGCAGCGCATTGCGTACATTACACTTCCCGGGTTGAAGCCGGTTATTGTCATTTTATTGATTATGAATCTTGGGCATATTCTGGAGTCAGGTTTCGAGCCGCAATACTTGCTCGGGAACGGGATGACCGTGGACTTCTCTGACAATCTTGATATATTCGTGCTGAAATACGGATTGAACATGAACAACTATTCCCTTGCGACGGCGGCAGGCATGTTCAAGACGGTAGTCAGCTTTATATTCCTGTTCGCTGCCAATTCGATCGCGAAGAAGCTGGGCGAAAGCAGACTTTTCTAAGGAGGCAGAGCAAGAATGAGCGACATTACCCCCTCGTCACGGAGATATTCCAATCTGCCGGACACCTTATTCGACATAGGCAACGTGATAGCGATGTGCTGTCTCATGGTTGTCACGCTGTATCCGTTTGTCAACATGGCAGCCGTATCGCTCAATGATGCGAACGATTCGATTCGCGGAGGCATTTACCTATGGCCTCGAATGTTTACTTGGAAAAACTACGAATACATTTTTAATGAAGCAAGCATTTATCACGCAACCTTAATATCCGCGCTGCGAACGGTCCTCGGTACGGTCGTATCCGTGTTCTGCACCGCCATGCTGGCCTATACGGTCACCCGCCGGGAGTTTGTGCTGCGCAAATTTGTCACGCTGGCTTTCGTCTTCACCATGTACTTCAGCGGGGGCCTCATTCCGGGATACCTGCTGATTCGTGAACTGGGTCTGACGAACTCCTTCTGGGTCTATATCATTCCCGGTATTATCGGCGTATTCAACATGATCGTCATTCGCTCGTTCATCGAGGGCTTGCCGGACGGCTTGCTGGAATCGGCGCGAATTGACGGTGCAGGCGAATTTACGACCTTCATGCAGATTGTGCTCCCGCTAACGGTTCCGGCTCTCGCGACGGTTTCGCTGTTCGTGGCGGTTGGACAATGGAATTCCTGGTTCGACGTGTTCCTGTACAATTCCTCGAATACGAATCTCAGTACCCTTCAGTACGAGCTGATGAAAATATTGCAAACGTCGAACACATCCGCGAATTCCGGCGCTACTGCCGCCGACGCATTCGCTTCCGCTCAAAGTGGTGTTACGGCTGTAACACCGACATCCATTCGTGCAACCATGACGATTATCGCCAGCTTGCCGATCATTATCGTGTATCCGTTCTTGCAAAAATATTTTGTCAAGGGCTTGACCGTAGGCGGAGTGAAAGGCTGATACATCAATCGCAATCGGATGAATTGCCGTTCTGCCCGCCCATGGAGGTAGAATGGCATGCTGTCATGCATCCTAACCTAGGAGGACATCAAAGTGATAGATAACGGCTATTCGGCCTGGCTTCGATATGAAGAGATAACAAATAAGGAGATACGGAAGACGGACCTTCAGTGGTTGAAGCAGCTGATTATCCCTGCCGAGGCGGGAGAAGGCCCGCTGCAGGCAGCCGTACAGGAGCTTGCCGAGGCCATCGGGAGCATTTCCGGTGAAGCCCTGCAAGTAACGGAGCGCATACCCGGCTCCGGACGTTTTCTGGCTATCGGCGTATACGGCGGCTCCGCTTTGGTTAATGCAGCTGTCTCCCAAGATGAAACGGAGAACGTATCGGATGAGTGCTATTGGATTCGGACGGTCCGATCTGCCGACGCTTCATACGAATATGTGGTGCTTGCAGGTCTATCGGAGAAGGGCGCTTTGTATGCCGCCTTCCATTTCATACGGCTGCTTCAGACAGGCGAGCGCTTCGACGCTTTGGATATACGAGAGGCGCCGGTGAACCGGCTTCGGATGCTCAATCACTGGGATAACATCGACGGCAGTATCGAACGCGGCTATTCAGGGAGATCTATTTTTTTCAATAATGATGCAGTGCTGTCGGACTCCGGGCGCATTCGGGATTATGCGAGATTGGCCGCCTCGGTCGGCATCAACGCCGTTGCTATCAATAACGTCAATGTACACCGTCAGGAAACCTTCCTCATCACGGAGACCTATTTGCCTGATGTAGCCCGAGTGGCTGAGGTATTTCGCAGGTACGGCATCAAGCTGTACCTAAGCGTAAATTACGCCGGGCCGATGGAGCTTGGAGAGCTGGATACGGCGGACCCGATCGATCCTGTCGTTGCCGACTGGTGGAAAGCCAAGGCCAAGGATGTATATCGCCATATTCCCGACTTCGGCGGTTTTCTGGTCAAGGCGGATTCGGAGAACCGTCCGGGTCCGTTCACTTATGGTCGCGATCACGCGGATGGCGCCAATATGCTTGGGGAAGCTCTAAGGCCTTATGGAGGTCTTGTGCTATGGAGATGCTTCGTCTATAACTGCCATCAGGACTGGAGAGACCGTTCCACGGATCGGGCGCGTGCGGCGTACGATCATTTCAAACCGCTGGACGGGCGGTTCGCAGACAATGTCATTCTCCAGATCAAGAATGGACCGATGGACTTCCAGGTGCGGGAGCCCGTTTCGCCGCTGTTCGGGGCGATGGAGCAAACGAATCAACTGATGGAGTTCCAGATTACCCAGGAGTATACAGGGCAGCAGAAGCATGTATGCTATTTGATTCCGCAGTGGAAAGAGATACTGGATTTTGATACCTGCATCCAAGGGGAGGGGTCGTCCGTTAAAGCGATCGCTGCAGGCTGCGTGCATCCATACCGCTATTCCGGCATCACGGCGGTAGCGAATATCGGAGACGATGAGAATTGGACCGGACATCATCTCGCGCAGGCTAACCTGTACGGCTTCGGGCGTCTGGCATGGAACCCGGACTTATCCGCCCAAGCCATAGCTGAAGAATGGACGAAGCTCACCTTCGGCCAGGATCCTGAGGTGTTAAAGACGGTTGTCGGCTTCTTGATGGCCTCTTGGCCAATCTATGAGAGCTACACGTCGCCCCTCGGCGTAGGCTGGATGGTTACACCTCACTATCATTACGGACCGGATGTGGACGGGTACGAATATTCCAAGTGGGGAACATACCACTTTGCCGACCGCGACGGCATCGGCGTAGACCGTACACAGGCAACGGGTACAGGTTACACGAAGCAGTATGCCAAACCCAATGAGGAACTTTACGACCGCTTGGATACTTGTCCGGATGAACTGCTGCTGTTTTTCCATCATGTGCCGTATACCTATAAGCTTCATTCAGGTAAAACGGTCATTCAGCATATTTATGACACGCACTTTGAAGGCGTAGAGCAGGTCGAACGATGGAAGGCCGAGTGGCTGAAGCTGGAGGGCAAAATCGATGAAAGCCGCTTTGACCATATCCGCCGGCGAATCGAGACGCAGCTCGAGAGCGCGAGGCAATGGCGCGATGTGATAAATACGTATTTTTACCGAAAATCGGGTATTCCGGACGAGCTGCACCGGAAGATCTACTAGGAGGATTGAGCTATGTCGTCGTCAATGCTGCACGTGCCCGCCTTGCATTCCATCTATCGGGATGACTTTGATATAGGCGCAGCGGTCAACCTGAAAACTATTGTATCGGCTAAGGAGCTGATCGCCGCCCAATATAACAGCATCACAGCTGAGAATGATATGAAGTTCGAGCGTGTCCATCCGGAGGAGGAAGTCTATACATTCGACGCCGCCGACCGGATCGCTGATTTTGCCGGTCAACATGGCATGAAGCTGCGTGGTCATACTCTGGTATGGCATAACCAAACCTCCGATTGGGTGTTCACAGGAAAGGACGGATCGCCTGCCGATCGTGAGCTGCTGCTCTCACGCATGAAGTCCCATATCGATACGGTAGTCGGAAGATATAAGGGAAGGGTGTACTGCTGGGATGTCGTGAATGAAGCTATCGAGGACAAAAGCGGGGTATGGCTAAGAGATTCCAGGTGGCTTCAGCAGATTGGGGACGATTTCATTGCCAAGGCGTTCCAATTCGCTCACGAGGCCGACCCGAACGCACTGCTGTTCTATAACGACTATAATGAATGCCATCCTGATAAAAGGGATAAAATCCTTCGTTTGATCCGTTCACTGAAGGAGCAGGACGTGCCGATCCATGGTATTGGTCTTCAAGGGCACTGGAATCTGTACGATCCTTCCCTCGAGACCATTCGCGAAGCGCTGGAGAAATATGCCGAGCTTGGACTAAAGCTCCATATTACCGAGCTGGATGTATCGATGTTCGAGTTTAACGACGGGCGTACAGATTTGCTGGAGCCGACCGAAGAGATGCTGGAACGCCAGGCAGAGCTTTATGAGAAGGTATTCCGCCTGTTCCGCGAGTACAAGGACGTGATTACCTCCGTCACCTTCTGGGGCGCAGCGGACGATTATACCTGGCTTCACGATTTCCCTGTCCGCAGCAGGAAAAATTGGCCGCTCCTGTTCGATGAAAATCATCAGCCAAGGGCTTCCTTCTGGAAGATCGTTAAAGGAACAAGCATGGGTAAAGGGGAAAATAATCATGAATAAAATGGCAAAGCCAAATGAGCCGTTAGTTACTCATATTTATACCGCGGATCCTTCCGCTCATGTATTTGAAGGCAAGCTTTACATCTATCCTTCCCACGATATTGATCATGATGGACTTACCAACGATAACGGCGATCAATATGCTATGGAGGATTACCATGTTCTATCCATGGACGACCTGTCTTCTCCTTGCATAGATCATGGGGAGGCGCTGCATCTTAAAGATATTCCATGGGCCAAGCAGCAGCTTTGGGCTCCCGATGCCGCGTTTAAAAACAACACGTATTATCTGTTTTTCCCGGCAAGGGACAAAGAGGATGTTTTCCGTATTGGCGCAGCTACAAGCGATTCTCCTTCGGGGCAGTTTAAGCCAGAACCGAATTATATTCCAGGCAGCTTCAGCATTGATCCGGCCGTATTTGTAGACGAAGATACCAAGGCTTATATGTATTTCGGCGGTCTATGGGGAGGGCAGCTGGAAAAATGGCAGCGGGGAATATTTGACCCTGAAGCTGACGGACCTGCTGCAACCGCACCGGCTTTGGGCCCAAGGGTGGCGGTGTTAAGTGAGGATATGCTTTCATTTGCTGAGCAGCCTCAAGAGATATCCATTATCGATGAGAACGGTAATCCGCTCCTGGCCGGGGATGAAGAAAGAAGATTTTTTGAAGGTCCGTGGGTTCATAAATATAACGGGTATTATTATCTATCGTATTCCACGGGGAATACTCATTGCCTTGTCTATGCCATGAGCAACAATCCAAAAGGCCCCTTTGTGTTTAAGGGCAAGATTCTGCCTCCTGTCATCGGATGGACTACTCATCATTCCATTGTCGAATTTCAGGGGAAATGGTATTTATTTTATCATGACTGCTCCTTATCCGGCGGAGTGGATCACAAGCGCTGCGTGAAGTATACAGAGCTTACCTATAATGAAGACGGAACGATCCGAATGATTGACCCTTATAAATAAGGTGATAAAATGCTTTTGGCATAACTCTAGGAAGAAGGATGTCATGGAATACATGGCGTCCTTTTTTAATTTGTAGCTGTTATCAATATACCCAGGCTAATTTTACCGATAGGCATCCATGTATGAAGGGAAAGCGCGGAAGGGATAGTAATAGTAAATTTGCAAAGGTAAAGAAGGTGAAGCTTTGCTGTACAATCTTTTGATCGCAGCGGCCATCATATGCGTTGCAGGTTTATTTTTCTCCGTTATGGCTATCCGAAAGCAGAATCAACATGAATATGACAAAGGAATGAATAGCGTAAGCAGGAAACATAATATTGTAGCCAACCCGGCATTAATTGCCTATATTTTGTTTCCGGTCGCTGTTGTCATACTTGCTTTGTTATTTATATATTACGGAGGGTAACTATGGATAAACGTCCTTATTATATTTCCGTCCAAGCCAAAACCATTATGCTCAACCAGGGCGATGCCCCTTATGAGTTTGAAATCATGGCAACGGAAGAGGAGATCGATCAGCTGTATGAATGGTTTGAAGAGCTGGATGAATATGAGCAAGGAACGTTCTTCCGTGCTCATGTGCCGGCACTGCCTTATCATCACGATAGCTACAATGATGCCTGCGATTATACTTTAAAGCAAATATACCGGTTTATCGCCGATCATGGCTCCAAACAAACCGGCGACCATATCGCGGCTATGGACCTGGACAATATGGGGCACTGGAATAGCAAATAACAGGAACAGACTCGGGAACCTGGTTCTCTCGAGTCTGATTATGGTTCTCATTTCTTTTGGCGGTATACCCTTTCGGGCCGGCCGACAACACCATAGGATAGATCGGCGTACACGGTGCCGAGACTAACCAGATGCTCCAGATAACGCCGGCTGGTGGATCGGCTGACACCGATGAGTTTGGCAATTTGCTCGGCCGTCATGCCGTCCGGGGCTTGGGAGATGGTCTGGGTCACTTTGACCAGGGTCAGCTTGTCGATCCCTTTGGGCGGGAAGGAGACCTCAGGGCCGCTTTCCTTCTTCGCGGATCCAGCAAGCAAACGGTCCACATCGCTTTGGCTGATGCTTCGGTTCTCATTCAACCGGTTCAGCTCGCGGTGAAAATCGAGATAACGAAGCAGCGTCTCCTGCAGCCGGTCAAAGATCAGCGGCTTCATAATATAATCGAAGGCGCCGCTGCGCACGGCCTCCCGGATCGCCTCGGCTTCCTTGGCTGCCGTAATCATCACGGCATCTGTATCCCGGTAATGCTGCCGGATATATTGCAAGATGTCCAGGCCGCTCGATCCCGGCAAATAGATGTCGAGAAGCGCGAGATGGGGCCGCAAAATATCCAATTGCTCCTTGGCCTGGGATTCGTCTGTCGCAATGCCGACGACGGTGAAGCCTTCTACCTTCTCGATAAAACGACGATGAATTTCGGCAATTCTTAGATCATCCTCTACGATCAGCACTTCAACCGTGGGAAGTTGGCTTTGAACAGTCATTTCAGTTCCTCCTTTTCCCGAGTTTGACCTGCTTTGGGTAGGGCTACCGTAAAGATGGTGCCTCCGGCAGGGTTCTTGTGAAAGGTAATATAGCCGTTCAGCTTGCCAACTGCATGCTGCACCAGGGCAAGTCCGATTCCCCGATGGTCTCCTTCCTTGGTCGAAAAGCCTTTTTCATATACAGCGTGAGCCATTTCTTCTGAAATACCTACCCCGGTATCCTCGCATTCAATAATAAGATCTTCCCCCAAATCGGTCATAAACAATTGGACTCGCTTCTCGGGTCTGTCTTCGCACGCGAGCACCGCCTCCATGGCATTGTCGATCAAATTACCAATGATAGTGACAAGTAAATTGCGGTCGATCTGCTCCGGAATATCGCGGAAGGAGCTTTCGTGATCAATCTCAAAGGTCAGCTTCAGCTCCTGAGCATGATTATATTTACCGATCAGGAGCCCGCCGATCATAGGATCGGGAATTTCCCGCATGATGAATTGCACGAAATTTTGATGAACGTTCGTTTCCCTTGTAATGAGATCAACGGCTTCCTGATATGATTCTAGCTGGATTAAGCCGGAAATGACGTACAGCTTATTCGAAAATTCATGGGTTTGCGCCCGAAGCGCATCGGCGAAGCGCCGAACCTGAGACAGCTCCTCGGCGAGCCGGTACAATTCGGATTTGCTTCGAAAGCTCGAAACCGCCCCGGTAACCTGGGAGTTCATATCCAGGATGGGTACCCGATTGACGACAACTTCAAGGTCGCCAATCATCATTTCACGGTCAACCTCCGCGTTTCCAGTTCGAACGACCTCGTGAAGGCGCGTATTGGGAATCACTTCTTCGATATGCTTTCCTGCGATGCTCTCATTCTCAGGCAGCTGAAGGAGCTTCAGGGCATAACGGTTGGCAAGCGTAACGATTCCCTTGCGGTTCACGGCAATGATCCCCTCGTGAATTGATTCGAGAATCGCCTGCTTCTCGGTATAGAGGGCGCCGATTTCCTCCGGTTCCAGGCCATGGATGGAGCGCCGAACGCTTCTTGCAATTAGGATGGACCCGACTATACCAACGGCAAGAACGATCAAAGTAACCCATTCTACTCTAAGCTGATAGATGTCATCGATGTGATCGATAGCCTCGGTAAGGAAGCCGACCGATACGATACCAATTACGTAACCGTTTTCATCAAAGACGGGAGCTTTTCCCCGAAGAGAAGGACCGAGAGAGCCGGTAGCTTTGGAAATGATCGATTTACCTTCCAGCACGGGTCCGTTATCACCGCCGACCATTTCTTTACCGATTCGGTCCGTGACGGGATGGGAATAGCGGATGCCTTCCCGATTGCCTACCACGATATATTCGGCATCGATTTTTTCACGGATCGTCTCCACAATGGGCTGGATGGTTTCCGACGGATTAGGCTCATAGAAGGCATGCCGGATTTCGGGCATTAGGGCGATGGTTTCGGCCACTTTTAGCGCACGGTTGCCGATCTGATCTTCAAACACCGACGTCGTTATATAGTAAAAAATACATCCGAGGCTGACAATAACTAAAGAGAGAAGCGAGCAAATAATGAGAATAAGCTTGGTTTGCAGCCGCATGGTAAGAAACCCCCGTTTTTGGATGAATGATTGAGACTAAGTCGGCGACAGGTTATACGGCTCATTTATCATATCCTACTGCACGTTTGAACTCGGAATGAATATTCCTCAGATAATCATAAACGGTAGCCGCCGTTTGAGCAATTGGCTTGTGCTGGAATTTGCCGGCTTACGCCGTGAACAATATGAACAAAATGCCCACAAAGGAGTTAATGTAAATTAATTTCGTTAAACTTTTATAATTCCGTTCGTGATGGTATTCTGAAAACGCTTCAAAGAAAGCGTATACAATACGGTGGATAAATAACGGAGGGGTTAACATGTTAAAACCTGTTTGGACGTCGTCTTTAAAAATAACAGCCATCGGTCTCTTGGCTATCAGCTTGGCAGCCTGCGGTAATGCGGGATCGAAGCCTGCGGCAGCAGGAGGAGAGAAAGGCAAGGACGCTGCTCAACCATCCTCATCGAAATACCCGGAAAAGGCGATCAGCTTGATTGCTCCATCCGGCGCGGGGGGCGGCTGGGATATGACGGCCCGAACAATAGCCAAGGTGCTTTCGGAGACCAAGTCGCTGGATAAGCCGATTACCGTTGAGAACAAGCCGGGCGGGGGCGGCACCGTCTTCATGGCGGAATACGCGACCAAGGATGTGAAGGACAATTACAAGCTGTTCGTGAGCTCGCCGCCGATTTTGATCAACAATTTGAAAAAAGAAGGCAACACGCCGTTCGGCTATAAGGATACGACGCCGCTTGCTCAATTGACCAAGGATTACGGAGCGATCGCGGTAGCCGCAAACTCCAAGTATAACGATTTGAAATCGCTGTTGAACGACATGAAGGCCGATCCGAGCAAATTGACCGTAGCCGGCGGCTCTGCGCCAGGCTCGATGGATCACCTTGTCTCAATTTTGCCGGCGTTTAAATATGGAATCGATCCGAAGAAGATCAAATACGTTTCCTATGACGGAGGCGGCGAAGCCTTAACGGCGCTGCTCGGCGGCAACGCGGACGTGCTCGGCACCGATGCTTCTTCGCTGGATCAATATCTGAAGGCAGGCAAAATCAAGGTGCTTGCTGTATTGGCCCCTCAACGGCTCGGCGGCAGCATGAAGGATGTTCCTACGGTGAAGGAGCAGGGAATTGACGCGGAGTTCCTCATTTGGAGAGGCATTTTCGGTCCGAAAGAGATGAACGCGGACGCCAAGAAATTCTGGGACGATACGCTGAAGAAGATGGTAGAGTCCGAGCAATGGAAAAAAGAAATGCAGGCGAATAACTGGGAAACGGATTATAAAAAAGCGGATGATTTCAAAGCTTATTTAACCGCACAGGAGACGCAAGTCAAAGATGTTTTGACCGCATTGGGCATGCAGAAGTAGGGAGAGGATGGCTATGAATAAAACGTTTGACCGTTACGCCGGAATTGTTTTTCTGGCGATAGGCGCAGCCTTCGCCATCGGGAGCCGCAGCATATCGACAAGCGCGTACGGCAGCAATGTCGGGGCGAACATTTTTCCTATGGTGCTAGGCGCTTTTCTCGCTCTTTTGAGCCTTCGACTTATCTACGAGACGTTTCGCAGGCAGCAGGCAGAGAAACAGAAGCAGAACCTGGACTATAAAAGATTTGGTATTATTTTTGCGGCAGCTGTCCTGTACGCATATTTTCTGGAGGATATCGGGTTCGTCATCTCGACGTTTTTATTCCTGTTCATAGGCTTTCAGACGATGCAAAGGGGAAGAATCTGGATCTCGCTGCTCATTTCCGCATTTTTTTCGTACGGTGTGTATTTTCTGTATGTTAACGTGCTGGACGGTTCTCTTCCCGGATTCCCAACTTGGCTAGGCTTATCATAATTTTACGAGCTTAAGGAAGAAGCATAGGTTCCATGCATAAGCTTGCAGGAGGTAATGAAATTGAGCACGATAGATTATTTGCTTCATGGACTAGGAACAGCGATGCAATGGCATAACCTCGTATTCGTCTTCCTGGGAGTGTTAATCGGCACGGTCGTCGGTGTGCTTCCAGGCATCGGCCCCATGAGCGGCGTTGCGCTCTTGATCCCGATCACGGCGACGATGACAAGCGGGCTGGGGCCTGAAGAAGCCGCTACCAGCTCCATCATATTGCTTGCAGGGGTCTACTACGGCGCTATGTACGGCGGGTCGACGACCTCGATTCTGCTGAATACTCCAGGAGAGTCCTCCTCTGTCGTCACGACGCTTGACGGCTACCAGATGGCCAAACAGGGCAGGGCTGGGGCGGCTCTCGCAATCTCAGCCATCGGCTCCTTCGCGGCAGGCATCATTTCGCTGATCGGCTTGATTTTTCTGGCACGTCCGCTATCCGCGGTGGCGATCAAATTCGGTCCTGCGGAATATTTCTCGCTGATGGTGCTGGGCCTTCTGGCGATAAGCGGGCTCGCCGGCAAATCGATGGTCAAAGCACTTATGATGACCGCGTTCGGTTTGCTGCTCGCGACGATCGGTATTGACAGCGTGTCCGGAGTCGAACGGTTTACCTTCAACATTCCGGAGCTATACCAGGGGCTTGAATTTCTGACGGTTGCCGTAGGTACATTCGCCGTAGGCGAAGTGTTCAAGACGATCCTGGAGCGGGAAGGCAACGACGGCGAGCTTGCGAAGATCAACCGCATTTTGCCGACGAAGCAGGATTTGAAGGATAGCGCGGCCCCGATCGCACGGGGCTCCGTACTTGGCTTCTTCATCGGCCTGCTGCCGGGAGCAGGCGCTATTCTGGCTTCGTTCTTCGCCTACATCGTTGAGAAGAAGCTCAGCAAAAACCCGGATAAATTCGGCAAAGGGGCTATCGAGGGGGTTGCCTCCCCTGAATCGGCGAACAATGCCGCATCCGGCGGAGCCATGATCCCTCTGCTCAGCTTGGGAATCCCGTCCTCAGGGACGACGGCGATTCTGATGGGCGCCTTTATCATGTATAACGTGCAGCCGGGTCCGCTCTTGTTCCAGGACCACCCACAGCTCGCATGGGGTGTTATTGCCAGTATGTTTGTCGGCAACTTGATGCTGCTCGTTTTGAACATGCCTCTCGTGAAAGTGTTCGCCAAGGTCATCGAGACGCCGACCAAATATTTAATTCCTTTGATCATTGTGTTCTCGGTGTTCGGCGTGTATGCCGTGCAATACTCGACCTTCGACCTGCTGCTCATTATGGGCTGCGGCCTTGTCGGATATTTTCTGGCGAAAAATGATTACCCGCTGGCGCCTCTCGTGCTGGGACTTATTCTGGGCCCGATGATGGAGAATAACATGCGCAGAGCGCTGACGATATCCAATGGCGATTTCATGATTTTTCTGCAAAAGCCGGTATCATTAGTCTTTCTGATCATTGGATTATTGTGGATCACAATTCCGCTCTTCCTCAAGATGAGAGGGAAGAACGTACTGGTTAACGAAGAAGGATAAAGAGGACGGAGCGGCAGTGCCGGCGCTAAAAAAGCCGGTACTGCTGCTTATCCGTTATCAAGGTATTCTTTTTTGCAGGGAAATCCCATATGAATATAGTATTTGGTCCTCCATGCCCGTACTATTCCTTGCATTGGAATCGGGAACCCTATTGGCAGAACTCATTAAGAAAGGAAACAAACCGCTATGGATGTTCAATGGTTGCTGTTAGGACTTGTGCAGATTATGTTTATTAATATCGTCTTAAGCGGTGACAACGCGGTCGTTATCGCTCTTGCATGCCGCAGCTTGCCGCAGGAGCAGCAAAAGAAGGCGATCTTTCTGGGGAGCCTGGGAGCTATTGTACTCAGGGTGGTGCTGACCTTTGCCGCTGTATGGTTGCTGCAAATTCCTTATGTTCAGCTGGCGGGCGGCGTGCTGTTATTATGGATCGCGCTGAAATTAATGAAGCAGGAGGATCACGAGGAGAAGCTCGCATCCAGTCATCGGCTCGGAGCCGCCATCAAAACGATTATTGTCGCCGATCTGGTGATGAGTCTGGATAATGTGCTTGCTGTTGCCGGAGCCGCCGCAGGGAATTACCTGTTAATCGGATGTGGACTTGCCTTCAGCATCCCATTGATTATATGGGGAAGCAAACTGCTGATGAGCTTGATGAAGCGCTACCCGGTTATTGTGCTGCTCGGGGTCGCCTTGCTCGGCTATACATCGGGAGAAATGATGCTTAACGACAAGATGGTGGGTCATGCGGTAGAGTCGCTCAGTCCTGCGCTTCATACGCTGATTCCGGTTGCGCTCGGCGTTCTCGTCGTCGCTATAGGCAAACTGCTCGAGAAGCGGCAGCATAAGGAGAAGGAGCAGCAGATTCCGGCGGCTCAAGAACAAGAGGTTCAAAGTCACGTATAAAAAGTCAGAGCTTAAGATGATAAAAGCTCGGCAGGATGCGTCTGCATGGAAGCAGAGATCCGGCCGAGCTTGTTGTTTGGAGAAAGGCTATTTGACCCCAACGGCGGTTCTTGAATAATCGTATTCGTTGGATTTAGCTATGATGGCATTTTTCGAATCCTTCACAATAATTTCAAGCTTTAGCGGGGATGAGCCTGGTTTGGCCTTATCCAGAAGCATGGAGGCCTTCAGCTCCTTGTCGCTGGTCCATTGGGTCGGAACCTGCTCACCGTTAATGCTTAGAATGCTGTTGAACGGAAGATTCGCTCCCGAGATTTTCAACACATCCCCATCCTGTGAAGACTCGGCTTGAACGCTGTTGATGACCATGGATCCCGTACCGAGCGTGTAATGTTCGTCATGGATCTTATTCTTCAGCCCATCGTAGCCAAATTGTTGACCAAATATAATGTCATACTGTAATCTTTCGTACGTTTTTAAGCTTTCCTTGCTTATTTTCATATCCGCATACCGGTTCTCCGGCGGGATGACCGGAATTCGCTGGTACAGCTGGTACAAGTAATCCGTGTAATAGCTGCCTGGTCTTTGCGCCAGCTTCAAGGTGTAAGGTCCTAGGAACGAAGGGCTCATATCCAAATGCTCCTTCGGCACATGAAGGTAGTTGTTCCACACCAGCACGGGAACCCGGTACATTTTATCGAGAAAATCAGGATCGTTTTCTTTCAGGTAGCCTGTATCTCTATACGCTTTATAGTCATCGCCCAAGCTAGGCAAATGATCCCCGAAGAACACGATGATCGTTGGTTCGTCGATGCTCTCGTAATGGGTCACCATGCGCTTCAGCATGTCGTCAGCGCCAAGCAGTCCTTGGGCATACGTTTCGAGCAAGCCTTTGGATTCCCCTGTGACACCGGTCACCTCAATCGTATTTTCCTTAAACTTACCCGGATAGTAATGGAAGTGGTTTTCCATCGTGTTGGCAAAAATAAAGTCAGGTCCCTCCGTCCGGGCGCTTGCTTCGAATATTTGCCTTGCCACCTCGCGATCCGCAAGATAAGGCCCCTCATAATCCTGCTTCATAAATTCCTGTGAAATGAATTTGGAAAACCCGAATTTCTCATAAACCTTCTTGCTGTTATAGAACCAGCTGTGAAACGGGTTAATGGCTGTCGTCTTGTAGCCCTGCCGCGATAAGATTCCGGCCAGCGAATCGATATCCTTGTTAATGTATTGATTGTAAGCTACCGAGCCTTGTGGCAGGAAACGCATCGAATTGCCTGTGAGCACCTCAAACTCCACATTCGCCGTTCCGCCGCCGTATTGCGGGGACAGCATGGTGCCGCTGGTGTACTTCGAAACCAGTTCATGATAGAACGGAAGCGGGTCGCGGCTGAACTTGATATTCTTGATCTGCGTCGCATCCCAGAACGATTCGCTCAGTACGACGATGATGTTAGGCTTAACGTCCCCCGGATAACTGACGGCGGGGGTTACGGATGAAACGACGTTTCGTATACTGTCGGCGTCATACCCTTCCGGCTGGCTCATAAAGAGGAATTTCATATTCATCATCGTAGAGAGCAGAAATCCGTTCGTACGCACGTTCTCCGACGGGTCCCAGGCCAAATTCTGAACCTTGGTCCAGGTTTTCAAGGATAGAGAGCCGTCGGTGTAGATCGAGCCCAATAGAAGAACGGATGCAATGCCCAGAACTAAACGGTGCTTCCAGCGGAAGAAGAAAGGAAACCGCGGAAGCTTGTAAAGCAGCAGCAGACTGATCGCTATAAACGCAATAATACCGGAAATGACCGTAAAGTTAAGAAGTCCGCTGAGGTATTGCACCATATCCTTCGTTTCGCTCGTTAGCAGCAAATCCCACGGAAGAAAGGGAACGCCAAGAATGCTCAGCTTGACTCCGCTGATTAACCCCATGATAAGACAAAGCGTCGCAACGAGCCAGAAGGACAGCTGAACTCTGCCTGTAATAGCGATAAAAAGAAAGAGAACTGCCAATACAACCAGCGTGTTAAGAAACAGCTCGGGCAGGGCATGGAACGTCCAGCTGAAGGTATCTCCCCAGCCGCCTCTGCTCATGAGCTCCACTAAAAAAACAATCCATATAGACCAGACAACCATGGGCAGCCGCCGTGCGACCTTGATCCCCTGATTGCGAACTGCGAGCTGCAGTTCCCCCATGTATATCACCACATTATCTATATTAAAATATTGTAAACACCATCCTAGTATAGCATACATGGGGGCCATGAACATAAGGGAAAATTCGGGGCTGCACCGCCGTTTGGAAACGCTTTTATCATACCGTTCTTTCAGCCGGAGGAAGCTTTGAAATGCGGCCTGCAAAAGGAAAAGACCGCGCAACCCTTCACAAGGTCATGCGGCCTTCTTCTGCCGGTGAAGACACCTCTCTATTTGATGGCTACGCGATCATCAGATAGCAGCTCGGGTACCGTAACAATGGTATAACCGTTCTCCTTCAGGTAGGAGATAATCAACGGTAGCGCCTCAATCGTATTGTTCAGATTTCCGCCTTTGCCGCCTGCGGAATGCTGCAAAATAATAGCTCCCGGACGCAATTCTTTTTTGACGGCGCTCATGATTTCTGCGGCGGATTTGCCCTTCCAGTCCAGCGTATCGACGGACCAGCCGATAATCTGATGCCCTGCGGCTCCAGCAGCATCCAAGACATCGGCAGATACCGCCCCATAAGGAGCGCGAAAGAGTGCTGGAGCTTGTCCGGTAATGCTCTTCAGCAGGTCATCGGTCTTGTTGATTTCGCTTTGGACCTGTTCGGCATCCTGCTTGGTCAGCAGCTGATGATCCCAAGAATGATTGCCGAGCACATGGCCCTCCTCCAGAATCCGATTGACCATCTGAGGGTGCTTGCGCGCGTTGTCCCCGATCAGGAAGAAGGTGGCGTGGATCTCGTGCTTTTTCAAAATATCCAGTATCCGCGGCGTATACTTGGTGTCGGGGCCATCATCAAATGTTAATGCGACGCGTTTTTCAGCCATTTTTACCTGGTTCACAACGGTGCTGCTGTGATGAACCGGTTCCTTAGTTATGGAGGTCTGGCTGATGGGGGTGGAGCTTAATGCCGGTTCAGGTGCCGGAGACGGTTCGACGGCTTCCTGTTTTACCGGTTTTTGTCCGCATCCCGCTAAGAAAATGATCATCAAAATAACTACAATTGCCGCGTACTTGCTCATCCATTCCACTCACCTTATTATGTCTATCAATCTATGAATCTATTATAGACCAAGCGAGGGAATTTGTCGTGAATTGTCGACCTATTATAAAGAAATATTTGGAGCTTTTTGTCTTTTCATGCGGTACGGATTTGATTATGATGAAAGAGGTTGAGAAAAAGGATATATGAAAGTGTGAACGCAGCCATTATCGAAGAAAAGAGGATGATCTGCTTATGAATATTCGCATTGGGATGATCGGAGCCGGAGGGATCGCCAAATCGCGTCATCTGCCCAATTTGAAGGAAATAGAAGGCGTTGAGCTGGCGGCTGTTGCCAATCGGAGATACGAGAACGCACAGAAGGCGGCCGAGCAGTTCGGCTTCCGCAAGGTATATAAGACGTGGCAGGAGGTTGCGGATGATTCCGAGGTAGATACCGTATTTATCTGCACGCCGCCGATTCTGCACCGGGAAATATCGGAATACTGCATCGCCAGAGGGAAGCATGTATTCTCGCAAGCCCGTATGGCTATGAATCTGGAGGATGCTTTGCAGATGTACAAGCTGGACCAATCGACGAGCCTGACGACGATGCTGTGCCCTCCGCCGAATTATATGAAGGTAGAGCCGTTCGTCATGCAGTTGCTGAAGGACGGGGAGCTTGGCGAGGTTCGTCATGTTCATTTGACACACCCTTCATCGCAATATGCGGATGCATCCAAGCCGCTGTATTGGAGACAGAGAGCGGATTTGCAGGGCATCAATGTGCTGGATGTCGGGATTATGGGCGAAGTGCTGAATAAATGGTTCGGTCCTTTGCAATCTTTATGTGCAGACGGGCGCATCTGGGTGGAAGAACGGCCTCAAGACGGGGATGGCAGGAGCAGGGTGGAACTGCCCGATTCGGTTACGGTACTGGGGCAGTTTGCCCGGGGGCCGCTGCTGACGGCCTTGTTCACAGGAGCGGTGCAGGGTGGACAATCCCAGCTGACCATTTATGGAAGCAAAGGGACGCTGACCTGTTATCCTGAACGGACTCAGCTGGTTTTACATGCCGGAGGCGAGGAAAGGAAGTTGGAGGTGCCGGAAGCGCAGCGCAAGGAGTGGACCGTAGAGCGCGATTTCATTCAAGCGGTGCGCAGCGGCACCAAAGGCAGTCCGTCTTTCACCGACGGAGTCCGTTATATGGCGTTCACCCAGGCTGTTATGGACTCCATCCGTACGGGACAGCGAGTGGAAGTTGCTCACATAGAATAAGCCGACAGAAGCTTGTGAAAATGATGGAAGTGCCCTGCATCCCCGATCGGTGGAGCGCAGGGCATTTTCCTGTACTCATGACAGTGTATAAGGGACATTAGAATAAGCTGAATAACGCGCTCATGAAGCTTTTTTTCTTGGCGGCTTTCGGCGTTTCGCGGAGGGAGGCGAGGGTACGTTCAGAATAGCGGGACATGGAGCGCTGAATGCTCTCAACATCCGCCGCCAACGCCTGAACGGTTTTGCGTATTTCCTCAAGCTCGGTCCGATGCTGCAAAATTTGCATGGAAACGATATCGTCCGCTTTTTTCGCCAACTGAAGCTCCAGCTGATTGATGCGCTGAAGAAGCTCCTCCGTAACAGGAGATGGCTGTGAGGGCACGTATGACGGGGACGTCTTCACAGTAGGAGAGTCCTCGTTCAAGATAGCCTGCATCGTCTTGCCTTGCTGAAGCTGCTCATGAATAGATCTCAGACGTTCTATGTCTTCGGGAGAATAAATGTAATGACCGAGCGCATCCTTTTGAAACCATCCTTGAAAAAAGGCAACCCAACGCTTCACCGTAGTGGAGCTTACCCCAAGCATCTGAGCGGCTTCTTTGGTAGATACAAATTCCATCTTCACATCCTCCGATCTGTTTCTTGAAATGAATTATTGCTTCCTGATACTAGCTATTCGCCTCATTTCCCCGAGTCCCTGCAAGGGTGACAAAGGTAGTGCTCATTCGCTAAAGAAAGTAGTTTTTCTATGCAATCGTCATGGATGCGACAATCTTTCCCGGCGGCGTGTCAATAAGGCGGGGAATTCGGGAAAAAGGTCAAATTGAAAAAGAGAAGGGCGACAAGCTTCGCCCTTCTCCTGGAGTCTATCCTTTTTATCCTACACTAACGAGCTTTTTCTCCCCCTCTTGCTTGCGGGGACCTGCTTCCGGGTCTGTCCCGGCTCCCTGCTCAACAGCAGGTTCTTCTACCTGGCCGCGGGCTGCATTCCCATCCGTTTCGGAGTCCGCTTCTGTGCGTGATTCCTCTTTCATCGAACCGGCGGAAGACGGGGGAAGACCGGTCTCCTGATCCGCATGGTCATCAATCTGGAATTGATGAATTTCATGGAACAGCTTGCTCGACAGCTCCAGAATATCGTCGGCTTGGGAAGCAATAAGCTGGATAGCGGTGTCCTGCTGCACCGAGGTGGAACTGACCTCCTCCACACCTGCCGCCGTTTCCTGAGCGATAGCTGCGACGAACTGAACCGACTCCACCAGCTTGCCGTTCATTTCCTTCGCGGTGCCGATTTGCTCCTGCATATGGTCGATATGCTCGGACAAAATGTCCATCGACGTGCGGATCTGTTGGAACGCGTCGATGCTCTCAGTCATTTTGTTGTTCTGCTGATCGAACGATTGTCTGGCGACATTCAGGTTCGCTTCAAGCTCCTTGGTCTGCTCAAGCAGCGCACGGATAATGACCGCGATGGATTTGGACGATTCATTCGTCTGCTGAGACAGCTGCCGGACCTCTTCGGCGATAACGGAGAAGCCGCGTCCTTGTGCGCCCGCACGTGCCGCCTCGATAGCGGCGTTCAAAGCCAATACATTGGTCTGATGCGAGATATCGGTAATGGTATTGATGATTTGATGAATTTGCACCGTGCTGCCGGATAAGCTCTCCATGGCGGCGTACACTTTGTTCAGCACCTCTTCGGAGGATTGGGTAGCTGCTCTTAATGTTTCCATGGAGGTGGAGCCCAGATGGGTGTTAAATGCGGCCTCCCGGCTTTTTTGCTGAATCGTTCTGGAATTCTCCGCTATTTTCTCTATCTCGTGCTCCACCTCGGCAATCAGATTCGTACTGTGCTCCGTTTGTCCGGCCTGCTGATCAGCGCCCGTAGATATTTCCTGTATGGCACGGATAATATCCGCGTTGGCGGCCGCCGTAGAGCTGGAGAAGCCGTGGAAGGAGCTGGAGTGCTCGGACAGCGACAAGGCAATGGATTGCATATGCGAGAGCATGTCGCGAATTTGATCGACCATGTGGTCAAAGCTGCGGCTCAGCTCACCGAGCTCGTCCTTGGAGCTGCTGTTGATTTTGGCTCTTAAGTCGCCTCTGGCCATGGCTTGTACCGCCTGCTGCAGCTTGCGGATGGGCTTGACGAACGAACCGATCAGCAGAGCGGCGATGGCGACACCCGATACGACGACAAGGACGGAGGCTACCCACATGGCGATGACCGTACGGTTCAGCAGCGTCTGGGTTTCCGCTATCGCTTGCGCCGCGTCCTGCGAGTAGGCGACATAGAATTGGTCCACATTGACGAATATGTCCGCCATCAATCTTTGCGATTCATTATATAAGTACTCCATATTTTTATCGAGGTCCGCCGCAGGAAGCTTGTTCTCCTGTACCAGCTTGGCCGCAACGTCGAACGTATTCGTATATTCAACCGTTAACGAAATCAGCTTGCTGCGCCATTTGGCTTGTTCCGCTGTGGTGGCCGTATCGCCTATTCTTTTAATCATTCCATCGAAAACTTGTCTTTTCTCATTATATTTAGGGATGTACTCGGCTTTCTTGGAAATTTCAAGACCCGATGCAATGATATTCAGCTCCTGCACCATTTCCTTTAATTCCAGGGCCATCAGCTTTAATTCCACCTTATCGTTCTGCTGGCTTAGATGCACCTTCATTTGATCCATCTGACGAAGATTGTACAAGGCTGCGATCAGAAACAAGACAAGCATCGCGGTCATGCCGATCATCAGCTTCATTTTTAAAGTCCAATTTGATAGAGTCGGCAGCTTCTTTGTCTTTGCGCTCATGAATAACCCCTCCACTTTTCCTTCATTGATAGAACCGGGACATTCGATCGAAGTCCTAGATCCTTTTTCCTATAGTATAGAAAGGGTTTATTAACACAGTGCCAAATATATGTAAAAAGTAATGAAATTCGACAAAAATAACTTTTACATTCCGTTTACGTTTTGAGGGTTTAAACTTTACATTGGCTTGTTAAGATGTCCAAGTAAACAAAATACGAGCCAAAATAAAGGGAGGACATGAAGAGATGTTTAAACATTTCTCGAAAAAAGGTTTCACCTTCGCATTGATCACCATTCTTCTTATGGGGGTTCTCGCAGCCTGCGGTACGAAAACACCGGCTCCTGATTCAAAAGCACAAACGAACGGCGCGGCTCCTGCTAACACGGACAAGAAACCAGAACCGGCCACGGAATTGACAGGAACTGTAACGGCATCCGGATCCAGCGCATTGCTTCCTTTGGTCAAACAAGCTTCCACTGAATTCATGGAAAAAAATCCGAAGGTTACGGTTAACGTAACGGCCGGCGGTTCCGGTACAGGTCTGAAAAACGTCGCTGACGGTACTTCCGATATCGGTAACTCCGACATCGCTGCCGGTGACGAGTACAAAGATAAAGGCTTGGTTGACCACGTAGTGGCTATTGCTCCATTCGCACTGATCGTTAATAAAGATGTGAACGTAGATAACTTGACGAAAGCTCAAGCTGCCGATATTTTCATGGGCAAAATCACGAACTGGAAAGAAGTTGGCGGTAAAGACGCTAAAATCGTAGTGGTTCATCGTCCGGACAGCTCCGGTTCCCGTGCTCTTGTGAAACAAATCGTTTTGGATAAACAAGAATTTACCAAAGACGGCGTAACTCAAGAGTCCAGCGGTGCGGTTGCAACAACAGTAGGCTCTACTCCAGGCTCTATCGGTTATGTTGATACTCCTTACTTGAACGACACTATCAAAGCTTTGAAATTCGAAGGCGTAGCTTTCTCCAAAGAAACGATCAAAGAAGGCAAATATCCTTTGTACGGTATCGAGCATATGTACACTAAAGGCGAAGCTAAAGGCGCTGTGAAAGCATTCATCGACTATATCTCTAGCCCAGAGTTCCAGGGTAAGAAAGTGGAAGAGCTGAAGTTCCTGCCTGCTGATCTGCTGAAAAAATAACAATGCTTCATGAGAGATCCGGTTCTATAGAGCCGGGTTCTTTTTTGACATAAAAGATGATTTTTTCAACGCGTTTCAATCATTTTTTACATTGTCTTAACAATTCAACGGCATGGCTTTAACAAATGTCCTCTATGATAAAAAAGAACCATACAAGGCGCACGGACGTTGGATGACGGTGCAGCAAGCCGTGGTCGTTCATTTAATAAAGAAGTAGGGGGCAAAAGGTCGTGAATTCTTTCGTTGACAAGCTGAATGAGAGAGCAACAGTAGAAAAGAAAGTTAGCCGCTGGACCAAGCAACAAAACCGCACGGATCAAGTAATGAAATGGATCTTTGTCGGCAGCGCCATCCTGGTATCAGCCATTATATTCTCCATTATTGCATTCGTAGGAATCCAAGGAGTCAAGACATTCTCCGGCGTATCCCCTTGGGAGTTCTTTTTCTCAACGGATTGGACGCCGAGCCAGAATAAATTCGGGATATTTTCCTTCTTGTACAGCACGCTGCTGCTGACGCTGTTATCTGTAGTATTTTCCGTACCGCTGGCTTTATCCGGTGCAGTGTTCATGGCAAAAATTGCGCCAAATTGGGTGCGTGAGATCATGCGTCCGGCGACGGACCTTTTCGTAGGGATTCCATCCGTAGTATACGGCTTGATAGGATTAACCGTCGTTGTTCCGATGCTCGCCAAAATGACGGGAACGATCGGGTACGGAATTTTGCCTGCAGCGATTATTCTGGCGATTATGATCCTGCCGACGATCCTGTCTATTTCTGAAGACGCGATCCGTGCTTTGCCCAGCAGATTGGAAGAAGCATCGCTGGCACTGGGCGCTACCCGCTGGCAAACGATCTGGAGAGTGCTGATTCCGGCTGCTCGTCCAGGTATCATTACAGGGATTATTCTTGGAATGGGCAGAGCGATCGGCGAGACCATGGCCGTGTTTATGGTTATCGGGAACTCACCGCAAATGCCGGGATCGCTGCTGGAATCGACTACCGTACTAACAACCGCGATCGTTAAAGATATGGGGAACACGAATTACGGTACGACCTGGAATAACGCGCTTTATTTGATGGCGCTGGTGCTGCTCCTGATCTCCTTGTCCATGATCGTTATCATCCGGTTGGTTGCCAAGAGGAGTGAATTGAAATGACAAGTAAAACAACGGATCGTATCGCTACGGCATTCTTCTGGATTACCGGCATCATGATCATGCTGCTGCTGGCGTGGTTCCTGATTCGAATCTTGGGTGACGGATTGCCGCAGCTATCCTGGAAATTCATTACCGGCAAGCCTCAGGAGATTATGGCTGGCGGCGGCGTAGGGCCGATGCTGTTCAACTCCTTCTATATCTTGTTCTTGTCCCTGTTGTTCTCCCTTCCTATCGGGATCGGAGCGGGAGTGTACTTATCGATCTATGCCAAGCAAAATAAATTTACGGATTTCATAAGAGTTTCCGTGGAAGCATTGTCTTCCGTACCATCCATCGTTTTCGGATTGTTTGGCTTCCTGCTGTTTGTGAACTTGTTTGGATTGAAATTTTCCATTATCGGCGGCGCGGCTACGTTATCCCTGTTGAATCTGCCGGTCTTGGTCCGCGTAACCGAGGAATCGCTTCGTTCGGTTCCGGAATCATACTGGGAAGCATCTCTTGCACTCGGATCGACCCGTTGGCAAGCGATTCGTAAAGTGCTCTTGCCTGCCGCTATGCCGAGCTTGATTACCGGGATTACCCTTGTGGCCGGACGGGCCCTGGGGGAGTCGGCCATCCTGATCTATACCGCCGGTCTGTCGGTATCCCGTTTCTTCCCGGATTGGAATCCGCTCGCGATGGGAGAGACGCTGGCCACGCATCTATGGTACGTCCAGTCGGAGGCTATCGTTCCTGACGCCAAGCAAATTGCCAAAGGAAGCGCAGCGCTGCTGCTGATCGTCGTGCTGGTATTCAACCTGCTGATCGGAATTCCTAGCCGCTTATTACAAAAAAGACTTTCCGGGGGGAAATAAGCATGATGGAGAAAAACAAAATCAAAGTAGAAAAGCTCAACCTGTTTTATGGAGAAAATCAGGCGCTGCACAGCATTGGATTAGAAATCAAAAACAACTCCATTGTGGCCCTGATCGGTCCTTCCGGCTGTGGTAAATCGACCTTTCTCCGCACATTGAACCGGATGAACGACCTTATCGACAGCGTTAGAATTACAGGCAGCATTTATGTGGATGGACAAAACATTTATGGCCAAGAGATGGACGTCGTGTCCTTGCGCAAAAAGGTCGGCATGGTATTCCAGCGCCCGAATCCTTTTCCAATGAGCATTTACGATAACATTGCCTATGGGCCTAGAATACATGGCACGAAGAAGAAAGCTGTCTTGGATGAAATTGTGGAAAAAAGCTTGGTGCAAGCCGCTTTGTGGGATGAGGTAAAGGATCGCCTGCATAAATCCGCTCTCGGCTTATCCGGCGGTCAGCAGCAGCGTCTTTGCATCGCCCGGCTGCTGGCGGTAGAGCCAGACGTTCTGTTGATGGATGAGCCTACATCCGCGCTGGACCCGATCTCTACCTTGAAGGTGGAGGAGCTGACGCAAACCTTGAAGGAAAAATATACGATTATTATCGTGACGCACAACATGCAGCAGGCCGCACGTATTTCCGACTTCACTTCTTTCTTCTTGAACGGCGAGTTAATTGAATCCGATCAAACGGATAAAATTTTCACCGCACCAACGGATCAAAGAACGGAAGATTACATCACCGGGCGTTTCGGATAATGCAAACGATGCGAGGGGGCTATTATGGATACTAGAACAAGTTTTCACCAAAATGTCGATGAGCTGCAGCAATCGCTTCTGAAGATGGGCAATCTGGTCGAGGAATCCATCTCGAACGCGGTTGACGCCTTAGCCAAGCTGGATGACAAGCTGGCGAAGAAGATCGTGGTCGAAGATGATATCATCGACGGCATGATGCTGGAGATCGAGGAGCGCTGCTTACGCCTAATCGCGCTCCAGCAGCCGATGGCAGGAGATCTGCGCATCATCGGCACCGCGTTGAAGATCGCAACGGATCTGGAGCGGATCAGCGATCACGCTGTCGATATCGCCAAGATCGCGATCCGCTTATCCGGCGAAGAGCTTATCAAGCCGCTGGAGGATATCCCGCATATGGCGGTGCTCGTGCGGGAAATGCTGCACGAAAGCCTGCTGTCCTACACCGAGCGCAATATTCACCGCGCGGCTGCGCTGGCCGAAAAGGATGACGAGGTTGATAAGCTGTACAGCAGCCTGATGAATGAAATTATCGGGATGATGAACAGCGAGTTTGCCCGCAACCGTCAGCTGTCGCATCTGATGTTCGTAGCTCACTATTTGGAGCGGGTTGCCGACCATTGCACGAATATCGGCGAAGGCGTCATTTATATTGTGACGGGGAAGCGCAAGGATTTGAACATATGATGGGAGGACCGCTTTGGCGGTCTTTTTGTTTGTTGAGGGGCGGACGAGGCAGGCTCGAAATGCTGCTCATACTTCGGTGGGGTCTGCCCCTCCGGCCGCTGTTGAAACCCGTGAATCTGATTAGAATTAGTGGTATTTTCACGGATTTCAAAGGCGGACGTAAACTCCTCCGAGGCATACCCCACCTCCGTACTTAGCAGCATTTCTCGAGATACTGGCAGCTCAACAATCCCCCCAGACCGCCAAAGCGATTGGGGGGAGTAGAAGTGAAGATAGGCCGCCGGTTAAACGGCGGCCTTGATTTCAATGCGGTTGCTTTCGGGATCGATAATGACCCCGATGGTAAACTGGCTTCTCTTGAGCACCGCCGAGGCAACGCCTTTATCCTCAATCATGAAAACAGCTTTCGTGTTACCCTGATGTCAACCGGCGATCGGTTTGTGAAAGCTTCTAATATGGCAAGGCATAGCCCACAATTCAGACAGTGCAAGGGTCTTTATTCTTATCTTATGAGGATTTACATTAGATTTACAAAACTGATTCGGGACTTTTACACTGGGTTAAACATCCTATGCTAGAGTGGGATATATATCCATTAGCCCACAGAGGGGATGAGACGTATGACCGCTGTCCACAAGAATTCGGTCTTCCACGCGGATAAGACTTATGTACAGAACGAAATTCAAATGATATTGCGGCATAAAATGCTCCATTCCGTTTATCAGCCTATCGTATCCTTAAAGGACGGCAGTATTTTAGGCTATGAAGCGTTGACGAGGGGACCTCATAATCATCCGTTCCATTCGCCGCTGCCGTTATTTACTTATGCCGACGAAACAGGACAGCTGTACCCGCTGGACAGGCTGGCAAGGGAGAAAGCGATTCAAGGAGCCTTCTTCGCCTCCGGGCCAGAGCTCTTGTTTATCAATATATCCGCAGCGATTCTTTACGACCCCCAGTTCGAGCCGGGAAGGACGCTGGAGCTGCTGCAGGCACAAGGAATGAGTCCGGATCGAATCGTATTCGAAATAACGGAGAGAAGCTCCATCGAAGACTTTTCCATGGCGAAGAAGTTGCTGATGCATTACCGCAATCAAGGCTATCGCATTGCCATCGATGACGCCGGTGCGGGATATTCGTCCTTGCAGGCGATTGCCGAGCTGCATCCCGATTTTATAAAGATGGACCGTTCCCTGGTGCAGGGCGTAGAATCGCATAAAACGAAGGAAGCGATACTGGAAACCTTCGTTTCTTTTGCCCAAAAGCTGAATATAGAGATCATTGCGGAAGGCATCGAGCATCCGGACGAGCTGCATCATTTGACCCGAATGGGCATTCATTACGGACAAGGCTACTTGTTGGGGAGACCTTCCTTGGAGAAAGCGGCGCTGGCTCCGGAGCTGGTCGAACGCATCGTCCAACAGCGCAAAATCCACGATTCGGCGGGCAGCACATGGGCTATCGGCGATTTGATTGCGCCTATCCGTACCTTTGACAACAAGGCGCTGATATCGGAGGTAGCGAACTATTTTAAATCGAATGTGAACGCGCCTGGCGTCGTCATTGTTTGCAAGGATGTGCCCGTCGGTCTGATGATGCGGGAGAGGTTATTTCAGCAGCTGGCCGGCCAATACGGGTTTTCTCTGTTCTGGAACCGGACGATCGATCAGGTGATGGATGCGGAGCCGTTGATCGTGGATCAGCATATGCCGGTGGAGACAGTATCTCAGCTGGCAACCTCGAGAGATATCAACAACTTGTACGACCTGGTTATCATTACGAACGAGGGGAAGATGGCGGGAGCCGCTTCCATTCGCGCCATATTGGAATGCATCACCAACGCCAGGATGGAGAGTGCGAAGGTAGCCAGTCCTTTGACCGGGTTGCCCGGGAACATTCAAATTCATCGGGAGCTCAATAAATGGCTGATGGAGAAGAAGCGATTTTCGGTTATTTATGCGGATTTGGATTATTTTAAATGGTTCAATGACCGGTACGGATTTCAAAAAGGGGATCAGCTTATCCAATATACGGCCGATGTGATTCAGCAGTCGATCGTGGTATGCGGGAAGCCGTTCGATTTTGTCGGCCATATCGGAGGTGACGACTTTATCGCCATCACCTCGTCCGTGGACTCGGAGAAGCTGTGCAGGGAGATTATTCGCCGGTTCGATCAGGGCGTAAGGCTCTTCTATGAAGGAGATGATTGGTGCTATGTGGAGGACCGCGGCGGCAATCGGATCGAGGCGAACGGGGTAACCATTTCTTTATCGCTGATCGTATGCGAGCTGGCAGAGGCAGTTACCTTGGAGCAAATATCTAAGGCCTCGGCAAGATTGAAGAAGCTGTCCAAAGGTTATCCCGGCAGCATCGTTCACTGCGAATGTCTTGGACTTGAGCAGCCTCGAGATCAGAATAGCTCCAGCAGCTGATCCATTTGCTGGATGCAGTACACATTGCGCTTTCCCAGCTTCTGTTGGGAGATCTTCCTGGCTGCGGTGCTGTGGGATTGAACCCAGACGGCATCCAGCCCCGCTTTAGTCGCCCCGCAAACATCATGCTTCCATGAGTTTCCTACCATGACCAGCTGCCTCGGAGATAACTCCATCGTACGGATGGCCGTTTTAAATAAAGGAATGTTGGGCTTTTTGTCTGCAGAGCTCCTGGCTGTAAATATCCGTTCTTCCGGAAAATACCCGTTCAGCTTGAACCGTTGGAGCAAGTGGGTTACTTCGCTTCTCGGACTATTGCTGATGATGGCCAATTTGAAGCGCGGTGCCAGCGCTTGCAGAGTCTCCTCTACCTTGGGGGCTAATGATTTGGCGGCGAGCCGGGATTTGCGCACCAGCTGGAAAAAATCGTTGGTAAACTGCTGATGGACCGGGACACGAAGCTCTCTGAGCGCGCTTTGCAGGCACTGCTGCTGCAAATCGTCCAGCTGCAGCCGCGCGGTACGGTTTTTTTTGTGCTGCTGCCAGTAGTTCTGATACTTGCTCCACAGCTCCTCTGCTTGTGGAACATCGCTTTGGACCGAACGGGAGTAATAGTCGTTCCAAACGGAGCGGAAAGCCTGCTCGAAGTGAATCCCCTGATGGATCAAGGTTTGATTGACGTCAAAACAGATGGCTTTCTTGCCCTGGGGCCGGGTTGAGGTGCTCATAACATTCTACCTCCGTTTTGCGCGAAAAGCATCGCCTTATATTCTATGTTTATGCTCATGCGGCCGCCGTCACCCCTAAGAAAGGGAATGTGCGCCTAAGCTTTTTTTCTCTTGTTGTCCTATGCTATCATGGAGTAGTGATGTTAAGGAAAATGGGGTGTAACGATGTCGAAATTAATTTTGATTGACGGCAACAGTATTGCTAATCGCGCATTTTATGCATTACCTTTACTCAGCAATTCGAGCGGTCTGCATACGAATGCCGTATTCGGATTCACGACGATGCTGTTGAAGCTGCTGGAGGAGCAAAAACCGACTCACTTTCTCGTTGCCTTTGATGCGGGGAAGGTCACGTTTCGACATAAGGATTACGCTGACTATAAAGGCGGAAGAGCCAAGACGCCTCCTGAGCTGTCTGAGCAGTTTCCGCTGCTTCGCGATTTGATTCGCGCCTTCGGCATGGCCCAATTCGAGCTGGAGGGCTATGAAGCGGACGATATTATCGGCACGCTCACCCGGATAGCCGACGAGAAGGGTGATATCGAAGTTCTGGTCGTGACAGGGGACAAGGATATGCTGCAGCTGGCCTCAGACCGGGTTACCATCGCTTTGACGCGAAAGGGCATCAGTGAGGTTGAGCTGTACGATACAAGCGAGATTAAAGAAAAATACGGCTTAACGCCGAAGCAAATTATAGATTTGAAGGGCTTGATGGGGGATGCCTCCGATAATATCCCGGGAATTCCAGGCGTAGGGGAGAAGACTGCGCTCAAGCTGCTTCACGAATATGAGACGGTGGAGGGCGTTCTGGCCCATACGGATCAATTGAAAGGCAAGATGAAGGAAAAGGTCGAGCAGCATGCGGACGATGCCCGAATGAGCAAGGAGCTGGCGACGATCTTCCGCGAGGTGCCGCTCACGACCAAATGGGAGGAGCTTGCCTTTACAGGTTACGACGGACAAGCTCTTGGCGACATGTTCCGTAAATTGGAATTTAAGTCGCTTCTCGAGAAAATGGACTTCTCGACCGCGGATTCCGATAACGGAACCCAAGCTTCCCAGGTCGACATTGATGTGGTTGCTGTCCAGGATCGGCAAGGCTTGGCGGCCTTGGTGGAGGCGCTCCCCCAGGTTACCTGTCTGCACGTCGAGGCTGCCGGGGATAATCCGCATATCGCGGAGATGATAGGCATTGCCCTGTACACGGAGCACAAATGCTACTATGTGCCAGCCGAGCTGCTTGAATGGAAGGATGAGGAAGCGCTATCGTTCAAAGCCTGGCTCGAGTCTCCGGAGAAATCGATAGCCATCTATGATCAGCATCGGGCGGCTCTAGTTTTGGCATGGCGCGGCATTCATTTGCGCGGTACTTCCTTCGACATCCTTCTGGCCGCTTATTTGCTGGACCCGACGGAATCGGCGCTGACCTTGAACGGGCTGTCGGTCAAATACGGCTTGCCTATATTGAAATCGGATGAAGAGGTATTCGGCAAAGGCGCCAAGTTCCATATTCCGGAGCTGGAGCTGCTGAGCGATCATTTGTCCCGCAAGGCGATGACGATTCATAGCTTGGTAGAGCCGATGAAGCGCGATTTGGAGCAAAGCGAAATGAACGAGCTGTTCTATGAGCTGGAGCAGCCGTTGGCCAGCGTCCTTGCTGACATGGAGGAAAAGGGCATCAAGGTCGATATCGAGGCTTTGAAGCAGTATGGCCAGGAGCTTGGGACACAGCTGGAAGCTATTATGAGATCGATCTATGACGCGGCCGGAACGGAGTTCAACATCAACTCGCCGAAGCAGCTTGGTGAGATTTTATTCGAAAAGCTGCAGCTGCCTACGATCAAAAAGACGAAAACCGGCTATTCGACCGACGCCGAGGTGCTCGAGAAGCTCGAGCCGTATCATCCTGCGATCGGTCATATTCTTCACTACCGGACCTTGGCCAAGCTCCAGTCCACCTATGTGGAAGGGCTGCTCAAAGAGGTTCGTCCAGATACGGGGAAGGTGCATACCTACTACCGGCAGACCATTGCGGCAACCGGCCGCCTGAGCAGCCAGTATCCGAATCTTCAGAACATCCCGATCCGGCTGGAGGAAGGACGCAAAATCCGCAAGGTCTTCGTCCCTTCCAAGCCGGGATGGTCCATCCTGACGGCGGATTATTCGCAGATTGAGCTGCGGGTGCTGGCCCATATTTCGCAGGATGAGAAGCTGATTGAAGCTTTTATCAAGGACATGGACATTCATACGAAGACGGCGATGGACGTATTCGGAGTGTCTGAGGATGCGGTGGATTCCAACATGCGCCGTCAGGCGAAAGCCGTCAATTTCGGCATTGTGTACGGCATCAGCGATTACGGCTTGTCACAGAACCTGAACATTACCCGAAAAGACGCTTCGCAGTTTATTGAGCAGTATTTCACCGTCTTCCAGGGCGTTCGCCAATATATGGACGACATCGTGAAGAAAGCCCGCCAGGACGGCTACGTGACGACGCTGCTGAATCGCCGCCGCTACTTGCCGGAGATTACGGCGTCTAACTTCAACCTCCGTTCCTTCGCGGAACGGACGGCGATGAATACGCCGATTCAGGGTACCGCCGCAGATATCATTAAACTGGCTATGGTTCAAATGGATGAACGCTTGAAGCGGGACGGGCTCCAAAGCCAGATGCTTCTTCAGGTGCATGACGAACTGGTGTTCGAAGTGCCGGAGGATGAAATCGAGACGATGAAAACAACCGTAGCCGAAGTGATGGAGAATGCGCTGAAGCTCGTCGTTCCTCTAAAAGTGGAAGTCGACACAGGCTTGAACTGGTATGAAGCTAAGTAATATAATATAGGTTCTTTCCGAGATCCAAGCATCCGGGGAATGTGTGAAGGACGAGCTGTGATAGAGGCCGATGCACGTTCCTCATCCCTTTTTTAGCCGATTGGGACATTCAGATTTACTATAGCTTGTCGGTAGACGTTGAAATAAATATACAGCTTCGAGGTGAACAGCATGCCGGAATTGCCGGAGGTAGAAACGGTTAAACGAACATTAAATCAGCTGATCGTCGGTAAAACCATAGAGCAGGTTGACGTCCGTTTGCGCCGCATTATTCAGCGCCCGGAGGAGCCTGACGAATTTGCCCTGCTGCTTCAGGGACAGACGTTTCATGGAGTGGACCGCAGAGGAAAGTTCCTCCTTCTTCGTACGGATGATTTTACACTTGTCTCCCATCTGCGGATGGAAGGCCGTTACGGCGTCTACGACAAGAACGATCCCATGGAGCTTCATACGCATGTGGTGTTTCATTTTACCGATGGAAGCGAATTGAGATATAAGGACGTACGCCAGTTCGGCACGATGCATTTGTTCCCCAAAGGAACGGAGCTTAACGAGCAGCCGCTCAAAAAGCTCGGACTTGAGCCGCTGGACGAGACGTTTACATTGGATGCCTTCATAAGAAAGCTGGAAGGACGGACTACCAAAATCAAGCCCTTGCTCTTGAATCAGGAATATATCGTCGGGATAGGGAATATTTATGTGGATGAGTCCTTGTTTGCTGCAGGAATTCATCCTGAACGGGAAGCGGGATCGCTCTCGCGCAAGGAATTGGCTGCCTTGTATGAAGCCATCATCCAAACATTGAACGATGCCGTAGCGGCCGGAGGGTCCTCTATCAAGTCCTACGTGAACGGTCAGGGGGAAATCGGAATGTTTCAGCATCAGCTGCAAATGTATGGCCGTAAAGGCGAGCCCTGTCAGCATTGCGGACATGAGATTGAAAAGACCGTTGTCGCAGGCCGCGGAACTCATTTTTGCCCGAAATGCCAGCCTTTGAAGCGAAAAAATGCTAGAAAAGCCGGTGCTTAAAGAAGCCTTCTGACGGGTTTCGCATGATGCACCCCCCGCCCATATCCGCCATATAGTAAAGGAGTACAAAGGTCGGGAGGGAACTACCATGCTGCCTTTTATCTCCTTGTTGATATTGGCTTTAGCCGTCAGTCTGGACGGATTTGGCGTTGGTGTCATGTACGGCTTGCGTAAAATACGTATGCCGCTCTTATCGGTTGCTATCATTTCTTGCTGCTCGGGTTTTATCATTTATCTTGCCATGCAAATCGGGGTGTTCATCAGCCAATTTGTCGATCCGGTGTTTGCCAGGGCGATTGGGGGCGTAATCCTGATCGGGATTGGCATCTGGGCGGTCTATCAAGTCATGATGGAGAAAAAGGATGCGGACAACGGGGATTCCCGCGATTCATCCGGAGTGCCTGTTCGTACTGCGGGAGGGAACAGCGTCCCGACGACACGGGAAGTGCTGAATATTGAGTTGAAGCGTTTTGGACTGGTTATTCAAATTTTGCGTACGCCATCCATTGCGGACATGGACCGTTCGGGTAATATTTCACCTTACGAAGCTTTGCTTCTCGGGATTGCGCTGTCACTGGACGCCTTCGGAGCGGGTATCGGGGCCGCTTTGATCGGCTTTGCACCGCTTCTTACCTCCGCCGTAATCGCGTTGGCCAGCGGGACTTTCCTGGCGACCGGCTTGCGAATAGGTTATAAGTATTCGGATATGTCCTGGCTCCGCCGGTTATCGGTTTTTCCCGGATGCATATTGATTATTATGGGTATTATGAAATTGATATAATGTACTATTTATAGCGGGGCATAACTAACCTAGAACGTCGAAGGAGAATTCCCTATGAATATCGGTTTAACCGGAGGCATCGCCTGCGGCAAAAGCACCGTATCCCAGATGCTGGTGCAGCGCGGCGCGATGCTGGTTGATGCCGACCGTATTGCCAGAGAGGTAGTAGAGCCTGGCAGTCCCGTTCTGACGCAAATTGTGGAACGGTTCGGATCGGAAGTTTTGAATCCAGATGGTACGTTGTTTCGTAAAAAGCTGGGAGCATTGGTCTTTGGCAATCCGCAGGCATTAAAAGACCTGGAAAATATCATGCATCCTTCGATCCGTGCGCTAATTCGCGAAAGAATGCAGCAGTATGAGCAATCGCATCCGGACAAGCTGGTGGTCGTCGATATTCCCTTGTTATATGAATCGGGATTGCAGTCGATGTTCGAAGCCGTCATGGTAGTGTACATACCGCGCAGTCTTCAGCTTCAGCGTCTCATGGACCGGGACAAGCTCACGGAAGACCAAGCGGAAGCACGCCTCAAAGCCCAAATGGATATTGAACAGAAGAAAGCCAAGGCTGACATTGTCATAGATAATCAAGGGACGCTTGCGGATACGGAGAAACAGGTGGAGGCGTTCTTAAGGGGAAGGAGGCTGCTATGAGCATCGGCTTTTGGCGGAAAAAGCGAGTATTTGCTCTTCTTTTAATTACCTTCGTAGTTCTCATGTTCCTTAGCAGTGATATTGTGGGTAAATGGTTATATCCGATCCGCTATCAAGAGGAAATACGGCAGCATGCCGCGAGCTACGAGGTGGACCCGCTATTGGTTGCAGCCATTATTCGAGTTGAATCCAATTATAAGTTGAACATTTCATCCAAAAAAGGCGCCTACGGTTTAATGCAGCTTATGCCAGACACCTCAGAGTGGATCGTGGACGCCGGACGGTTCTCCCCATCCTATAAGAATGATTTGGATAACCCATCCGTCAGCATTGAGCTGGGGACATGGTACCTGGGGTATCTACATAAGGAGTTTAATGGGAACACCATCGCTGCCATTGCCGGTTATAACGCCGGTCAGGGGAAAGTAAACCGGTGGCTTCAGAATAAAGAATGGGATGGCACCTTACAAAATTCGGATTCCATTCCTTATGGTGAAACGAGGCATTACATTCAGCGCGTTTTGTATTATTATAATAAATATCATAAGCTTTATGCGAAGGAATGGGGAATCGCTCCTCAAAAATAAAGAAGCATTGGACAGGCCCCTAAGGAGCAACTGTCCAATACTTCTACCCGACTTCTACTTAGCGGTTGCCGCCAGCAAGTGTTTGCTCAGCGATTTGCACCAGGCGACGAGTAATATGACCCCCGATGGCACCAGTGTCACGAGTAGCCATGTTACCGTAGTAACCGTCTTGAGGGATAGCGATACCCAACTCTTGAGCAACTTCATATTTCAGTTGATCCAAAGCTGCGTTAGCTTGAGGTACCACCAAAGCGTTACTGCTGCGAGATTGTCCTGCACCCATGTCTGTTCACCTCCTTGTAAGTTGGTAAACCTATTATGTGCTTTTCCCTGAAGATCATTACAGGGATTCGCTGGCAATATCTGCACGCCTGATTTCGTAACCAAGAGGAGTGATAAAGAAATGAAATGCCCATACTGTGACTATAACGGAACCAAGGTGTTGGATTCGCGCTCGGCCAATGAGAACAAATCGATTCGTCGAAGAAGAGAATGCGAGAAATGTACCAAGCGGTTCACCACCTTCGAAATGGTGGAGGAGACGCCTCTTATTGTTATTAAGAAGGATGGCAGCCGTGAGGAATTCAGCCGGGAAAAAATGCTCCGGGGCTTGATTCGCGCCTGTGAGAAGCGTCCGGTGTCTGTAGATCAGCTCGATATGATCGTATCCGAAGTCGAAAAGCAGATCCGCAATACGGCAAGCGCTGAGGTGGACAGCCGCGAAATCGGGGAGATCGTCATGGAACAGCTGTACCCGGTGGACGAGGTCGCTTATATCCGGTTTGCATCCGTCTATCGCCAATTCAAAGACATCAACATGTTCATGCGGGAGCTGACAGATATCTTGTCCAAGCATCAAGTAGGAGAAGATAAAAAGTAATAAGCAGGTGCGGGGAATCCATCGATGATATCCTTTGAGCACCTGTTTTATTTGCTTGATGGGTCCGCGAAAAAAATATTGAATTATCGCTTGACGATAGGCCGAGCACCGTGTATAATACCTAATTGTCGGGTGAAAAATTTACCGAAATCATACGGGGCCTTAGCTCAGCTGGGAGAGCGCATCGCTGGCAGCGATGAGGTCAGGGGTTCGATCCCCCTAGGCTCCATAAAAAAAGCGTCACTACGGTTAGCGTAGTGGCGTTTTTTTATGTTCATTGGGGGGCGAACCCCTGAAAGGGGTTCAGTCCGCGCGCAGGGAGCGGAGCGGACGAGCACGGCGTTGAATTCTACCGCTAGGTTTGTCGTCGGAGGGGGGCTCCGTCAGCAAATAAAATGAGGAATTCAACATCCCCCTAGGCTCCATAAAAAAAGCGTCACTACGGATTGGTCAAGACCCCATTTTGTAGACATTGAAAAAAACCCTATGCCACAAGCTGACGCCGGTACTCTAAAG